>JAVBWI010000007.1:0-173218 GCA_036677445.1 Clostridia bacterium
AGGGCTGCGCCACGCCGGGGGTGTAGGCAAGGGACAGATCCTCTTTTGTTTTGACGGGCACGGTGGCGACGACCTCGATCTTTCCTTTCCATTCTGCATGCAGCCGCAGGGATTCCTTGGCGTAATCCATATTCTTCTTCCTTTCCTGTGCTTGTTGATTATTTTATTGTTCAGCGGCCTCCACGATTACGGAAATACCGTTGGGTATCACCGTGACGTTGGAGCCGTCCGGTTTCGCGTTGGCCATTTTAAGCGCGTCTGTGAGCTCAGGCGCAAATTCCATTTTCATATCCTGCACGGTTTCCCGCATTTCAGGGCGGGAAACGAGTATCACCCGGTGCTTTTTTAATATCCGGGCAAGCACCTGCGACTCCCATTGATCCGGGATGGTGTTTTGCTGCGGCGTCGCCATGATTTCCTCATAGAGCGCGTGCGGACTTAGGCAATCGCGCAGCGACCGGTAAAACGCATCGCCGCCGGTGCCGTCCGCGCATTCTGCGCAGAGTATCAGCACAGCGCCCGGGTTGGCCGTGGCCTCCGCCGCGGTCAAGCCCTTGACGCACTGGTAAATGTTCTGGTCCAACGGCGCGCCGCCGTTGGTGGTCACCACCACGTCGGCGGGCGCGGCCTGCACCGCGCAGTATTGCCGCAAATACGCGCAGCCGGCCCTGTGCGCCTGCTCCATATCCCCCGCAAAGGCGGCAACGGTGCGCTTTTCTTCATCGATGACAACGTTGACGATGTACTGCAGTTTCGCAAGCCTTGCCGCGGCAAGCATATCGGTGTGCAGCGGGTTGCCTTCGAGCATGCCCGTACGCGCGCGCGGGTTGTCGATAAACGCGCTGCAGTGGTTGCCCAGCACCGTGACACGGTCGCACACCCCCGGCAGCACGGATTTTCGCCCGCCGGAAAATCCCGCAAAAAAGTGTGGTTCAATAAACCCTTCCGCGACAAGCAGCTCCGTATCCGCCGCCACCCTGTCGATGACGAGCGGCGCGCCGGACGGCAATACGCCGATGCGCACGTTTTGCTCCGCGTTCTGTGAATCGTGTATGACGATGCGCTCGCTCGCGACGATCTCTTGCCCCAGCTTCTCTTTAAGCTCCGCATGCGTGGTGCCGCGATGAAAGCCGGTCGCTACCAAGAGCGTGATCTCTATGGAGGGGCTGCCCGCTCGCAATGCCTCCAGCATGGGGGGCAGTATATCCCGGCTGGGCACCGGCCGCGTATGGTCGCTGATGATGACCGTCGCCCGCGGTTTGCCCTTTGCAAGCGCCTGCAGCGGCAGGCTGCCGGCGGGCCGCGCCATGGCTTCGCGTACGATTTCCATGCCCGGGCGCTCTGAGCGCAGGCTGTCCACCCGCGATTGCAATACGCAGGCACAGCCGCAGTCGTATGGGATATGTCCATTCCCATAAGGGAGCCGTAGCAGCATGCGTTCTCTCCCGATTAACTCAATAGTTGCCCTTGAACACCGCTTTGGCGTCCGGAGGCAGGTAGGAGCCGAAGTAGGAACTAAAATCCATATGCAGGAAGTTGCACATATCCAGCACTTCCGTCATAGTGTTCTCGTTGACAGGTATGCCTTCCTTCATGCGCTGTTGCATGGCGGCAACTTCTTTTTCGCCGTGGGTATAAATCCGCGCCTGCCCCTCGGCCTTGGGCGCATCCCGCAGTTCCTGCAGGAAGGTGGAAAAATGCGCCTTGATCGCGGCGGGGTCGCCGAATATTGCGGGATCGATGGCCGCAAAGCCGTGGCAGATGCCGCCTTTCGTCCCCTGCATGGTGTAATTGGAGGTCATGCCCAGCGAAAGTATGGAGGTGAATATTTCGCACAGCATGCCGTAGCCGTAACCCTTGTGGCTGCCCAGCACCTCGGCGCTGCCGCCCAGCGGCATGATACCGCCGCCGTTCTTCGCGATGATGTTCTTTAAAACATCCGGCGCATCCGAGCTTGGATGCCCGTCCTTATCCAGCGCCCAGCCCTCCGGCAGGGGTTTTTCCATTTTATTATACATCTCCAGCTTGCCCCTTGTCACCACGGTGGTGGAAGCGTCGAAGAAGAAGTCGCAGGGTTCCGCAGGCATGGCGCAGGCGATGGGGTTGGAGCCCAGCATGGCAAGCCGCCCGAAGGTAGGCACCATGATGGCCTCGGAATTGGTGAAGGAAAAGCCGATGAGCCCCGCGTCGCACGCAAGCTTTGCGTAATACCCGGCAATACCGTAGTGGTTGGAATTGCGCGCGGTAACGATGGCGATGCCGCTCGTTTTCGCCTTTTTGACGGCGATATCCATGGCAAATTTACCGATCAGCTGGCCCATGCCGTCATGCCCGTCCACGACGGCGGAAACGGGCGTCTCAAACACGACCTCCGGCTTGGCGTGCACGTCGATCATGCCCTTTTCGATTCCCTTGTGGTAGCGGACCATGCGCTGCATGCCGTGGCTTTCTATTCCGTAAAGATCGGACAACAGCAATACGTCGGTGATGACTTTGCTTTCTTCCCCGGTAAAGCCGAAGGCTTCAAACGCGTCGCGGCAGAGCGCTTTGAGCGTTTCATAAGGCCAAGTGATATTTCCCATGTTTTTCTCCTTTTCTACGCTAAGAGTTGCCTTTACTACTGGTAGGTGGTCTGTCCACTAGTGTTATTTTACCTACCGCCTGCGGAAAATGCAACCGTTAATTGTTAGGATTCGCTTTTTCCAAATGCATCAGATAGCTTTCCACCTGCTCCATATGCTCGTCCATACACCGCGCGGCAAGCTTGGCGTCCTTTAAACGAATCGCTGCCAATATCGCCCTGTGCTGGCTGTCGATCATGGCAAAGCCGCTGTCATAGGTCATAATGGAAACGCGTATGCCGATGATCAGGTTTTCGATCAAATGGGAAGCCGCGTAGAGTATGCTCAGTATCATGGGGCTTCTTGCCGCCTCCGCAATGCGGTAATGCAGCTGCCTGTCCAGCTCCGCGCGCTCCTGTTCGTCCTTGCTGGTTTCCATGCGGTTGACGATCTGTTCAAGCTGCAGAAGCTCAGCCTCGCTGCGCTCTACGGCGGCGAGCCTTGCGGTTTCCACCTCCAGCGCGTGCCGGAGCTGCTGCACCTGCCGCACGCCCGTGCCGGAAAGCGCGAACATCATGGAAAGCGGCTGCATCAAACAGCGGGTAAGATCCTCGGCAAGAAAGTTCCCTTCCCCCTGCACACAGCGCACAAGGCCGATGATCTCCAGCGCCCGGATAGCCTCGCGCACCGCGGTACGGGATACGCCAAGCTCTTCTGAAAGCACACGCTCGGAAGGGAGCTTATCCCCCGCCGACCATGCGCCGGCCTTGATTTGTTCCTGTATCTGCTCGAGTATCTCTAAAAAGACCTTTTTCTGCTCGATCTTTACAAACATGCGTTCCGCCTGCCCAACTGCATATTTTTCCACATTGCCCCGGACGCTTGCCGGATTGCGGCTTTACCCTGGCTGCTCTTTATTGTACTTGCGCGGCGAGTGGTCTGTCAACCGCCCAATCAAAGGGCATAGCGGGGCAGGCCTCCCTGCTCCTATGCGCGCAGAATATCCACGATCCAGCCGCTTTCCGGCATGGGCAGCGCGGGCTGCAGCGCGTGGTAGGTCGCCACGCCCTGCACCGCGCCCCAATACGCCACAAGCAGCGCCACAGGGTCGCCCGCTTTGATTTCGCCCTTCTGCTGCCCCGCGCGTATGACTTCGACAAGCGGCGTGAACATATCAAAGCCCTGCATCAGTTCCTTCACAGAGGCAGGCACATCCTCGCTTTTTTGCGCCATCTCCATAAGCAGAAACATCTTTGCCGAAAAAGAGCTGACCGTAATGACATGGAATATAAAGCCCGTCATGCTTTCAAATACTTTTAGCGGCTCTTGCGATTGCCCGAGGCTTTGCGAAAGCAGCTCCATCGGTGCGCCGATGCCCAGCTTGACCAGTTCTTCGTATATCTGCTCCTTGGATTCAAAGTAATTGAATATCAGCCCCGGGCTGATATGAAGCTCCGATGCGATATCCCGAAGCTTCATACCGGCGTAACCGTAGCTGATGATTCTATCCAGGCAGCAGGCGAGTATTTGTTCGCGGCGCATCAGCCGCTGCTGTTCACGTTTGTTCATCACTCTTTATTTTGCCCTAAGCTCGCGCAGCGCGGTACGTGCGGCGGATTTGCCGCTGTCCACCGCGGTGCAGATGCCGCCGCCGGGTGTGACCCACTGCCCTGCGAGTATCATGTTCCTAACACCGGGCACGGTTCTGTCGATGCGGCGGAATAGGTCTTGCGGCGTGGGCATAAACCCCTCATAGGAAGCCTGGTAAGCGTCCGTCAGCCGCACATAGGTAGCGGGCGTGGAAACATCCGTAACCTCGATCGCCTCCGTAAAACCGGGGAAGCGGACCTCAATCTCCGCGGCCACGGCATCCGAGAGCGCCTGCTTCTGTTTGCGGTACTCGCCGATGTTTTCCGCGCGGAGCGCCTGCCAGTAGGCAAGCGGCGCATCCAGCATGGCCATCACGCTGCTTTTGCCTTCGGGCGCCGCGGAAGGATCAAAATCGAAGGAGCGGACGAACAGGGAATGTGCTTTGGTATCCGGCGAGGTCTGAATACCCGCCGGGCATTCGCAGGTCGCCGCAAACGGTATGCCGAGCCTCTTTTTGACCCCGAAAGATACCAACGCCAGCGGCGGAAACAGCGGCGACTCTTTAAGCATGGCGTCGAGCTGAGGGTGCGCATACCGCCCCTTGAGCTGCTTATTGAGCAGTGCGTGCATATCGCAGGCGGCGATGACCATATCCGCACGGTGTTCTTCACCGCGCACGCGCACGCCCACAGCGCAGCCGTTCTCTACAATAACCTCCTCAACTGGGGCGTTCAGGTGCAGCCTGCCGCCCGCGGCGCGGAAGTTTTCCACCATACGGCGCATCACGTCGCGCGCGCCGCCCATGGGGTAGCCTGCGTTGCCGCCCATACGGGTGCCTAGCATCATAAAGAGCCCGCTGGCGGTGAATTCGGCGGGCATGAGCCGCAGCAGCAGCGTGCGCAGTGTCTCGTTCTGAAAGCGCGACACGTATTCCCGCATCGTCTTTTTCACATGCTTGAACATGGCGAGCATGCCTATGCTGGTAAACCCGGCCTTGACCTTATCAAAAAACGAATCAAAGCCGCCCGGCATGCTCGCGCGGGAGATGCGCGCGATGTCGCCGCACATCGCATCGATGGGCGCGGCATCCTCCGGCGCAAGGGTACGCAAAAAGGTGCGGAACGCCGTCAACTCCATCGGTATCTCATAAGTCACGCCGTCAATTTCCTCCACAATATGGTCGGCGTTGTATATGACCGTGTCTTTTGTAAGCGCCCCGACCTCGCGGTAAAGTTTATTAAACCCGTCGCCCGTTTTTGTGCCCACCATCCAGTGGATGCAGCCGTCGAACCAATACCCGCCGCGTTCCCACGCGGTACACATGCCGCCCGGCCAGGGCGCCATCTCGAATATATCCGCTTCCACGCCGTTTTTCGCAAGGTGTATCCCCGCGCTCATCCCCGTAAGCCCCGCCCCGATCACGATTGCCCGCTTTGCCATACCCGTTACCTCCTGAAAATTAAACAGATGTTCATTGAACATTCGTTTAATAAAATATACGCATTTTGAGCGCCTGTCAAGTAAAATTTTCCTGTTGCCAAAAAAAATTATCGCAGGAGGGATTTTTCTGTTTTGATCCCCCGATAAATCGGGAACGTGAGCAGAAAATCATACCGCCTTTGCAGGAAACGAACAATCGTGTAGAATTGAACTATTCGTAAAGGTATTGAAGATTCGTGTGATTGTATCGATATTGTAATTGTCAATGGCGTACGGGAGGAAACAAAATCGTGAAAATGACGGTAATCGGAGGTTCCGGCCTTTTAGGGTCCACCACAGCCTTTTATGCGGGCTGTAAGGGGCTGTTTGAGGAAATATTTCTTATCGGCACGCGGCAAAATGTCGTGATGAGCCATGTGATGGATATGGACCAGGCGCTCTGCGCGGTATCCGGCACGCGCATACGCGTAGGTTCGTACGAAGAAATTGAACAAAGCGACGTGATACTCGTATCGGCCGGGCTGCCGGAGCGCGCGGTGGACAACCGCAACGAATACCTCACCGGCAACCTCGCGCTGGTGCAGGAAATCGGCGCAAAAATAAAAGCGCATTGCACAAACCCGAAAATTGTGCTTTGCGCCACCAACCCCATCGATGTGTTCAACTACGCATTGTACAGGCAGTTGGGCTGGCCGCGAAAAAAGTTTCTGGGCTTTGGCTACAACGATACGCTGCGCCTTCGCTGGGCGCTCGCGGAGGAAACAGGCAAACCCTACGACAGCCTGGAAGCGTATGTGCTGGGCGAGCATGGCGACAACCAGGTGCCGCTGTTCGAGCATCTGCGCTGCAGCGGGGAGGCCCTGACGCTGGACTTTGCAGCGCGGCTTCGCGTACGGGAAAAGATTTCCCGCTATTTCCGGAACTTTCAGGCGCTGGACAGCCGCCGCACCTCCGGCTGGACCTCTGCGGTATCGCTCACCAAAATACTGGAGGCCATTGTAAACGAAACAGAGGAAATCATTCCCTGCTCCGTCATACCGGGCGGGGAATACGCTCAGCGTGACGTGAGTCTGGGCATGCCCGTGCGGCTTAACCGCAGCGGTGTTGCCGAAATTGTGGAGCTTCCGCTGGAAACAGCGACCAAAGAGAAGCTTGACGCCGCGGGCGACGGTATCAGGCGGCATATCGCTTCCATCGGGCTGTAGAATCACTTGTTGACGCTTTGTTCATAAACTGCAGGGTATAATGGAAACAGGCATTCGTATCAAACAACAGTGGCGGTGTACATGAGAGAATTGGACCGCATGGCGGCCGAGGCCGCCCAAGACCGGCTGAAGCTGGAACAGCTCATTGTGCAGAGCGAGCGTTTTATACTAAAATGCGCTTCACGGGCAACGCATCGCTTTATTACCAAAAGCGATGACGAATGGTCGGTCGCTTTGTTTGCCTTTGCGCAGGCGGTGCAAAAGTATCAGTTCGATAAGGGAAGCTTTCTTGCGTTCGCGCAGACAACCATAAGCAGCAGGCTCATCGACTATCAAAGAGGGCAAGGCAAGTATAGCCCGGAGATTTCGGTAAACCCGACCGTGTTTTCCGCCGACGAAGACGAAGAGGATGCGTTTTATACCATTCGGAAGGCCGTCAGGAATCAGATCACGCAAACGCCAGACGATCAAATCGGCCTCGAAATCCAAGCAGCCAACCAGGTTTTTCGCAAATACGGCTTTACATTTTTCGAATTGGCCGACTGTTCCCCACGGACACAAAAGACAAAGGCGGTGTGTGCAAAGGCGGCGGCATACCTGCTGCATAACCCGCTGCTGCTCAGGGAAATGCGCGCTTCCAGACAGCTGCCGCTCAAAATACTTGAAAAAAATGCGAAGCTGCCCCGAAAAAAACTTGAACGCCATCGAAAGTATATAATAGCGGCGGTAGAGATGCTTTCCGGAGAGTATCCCTGTCTCGCGTGTTATATGCAATACATCAGGGAGGAGATGGACAAATGAAAGCGGTAATCGTTGAAATCAAAGGGCGTTCCGCGGCTGTGCTATCCGACGATGGTTGCATAGAACATGTAAAAAACAGCAATTACAAGATAGGACAGGTGATCGAAATGCATGAAACTTCCATACGTCGGCCAAGCAGGCTGAAGGTTTTGGCAACTGCGGCGGCTGCCTTTGTTGTGCTTTGCAGCACCAGCGCCCTTGCGTATTTCACCCCGTATTCTTATGTCAGCGTGGACGTTAATCCGTCCGTTGCGCTGTCGCTCAACATATTTGACAGGGTGCTTTCCGTAACGGCTGTCAATGCCGACGGCGAAGAGGTGCTGCAAAACATACAAGTCGGCAGCCTGAACAACCAAAAAATAGACGACGCCATTTCCGTGCTGGTTGAAGAGATCACTGCGGAAGGCTATTTCTCAGAGGATGGCGCCATTGTGGTTGCAACCGCCTCCAACGACGAAGCCAAAGCGGAGGAGCTTGCGGAGCAGCTGCAGGAAAGTGTCGAGCAAGCAACACAAGAACAAACCGGCGAAGAAGTCGAAGTAGAGGTTATAAGCGTTGGCTATGCGCGGGTACAGGAAGCCCGGAAGCTGGGCGTGACCCCCGGCAAGCTCAACCTCGTTGAAAAACTGCAGGCAAGCGCAGCGGACCCTGCCAGCATCAATATCGAGGAGTGGCTGAACAAATCCGTCAAGGAGATCCAGAAGGCCACCAAGGAGAACAAAAAAGCCGCAAAGGCCGGATTGCCCGACGAAGAGGCGCCTGCAGAAGAGACTCCCGGCGAAGTAACCATTGATGAACCCACCGGCGAGGCTGCAATCAATGGGCCGGAAGAAACCGCAAGCCCCGAAGCTGCAGTAAAAAAGAACAACGGCAGCCAGGGCAATAAGGAAAAAGAGAAGAATACCAACGAGGAGAAAAACCAGAATAAGCCTTCCGGACAAGCTTCCAAAGGCAACAGCGGCAATAGCGGCAATAACGGCAACAGCAAGAAAGACAAGTGAGGCCGGTTACAGGCGATATACAATCGTATATTCAGACTTTCCATTCAAGCACCCCAGCTAACCGGGGGATGGCAAACAGGCAGGAAGGCCGAAGTATTTCGGCCTTCCTGTCTGTTATATCGCCGTAAAATGCATGTGTATTGTTTGTATCCTAGCCGATGGTGATGATGCGAAGCTTTCTGAGGTTCCGCCGGATCTGCTCCGGCGTCAGCCTGGGCATGGGTACAAACACCCAGTCCCGCTGCAGTTCTTCCTCGGACAGCGTGGGGATTTCGAATATGCGGTCATCCGCCGCGTCAAAGGGAATATCCACGATATCGCCGGATTTAATCACCCTGCGTATCGCGAAATATTTCTTCACCATTCCCCAAACTGTATTCATAAACGTGTCGTTATCCAGCGTGAGCACAGGCATCGCCGCACGCGAGCCTTTGTGCGCAAGCTCCAGCACATCGCCCACGTTGCAGCAGCCGCCGCCAAAGTGCGTGCAGACCGCTTGCGCGGGCACCGCGCAAGCGCCGCAGCCGATCACCCGCCTAAGCCCCAGCGCGCGGATAGCTTGTGCATCATAGGGCTTGCCGGCATAGTCGAACCAATAGCGTTTGCCGCCCGCCTCCACCCCGTTGCCCCGTATGACGGCAAACTTGATGTTGTTTTTCCGGTGCCTGGCCTTATGCAGCATCTCCATATACATGCACATGGTGGCAAGGCATCCGCCGCGGCACGTGCCTTCCATTTCATACACCATTTCCGGTGTAACGGCATGTATATCGGCAATCTTTGGCGCGCGGCTGTTGGTATGCCCTACGAAATAGCGCACCTCCGGCCAGTTTTCGCGAAAACGGGGCGTAAGGAAGGAGCAATCCGCCTTTCGGAAGGGGACCACCCGCTCGTCGCCTATCACCCGCGCATCCGGGTCGCCAAAGTCTCGCGCACGGGCTTCCCGCATGAGGCCGAGCGTTTCCGGGTCAAACCCCATAACGCGCGCCGCCACGCGGTCGACTTCCACGGCGTTGGTGCCGCTTATAATCATGCCGACCTTCACGGGGTCCACCGGCGCGGGGGTGAGCCCCTCGCCGCCGATGATGCCGTCGATGACGGTCAGCGCCGGCTGGAACAGGTACAGCAGATCAACCAGCTTTTTTTCTATTGCGTAATTGTGGTTGCGGTAACGGACATTGCCGGGCAGCGTACCCATGGCGTTTTTAAAGCCCAGCGTTACACCGGTATACAGATTGGTTTTCATCTTGGGTACGGAAACATACAGCGCCGTACCCCGCACGGCTTCGCTCAATATGCGCGGCAGGAATACTTCCTTTTGCACCTCGGCCTTGGGCACATAGTAACGGTCCACGGGCTGCTCCTCAAGGGCATAGAGCTGTGCTTCATATCGGCGGGCGACCTTACCCAAGCCTGTATCTTTATAGTACTGCATGGTGGAAACGCCCTTGCCCGCGCTCTCCACAATGGCGATCTCACATTGAAGATCATAAAGATACGATACCACCGCCTCGAACACGCGGGGGTCGGTGGTCTCTGGGATATCGTCAAGCGTATAGCCGCAATGATGCATCACGCAGACGAGATTGGGTTTTATAAGCACCCTGCGCCCGCGAAAGCGCTGTGCAAAACCCGTCGCCTCGTCCAGCGCGTTCAGGTTATCGTAAACGGTTTTACGAATGCCTAAAACGTCGGGGCGGTTAAAATACTTTTCCGTACCGTAATAGTAGGGAAGCGCCACAAAATTGTGCATGTAGTTGATTTTAGGGGCGTCGGTGATCACAACGGCGTTTTTCATGGCTGTTCCCTCCACGGCTCGCGGCCATCCTCAATAAAATCGGCATCCGCGAATTCGTTTTCCCGAATTTCCCTTTGGAGAGGCAGCCACCAGCATATGCCGAACAGCATGCAAAGAACGGTTATGCGCCCCGGCCGTATGCCAACTATCCGCCCCAAGCGATAGCCGATGAAAAGGAGCTCCAGAAGATGCAGCAAAAAAAGCGCGGCGAACAGCCAAACAAATGCGGCGGCGGCCCACAGCACAACCGCGGCCGCCCAGAGCACAAGCGTAAACACACAGCAAAGCAACTGTTTCACGGTATCCCCCCCAACCTGCGCCGATGAAGCGGCGTTAAAGTACCACCCTTACGCCCGCGATAAGACCTCCACCGGGTCGCCCGGACGGATTGTCCCCTCTTTTAATACCTTCACGAATATTCCCTCCAGCGGCATCACGCACTTGCCCACCTTGCGGTAGATCTCGCAATGCTGGTGGCATTCCTTGCCGATCTGCGTCACCTCCACGAGCGCTTCCCCCAGCCGCAGGCATGCGCCCACGGGCAGCGTATAAAGCTCTATCCCCCCTGTAGTGACGTTTTCTGCGAACATACCGGGGCGAAGCGCCTCTATGCCCAGCGCCGTCATTTTATCGATGCTCTCCTGCGCAAGAAGGCTTATTTGCCGGTGCCAGTTGCCGCCGTGGGCGTCGCCTTCTATGCCGAAGCCGCACAGCAGGCGCGCCTCTTGGACCGGATACTTAAACGTGCCCTTTTTCGGGCTGGTGTTGACCGATACGATGTGCGCCATATTACCCCCCGATCCTGCTCATGTTCTTGTTCGACGCGAACCCGCCCACAAACGTATGCCCTTCGGGCTTGCAGAATATGGACTCTCGGATGGTTTGTGTAAGCAGCGCATCGTCACTGCATAAGAGCGCTTCTTTTAACGATACCTCGCGGTTATCCCCCAGGCAGGGGCGGAGCATGCCGTCGCTCATTACCCGTACGCGGTTGCAGTTGCCGCAGAACTTGTGCGATACGGGGCTGATGAACCCGACGCGCCCCCTATAGCCGTCCACCGCATAATCCTCGGAAGGCTGGCTAATATAGCGCGGCGGGAGCGGCTTTAACCAAGGTCGCGCGGCAAGTATTTCATCCGGCGATACGCGGCGTGAAACGTCGCCGTCGGCACTCAGCGGCATCAGCTCGATAAACCGCATGTCCAAAGGCTTGTCCTTTGTAAGGGAGATAAAATCGTCGATCTCGTCGTCGTTCACGCCCCGCAACAGCACGGCGTTAAGCTTGAGCGGCAGCATCCCCGCTTCAATCGCTTCTTCAATGCCTTTGCGCACCGGCGCAAGCTCGCCGCCGCCCGTCATCTCGCGGTACCGGTCCGGCTTTAAGGAATCGATGCTGATGTTGAGCCGCGTCAGCCCCGCCGCCCTGAGCGCCGCCGCCCGCCCGGGCAGGTGCTGGGCATTGGTGGTCATGGCGATCTCCTCTATTTCGGGTATGGCCGCAAGGCGGGCGATGATTTCCTCCAGATCCCGCCGCAGCATGGGTTCGCCGCCTGTCAGCCGGATTTTATTGATGCCCAGGCTTGCCATCACGCGCGCGATGCGCGCGAATTCGGCAGCGGAAAGTTCCCGTTGTTTGGGGCAGTCGCCCTCCCCCGCGCGGCAGTAGGCGCATTTGAGCGTGCAGCGCTCGGTGAGTGAAAGCCGCAGGTATTCGATGCTGCGGCCGAAATGATCCTTCATGCTTTCTCCCGTATCCGTTCATACGTGCCGGATTTTCCGCCGGACTTTTTGATGAGCCGGACGGCTTCTATCGTCATGCCGCGGTCGACGGCCTTGCACATATCGTACACCGTCAGCGCCGCAACGGAGGCCGCCGTGAGCGCTTCCATTTCCACGCCGGTTTTATACCCGCAACGAACCGTGGCGGTGATGCACACGCAGTCCGCGCCGTCCGGTGCAAGCGTCACTTCAATGCCGTCGATGGGGATGGGGTGGCAGAGCGGTATCAGCTCATACGTGCGTTTGGCTGCAAGTATGCCGGCCACGCGCGCCACGGCAAACACGTCCCCTTTGGGCATACCGCCCTCCAGAATGGCGGCGAGGGTTTCGGGCCTCATCCGTATGAGCGCCTGCGCCGTGGCTTCGCGCCGGGTAGTTTCCTTTTCGCCCACATCGACCATATGCGCTTCGCCCTGCGCGTTGAGATGTGTCAGTTCCATATTGTATCCTCTTTCACCGATGGGAAGCGCGTACCCTTAAAAAGCAGCGCATACTTGTTTGTTTCTTTTAGACGATACCACAGAAAGCCCCGGCCTTGCAAGGCCGGGGCTTAGCTTGTCGAAAAAGTGCCTTGCGGCACTTTTTCGAGGATTACAGGAACTGCCTGTACCCTTGGGGTACGGTCGCCAGTTCCTGAGAGGAAGCCTTGCGCCGCAAGGCTTTCCTCCGCCACCGCACATGTCGCTGGCGGCGGTTGAAAGCCTCCGGGGGCAGCGGCCCCCGAAACCCCCAAAAGGTTCGTTCACAGCATGCATAACACGTATCCAAACAGCAGGGCGATTACAGCGCGCCCGTTTGGATCCTTTCCTTCAAGTGCACTATATTTTTCTCAATCTGACGAATCACACGCAGGAATTCTCCGTCGTCTTTGCCGGTAGGGTCCTGCAAGCCCCAATCTTCCCTGTGCCTGCCGGGCAGATAAGGGCACTCCACATTGCAGCCCATTGTCACCACGATATCGACGGGCGGGAGATCCGCAAGCAGCTTGGAACGCTGCGTAAATTCCATATCGATACCGTACAGCCTTTTCATCAGGCGCAGGGCGTCCTGGTTGATTTGCGGCTTGGTTTCGGTGCCCGCCGAATAGCTTTCAAACACGCCGGAGGCAAGGTGCTTGCCCAACGCCTCGGCGATTTGACTGCGGCAGGAATTGTGTACGCAAATAAACGCTACTTTGGGCAGCATAGTTTTCCTCCTGTCGTATGATCTTTGGTATTGTCCGGCTATGCGGTCATACTCAGCGCACCTTTTGAAGCAGCTTGACGATTTCCTCGGTTTTGAGCACTTTGCCATAGGCGACGACCTTGCCGTCCACCACCAGCGCGGGGGTGCTCATTACGCCATAGGCCGCGATCTGCGCGAAATCCGTTATATGACCGACTGTCGTATCCATGTTCAGCTGCGCCAAGGCCGCCTTTGTGTTCGCCTCGAGTTCATTGCACTTCTGGCAGCCCGAGCCCAGCACCTTCACCGCCGCTTCATCGGACGCGGCCGCTTGCTTTGCATCCCCGCACGTACCGCAGCCGCAAGGCTGTACTTCTTCTTTTTTATCTTTCTTTCCAAACAGTGCCATAGTTGTTGCCTCCAAATGCATAGTTAAAATCCTAAATAAAACATATAGAAACCAATGAGCAAAATCAAGACGCCCATTACGATTTTTAAAATTTTGCTCAGCCTGCCATAACGCGGATTTTGCGTGAGCTTTTGCGCAAAGCCTATCGACGAACCGGCGAGCACAGTCAGAACCCCATGGCCCACACCATACAGCAGTAATAAGAGTATACCCCAAACCATGCTGCCCTGCCCGGCAACGATCGCGAGCAGCGCCACGAGTACCGGCGTCGCACACGGGGAAGAGAATATACCGCCCAGTATGCCTGCTAAAAATGCGCCGATATAGCCACGCCTTTTGTTTTTGTTAAGCAGAAACGTGGAAGGTATAAAATCGAAAATCTCCCAGGTTTGAAGCACCATCAGCATCATTAATACACCAAGTACAATATACCACCAGGAAGCGCCGGTTCCAATGAGTTTACCCATCATGGATGCGGCAGCGCCCAAGGCGGTAAAGGCAGCCGCCGCACCCACGGCAAATGTGAACGACAGCCTGAACGCCAATTTGGGGTTGGCATTCATTCCGCCCACATAAGCGATTACAAGCGGAATGCTCGAGAGCGCGCAGGGTGTAAAGGAAGTCAGGATGCCTGCAAATAGCGCAAGCAAAGGCGCAAGCCACATGTTCGTGCCGATTACAGTTCCAATCCCGCCCAGCCACGCGTCGATCATTCCTCCACCCCCATATCAAATAGTATCATCCAAAATTGCTCCTGTGTAAGTCCGCCTTCATGAACGGTGAAAACATGCTCGCCTGTTTCCTTGTCTGAATATAGGGTGAACGGTAGCCCGAGCGACTCGTCCGGCACATATGGCGTTCCATCCGCGAGCAGAAATACCTGCGTAGGTATTACCCGTATGGGGAACCCTTCGGCGGCCTCGCTGAACTTCCATACATCGACGAAGTGGATGACCGCTTTGCCCTGCATCTCTTCATGCATCGTTTCCAGCACCGGCGCCATTTCCTTGCAGGGAATGCATGAATCCGAGCCGAAATCGATGACGACGGGCAGTTGATGGGAAAGTATTTCTTCCATATCCACCGTTGAAAGCGCAAGCGGCGCGGTTTCCACGGCAGGCGCTGCCGTAGGCACCGCCTGCGCATCACCGGCTCCCTTGGCAAGATACATCGCAAGAATACCCAATACTATGACGGCAACGGCCGCAATCTTTAAAATGACACTCTTTTTTTGCTCTTTTTGCTCAGCCACAACAACCTCCACAGCCGCAGCCGTATACCGGTGCTGATGTTTGTGCGTGGGGCGGTACCCAGGAGGTATCCTCCCCTAAATATGTAATCGCCCCTTGCGGGCAAATATTCCCACAGCCGTGGCAATGGTCGATGCAGCTTTCCGGCTGAACCACCACGGGAGCCGGAGCTTTTTCCATGTTGTATACGCCGTGCGCACATTTCTGCGTACAAGCGCCGCATTCCGAGCAGCGTGTATAATCGATTACAGGATACCAGTGCCGTGCCATTAGAGCTTCCTCCGAAAGTGTTATTTTTGCAGAATACCACGTTGCCGACAGCTTCCATTACTCGCCGCACTGTATGCAGCAGCCCGCCGAACTGCAGCAGCGGTTCGCCCTGCCGCGGAAGAACCCATTCAAATTCTCCGGCAGCAAATAGGATTCACGCCGTTTTAGCGGCTTTGGGCTGTATAATGCCTTTAATATGCCATCCATAATCATCGCCTTGGGCGGCTGCTCATATTCCGCGCCTTCATAGACAAACACCCGGCAGTCCACATTTTCGCCGCAGAGATCCCCGCAATCCTTGCAGGCATTCTCCCGGATATCGGTGCAGATATCCCTGCCGTTGACCCGTATGGTGGGGGAACTGAAAAAGCGGTACTGTTCCGCCAACTCGGCGGAGGTGATCTGGATTTTGTTTACGGCAAGCCGGTACCCCAGCGTCTTTAAAACGCCGGATAACTCCGCCACCGCTTCCTCCAGCGTGCTGTCCGTGGATTTACAGCGGCTGCAGGTCTCCCGGTCAAGGTACAGGAACTCCACAAGAACCTCTTTTTGTTCCGCGCCACTGCGGCGTGATTGTTCCATATTTTCTTCCTCCTTGCTCAATTTACGCAACGCGTAGGACAAGCCTATAGCGTGCCAGAACGCTTTAAACCAGCAGGAACTGCAGCGCGTTGAAAGCATACCCGATCACAAGTATCCCAACCGTCACAATGCCTACGAATATGCCCAGCAGCTTGGGTTTGACTGCTTTTCGCAGCATGATGACGGAAGGGAGCGAAAGCGCCGTAACCGCCATCATGAAGGAGAGTATGGTGCCCAAGCCGACACCCTTAAAATACAGCGCCTCCGCTATGGGGATGGTGCCGAATATGTCCGCATACATGGGAATGCCCACAGCCGTCGCCAGCAGCACCGAGAAGGGGTTGTTTTCCCCAAGTACGGTCTGTATCCATTCCGCCGGAATCCAGTTGTGAATCACCGCGCCGATACCCACGCCGATGAATACGTACGGGGCAACCTTTTTTACGGTAAAGAGCATCTGCTCCTTCGCATAGTTCCGGCGGTCTTTTTTGGTGAGCTCCGGCGACTCCAAATCCACGCTGCCCGCGGATTTTATGAACTCCTCCACATACCGGTCCAGCTTGAGCGCCTGTATGAGCGTGCCGCCCGCCACGGCTAAGATAAGCCCGACGATCACATATACGATCGCGATTTTGCCGCCGAATATGCTTGTAAGCAATATCAGCGACCCCAAATCGACCAACGGCGAGGAGATCAGGAAAGAAAACGTCACGCCCACAGGCAGGCCGGCGCTGGTAAACCCTATGAAGAGCGGTATGGACGAGCAGGAGCAAAAGGGCGTTACCGTGCCCAATAGCGCTGCGAGCGCGTTCGCGCCGATGCCCTTAAACCTGCCGAGTATACGCTTTGTGCGTTCCGGCGGGAAGTAACTTTGCACATAGGAGATCACGAATATCAGCAGCGACAGCAATACAAATATCTTGATGACGTCGTAAACGAAAAATTGTATGCTGCCGCCCACACGGCCGGAAATGTCGACGCCCAACGCGGTAAGCAGCATGCCGATCAAATCGTTCAACCACCGCATGCCAAGCACTTGATTCTGAAAGAACAGCCACACATTCTGGAGTATCTCCACAACAATTACGCTCCTTTAAATATCCAAAATTTTCGATATATCGGATCAAAAAAAAGTAGCTCGGTTTATTCCGTGCAACAGGGGCAGGATGACACAGATTCCACCTCTGTAAGCTCTGCCAATAGTTGCATAGCAAGCCTGCTGCCCGTCGGGCTGATGGAGTAATGCGTCCACTTCCCTTCACGGCGCGCACAAACAATGCCGGAATCGCAAAGCAGCTTCATGTGGTGCGAAAGCGTGGATTGGCTGATTTGCAGCTCTTCCAGCAGCCTGCACGCACATTTTTCCCCCGTGCGCAGCATGGCGAGTATCTGCAGCCTGTTTTCGTCGCAGAAGGCCTTGAACACCTTTGCGTGCGCCTGATGAATGGTTTCCATACGCGCCTCTCAAATTCAAAGTATTCGATCTGTGTATAGCATATGCTTCAAATCGATAATTGTCAATATGTTATGGCGTTTTTATAGAAATTTCTGCAACCCGTGTTTTCCGTCGTCTGCCGCATGCTGCGCGCATGCTCTTTGCGCTTTCACCTGCCGAACGCTTCCAATGCCGCTTCCATACTCTCCAGAAAGAACACGCAGTTACCGTTGTTGCTCTCATAAATAAAGTCGCGCAGGCTCTTGCTTTTATATTCGCTGAAATCTCCGATAATAGCAATCTTCATTTGGTAATTTGAGAACTTCTGCAGTATTTCGCCCGCGCAGCCCGTTTTCAAATCAAAGAAAGCCCGGGGGAGGCTTTCTTTGTAAACTATCACGCCCACGCAATCGGAAGCATACCGCGCGGACACCATGATATCCAGCACGTCCTGCACACCCGTAATTTTTTCATCTCTGCCTGCCACCGCCGCAGAGATATTGTTCCTTGTTACTATTTCCATTGGATTTCTTTCCTTCCTTGAATCAAAAACGGAGCTTATCACCCTTGCCCTATGCCGTTTTGATTTGTCAGCATGTCAATCGCATCCAGCATGACCTGCATAAACGCTACCGTTCCCCACAGCATCAACCGCACCTTCCGCTCCGGCTCCATGTATTGCGCCTGCATCGTGGAACGGCCGTATTCCGGTGGTTTTACGTTGAGCACCGCCGTAACGGTGTTGACGATGCGCATTGCCTCATCCATATCCGGCACATTGACATCGATGACGGCGGATACTTTCACACTTTCCGCCGCATACGCCGGCGCCGATTCTTCTTCCGTTCGTTTCGGCGCGTTGCCCGTACCTTCCGTAAATACGCTCAAATCATGGCCGGTCACGCGCCAGCCCTTGCCGACCTTATTTGCCCTGAGCTTGCCTTCACGAATATACCTTTGAATCGTTTTGGGGTGAATATCCAGCATGGAAGCGATCTGATCCACGGTATAGTATTTTTCGCTCATAATATGCTCCTTATTGTTACCTATCAATACTTTATGGATATTATATGAAGCATTTAAGGTAATGTCAACATGGATTTAACCGTTTTTCCGGATTTTGCGCAGGACTGTTTCCAGGTTTTTCAGCATTCGCTTTAGGGCATAAAAAAGGTCGTATTTGCATGGCTGTCAAAAAAACCCTGCATCATGAAATGCCAGTAGCTTTTTATTTGGTTCGGCGCTGCCCGGTCAGCACATTCTGACATCAAAAAAGCTATGCAGGCAGACAGTGACCAAATTGGTATTTATAATTGGCATTCTGTAACAAAGCCAGAAATAGCTTTCATCCGAATCCGAACAAAGGACAGCCGCGAAGTCTGCCAAAAGAACGGCTAATTTACTTGCATTTCCTGAATCATCTCATTTTACATTGGCTTTAAATTTTTATTCAGTCTATCAACGATTTTTTCAAGCCTTGATTGACGCGTTTTTTCTGTCTTCGCGTCCAAATAAAGACCTGTGTATGTTCTTTGGATGGATGGAGGCATAGACATAAAATGACCGTATGCAATGTCGCAGCTTTGAAGAAGCCCTTTAAATTCCTCCACCTGTTCATCGCTGATGACAATGCGAGTTGACATATCCCAAGCGCCGCTTTGCTTCGCGATTTCGATGGCTTTCATCCCATGATGGCTCATAAGACCTTTATCAATAAGGGCTTGCGCCGTTTTTTTATTTTTGTCCGACCAATTACTTTTGGGTGTGCGCCGGGCAAAGTATTTTTTATAGCTGTGTTCATCTATGCGCTGCATTTGTCCGTCAATCCAGCCGAAGCAAAGGGCTTCTTCCAATGCTTCGTTTGCAGAAAGAGTCGAAGAATCTCCTTTTTTCTCAAAGAGTAGCCATATACCCCCGCTTTGAGCACAGTGATCTTCTAACCAACAGCGGAACGCCTGTCGAGAGGAAAACATCAACAACTCACTCATAACAGCACCCTTCCATAATCAGCTTTCAAACGCTTAGGCAATAAATTCGTATTTGTCAAATTCTAATTGAATTACAGCACACCCTTACAGCCCCTTTTCCATGCTCACAAACAGTCTGTGAACATATCGCCATTTATTGTAGATAAGTCAAATCACCGTTTTGCTTTTCCATCTCCCGCTGCGCCAGCGCCATATGAACGCGACGGAACGCACAACCCAATCGATATACATGGCATACCATACGCCCATAACGCCCAAGCCCATGCCGATACCCAGTACGTAGCTGCACCCGACGCGGAAAATCCACATGGATGCGACCGAAACAATCATCGTGAAGCGCGCGTCGCCGGTAGCGCGCAATGCGTGCGAAAGCGGAAACGCCGTGGGCCAGAACAGCACCTGGGTAATTGCCGCCGTTATAAGAAGCTGCGCCGCGAGCGCGATCGTTTCCGGGCCCAGTTTAAACAAGCCGGCCAGCTCCGCGGCAAGCAGCCACAGCAGCAGGCCCAGCACGATATTCGCGGCATATGTCATCAGGAGCATGCGCTTTACGTTGCTGCCTGCCTGGCGGCTATCCCCCGCGCCCATACATTGGCCGACCACGGTGATCATTGCGAGGCCGACCGCCGAACCCGGTACCATCACCACGCTGGTGATACTGCCCGCGATGGCGTTTGCGGAGATCGCCACCATGCCATAGCCCGCAACAACGCTCTGCACGATCAGCTTGCCGAACTGGAACATGCCGTTTTCCAGTCCGTTGGGAATGCCGATGGCCAGTATCCTCCTGATCATATCCGGCTTGAAGGTAAATTTAACGGAACGGTCCAGCCATATCGCATTGTGATGGTTGCGTATCAGCCGGAGCATCACCACGGCGGAAAGCAGCCGGGAAAGCAGCGATGCCGTGGCGGCGCCCGCCACACCCCAGCCGCAGACATAAATAAGCACCGCGTTGCCGCCGAAATTGACGATATTCATCAGCAGCGCGGTCATCATGGATACCTTGCTGTTGCCCATCGCGCGGAACATCGCCGCGATGGCGTTGTAGACCGCAAGGAACGGATAGGATGCCGCCGAAAGGTAAAAATACACCTTTGCGTTTTCCATCACCTGCGGGCCGACATCGCCGAATATCAGGCGCAGCAGACCGCCGTTGAAAGCGACGGAAACCGCCGAGAGCACAACCGATACCAGCATGACCACAAGGAGCAGCTGCCTGGCGGCGGACCGCGCGCCCTCGGCCTGCTGGCGGCCGAGATACTGCGCGGCAACGACGGCGCCGCCTGTCGCGAGCGCCGCCAAAACCTGTATCATCAAATTATTGATCGAATCCACCAGCGAGATGCCGGATACGGCGGCTTCGCCCACGCTGGTCACCATAATGGTATCCGCTGCACCCACCGTCATCGCGAGACCCTGTTCGACCACCATGGGTACGATCAGTCTGAGCAATGACCGGATGGAGTACAGCGGCTGCATTTGTGCTTCCTGTGTTGTTTGTGCGTCCATAAGCTCCATTAAAACTTATAATGCTCCCGGGCCTCCACGACGAATACCGTTGCCCCGCCCACCGTTACCCGAAGAGGCGTATGCAGGCAGTCCGTACTGCCGCCGGGCACCACGCAGGATGCCGCAGTCAGCGCTTCCCGCCGCGAGGATTCATTTTTGATGATCGAAAGCGTTTCCTGCAGGCGGTCTTCCTCTACGCCGATCATCAACGTTGTGTTCCCCCCGCTCAAAAAACCGCCCGTGCTGGAAATGCGCGTCACGCTGATCTCATGCTGAACGAGGGATTTGGTCAGGCGTTTCACATCATCGTTTTGTACAACGGCAAACAGCAGTTTCATGATGATCCTCCTCCCTACCATATGATGCCTATTATACTACATACCCGTACAGGGTACAAACACCAACAAGGAATATTCACAGATATGCACAAAAACGGACGCAGCCGTTACGCCTCTTTTTGCCCTGCCTGCACAGCAGCTAAAAGCGTAACCGGGTTTGCGCCCGTTCCTTTCCGATGTGTTTTTCTGTTATTTCCCCGCGAGGGACTTGCGGTATTTCTCGCTTTCCCAATTGGCGATAAAGGCGCGCGCCGCCGCACCCATGGTGGAAAGCGCAAGGCCTTTGCGCGCGATGTGTTCGGCAATAAAGAGTATCGCCGTGAGCGTTTCCTCAACGACAAGCGCTTTTGCCTGCGGCATGCGGTAGCGCACCCTGCCTGTGGCGGGGTCGCACAGGCAGGCATCCTGTTTAGGCTCGCCCGCACCAAACGCGAATGTGCCCACCAGGAACACCATTTGGTCGGGATAAAGCGGCTGCTCAATGAAGAACTTTTCATCATAGCCGCCCTCGCGCAGACGCTGTGCGAGATACGGCGTGTCGGATTCAAACAGCCCCTCTCCGGCGTCTTTTATTTTCACTTTGGGGAAGGAGTCGCCCGCAAGGCCGAATGCGCGTGCGATACGCTCGTTGGCGTCCGCGTGGATCATCGTGCAGGTTTCCGCATCCTCATGCGCCGCGATCAGCCCGTGGTTCTGCATGAACAGTACGCTGGGCGCTTTGCCGCATTCACGTTCCACACGGGCAATTTCATCCCGTATCGTGAACGTAAGCCGCGAGCCGGGGTCGGTATAGGGTACAAACCCCCACGTATAGGGTGCGCCGCGCAGCGCCTCCGCCGCAATACTTCTTCCTTCCTTTGCACAGGCGGCCAGGTTCGCGTATACGCTGTGGCTGTGCAGCACGAATTTGGGCAATATGGAATGGAAGCCCGCTTCTACGGAAGGGCGAAGCTCTTGCAGCCCTTCGATTTGCCGCGTGGCCGCCTTCACCTGTTCGGAGCCGCTTTTTTCCACATCCGCAAATTCCTCCACCTCGTGCGCATTGTAAAACGCGCGAAGGGCCGCATAATCCAGCACCGCATACGCCGCATCCGGACGGATATCCGAAAGCCGGAAGCCGGAAGCTTTGATGGCCATCAGGCCGTCCGCAAGCTTGACGGAAGTGTTGCCGCCGCCGCCCTGCACATAATCCGAGCGTCCGCCCGCCGCCTGCGATAAGTGCGCAAACGCGCACAAGTCCGCTTCGTTCTGTTTAAAAAAGCCGCTCATTCTGTTTCTCCTTACTTTGTTCTGCCTACAGTATAAAGGCAAAGGGGCAAGCCAGCAAGTCCATCAAAAAAGTGACTGCGTCACTTTTTGAGCTTTTCAGGAACTGCCTGCACCCTTGCGGGTGGCGGCGACGGCCCGCAGGCCTAGTGTCCGAGGCGTCTCCCGCCGAGGACCGGCGGTTCTTGAGGGGAAAGCCTTGCGCCGCAAGGCTTTGCGCTCGCGGCGTACACGCTGCCGCTCGCGAGTGAAGCCTATTACAGCTACTGTTTCTTTGCTATCAAAGACTATTTTGACAAGTTGGGGCGGGCTTGTAGGCCCGCCCCTTTGTTTGGGAACTATTGGTTCGTCGATTAATAAACAGTCTTCCACTCGGCGATGTTCTCGGGCGTGAAGGCGAACGGAGGCCCAAGGAGGACTTCGGTGCCGCCGTCGGCAGCCGCGGTAACGGTGTAGTCGCCCAAACGGCTGGCGGAGAACGCATCACCCTCGGCGCCGGTGATGGTGCCGTTCGCGATCGCATCCACGATGTAGGCGCTCAGGTATCCCAGATCAATGGGGTTCCAGAGGTACATGTAGGGGCAGACGCCCTGCTCGATGTACTCGGCCATCTCGGAGGGGAGGCCAAGGCCGGAAACTTTGATCTTATCCGAGAGACCCTGGTCGATCACGACTTTGGAAGCGGCGGCGATACCGACGGTAGTGGGCGCGATGATGCACTTGAGGTCGGGGTAGCTCTGGATGAGGCCTTCGGTCTCGGAAACGGACTTGTCGCGCAGGTCATCGCCGTAAGCGATCTTGACGAGCTCGAGGCTTGCATACTTGGGGTCTTCCAGCGCTTTTTCCATCTCGGCGATCCAGGCGTTCTGGTTGGCGGCCTGCGCGGTCGCGGAAAGGATGGCGAACTGACCGGAGCCGCCCGTGAGATCAAACGCGGTCTCGACGAGGGTCTTGCCGATCTGGACGGTATCCGCCTGGTTGGCGAACGTCTGGCGGCTGTTGGGGTTGGCGTTGCTATCCACGGTGGCGACGGCGATGCCGGCGGCCATGGCCTTCTTCAGAGCGTTCTCCAGCGCGTCATAATCGTTGGCGGCAATCGCAATGCCGTCGACTTCCTGCGCGATGAGCTCCTCGATCATAGCGATCTGCTCTTCTGCGGTGGGGTTGGCGGGCGCCTTGACGATGCTTTCCACGCCGATTTCCTTGCAGCCTTCTTCGAAGCCGGCGGCTTCCTTATCGTTGTAGGGGTTGCCGGTGTTCTTCACGATGATCGCGTACTTCTTTGCCGCGGCGGGTGCCTCGGCGGCGGGTTTCTCGGCGGCGGGCGCTTCAGCGGCGGGCTTTTCCGCGGCAGGCTGCTCGGCGGGCTTTGCGCAAGCTACCGCGAACACGACCATTGCCAGAACCAACAACAATGCAAGTGCCTTTTTCATTTGGATGTTTCCTCCTTGCGTTTTTTATCGCGCATATACTGCGCGAAATTGAAATCATGCTTATTCGGCGGGAAGGGGATTTTTCTCCTGTGCTTTTTGGATGCGGCGTTCGCGGCGCTTTGCCAGAAGGATATCCTTTAACTCCGGCAGCGCCACAGCCAGCACCAGCAGGCCGCCGACCACCATCATCAGCACCTGCGTGTTGATGTTGATCAGCCCCAGGCCGTAACGGATCAGCCCCACAATGAATATGGAGATCAGCACGCCGCCCATACGTCCTTTGCCGCCCGCGGTGGAAACGCCGCCGAGCACCACCATGGCGATCACGTCCATTTCATAGGCGATCGCCACATTGGGGCGGGTAGAGCCCATGCGGCTTGTCAGGAACAGCGCCGTGACGGCCGCCATCAGGCCGTTGAGCATAAAATTGATGAATATCACGCGGTCCACATGGATGCCTGAGAAACGGCAGGTGGTACGGTTCTTGCCCACGGCGTAAAGCATACGGCCATAGTTGGTCTTATGCATGACGAAGGCGAAAATGAGGAATATCACCAGGAACACCACCAGCATGCAGGGGAACGGACCTATATAGCCCCAGCCAAGGAAATCAAACCAGTCCGGGAAATTGCCGGAGGCCTGATCCTCCAGTATGATGAGCGCAATCCCGCGGTAAATGATCTGCGTGGACAGCGTCACGATCATGGGCGCAAGCTCCTTAAAGCGGATGAGCAGAAAGCCGTTGATCATGCCGCAGACAGCGCCCACCGCAAGGCAGAGCACGAACGCCAGCCCCATAGGCAAGCCCGCGTTATAGGTGACCGCCATTACGACGGAGGAAAGCGCCACCGTGGAGGCAACCGAAATATCGATATACCCGGTCAATATCACGAACGCCATGGACATTGCCAGAAAGCCCTTATCCAGAAAAGCGTTCGTGGCGTCGAGCAGCTTGTCTATTTTGTAGTAAGGGGATATGTTTGCGTTCATCAGATTGATGAGCACGAATATCGCCAGCAGCATCCACTCCCAGCCGTAAACGCCGAACACACTTTTGGCGCTGAGCGAGAGAGACCCGTTCCGTTTGTTTTCCATCAGATCTTCCTCCTGACGAGCGCGCGCCATTCCGACCTGCGTTTGACCAGCGTGTTCAGAATGATCGCGCCGAGTATGATGCTGCCCTGTATGGCGTTTTTGGAGAACTCCGAAATATTGATCAGCGGCAGCGCGTTGTTGATGATTCCGATCAACAGCGACCCTAAGAGCACGCCGATCACCTTGCCCGCGCCGCCCGAAATGGATACGCCGCCGATGACGCAGGCCGCGATGATGTTGACTTCATATCCTGTGGCGGTATCCGGCTGCGCCGAAGCGAACTTGGATACCCACAGCACGCCCGCAAGGCCCGCAAGCGCGCCCATAATGGTATATGCCAGCCATTTCGTGTTGCTCGCGCTGATGCCCGAGATACGCGCGGCTTCCACGTTGGAGCCTACGGCGTAGAAACGGCGGCCGGTACGGGTGCTGGCGAGGAAATACTGCGCGATGACATACACGATGATCGTGATAAACACAAGGTTGTTGACGCCGAGTATCTGACCTATGGCGATATTCTTGAACTGCACGCTCATTTGGTGCGCGCTGACCCAGGACCCGCCCGAAATCAGGAACACCGCGCCGCGGTACACATAGCACATGCCCAGTGACGCGATAATGGGCAGCACATTCGCCTTTGCGACCAGCACCCCCACGATCGCGCCGCAAACGATTCCGGCAACCACGCCTTCAAGCAGCGCCAGCATGGGATGCAGCGTGGGAATAGCCGCCACATGCAGCGCGACCGCCATGCCGGAGAGGGCAATGTTCGCGCCGATGGAAAGATCGATGCCCCCCGTGAGTATGACCGTCATCATACCGATGGAGAGTATGGCGATGATGGCCGTATTGGTCAGAAGGTTGCTGATGTTTTTCGCAGTCAGGAAGCTGGGATTGAGTACCTGCACCACCGCGCACAAAAACAGGATGAACAGCACAAGGCCCAGCTCGCGAAAGCTGTTCAGGCCCAGGCGCTTTTTAGCGGCGTCGTTCTTTTCGATCATCTGATCTCCTCCCCTCAAACGGCCTGTTCCCGTTTACCGGGAGCGACCATGGCCGCTTCGAGTATGGCCTCCTGCGAGGTCTCGCGCGTATTGAGCGTACAGGTCACCCTGCCTTCGCGCATCACCACTACCCGGTCGCTCATGCCCAGCACTTCCGGCATCTCCGAGGAGACCATCACAATGCCGATACCCTGTGCGGATAGCTCGCGCATGATTTCATATATGGCGTATTTCGCGCCCACGTCCACGCCTTTGGTCGGCTCATCGAGCAGTATGACTTTGAGCTCGGAGGCAAGCAGCTTTGCCACGATCACCTTTTGCTGGTTGCCGCCGGAAAGGGAGCTTGCAAGATCCTGTATGCCCTGCGCCTTGACGTTGACAAGCCTGGAAAGCCGCTTGGCCGTCTCATTCTCTCGTTTGATGCTGAGTATGCCGCGCTTGGAGTGCTGTCTAAGCGTCCCCAGCGTGATGTTCCTGCCGATGGACCAGTCCAGTATCAGGCCTTGCTTCTGCCTGTCCTCCGGCAGATAGCCGATGCCCATATCCATTGCATGACGGGGGTTCTTTATTTTGATCTCCTTGCCGTTAAGATAGATATGCCCCGCGTCGTGCGGCCAGTAGCCGAATATCGCTTCGCAGACCTCGCTGCGCCCGGCGCCCACCAGGCCGGAGATGGCCACGATTTCGCCCGCGTTTACGGAAAAGCTCACGTCCGCGAAATATCCTGTTTTGGAAAGCCCCTCCACGCGCAGCACCTCGCCGCCCACCGTACCGGTTTTGCTTGGATACATCTGCTTGAGCTCGCGGCCTACCATGGCATAGATGAGCTTGTCGTTTGTAATTTCGCCCACGTCCCAGTCGCCGATGTATTTGGAATCCCGCAGCACAGTCACACGGTCGGCCACGCGGTACATATCCTCGAACCGGTGGGAGATGAATATGATGCCCTTTCCCTCACTCTTGAGCTGTTCGGTAATGCGGTACAGCTCCTCGCTCTCCCGCTTGGTGAGCGCGGCGGTGGGTTCGTCCATAATGATGATACGCGCGTTGATGGAAAGCGCTTTGGCGATTTCCACGATCTGCTGCTGCGCGACGGAAAGCGTACCCATGATAGTCTTGGGGTCTATATCCGTACCCAGCTGGCGAAGATAGCCTTCGGCAAGCTGGTGCATACGCTTCCAGTCGATGCGCTTTGTTTTGGGCAGTATGATCTCGTGGCCCACGAATATGTTTTCCGTTACGGAAAGATCGGGATAGCAGGTCACATGCTGGTAAATGGCCGCGATGCCCAGCGCCGTCGCTTCCTTCGGGTCGTCAAAGGAAACGGGCTTGCCGTCGAGTATCATGCGCCCGCAATCCGGCTTGTGCACGCCGGTGATTACTTTAATGAAGGTGGATTTCCCCGCGCCGTTTTCGCCCATGAGCGCATGCACCTCACCCGCCTTCAGACGGAAATGCACGTCGTCAAGCGCCCGCACGCCCGGGAATGTTTTGGAAATCCCCTGCAATTCAAGCAGATATTCCAAGCTAGCCTCCTTTCCCGCCGCTTTTTAGCGGCGAGAGAGCACATTGCGCTCGTATGCGCGCACGTTCTGTATCCAGTCCTCGCCGACGGGCACGCCGCGGGTCATGCAGTAATAATCCCATACGGCGCCCACAGGCAGCGTTTTGCGTTCTTCCTGCAGCGCGAACCGCAGGGTGTTGTCGCCTTCCTTCTCCGCTTTGCGGATAGTTTGCGCCGGAGCGAGCGCCGCACAAAGCAGCGCCTTTCTCGCATTGCGCATGCCGATCGCCCAGCAGGCGATGCGGTTGATGGAAGCGTCGAAATAGTCCAGCCCGATGAACACGCGGTTTTCAAAGTTGTTATGCAGCACCTCATCCATAATGCGCTGCAGCTCGTCGTCGAGGGTGATGACATGGTCGCTGTCCCACCGCACGCCGCGGCTGACATGCAGCAGCACACGGTCCAGGAAGCACAGCACGGCGGAAATCTTCGCGCTGATAACTTCCGTTGGGTGGAAATGCCCCGCATCCAGCGCATAGAGCTTGTTGTGCGTGATCGCATAACCCAAAGCGTATTCATGGCTCGCTACCGTGTAGCTTTCCACGCCCATGCCGAAAAGCTTGCTTTCCACGGCGCAGGGCACGAGCGTTTCGTCGATTCTATCGGCAAATATCTCGTCGAGCGACCGGGTCATCACTTCGCGCAGCGCGAGCGTATCCGCACAAACATCCTTATAGCCGTCCGGCATCCAGTAATTCACCGTGCAGGGCTTGTTGAGCTGTTTGGCAAAGCCCAGGCCGATCTCGCGGCAGCGCTTACCGTGCTCGATCCAGAAGCGGCGCACTTTTTCGTCGCGGCTCGCGAGAGAAAAATCCCCGTCCATCATAGGGTGCGAGAAGAACGTCGGGTTAAAATCCAGCCCAATTCCCTTTTGCAGCGCCCAATCCACCCAGTTTTGGAACTGTTCGATGGTGTAAGCATCGCGGTCGATCTTTTTGCCGTTTTTTTCCGCATAGCAACCGTGTAAATTCACCTTGGTGACGCCGGGTATGAGTGAGAGCGCCATGTCGATATCCTGCCGGAGCTCCTGCGGCGTACCCGCACGGCCGGGATAGTTTCCCGTAGTGGCGATGCCGCCGGTCAATGCGCCCACGCCGTCGAAACCGATGACGTCGTCGCCCTGCCAGCAGTGCATGGAAACCGGAACAGAATCCGCCCGTTCCATGGCCGCCAATACATCCACGCCCCTTGCCGCATACTGCTCCCTGGCATATGCAAACCCCTGTAAAACCAGCTTCTCATCCATACTGCGTCTTCCCCTTCCAGCCTTTATCCGCGCCTTATTCAGCCGTGCAGGAACACCTGCTTCAATTGCACCGCCGTACCGGTCTGCGGATCCATTTCCATGACCATGACTTCCTTCATATACTCGTTCCAACGGTCCACCACCGGGCTTTGCGCCTGTACCTGCGCCGCATACGCGACGCTGTCGCACTCGTAATAGCCGAACAGCTCGTCGCCCGTATTCCATATGGTGTAGTTGCGTATACCCGCCTCGTTGAGCAGCGCCGTCATTTCCGGCCAGATTTCATCGTGGCGGCGTACATATTCATCCAATTTTCCGGGCAATATACGTGCCTTCCAAGCGAACCTTTCCATGCTCATTCTCCTTTTCGCGCAGATGCATCAATATCTTGCTTTACAATGTTGGCTTTCTATAATAGAATCTTGACTTTCCGCATCTATGCGCATTTGTAAAAAAATGTACACGCCTCGCAATGCAACGCCCCGTAATTGGAGATTTATAATATTTGTTGCATAGCGCTATATCATTGTTTTATACTATTATATAGAAACCAGTGCGCAATTACATCCCCATATGTTGCGTATTTATCACAGGATGTTGGCAAAGGAGACAACCATGGGAGAGGTGCAGCTCAGCTATCAGTTGGATATGGAGCCGGAATCCATATGGATTACAGTCACGCCGGGTACCGCCGCCAAGGGTTCCATCCCCTATGTGCAGGAGATCGGCGACTTTATCACCCACGAACGCTACTTCACAAAGCGGGAAGGGCTGGCTTCGTACCTGATCAAATGCACGCTCAGCGGGGAGGGCATATTGGACTACAACGACCAAAGCTACACCCTGCAGCCCGGCCAGATCTTCTGGATCGACTGCCAGAAGGCCCAGCATTACTATACCTCGCCGCGCACCAAGGAATGGCGCATTTTATGGATTCACTTCTACGGAGCGACCAGCGCCCGCTATTACGAGCTGTTTTTGGCGCAGAACAACGGCGGCAACGTCGCCACGCTGCCCCCGGCCAACGGCGTGACCGCGGCCATTCGCTCGCTCGCTTCCCTTTACCGTTCGGGTGAAAGCAGCCTGACGGCGGATATCCGCGCTTCCGGGCTTCTGACCGTCATCATGGTGGAATGCATCAGCGCCGCGCTCTCCCAGCGGGAATACCTGGGCGTGCCGGATTGCGTGCAGCAGGCGCGCTCCTATCTTTCCGACCATTACAACGAGCGCATCACGCTCGACGACCTGGCGCAGCGTTACTCCATCAACAAATACTATTTTCAAAAGCTGTTCAAGCGGTACACCGGCTTTACGCCCAACGAGTATCTGATACTCTCACGGCTCAACCACGCCAAGGAGTACCTGCGCACCGGCAGCCGTTCGGTAAGCGAGATCGCGGGCGAGGTTGGCGTGGACAACCCCAGCCACTTTATCAACCTGTTCAAAAAGCACGAGGGCATCACGCCCAACGCCTACCGGCAGAGGTGGTACAGGCAATAGTCGCAAAAGTGGCTTCGCCACTTTTGCGAGGCCCTTCGGGATTTTTATCAAGGCCGCCTAAAAACGCTGCGGCGTTTTCTACCCTTCGGGTACCACTGATGTCGCCGAAGGCGACATATTAAGGTTGCGGGCGGCGACGGCCCGCAGGCCTAGTGCCCGAGGCGTCTCCCGCCGAGGGCCGGCCTTGCAAGGAGTCATTTCCGGCGTACATGCCGCCGGAAATGACGATTATAAGCCTTTTATAACAGCAAACCGGCGCGCATGTCGCCGGTTTTGACGTATTTATATGGTTCCTGCGATGCTCATTGAGCGGGACAAAGCGGCGGAGCGCTTTGTCGTGTTGCTTTTATTTAGGATTGCTTCTTTCCCACCTGCACGCATTCGATATCCATCAACTGCGCCACCTTCATGAACAGTGAGGCATTGTGCCCCACGCTCATGGCGCAATGGTGGGTAGGCGCTTCGCGGAACCATGCGTCCATGTACGCATCCAGGTCCATGCCGAAATCCACATGCGTCTGGGTATTGCCTATCATCAGTATGGGCAGCTTGACCGCCGTACCCTCGCTGACGATGAACTTGAGCCTGCCCTTGCCCGTCTGTGTGACGCCCAATGTGGTGACCGGGCCGCTCTTGACATTGGCTTCGACGGAAACGCCGCTCCCCTTTTTACCGTGGTACACCCCCATGCCGCGCAGCATGGGCTTGCCGTCGGATATGGAAATATGGAAGGGCCCGTCGTGGCCGAGCAGCATTGTATTGTGCGGGTAATCCATCGCGACGATCTCGGTATAGCTGCCGCCTGTATCTAATGTATCGCAGATCTTCATGGCGATGTTGGTCTTTAAATCGCCCTCGCCCGCGCAGGGGACGCCCGACGCGGTAAGCAGCGAATGCCCCACGATAAAGCCGCCCTGCAGGCGCTCGTAATGGTTGCCGTCCGAGCCGTGGTAATAATACGAAAGCCCGTCCAAATCATATGCGCGCACCATGCGTTCCTGCGCGACGGCCACTTGGCAGGACCAGCGAAGCTGTTCCTCCGTGGGCTTTCGCGCGATGGGATCGGAGGGGGAATCCTCGCTGATGGTAAAGAATTCTTCCACCTGCGCGCGCTTTTCGTCGATTTCCTCCTCCGCCACCTGATTTAGATACCGGTCAAGGTCGCACATTTCCAACAACTCCACATGCAGCCCAAGCTGGGATTGGAGCATGGTAAAATCACTGTACATATCCAGCATGCCGCTGTAATTGTTGCCCAGGAACCCGAAGCGCGCGTGTTGCAGCGTACGCTTGACGCCCGCGGCGCGCACCCATTCTTCTATCTGCTTCCATGCGCGCTGCGCCTGCGGCATGTTTACCGTGACTTCGTCGGCCACGGAGATGGCGGGAGTTTCGGTAAGCCCCAGCAGGCCGTTGACGATATAGAGCTTGATGCCCGCGCGCTCGAACGCGTTGGCGGCCTCGGGCACAGGGCAGCCCACGCAGTGGGCCAGCCATTCGCCGGTGCTGGTGTGTTCATAATTCATCGCGGGCGCGGGCTGGAGATTAAGCATCACAACGGGCGCCCTGCAGATCTGGTGAACAGGCAGCACGCAGGAGCTTGTGAAATACGTGGCGCTGTGCGCCAATATGATATCCACGTTTTCCCGGTTGAAAAACTCGCCTGCCGCCCGGGCGGAGACCTCGTCATCCACAATGCCGAAATTTACGACCTCACCCAACCCGGCTATCCGCTGCGCAAGGAAGGCATTGTACCCTAACAGCCGTTCCCTAAGCCCCTCGAACTGGTTCCAGTAGGCCTTGAGGCCGGCGCTGTACAGGCCCACGCGCGCTTTCCTGACATCCTTTATCCGCATGATCATCACCTCACCGCTATTATACTATGGAGCGGCCAAGCCCTGTCATCCAAGCATATGGGCATATCCTTGCAGTATGTTGCGCAATTCCCTTTTACAGGCATGCCGGACGCATGCTGGCCGCTGACAAAGCCCTGCGGCTTTGTCGGCAGGTTTTCGGCTGTCAAAAAAGTGCTAAAGCACTTTTTTGAGTTTGCAGGAACCGCTGTACCCTTGGGGTACGGTCGGCGGTTCCTGAGAGGAAAGCCTTGCGCCGCAAGGCTTTCGCTCGCGCCGTACATGCCGCCGCTCGCGAAAGAAACCTCCGGGGGCGGCGGCCCCCGAAGCCCTCAAGGTTTTTTTGACAGGCAGAATATCGCTCATGGCAGCATTTCCCCACCGATTTGACGCAAGGCCGTCAAATCGGATTGAACGTGGGGAATTACGATCCCCCACACCCCCAAAGGGGAGGGTCTGTCTGGCTTGAGAGTTTTTCCTGCATCTTGCCACCCGTTGCCAAGAAAAAATGGAAATTTTCATTGCATATGTAAACCGGATTATTTATGATACGATATGTAACAAATAAGAAGTAAAATATAAATGCGGGTACTATGAAACTGTTAAGCGTTTTGCACGTCGATATCGATAAAGAGCTGTCGTCAGGCCTTCACCGGAAAATGACGGCGGATAATATTCGAAGAGGAAGAATGCTTGCCGTGGTCGCGATCGTCACCGAGAGCTTTTTTGCGTCGCTGAATATAGGCGCCGCTCTGCTCAAAGTTGATGAGCGTTTCAAGTTCTGGACTTACCTGCTGCTGTACGGCGTCATGCTGCTGATGAGCGCGCTCTTTCTGCTGCTTACAAACAAGCATAAGACCATCGATCACTTATCCGACCAAACCGTGCAAAAAATAGACCGCGCGATATTGGTCTACATAACGCTCATCATGGCATGGGGCAGCGTTGTTTCCCTGTTGGACCAGCCGCTGTATGGGCAGTTGGTGGTCTTTATGGTAAACATGCTTATCTGTTCGGTCGTTTTCTTATATGAAGATAAGAAGCTGTTTCTGGCCTACCTTCCCCCTGTACTCATCATCGCCGCGGGGCTGCCGTTTTTTCAGCCCTCGCAGGATGTTCTCATAGGCCATTATGTCAACCTTTCCTACTTCATTGTCGTCTGTTATGTCATCTCCCGCATCTTTTTCCGCAGCTATTACAGCGACTTTGCAGGCCGGGTGATGCTCGAACGCTCCAATAAAATGCTGGAACGGCAGATACGGCAAAACGAGCTGATGAACATACAGCTCGAACAGGTGAACGGGCAGCTAAGAACACTGTCCCTCCACGATGAATTGACGGGTGCCGCCAACCGCAGGAACTTCCGTGATTTTATCAATCTCGCGCTGGAGGATATTGCACAAAACACCCGGCTTTCCGTCATCATGCTGGATATCGATTCGTTTAAGGAATACAACGATCATTACGGGCATGCCGCCGGCGACAGGCTGCTCATTAAGGTCGCCAGACAGATCCGCTCCGAGATCAAACAGCCCGGGAGCACGTTTGCGCGGTGGGGCGGCGATGAATTTTTGGTCGCATCCTTTGACGCGGGCGAAGAAGAGATTGAAGAGATCGCCGAGAACATCCGCCGCAAAGTGTACGGCCTTGCCATTCCCCACGAATTCTCCCCCGGCATAGGCGTAGCGTCCGTCAGCTGCGGCGTCTGCGCCCTGCCCCTGCGGGGCCGGTCGGATGTAAGCAGCTGCATCGAGCTGGCGGATAAGGCGTTGTACCTTGCCAAAACCTCCGGGCGCAACTGCATTAAAAGGGCGGCCGGACCGGCCGAATGATTGCGCTTACGCACCTAAAGCCGGCGGCCCCTGCCCCGGCTACTCTTCTTTTTCCTTCCACAGCGCCAGGAGCTCCGCGAGATCGGCGCCGAATTCTTTACCAGTCTGATCCGGCTTCTTTTTCAGCGTTTCTATTTCCTGAAAAACAAAGGCGTCGCCGCCATACTGCTTCCATTGCTCTTCTATCAAACGGTCAAAGCAGCAATTTGTTTCTTTTGCAAACTGCAGCCTGTTTTTTTGCCCCTGCAGGTTGACGGTGGATTGCAGCCCGCTTTTCCAGCCGGTCTTTGTGTTCACTATTTGGAAAATACCGCCGATCTGGTCGCTTTCCTTATACGCCCTGATGATCTGCCGCCGATCCTGTTTCTTATCCATTTCTTTCACATTCCCTTTCCCAGCCGTCCAGCATCGCGTCTATTTGCATAAGCGCATTCGCATCGCTGTTCTCAAGGATGGCCGCGAACCGGTCGATCCGCTTTTGCTTTTGCCGTTCCTCCGAAAGCGCGCTCAGGCGGCAGTCCAGTATGATCCGCTCCTGCCCGCCGCTCTGCGCCCTTATATTCCGCACCGCCGCCATTTCCAGCTCTATGCCGGACAGCGGCGAAAGATCGCGCGCAAACCGCTTGCCGTCCGCAAGCGTATCCGGGGAGACATGAAAATAGGTCGCCAGCTGCTTAAGCCTTTCGGCCGGAATAGGGCGCCGTTTTTTGATCCAGTCGGTAAACTGCTGCGGAGTGACGGAAAGCTCCCGGCAAATCCCGACGGCGTTCTTCCTGCTGTGAAATATCAAATGCTCCAGCGCCGTTTTGGAGCGCAGGATTTGCCCCTTTCCCATCACAGCATCTCCTTCCCGGCGTCGGGCCGCGGCGGTTGTACGGGCGGCGCGGGGTTCCTCCAATAACGGCTGCCGTCGAGTACACGCATTAAAAATGCTTCATCCACCATACCGCGGCGCAGCAGAAAATAATCGCCGAATGTATGCCACGCGGTCAGTATGGCGTTGACCTCTTTTTCCGTATAGTCCCGCTCTGCCTCAAACTTTTCATACAGGTAGCTTAGCGCCGCCAACTGCACAGCGTGCTTTGCGGGCCATTGCCTGAGCCTGCCTTCTTCATCCAGAAAAGGTTGTATACATACTTCCATAGCGTCTCCTTTGCACGCAGCCATCCCTGCGGCTGCGTCGTGTAATATGACGTATTTTATGTCAGTATACCAATTGACATAGAATATGTCAATTGTCGTTTTTTTCACAAACAGCCGCAAGAGAAATGCTTTGTCCAGAGAGTATCGACACCCCCCATTGGGGTGTGGGGGATTCGCAAATCCCCCACATTTAATCCAATTTGACGACATGCGCGTCAAATTGGCGGAAAAAATGCCGCCATGAGCGGCATTTTAACCCACAGAAAACCCATCGGCAAAGTCCGCAGGACTTTGTCGATGGCCTGATGTTTTGTCTATGCTTCTTTGACGGGCAGAAATACGGTGAACGCCGCGCCCTGACCCAGCGCGCTCTTCACGGCGATATGCCCGCCATGGATATCCAAAATCTTTTTGACGATAGCCAGCCCCAGCCCGTTGCCGTTTTCCGCGTGGGAGGAATCCCCCTGATAGAACTGCTCGAAAATATGCGGCAGGGTATCCGCATCCATGCCGATCCCGTGATCCTCAACGTATACCTCCACGCCGCCCTCCGTTTGACGCATGCGTACGTTGATGGCGCCGCCGGTTTTCGAAAACTTGATGGCGTTCCCTATGAGATTCATCCACGCCTGCAAAAGCAGATCCTCATTGCCCAGATACGGGACAGGCGGCAAATCCACATCGAATACGATCTCTTTCGCGCCCCATTGGGGTTCCAGAAACACGATGACCTGCCGCAGCTGCTCGTCAAGGGAAAAGCGTACGGGCGGGTCCTGAATGAACTGGTTGTCCAGCTTGGAAAGGCGTAGGATATTGGAGGACAGCGTGAGCAGGCGTTCGCTTTCCTTACGGATGGTCAGCGCGTATTCCCTGCGGTCCTCCGGCGAAAGCGCCTCGTTTTCCATCAGCTTCGCGTACCCGTGGATGATGGCAAGCGGCGTCTTGAATTCATGGGATACGTTGGAAACGAAATCCTTTCGCAAATACTCGTTGCTTTTGAGTTCCCTGGCCATTAAATTAAAGTCACGGGCAAGCTGGCCGATTTCATCCTGACGGGGCCATTCGCTCACGCGCACGTCGAAATTGCCCGCGGCAATCTCGCGGGTGGCTCTGGTCAGCTCGGCCATGGGCGCCACCATCTTGCGGGATGACGTGGCCAGTATTCCCATCGCGATCGCGACTGAAAAAATCGGCGTCAATATGCTCCGAAGCGCCAGGCTGAACGGAAGCACCGGACGCCAGGCTCCCTCGGCAAAGCTGCCTCCGATAAACGCGACCAGCGCGGTCGCCAGTACCGAGGATACGAATACGATAAGCACGGTCCACAGCACAAGGCGCAGACGAATATGTTTCACGCCTTCATCACCACCTTATAGCCAAGGCCCCGCACGGTCTCCAGCGAGAAATCCTCCGAATCGGAAAACTTCTCGCGCAGGCGTCTGATGTGGACATCCACCGTGCGAAAGTCCGTATCGCTGTCATAACCCCATATCTCATCCATCAGCGCCTGCCTTGTGAATATCTTGCCGGGATGGGAAAGCAGCGTGTGCAGCAATTGGAATTCCTTTTGCGGCAGCACAAGCGTTTGCGCCGGGCTGGTCACTGTCAGCGCTTCCGTGTTCAATTCCGTCTTTCCGGCGCGCAGCAAATGCTCGCCCGAAATATTCGACCGGCGCAGCAGCGCTTCCACCCGCAGCAGCATCTCTTCCATATCGATGGGCTTGACCATATAATCGTCCGCCCCGGCCTTAAAGCCCGCGCGCTTATCCTCGAGCGTCTCCTTTGCCGTCACCAGCAGCACGGGCAGCGCATACTTCGCGCCGCGCAGCTCCGCGGTCAGCTCATACCCATCCATTTTTGGCATCATGACGTCCGCGATCATCAGGTGGATGTGGATATGGTCCAGCACTTCCAGCGCCTGCACACCGTTCTCCGCTTCAAATACCTGATACCCCGCGCGGGCAAGGTGGATATGCATCAGCCGCCGAAGACGTTCATTATCCTCCACAAGGAGTATGTTCAGCATGGTGTTCCCCTCCAAAACCGACTATTGCCATTGACTATTTCCTTCATACAGTTATAGTAAAGTATTATGAACTGAATATGAAGCACTAGTTCTTTTCCGCTGACAAAGTCCTGCGGACTTTGTCAGCGGCTTCCGTGGGTTGAAATGCCGCGCATGGCGTCAAATCGGATTGAAAGTGGGAATTACGATCCTTCACACCCAAAAGGGAAGAGTTTGTCAGCAATCTGCATTCAGTTCATACTGAGTTCATTTTTTAAAATTATAATCGTACCGTTTCGTGTTTGAGGCGGAGCAATCTCCGTTAATATATGCAGTTCACCCAAAGGAAGGACAGTAGTATGGACTTGAAGAAGATGCTCAAACTGAAAACCAGCTCCGCCCCGAAAACCGAGGAGGATACCGCCGCCCCGAAAAAGGCGGGCAGGAATAAGGGCAAAAGCAAAAGAAAATGGATCATACTCGGCGTGATCGTTGTGCTCGTTGCGGCGCTCCTCATCAACTGTACGGCGCAGAGCCGGAAGTTGGCCAGCACACTTGCGATGTCCGACACGGTCGTGCTCGCCTATGCGGATATAGAAAACGCCATCGGCGCGACCGGCACGGTGGAAAGCGCCGAAAGCCACAGCGTTTATTCCACACAGAGCTATCCTGTCAGGACGCTGTATGTGGAAGTGGGGGATGTGGTGCAGGAAGGCGACCTTCTGTGTGAGCTGGACAGCAGCACGCTGGAGGATCAAATCGAAGCGCAGGAGCTTTCCACCGGCATTTCCGCGGAAGCGGCGGCGCAGCAGGTAAAGACGGCGCGCGACGCTTATAACGCCGCGAAGGACGCGCTGGACGAAGGGCTGAACACCAGCATCATCAGCGCCGAAAACCAGGTGCGCTCCACGTATGATACATGGCAAAAGGCGCAACGAACTTATGATTCATATTACGACAGCATCGACGACGAAACCAACGCCACGCTGATACAGCATGATAATGCGGTGGATACGGCTTCGAATACGTATAACGCGGCAAAAGCCGCTTACGCCTCCGCTGAAAAGGCGCTCCAGAATGCGCAGGCCGTCTTGGCCGCCTATACGTCCTCCGGTGGCGGAGACCCGGCTGCCATCAGCGCGGCGGAAGCAGCACTTTTAAGCGCAGAGGCAGACAGGGATGTCAAGCAATTAACGCATAACAACGCATTGTCAGCGTATCAGACTGCGCAGAACAACTATAACAGCGACCCCACTTCAGATAATCAGAATGCCCTAACAGCGGCCAAAGCTTTCTACGAGGATGCCGTAGCAGCGCTTGCTACCGCAGAGAAAGCTGTAGATGCCGCGAAGGAAGCGCTCGCTGTCGCTCAGCAAAATACGAGCAGCGCGCAATACGCAGCCCTGCAGGCGGACGTAGCCGCCAAGCAAGCGGCGCTCAATTCCGCCAAAACCGCACTGGATAACGCAAAAAACGCCTACGATACCGCTTGGGCGCAGCGCCGCGCGGCGTATGACAACGCGGACACCACGCTTTCCGATTATGCGCGGGCGGTGGATACCGCCTACGAAAATTATCTAGCGGCGCTGACCTCGCTGGAGGCCGCGCAGAAAACGGCCGAAACCCAGCTGCAAAGCAGCGGAAACAGCCTGGCGAGCGCGCAAATCAACGGCAACACCGACTCTGCCGTGCTCAAGCTCGCGCAGATGCAGGAGGACCTTGAAGAAACGCGCGTCAAGGCCAACGCCTCCGGCACCGTAACGGCAGTATACGCCAAGGTGGGCGCCAACGGCTCCGGATTGCTGTTCATGATCGAGGATACGGAAAACCTGATCGTGGAGACCTCCGTAAAGGGCTACGATGTGGGCACCGTCAAGGAAGGCATGGCAGTCACCATCAAATCCGACGCCACAGGCGACAAGGTATTCGACGGCAAGATCTCCAGCATCGCCCCCACCTCCGCCAAGAATGCGCTGGGGCAGACCGATACCTCAAGCGACGTGCTTTTTGCCACGGAAGTCGCCGTACTTTCCAAGGATACCGGCCTTCGCATCGGCATGAGCGTGCGGCTGAACTATATCGTGGAACAGCAGGCGAACGTCATCGCGGTACCCTACGACACCATTTATGAAAACACGGACGGCGAGAGCTGCATATTGATCGCCGAAGCGCAAAACAACGGCAAATACCTGCTCCGTGAGCTGCCCGTGACGCAGGGCATGGAAAACGACCTCGATATCGTGATCACAGGCGAAGGCGTGGCGAAGGGCCTGCGCGTGCTCAGCAACCCCGAAACCTACCGCGCAATGATCGGCAGTGAGATCACGCTTGTTGACCTGGAGCTTGGCGGTGCAAACGCGCAGGCCTTCAGGCCACGGTTTGCGACGGGCGGTTGATGGGGGCGCATATGCAGAACACGATCATACGGATGCAGAATATCGTCAAACGGTTCTATATCGGCCAGCCCAACGAGCTGGAGATACTGCACGGCATCAACCTCACGGTCGAATGCGGCGAGTTTGTCTCCATTGTGGGCGCCTCCGGTTCAGGCAAATCCACGCTGATGAACCTGATCGGCGCGCTGGACAGGGCCACGGAAGGCAGCTATCTTCTGGACGGCACGGTGATAGAGGGCGCGAAGGACGCCGAACTTTCCGCCATACGCAACCGCAAGGTCGGGTTTGTGTTCCAGAACTTCAACCTGATCCCGCGGACCAACGCGCTCAAAAATGTGGAGTTGCCCATGATGTACGCGGGCATGTCCCAGCGCGAGCGTACGCAGCGCGCCAAGGAGCTCCTGGCCATGGTGGAAATGGACGACCGTATGTACCACCAGCCCAACGAGCTTTCCGGCGGGCAGAAGCAGCGCGTCGCCATCGCGCGGGCAATGGCCAACGACCCGGCCATACTGCTTGCGGACGAACCGACCGGCGCGCTTGACTCCAAAACCGGCAGGTTAGTGATGGACCTGTTCCATACGCTCAACAAAAAGCACGGAAAAACCGTCGTGCTCATCACCCACAACGAAAAGCTGGCGCGCGAAACCGGCCGTGTGCTGACCATGCGCGACGGGCTGCTGGACGCGGGGAATGAGGTGCCGGCATGAATTTGTTAGAGAACATACGGCTCGCCTGGGAAGGCCTTCGCGCCAACAAAATGCGCGCGCTCTTAACGATGCTGGGCATCATCATCGGCATAGGCTCCGTAATCGCCATACTGACGGTAGGCAACGGCATGAGCGGCTCCATCACCTCCTCCATGAGCTCGCTTGGCGCGTCCAACATCACGGTATACCTGCAGAAAAGAGACAGCGACGCCGACGGGAACGGCTTCAGGGGGATGTTCGCGAGCGTTTCGCCCGACGCCGACAGCCTGATCACCGACGAAATGATCGAGCGGCTGCAGCGGCGTTACCCCGACGAGATAGCGGGCATCAGCCTTACAGAATCCGTGGGCGGCGGCCAGGCGCGCAACGGCCGCCTGTACGCGAATGTCAGCGTATCCGGCGTCAACGAGTCGTTTGCCGAGGTCAACAATCTGGAGCTTTTACAGGGACGCAGCATCACCGAGCGTGATTTGGACGGGCTGCGCAGCGCCGCGATGGTCTCCGACAAGCTGGTCAACAACATGTTCCGGGGCAACATGCAGGCGGCCCTGGGGCAGGAGCTTAAGGTGCAGGTGGGGGATGAGATTTATACCTTCAGCATTGTGGGCGTATATGAGTATGTGCAGTCGGGCATGGGCTTTTCCACCGCTTCCGAAAAGGATATCAGCACCGCCCTGTATATCCCCGTCTCTACGGCAAAGAAAATAAACGGCAGCGACGCCGGATATTCAGCCATCACGGTCATGGCCGCCGATACGGTGGACAGCGTGGAGTTTGCCACGCAGCTGGAGGATTTCTTCAACCGGTTCTATGAAAACAACGAGGATTTCCGCTGCGCCGCCATGAGCATGGAAAGCATGGTCGACCAAATCAATACCATGATGTCCACCGTCAGCATCGCGCTCTCCGTTATCGCAGGCATTTCGCTGCTGGTCGGCGGCATCGGCGTGATGAATATCATGCTGGTTTCGGTGACGGAGCGCACCCGCGAGATTGGCACGCGAAAAGCCCTCGGCGCCACAAACGCCAATATCCGCATACAATTCGTTGTGGAAAGCACCATCGTGTGCCTGATCGGCGGCGTTTTCGGCGTGATATTGGGCGGCATATTGGGGTATTTCGGCAGTTCCCTGCTGGGGGCCGCCGTGGGGCCGGATCTCCCCTCCATCGCGCTGGCGGTCGGGTTCTCCATGGGAATCGGCGTGTTCTTCGGGTACTACCCGGCCAATAAGGCGGCAAAGCTCGACCCTATCGAGGCGCTGCGGTACGAATAGAGCAACTATTTTGCTTCTCCGCGGGCTTGCTTCGTAATTACTTCGGGCGGATCAGTTTCCTTCCATCCATGAAGTGCCGGTATTTAACCAGGTCCTTGGGCGAAAAGGGCATTCCGTGAGACGGATAGATTTTGGCGGGACTTGCTGAAAGCATCTTATCCCAAGACATCCCGAATGCTTGCGCATCCTCTATCCAGATGGTGTGCCGGGCGAGGCTGATGACCGCATTCATGGCGGCGTCGCCGCAAAACAATTCGCCCGTCTCTTCAAGAAGCAGGCCGATAGAATCGGCAGTATGGCCGGGAAGGAATAAAATTCGGATGGGAAGCCCCAATTCCTTAAACACCTGATCCATGTCATTGGATACGAAAGCCGCCCTGTCTCCCAGCACGACGGGCGGGAAGGTAAATTCTTTCTTGAACAGGCCGAACAGCGCGGCCAGTTTCGATGAATACCCGGCGCTTGGCGGTTCATTGCTTTTTCCGGCCTCCAGCGCCGAGGCGCCCGCCGGATGCAGTATCACCTTCGCCTGAGTTTTTAAGAGGAGAGCCGCCAGAAAACCGGCGTGATCGTCATGCGCATGGGTCAGGAATATGTATTTTAAATCCTCCGATGATGCCAGCTTTGAAAACCGCCGCATGAATTTTTCTTCTCCGCCCGGATAGCCCGTGTCGATGGCAATCCATCCAAGTGGCGTTTGCAACAGATAGTTATTAACAACATACCCGCCAGTGTTGTGGACACGAATATCCATGCAGCCTGCCCTCCCTTAAACCCATCATAGCATATCGTATACACCTCAAAAAGGCATATGCGGCCGCCCGCAGTAAGCTGCTGCAAACAGGATTGAGCAGTAGCTAATATGCGAGCCTGTAAAGGCTACCTTCTTGCAATCATTTCAATTTCCACACGAGCATGTAAGGGTAAACTTGCCACGCCGATCGTCGTACGCGCGGGGTACGGCTCTGAAAACTGTTTTTTGTATACCTCGTTCATTGCCGGAAAATCATCCATGCTTGCAAGGTAAATATTCACTTTTTGCACATCATCCGGGGTAAGCCCTGCTGCTGCGAGCACGTTAAACAGATTGTCAAAGCTTTGCTGTGTTTGCCGGGAAATATCACCCTCCACCAGTTTGCCGGTTGTCGGGTCGATAGGCGTTTGACCGGAAAGGAAAATAAGTCCCTCGGATTCAATTCCATGCGAATACGGTCCGATTGCAGATGCTTTCTTGGAAACGATTGCTTTGCGCGACATAATTCTTCCTCCTTGCTGTGACTTATTGATATGGCTTCAGCTTGCAGCGAAAAACACACATATATAATACACCGCCAATCACAGGATTTGCATCCGTTTTCATTTCCATACAGCAAAAAAGAGCAAAAAGGACGGCAGCATTTGCATTCCGTCTGTAGACATCATTTGCAGTGTTTATTTTACATGCATTTCCATATCGATTGACATCGCCGGGCACATCATGTAGCATATATATAGCGTTCAGAGACCGTTTGAGCGGTTTTGCTGTTCGCTGCGCTTCGCATCCCAAATGGTCAGCAGGTCCTTCTTATAAGCATGCTGCTACGAGGCAGCCCAAGACGATGCAAAGAGGGAATGGGGCATATCGATGATAAATGTTGTAATCGCAGACGATGAAGTCCGGGTATGCAATTTGATTTGTAACCTCATAGACTGGCCAAACCTGGAAATGCGCATCGTTGGTACCGCCCACGACGGCTTGCAGGCGTTTGCCCTTGTGGAAGAACAAAAGCCGGATCTCATTATCACCGATATCCGCATGCCCGGTATGGACGGCCTTACAATGATCGGCAAGGCCAAAGCGGTATGCCCGGACGCCGAGATCATCATCATCAGCGGATACCGTGATTTTGAGTATGCGCAGGATGCGATCAAATTCGGTGTGAACGATTATCTCCTGAAACCCGTGAAAAAAGAGGAACTGGAAGGCACGCTTGAGAACATTAGACGCCGGTGGCATCAGCGTACGGAGAATTATTCCAAGGAGGAAGAACTCCTCTTCCGCCTGCAAAGCGACAGCAGCCAGCTTCGAGGGTTCTTTTTCCGCGACGTACTGCTGTGTGAAAAACAGGATGCGGACGCTACGCCCATAGATATCGAAACGGCAAGGGAACGCTACCACTTCCGGTTTGAACCCGGAATCTTCCGGGCATTCGCCGTGAAGCTGGATTTCCCCTGCCGCGAGGAATACACGAAAAGCGGCACCGCCGCGCTCAAGAGCAAGATCATAGAGCTGCTGCACAGGCAATTAAGGCCGATGTGCATTGAAGAAGAATGCTTTTTACAAAGAAGCTTTATTTTCGGCATTATGAATTATGAGGCCGGCAACGCGGAGCGGATACGTCGCCAAATACTCATTTGCATGAACGAAATGCTTTCGCAAAAAAGCATGTTCCGGCAAGTGGAATTCACCTTTGGCCTTGGCTCGGTGCAAAATCATGTGGACGGCCTTTGGCAGTCCATGCGCGACGCGGTAATAGCGGCAAACCACCGGCTGATCGACCGCACAGGCGCCCGCGTCATAGAGAATGCCGCCGCCGGCGAAATAGACGCCAAGCCGCTGCTCGACTTTTTTAAGGCAACCCTTGCCGCGCCCGTTGAAATTCTGGATACGGACGCCGTGCTTGCGGCCGTGGACGCGCTGCAGCGGCAGGTGCTCGCAAGCCCCAACGCGGGCGGGCAGGCGATCTATCTTTTTGTGCCCAAGGCGTTCGACCTGTTCCTGATTGTGATGCGCTCCGCGCACAGCGACATGATCGACATGCGGCGCACGGCGGAAAATTTCCTTGAGCAGGCCGAACTCGCCGCGGACGCCCCCGCGCTTTTTTGCTGCCTGAAAGAGGAAATGGCAAAGCTGATGGCCGCACAGATGGACCGGATGCGCCAGTCCGCACTGCGCCCCGTCCGCAATGCCAAGCAGTATATTCAGGAGCACTACAGAGAGACCATTACATTGGAGGAGGTCAGCGGCATCGCGGGGTTTAACGCCAGCTATTTCAGCGTACTTTTCAAAAAGGAATGCGGCATGACGTTTCTGGAGTATCTTTCGAGCGTGCGCATCAGCAAGGCAAAGGCGCTTCTGCGCGATACACAGCTGAGTATCGCGGAAGTCTGCGGCAAGGTAGGTTACCTGGACCTGAAGCACTTCAACAAGACGTTCAAAAAGATCACGAGCCTGAGCCCCGCGGAATTCCGCAAACTCTACTCCTGACCGGCGGGAGCCAATATGAAAAACAGTAAAAGCCGCTATATCAGCACACGCATATTCCGTTTCTCCATTGCGTTAGGCGCATTGTTTGCCGTGTCGCTGTTTGCTTTGCTATGCGCGCGCTCGGGCGATTGCTACGTTGTTTTCACGGCGGCGCCCGCCGTCATACTGATCGGCGCGTGCTGCGCGGGGTACCGGTATATTTACCTGCCTTACCGCGAGACGGAGAAGCTGCTTCGCCTTTTTGTGACAGGGTACACCATTGAGGATACTTTGAACCTGCGTTATCCTCTGAGCCCCGAGATGGAGGCCGCCGTCGGCAAAATGCGCGACCTGTTCACGACGAGGGAACTCATCAGCGCAAGCAAACGGCAGGCGCAGTACCTTGCGCTGCAAAACCAGATCAATCCGCATTTCCTCTACAATACGCTCGAAGGGATACGCAGCGACGCGCTCGCGGCAGGGGTGCACGACATCGCCGAGATGACCGAAGCGCTGGCGACATTTTTCCGTTATACCATCAGCAACCTTGAAAACCTGGTGACGCTGGAGGATGAACTGCACAACGCCGAGAACTACTTTCATATCCAGCAATACCGTTTCGGCGACAGGCTGCAGCTAAACATCGAGTACGATTCGCGGGATAAAGAGGAGATATTCCGCTGCAGGCTGCTCAAGCTCACGCTGCAGCCCATCGTTGAAAACGCCATCATCCACGGGCTGGAACAAAAGGTGAGCGACGGGCTGCTCCGCATCCGGCTGGAACTGACTGCCGCACGTCTGTTGATCACCGTTTCGGATAACGGTATAGGTATGCCGGAAACAAAGACAGAAGCACTCAACGCGCATTTGAACGCCGCCTTCTTTGAAAGCGGGCATTGGGAAAAGGGCAGCCGCGGCGGCATTGCGCTCATCAACGTCAACAACAGGATCAAGCTGCTCTTCGGCGAGGAATACGGCATGTACATATACAGCATGGAGGGCAGGGGCACGGATGTTCAGATCACGCTGCCGCGCACGATGGACGGCAGTAAAATGCGGCGATTTGCGTCCGAAAACGCTTGGGACCGGGGTGCCGCGGTATGAAGGAAGAGATATTGCGTATGGAGCGCGTAACGCTCATAGAAGAAGGCGTTACGATGCTCAACAACATAAACCTGAACATTTTCCGCAGTGAAATCATGGGACTCATGTGCGTCAACGCGCACGGGCAGGAGGAGCTCATCGGCCTGATGCGCCAAAATACGCCCATCCATTTCGGCCGTATCTATTTTTACGAACAGCTTGTCAACAACCACAAGCACAGCAGCCTGAGCCATAACCCCGTTGAAATGATCGAAAAACGCTCCCGCCTTGTGGATTCCCTCACGGTCGCGGACAACGTTTTCGTGCTGCGCAGGGGTTTTCGCGATCATGTGATCCATCCGCGTAAGCTCAACAGGCAACTGCTCGCATTTACCGATGAATTGGGCGTGCATATCGCGGGCGGCCGGTATGTCGACGATCTTTCCGTATTCGAACGCTGTGTCGTGGAAATGCTCAAGGCCGTCAATACGGGCAAGCGACTGATCATTATGCGGGATATCGGCAGCTTTCTGAACGCGGCGGAGCTAACAAAAATCTATGGCATCATGCGCTACTATACCAGCCGGGGCATTTCGTTTGTATATGTATGCAACCATCACGAAGAAGTGTTCGGGCTTTGCGACCGCGCGGCGATCATGGAAAACGGGAAAATACAAAGGATAGTGGAAAAGCGGGATATGATCGCGGAGGCGTACGAGCATCCCGAACAGCTCAAAAAACTCGGGCGCATGGCGCGCACGCCGACGCCTGAAACGCGCAGGCAGGCAGCGCCCGTACTGCGGTTTCACAACGTTTGCACCGAGAACATAAAAGGAATGTGCTTTGCGGTGTATCCGGGCGAATGCGTGGTGATGCTCACTGCCGACGAAGCGGTGATGGACGATTTACTTTCGCTCGCGGCGGGCGGCGGCCGCCCGCTTTCAGGCGAAATACTCGTAAGCGGACGCCCGGCCGCGGCACACGCTTTGCCGCCTGACATCGCGGTGGTGGATGAAAAACCGACGCAACGCATGCTTTTCCCGCATCTTAGCTATCTGGACAACCTCTGCTTTACCTCCGACAAGCGCGTACGCAGAATATGGCGCTCGCGGCGCATCCGAAAAAGCGTAATAAGAGAATATTATCCGATGGTGGGCGAAAACATATATGTCCGGGATATCAGGGAATTATCCATCCGGGAGCTTTACCGCCTGGTCTATTGCCGCATCTATTTCCAGCACCCGCGCGTGGCCGTATGTGTAAAGCCCTTCTCCACCATCGACATTTCGCTCCGGCTCTATGTGTCCGAGCTGATACAGAAGCTGCAGGAAAAAGGCATTGCGGTCATCATACTTGCTTCGAGCCTTTTGGGCTCGCTGCCGCTCGCCGATCGTTTGCTCACGATCAGGGACGGCGCCGTGGAATCCGAGATCAGCCGCGAGGAGCTGCAGAGCCTCCGCGGCGGGGACATATTATAGCCATTTATAAAACATCCAAAGAATCACCTCAACAATCCAAAGAATGCCCCTTATTTCATCACCGCCATACTGCTAGAATCACAATAGAGAGTATTCTGTATTGTTTTATTGCGCTGCAATCAACTATCAAAGCAGGTGAACCGCATGTCAAACTACATCGTTGAGATGAAACACATCTCAAAAAGCTTTCCCGGCGTATTGGCTCTCAACGACGTGGATTTTTGCGTAAGGGCGGGCGAAGTCATGGCGCTGCTCGGCGAGAACGGCGCGGGCAAATCCACACTTGTAAAGATCCTTTCGGGCGTTTACCCGCGCGACGAAGGCAGTATCGCCGTATTCGGAAAAGAGATCAAAGGCGACCTGTCGCCGACGGCGGCACGCGAACTCGGCATTGCGATCATCCATCAGGAACTCAATATGTGCTCCCATCTCACCGTCGCCGAAAACATATTCCTCGGGCGCGAGAAATGCAAAGCGGGCGTTCTTTCCAACAAAGAGATGAACCATGAAGCAAAGGCGATACTCCACAGGCTCAAGATCGATATCGCCCCGGAGACGGTGGTGGGCGACCTCGCCATTTCCAAACAGCAAATGGTCGAGATCGCAAAAGCGTTGTCTACCGACGCAAAAATACTGATAATGGACGAGCCGACAAGCGCGCTTACCAGCAAAGAAATAGAGGAGCTGTTCGCCATCATCCGCGCACTGCGCAACGAGGGCCGCAGCATTATATACATTTCACATCGTTTGGAGGAGCTGCAGCACATTGTGGACCGCGTAACCATCATGCGGGACGGCAGATTCATCCTGCAGTCGGATTTTTCCGATATCACAATGGAAACCATCATCGCCAGCATGGTGGGCAGGGAGATCAGGAACAAGTTCCCACGCATCGCGTGCGAACGCGGCAAAAAGCTGCTGGAGGTCAGGCATCTCCATGCGGGCCGAATGGTGCGCGATATCAGCTTCCAGCTCTACGCGGGCGAAATTGTGGGGATCGCGGGCCTTATGGGCGCCGGCCGCACCGAAATGACCCGCGCGCTCTTCGGCGTCGATGCCAAAGAATCCGGAGAAGTGCTTTTAGAAGGCGAGCCCATCGCCATCGGCAAGCCGATCGACGCCATCCGGCGGGGCATCGTGCTCTTGCCGGAGGACAGGAAGAAGGACGGCCTTTGCACGCGGCTTTGTGTGCGCGAAAACATCGCCCTTCCCAACCTCGATATTTTGTGCGGCAGATCCACCGTCGTCAACAGAAAGCGTGAAAACGGCATGGTGGCAAAGGCCGCCGCGGAGCTTTCCATCAGGATGCCGAACGCGGAAGTGGATACAGCAAGCCTGTCGGGCGGCAACCAGCAAAAGGTGGTCGTCGCAAAATGGCTTGCCAGGAATTCCAGGGTGGTAATATTCGATGAGCCGACGCGCGGCATCGACGTTGCCGCCAAGGTCGAGATCTATAACCTGATGAACAGCCTGAAGAAGCAGGGCATAGGCGTGTTGTTCGCGTCCTCGGAAATGCCCGAGGTACTTGGTATAGCCGATCGCATACTCGTCATGTGCGACGGCCGGATAACGGGCGAGCTCGACATTGCCCAAGCCACGCAGAACAGGATACTGGAGTACGCCACCCGCTTCGAAAACAAGCTCGGCGGCGAACAGGGCGCATAGTACAGAAGGAGTCGATGACCATGGAAAGCAATAATCAAAAAACCCGCCGGCAAAAGACAAACCCGTTCAAAAGGCTGATGGCCATTCGCGGCATGGGACAGGTCATCACGGTAGGGATGGGCCTTGTCGTGCTCTGCATCGTGTTCGGCCTGATTAATGAAAACTTTTCTTCCGCGGCCAATGTTACAAACCTTCTGCGCCAGATCGCGCCCATACTGCTTATAGGCATTGCGCAATCCTTCGTGCTGATTACGGGCAACATCGACCTTTCCATCGGCTCGGTCGTCGGTATGAGCACAATGATCGTATCGACGCTGATGTCCAGGGGCGTCATGCCGCCGGTAGGCGCGATAGCCGTAACGCTCCTGTGCTGCCTCGCCATCGGCGTCATGAACGGTTTCCTCGTGGCGCAATGCAAGCTGCCGCCGTTTATCGCGACGCTGGGCACCATGACGATCGCGCGCGGCATCGCGCAGATCGTCAACAACAACTACAATACCGACTCCATCATGAAGTTTTTCCCGGAGGCGGCGCAGCGCTTTAAGGATTTTTTCTATTACGGGAAAACGCTGGGCATCTATAACGGCATACTGATCGCGGTCGTGCTCTGGGTGATATTCAACTTCATGCTGAGCAAGACCAGAACCGGCCGGCACATCTACGCGGTGGGCAGCAACATGGAAGCCGCACGCCTTTCCGGCGTCAGCATTACGCTCACCACCATCAAGGCGTATGCGATCAGTTCCTTCTGCGCCTGCGTCGTCGGCTTTATCACCTGCGCCACGGTGGGGCAGGGAACCATGGACGCCGGAAACAGCTACGAGCTGTATGCGGTCGCGGCGTCGGTCATCGGCGGCGTATCCACCCTTGGCGGGCAGGGCATATTGCTCGGCACCGTCATCGGTGCGGCGGTTTGGGGCGTGCTGCAAAACGGCCTGCAATTCGCGGGGGCGCCCGTCGCGCTGCGCAACATCGTCGTCGGCGTGATTGTCGTACTGTCGGTGCTGATAGACGTCGTCGTGCGCAAAGGAAGGAAAAAGAAGAAGAACGTTTCGGCGCAAACCCTTGATCAACACGTGACCCCGTTCACGTCTTGATAAAATACCAAAATAGCAGGAGGAGAGAAAAATGAAGAAAACAATGGCGTTACTGTTGGTCATGCTGCTGACAGTAGGTCTGTTTGCAGGCTGCACGCAGCAGACTGCACCCGCCGAGGCGGGCTCCGACTCGTACAAAATTTTCTTAATCACCATGGACCAGATGGATCAATATTGGACCAACATCGACGCGGGCTGCAAAAAGGCCGCCGGGGAGCTGGGCAATGTTGAATACCTTTGGACCGCGCCCGACGTAAAGGACGACGCAAAACAGATCGAAATGATCAACAACGCGGTCGCAAACGGCGCGGACGCCATACTGCTGGCCGCCAACGGCCCCGAGGCCGTCAACGACGCGCTCAAGGAGGCATCGGCTGCCGGCGTACAGATCGTATATGTCGACTCCCCCGCCACGTTCGAGCCGTTTGTGCAGACCCTGAGCACGAACAACCAGGCCGCCGGCAAGACAGCCGGCGAGACAATGATCGCGGCGCTTGCCCAAAACGGCGTGACCTCCGGCAAGATCGGCGTGGTGAGCGTGAACGCTTCCACCGATTCCACCGTCAAGCGGGACGCGGGCTTCCGTTCCGCGTTTGAAGGCAGCGGCTTTGAGCTGCTCGAAACCCAGTACAGCGACGGCGACGCCGCAAAATCCAAGGAATTCGCATCCGCGTTCATCGTGGACGGATGCGCAGGCGTCTTCGGCGCGAACGAAGGCTGCGCGGTCGGCGTGGGCAACGCCATTCAGGAAGCAGGCGCGGACGTGATCGGCGTAGGCTTTGATAACTCCGATAACATCAAGGAACTCATCAGCGGCGGCTATCTGCTCGCGACCATGGTGCAGAACCCCGAAACCATGGGCTATGAAGGCCTTAAGGCCGCCGTGGCCGCCTTAAAAGGCACCGCGCCCGCCGAGAAGGTCATCGATACCGGCGTATCCGTCGTGACCGCCGCAACCCTCGGCGTACCCGCCGTTGCCGCAAGCGGAACCTATAAGGTGTTCCTGATCACCATGGACCAGATGGACCAGTATTGGACCAATATCGATGCAGGCTGCAAAAAGGCCTCACAGGAACTGGGTAATGTGGAATACCTCTGGACCGCGCCCGACGTGAAGGACGACGCAAAGCAGATCGAAATGATCAACAACGCGGTCGCAAACGGCGCGGACGTCATACTGCTGGCCGCAAACGGCCCCGAATCCGTCAACGATTCCTTGAAGGAAGCGGCGGCGGCCGGCGTACAGATCGTATACGTCGACTCCCCCGCCACGTTCGGGCCTGTTATCCAGACGCTGAGCACCGATAACCAGGCCGCCGGCAAGACAGCCGGCGAGACAATGATCGAGGCGCTCGCCGGCAAGGGGATCACCTCCGGCAAGATCGGTGTGGTGAGCGTGAACGCTTCCACCGATTCCACCGTCAAGCGAGACGCGGGCTTCCGTTCCGCGTTTGAAGGCAGCGGCTTCGAGCTGCTCGAGACCCAATACAGCGACGGCGACGCCGCGCGATCCAAGGATTTCGCATCCGCGTTCATCGTGGACGGCTGCGTGGGCATCTTCGGCGCCAACGAAGGCTGCGCGGTCGGCGTGGGCAACGCCATTCAGGAAGCGGGCACCGAAGTCGTCGGCGTCGGCTTTGACAATTCCGACAACATCAAGGAACTCATCAGCGGCGGCTATCTGCTCGCGACGATGGTGCAGAATCCCGAAGTCATGGGCTATGAAGGCCTTAAGACGGCCATCGCGGCGCTGCAGGGCACCCTGCCCGCCCAGGCGGTCATCGACACCGGCGTATCCGTCGTGACCGCCGCCAATCTCGGCTGATAACATTCCGGTTTCCTGTTGGCAAAGGCGCAGCGCAGTTTTCGCTGCGCCTTTTATTGTGGAAGGGTCTCTTCTCGGGCATGTGGGAAGGACTCCGCCGCAGGAATGATTGAACAATCCGTGAAGTATGCGTATAACTGCACGGCCCCACTTGACAGGCCCCCCGGCTGATGCAACAATGTAAAAAGCTGCAGGGAATGGCGGAAACAGGATATTCCATCCTATTATTGAAATGCGCCCGCCCAAAGGAGACGTTATGAACAGGAAGCCCTTATATGCCATCATATTGACGGTGCTTGCGCTCGCCGTAGTCGTGCTGGGCATATTGAGTCTCGGCAATTACGCCAGCCTTTCGGATTTTTTTCAACAGATATTTAAAGGTGAAAAGATCGTCCCGCCGGAAGAAGTCTTCCAGGAGTATACCGCATGTATTGCGGAAGGCCGGTACGCGGATATGTACGCCCTGCTGGACGCGCAAAGTCAGGAAAGCATCACAACGGATGATTTCATCACAAGAAATAAAAACATATATGAAGGCATTAACGCCCATAACATCACGGTCACAACAGGGCAGTTCGACGAAACCGAAGCGTTGCTGCAGTACGATTTTTCTATGGATACCGCGGCGGGGCAAATCTCTTTTTCCAATACCGTGTCGTTTGCTTTGGAAGAAAAGGCATGGCGCATCGTCTGGCAGGACAGCCTGATATTCCCCAACCTGCAGCGCACGGACAAGGTACGGGTATCCACGCAAAGCGCAAAACGCGGCGATATATTCGACAGGAACGGCAGGCTGCTGGCAGGGGAAGGCACGGTCAGTTCGGTGGGCCTGGTGCCGGGCAAAATGCGTGAGGACTCCGCGGCGGATTTGGAAAGCCTCTCGGCGCTGCTTGACCTCTCCGTGGAAACGATACAGGGAAAGCTTGGCGCCTCCTGGGTCAGGGACGACCTGTTCGTGCCCATACGAAAGCTGAAAAAAACCTATCAGGCGGAGACGGAAACCTGGGAGGTCGCGGACCCCGCGCTGGAAGAGGCGCTTCTGGCCATCCCCGGCGTAATGATCTCCAACGAAAGCAGCCGCGTCTACCCGCTGGGCGAAAAGGCCGCGCACCTTGTGGGTTATGTGCAGGCCATTACAGCGGAGGAACTGGAAACGCGCAAAGGCGACGGATACTCGGGCCAAAGCCTGCTCGGCAAAGTGGGGCTGGAGGCGCTGTATGAAGACCGGCTGCGGGCGCACGACGGCTGCAAGCTCTATATCGCGGATGAATACGGCAGCGAGAAGGAAGTGCTTTCGTATAAGGCGGCGCAGGACGGGGAGGACGTCGTCTGCACCATCGACTCCGGCATCCAAATTGCGCTGTACGAACAATTCCGCGAGGACAAGAGCTGTTCCGTCGCCATGGACCCATGGACGGGCGAAGTGTTGGCGCTTGTCAGCACGCCGGCCTACGACAACAACGATTTTGCCGTGGGCCTTACGGAAAACGCATGGAACGCGCTGCTTGAGGATGAAACGCTGCCCATGTACAACCGGTTCAGAAAAACATGGGTGCCGGGTTCCTCCTTTAAGCCTGTCACCGCCGCCATCGGCCTGACCACGGGCGCGTTCGGCCAAACGGAGAACTTCGGCTACAGCGGCCTAAAATGGCAAAAAGACGCGAGCTGGGGCGATTATTACGTGACCACGCTGCATACCTACGGCGAAGACGTTTTCCTGAAGAATGCGCTGGTCTATTCGGACAACATCTATTTCGCAAAGGCGGCGCTCAAGATCGGCGCGGACAGGCTGGCGCAGCAGTTAAACGCGATTGGCTTCAATCAGACGCCCCCCTTTGATATCATCATGACGTCTTCGCAATATGCCAATGGGGACGCCATCGCCTCCGAAATCCAATTGGCCGATACCGGCTACGGGCAAGGGCAGCTTCTCGTCAACCCCCTGCACCTTGCGGCGATCTACTCCGCCTTTGTCAACGGCGGCAGCATGATACGGCCGTACCTTCTCTACGGCGAAAGCGCGGCGCCCGCCTACTGGGTGGAAGGGGCGTTTTCCGCCCAGGCCGCCGGTATCGTTTCGGATGCGCTTACTGCGGCTGTAACCTCCGAAAATGGAACGGGGCATGCCGCCTATATAGAGGGCGCTCCCCTGGCGGGCAAAACGGGCACCGCCGAGATCAAGGCCACGAAGGAGGATACGACGGGAACGGAATTGGGCTGGTTCGTGGTTTTCCCCACCGACCGCAACGCTAAAAATACCGTCATGATCGTGAGTATGGTAGAGGACGTGAAGGACCGCGGCGGCAGCGGTTATGTGGTCAAAAAGGTGAAAGGCGTATTGGAGCCGTTATACCGTTAAACCGGGACGCGTATCCGGACGGATAGCGTGCCGAAGGCTTACTGCGAAACGACCTCCGCGCCGCGCTCCGGAAGCACTTCGACACAATCCGCCTTTATCGTCAGGTAGTTAAATCCGCCTTCTTCATAGCTTTCCAGCGTTCCCGTTACACGGATCCAGTCATTGTCCTTTGGCATTTCCCCGTCATAGGTGAATTCAAATCCGCACATGCTGCCGTCATTGCCGCAGCAGCCGGGCCCCACGCGATATACGTAATAGTAAGTCGTGCCCTCATAATCAGAGGCCGTGTACATTCCCTCTATCCGGAGCGTTTTGCCAAGATAATCATCCGTATTCACATAGATCTCGTTGATATATGCGACATACATCTTTTCGGTAATATCGATGATCTCCCCGTCTTTATCGGCAATCTGTACGGGCGCTGCGCTTTGTGCCGCCTCCCCGGACGGCTCCCCAGCCGCCGGGGAAGGGGAAGCCGGGCTATCCCCGCCCGCAGAGTCCCCATCTATGGCGCACCCATATACTGCCGTCAGCAAAACAGCGCACAGCAGTATGGCCAATATCCTTTTCATACTTTTGCGCCCGCCTTTCCTTTGATTTTTGCCGCAAGAGAGAACAGCAGGAAGCACAGGAGATTCACACAGACCACGCTCGCGCCTGTCGGCGTGGCGTACAGATAGCTGATCGTGATGCCCGCCACAAAACAAAGCACCGACATGACGGCCGAACAGATCATCACGCCTTTGAAGCTCCTGCACAGCCGCATGGCTGTAAGCGACGGAAAAATGACGAGGCTGGAAATGAGCAGCGCGCCCATCATGCGCATGCCCAGCACGATCGTCACGGCGGTAAGGCACGCAAGCAGCATATTGTAAAGGTTCGCGCGCGTCCCCGTCGCCCTTGCGAAGCTTTCATCGAACGTGATGGCAAATATCCTGCTGTAAAACAGCACGAACAACGCCATGACGATACAGGACAGCACGATGCTCAACAGCACGTCCTCCCGGCTCATGGCAAGTATGCTGCCGAACATGTAGTTGCAGACATCCGTGTTCATGCCCGTCGTTAGGGAGATGATGAGCACGCCGACGGCAAGCGCGCTGGTGGAAACCAGCGCGATGGCGGCGTCGCCCTTGATTTTGCTGCTTTCGCTCAGCCGCAGCAAAAAGAACGCGGCGGCGACCACCACAGGAATAGCGACCTGCAGGGGCGCCCAGCCGACAGCCGTCGCAATCGCCAATGCGCCAAACCCCACATGGGAAAGCCCGTCGCCGATCATGGAATAGCGTTTGAGCACAAGGCTGACGCCCAAAAGCGCCGCGCAGAGGGAAACCAGTACGCCCACGGCCACAGCGCGTGCAATAAACACATACGAAAACATTTCAGAGAGCATATCAAGCATCTTCTTCACCCCCAAGGAACGCCCTGCCGAGGCTGCTGTTTACATAATCCGCAGTTTTTCCCAGGAAAGCCGAGCCGGACCGGATATGCAGGATATGGCTGGCGTAGCGTACGGCGCTGACAATATCGTGCGACACCATGATGACCGTAATACCGTCATTGGTGTTCAGATCCTTTATGACGCGATAAAATTCCCCCGTCACGATCGGATCCAGTCCCGCCGCCGGTTCGTCCAGCAATATCAGCTTTTTGGTCGCGCAAAGCGCGCGCGCAAGCAATACGCGCTGCTGCTGGCCGCCCGAAAGCTCCCGGTAGCAATGCTTTTTCAATGCGGCGATATGCAGTTTTTCCATGCAGCCCATAGCGCGCCGCTTTGCTTCTTTGCCAAAAAAAGGTCTGTAGCCGCAGCTGTTGAGGCAGCCTGAAAGCACGACCTCGTATACGCTTGCGGGAAAGTCGCGCTGTATCGCGCTCTGCTGCGGCAGGTAACCGATCTCGTTCTGCTTCAAACCGTCACCTGCCAGTATGCTCCCGCCCGACGGCTTCAACAGCCCAAGCATCCCTTTGACGAGCGTGCTTTTGCCCGCGCCGTTCTCGCCGACGATGCAAAGGTAATCGCCCGCATCCACCTGGAAATTTAACCCTGAAACAACGGTTTTCCCATCGTATGCGATGGAAACATCCTGACAGGTGATCAGCGCCATATCAGTTCAACGCCTCCTTCAGGCTTCCCACATTCTCCTCCATTAACGTAAGATAGGTCGCCCCGGCGTCAAACGCGTCCTTCGTTAGATTGTGGCAGGTATTGAACTGCATCGATTTTGCGCCCGTGGCTTCGGCGATGGTATCCGCAATTTTGTGATTGGAAAGCTCGATGTAAAACACGACGGGAATGCCGTCTGCTTTTACCTTGTCGATCAGGTATGCGACAGTCGCGGCGGAGGGTTCCGTTTCCGTTGAGCAGCCCGGAAACGCGGCGGAATATTTTAACCCGTAAGCGTCCACAAAATAGCGGAGCGGGAAGCGGTCCCCGAATACGATGGCCGAGCGTTTGGCGCTTTCGACGACCTCCTGAAACCGAACGTCCAGCGCCGAGAGCCTTTCCAAATATGCCGAGGTATTCGCTTTATAAGCATCGGCATGAACAGCGTCTATTTCGCACAGCTTATCCGAGATCGCCTGCGTGATGCGCATGGCGTTTTTGGGGGACGTCCAAACGTGCTCGTCGTATTCGATCTCCTCGCCGTGCGCTTCTTCTTCCGCTCCCTCTTCATGTTCATGCTCGTCGGCGTGCGCTTCTTCTCCCTCTTCCCCCTCATGTTCGTGTTCGTGCTCGGCCTCCATGCCCTCGACGGTTTCCTCCTCTACAACATCCACGATGTCCATGAGGGAAATTACCTTCGTATTTTCAAGGTCGAGCGAATCCAGAATATCTGCTATCCATGCGTCGGATTCTCCGCCCACATAAATAAACAGGTCGCAGTTCTGGATTTTGATGATATCCTGCGGCGTAGGCTCATACGAATGCGCTTCCGCGCCCGGCGAGAGCAGCATCGAAATATCGGCGTATTCGCCGGCGATCTCCCTGGTGAAGTCGTATTGCGGAAATATCGTCGCGACGACGCTGATTTTTTTATCGTCTCTTATATTGCCGGCGTTTGCGGCGCACCCGGAAAACAAGCCGAGCAGCATCAAAAGCGTCAGGGAAACGGACAGTATTTTTTTCATGAGTCAAACCTCCAATCATTTCGCATCGAATTTGCGTGATACGCAAACGGAAACAAAGCATCCCGTTACGGCATGCCGTTTTGATCGAAGGCCGGTCTTAATTATTCAGTTTCACTTTCAAAAAAACGGGCGATTGGCAGATGGGGACGCACACCGAAGCGCCCATGCCATGGGAAGCAAGGAGGATAGCAAACGGCAGGCAGGCAAGCGGTATCCACGCCGCTGCGCCCATCTGCCTGATCACGGAATACGCGTGTGCAAGATGCCGGCAGATATCGCAATCCGCCCCGGTGCAATCGTGGTGCGTGTAAAGAAATGTGTAGGAAAGGGAAAGCAGCACAAGCAGTATCATCATCATGCAGATGAAACTTGCGCCGCCGCGCTTTATCCGGTTTTCCCTTTCAAGCGTCACAGTTCTTTTCCTCACCACGTTATTTTCTGCAATCTTCGCACAGCCCGTAAAACACGGTCCGGCGCATATCGATTTGGAACGCGTGCACATTCTCGATATGCTCCCGCAAATCATCCGTCACATCGCATTCCAGATGGATCAATTTTCTGCAGGAGGCGCATTTCAGATGAAAATGCATATCGCAGGCGTCATGCCGCCCGATATACTGGTAATAAATCTTTTTTCCTTCATGGAACTTCCGAATTTCCCCTGCGTCGGTCATCGCCCTGAGCTGGCGGTATACGGTACTTTTTCCCAGGACGCCCTTATCGCACAGCGCGCTTATGATCTCATCGGACGCATATTGCGCCATGCCGCCGTTTTGAAAAAAACCGGTCAGCGCGCGCTTTTGATCGGTGCTGTACTGCATCTCTTATTTCCCCTTCCCCTCACAATATGAGAGTTACTATCAAATTACTACCACAATCCTGGTTTGTCAAGAGAACGGTTTTAAATAAACGTTTGCAAAAAAAGGGAGCCGAGGCGAAAGCCAAGGCTCCGAAGAAATACATCGTTCACCGGGGCGCTATTATAAAATCGGAGTTAATCCAGAAACCACTTGCGCTTCTTTTTAGCCTGCCGCTTTGTCTTTGCGCGCAGTCTGCCGGTAAGAAATGTCTTTTCCGCGGCTCCCTTCATGTTCTCAAAGGCTACCTGCATGCTGCCGTCGGCCGCGTTCAGCCGCCAGCTCGTCTGGACGTCCGTATAGGTCTTGCCCGAAGCATCAAATACCCCAACGCCGTAGGATTCCGACTTGCTGCCGCCAATGTTGGTCATGCGAAACGAGGCGGACACAAAGGATTCCTCCGGGTTGATCAGAGACGGAATCCCTTTGACCCGAGGGTCGGGTACTACCGCGACATTACAGACCATATACAACGCCGTAGCCTTCCGGCATCCAGGTATAGAATTTCAGCCAGACCTTTCCCGTAAAAACAGCACCTTCGTCCGAAGGCTGTTCGATCAGCTTGGCGCGCAAGTGGAGCTGCAAGGGTTTGCCCGCGGCGGATTTTGTGAAAACGATTTCATCGAATTCAATGGTACTGACGAGTTTTTTGTTGGCACTTTGCCGCCTTTTCTTTCATGTACTGCTCATAAATCTCCACTGCACGGCATTTGGCTCGTCGAAGGTAAACAGGCTATCCCATCCCGCGCCGTCCTTTTCCCTCACGGTTTCGTTTGCAGCAGGCCCATCCGGTATTTGGCTGTCGGTTCGTACCGGAGTCGCTGCATCTTTTTCACCGCACCCCGCCAGTGCGGCTGTCAATAATAAAAGGATCGGATACAGGCAACTGCTTTTTTCATAAACGATCTCCTTTTGTGCGGCAGCGCCGCTGAAACCTTGACCCGCTTATGGCGCACTGCGGTAAGTCACCTGCACGGTTGCCGCCACGACGGTTTCCTTGTCCGCAAGCGTAAACAGCCCGACTTCGATGACCTCTATACTTGCTTCCGTTTCCGCCGCATAGTCCGCGTAGAGCCAGGTTTGGCTCGTTACATCCGGATAAAGATCGACGATATCCAGCGGCGCATAGTCCGCTTGTGCCGGCGGATACAATTCGGCGTCCTTCTCCAGCAGCGGCGTGAAATATGCGAGGGCCTGCGTTTTTGTCGTGGACACTGCGACGGTCGTAATCCAAGATATTTGCTGCCGTTCTGCTTGTTCCATACCGTGATCAGTTCGCAGCCCCCGGGCAGCGGCACGCGCTCCCACGGGTAGTATGCGGTAAGGCCGTCCGGCGGGACCGCAGCCTGTTCGAGACGAGCCTGCGCCCCCTCCGCTGCGGCTTGAGCGGGCACTTCCTCGACAGCAGGCGTTTTTGCTGTTTCTTGAGCCGGTTCTGCGGCCGGCGTTTCCATTGCCGCGGATTCGAATACCGTTGGCAAGGGTATATTCGCGCTCTGTACCGGCCCGGCATTCCGCATGCAACCGGTCAGGCCGACACAGAGCGCGAAGACCAGCGCAATGGAAAAGACTCTCTTCATGCTTCCCCCCGCTTCTACTATTCCAGATGCTTGTTGAGCGACTTCTGATACGGGGCTTGCTGCGTATAGTCCGCCACGTCGTCCGGGTAGCCCGGCAGGCGGCGCATCACGCCATTTAGCACCGCGGACATGCTCTGTCCATCGTTCAGGTAAATGGTCACCTTGCGCTCCGTGCCGTTTTCCCGGGAGTCGGGCTCCATATGGACGATATAATTGAGTTCGACATCCCCGGCCCTGCTGTCGTAATAATCGATCTTTTCCCCCTGCGCCCCGGTGGCCTTGGCGCTCAGATAGGTTTGCTTGGCGACCACGATAAAGCTGCCCTTATCCATAAGCACTTCGGCCGCGGCCTCCTGCTTTTTGTCACCGTCGAGCGGGATGGTGTAGGCGCCGTACTCCCAGATATCCCGCGCACGCAGGGAAAATCCCAGGTTGTCGCAGATACCCTCGCCCCCGCCGTCAAACTCCATCTCTATCGGAACGTCCTTGAGCATATCCTTGATGAATTCCGCCGTATCCAGCTTCATATTCATCCAGAAAAAGCCGGTATATACGCCGTCTGACGAGCGGTTGTCGTTGGAGTCGACCTTATGCAGGTACAGTTCGCATTCATAGTCGGCATAATAGCCCGCCTCGATCTCCTGCCGCCACGCGCCAGAGGCTTCGATTACAAAAATGCTCGGGTCATACAGGCGACCATTTTTTCCCTGCGCAGATTGCGCATCCGCCTGCTGATCTCCTTCTGCTTCGCCCGGCGCATCCTGCTGCCGGCCGCTTTGCCCGGTACTCTCCGCGGCTTGTGGAGACGGACTGGAAGTCGCCACGGGGGCGGAGGATATGGGGACCTGTGCGGACGGCTTCGCGCAGGCCCCGCAAAAAAGTGCCAGTATGAGTACAATGCTCCATAATTTTACTTGCTTCATTCCATTACGCTCCCTGTTGCGTCCCGTATATAATCAGCGGGACATTGTAGTGCGGTTATTCAATCGTGCCTTTCCCTTTGACGATCTGAACGGTGTACCCGCCCTCCTCATAAGAAAAGGAGAGAAGCACGATCTGGCCTTCATCCACGGAATTTTTCCCAAGCTCTCCCGAGCCGGGGACGACATTGAGATCGATATCCCGTGTCACGAGCCAATCATCCTGCATCAGCCGGTTCACATATGCAAGCAGATCGTCATAGACCGATGTGCTGATATACGTGTATTGCTTTGTTACAACGCCGTTTTTCGTGGATATTTCCACATCTGTGACCTCGCGTTCACCTACCACCGAGGTGATGCTTGGGATACGGTCGTCCCCTGCCTCGTACTCGCCCAGCTTCGCCGCTTCCTTGAGCGCCGCGCCGCAGCCCGTGAGCGCGAACGTCAATGAAAGCATCAACACCAGGAATATGATTTAGTATGTCTTTTTCATAAAACCCCTCCACTTTAATAATGACTTGTACCGTCAAATCCCGTTCTTACGCAAGCGGGAATGTTTTATATACCCAGGGCGGATCCAGTACCATCACCAAAAACTGGCGGATTTTCGCCTCCACAGGGTCCGTTTCGTTCTTAAGCAAATATTCGTCGTGGAACGCAAGTGTTTCCCCGGGCGCAAGCTCGGCAATCGTGAGATAGACCGGCTCGAACGTATAGGGGTGCCGCAGCTCCTCGCCGTTTTGCAGAACCTCCACATACAGCGTCTGGGTATCCACGGTTTCGCCGGAGAGGTTGGTCATCTCATAATTGAGCACGATGCCCGGCTGATCATCCAGCAGCTTTTTCTCAATGCCGAGAATTCTGATGTACAGCTCGCCGTTTTCCACAAAGCCCTCGCCTTCCTGCATGCCGTCGTCCGGAATGGCGCCAGGGTCATAGGCCGGTATTCCGGCTAAGTTTTCGTCGGGAGACTCCTGCGTTTGCGCGGGTGTTGACTGTGTTCCATCGGGATACGGCGGCACGGGCAGGGGGCTGCCCGCCAATATGGCGGTTAGCAGCGCCTTGCGGTCTTCTCCCTTGTTTTCCGCATCGAAGCTGCTGATAAATCTGCCGTTTCGCAGGGAGATCGAGTAACCCGCGTCGTTGATTTCCTTTGCGTTTTTCTTCGCGGCTTCCTCGGTCGCGCATTCCGCTACGGAATAGAGCGTATGCGCGCCGTCCGCCACGATCTCGATCGTGAGGCCGTCCACAATATCGTCCATCAGGATGTATTGGTGTCCGTCGGATACGATATAACCCGCCGCTTCCGCCGCTTTTTTAATCGCGGCAAGCGTCAGGTCCGCCGATACCGCCATTTCCTCCTTGGGCGGCACCGGCGCGGAGCTTTTTCCCGCAGCCGTTTGCGGCGGCTGTTGTCCGCCGGCTTGCGCGGCGCAGCCCGTTAAGGCCGCACATATGATCGTCAGTATGAGCGCTGCACAGAGTATACGTTTCAATGTCATCATCCTTTCATGCGTTTTTGGCATACGCGGCGCGTTCATTTCATCAGCATCACGGCGCCGTATTGGATACCGCCGCTGCCCGGAACAGGAAAGAACACCGCAGTGTGGTAAGGGTCCGGCCCTTCCCCGGACGTATCCCTTCGAAACAGCGTCAGCGGGAACATCAGATCCCTTACCATCGTTGTATTGCCCCAAAATGCGCCCTCCACGGCTTCAAATACAGCATAGTTTTCGTCGGTCACGCGGTCAAGCAGGTTGATCTTTCCCTGCGAAAGTTCGTTTGTTTCGATTTTCGCCTGCTTCATCAGAATTCCGTTCGCCATCCGCACGACACCGCTTTGCCCGAAAATCGCCACCGGAAAGGGCAGGTTATCGATCGCCTGTGAAAACAGCCCCTCGCGCTGTACGAGAAGCTGGAACCCGCGGATAAAACGCTCCTGTGCTTCCACTCTCTTTTCAATGTCCTTTTGCATCCGGATGAGCTCATGAAGAAGATCTTCCTTTGTTTTGCCGCTTTCCAAGAGGCCACCTCCTTCCTGAAATGCTTCATGCCTTTTATGCTACAAAGAAACCGGAAAGCGAACTATCAATTGGAGGCTGACTTTAGTAGAAATAGTGCTCATATAAAAAATCCGACGCGTCTCCTTTTGTTTTTCTTGCTCTTTTTTGCAATGATCAGGCCACCGGCAGGTTTGCCAATGGCCTGAGGAGTCTCTGTAGAAACTCCTTATGTTATGGGTTATTGTTTCTTATCATGGCAAGATAGCGGCAGAAAGAAGGAAAGCCGGGAAGGAATTTATAAAAGGGCTTAATTGCCTCCCCATGCCGCGTAGTTGCCGACGGAGGAGGATTCAATCACATAACCCTCTATTTGCGCCCATCTTCTCGCGGCATGTCCGCTCAGAAATCAGAGTAAGAATTTATATATTATATAAGTAATTTCCTGTTTGAGAGCATCATAATTCATGGCGCACGGAATGTCAATGGCAACGAGTTTGAAGCCACGGGCAGCTGGGCTTTCGGTGTAAACATAAAAAGAACGCGGAGTTTAACTCTACGTTCAGACTGTCAACAAAGTGCAAAAATGGCACTTTACCGAGGTTCACCGCGTAAGTTGCCGCTCGGTTTCCTGCTAACGCAAGAAAACTGTCGCGTCAACTTACGCTTCAAGGTGTCATTTTGCACCGCACAGGTCGCTGCAAAATGACGGATTGAAAGCCTATAGCTGCATCATTTTTTAAACTTGATATTCTGAAACTCAGGGTTGCCGATGGCCCGAGGATATCCTTTTGGCGGAGCATGTCGGCGACGCGCCCGCAGGCGCTAGCTTCGAGCGCGTCCCCCGCGCTCGAAGTACCTCTGTCACGGTTCGAAGACGTTATGCGAACAAAAAAAGGATATCCGTAAGGATATCCTTTTGGTGGAGCATATCGGATTCGAACCGATGACTTCCACACTGCCAGTGTGGCACTCTAGCCAACTGAGCTAATGCCCCGCTCGCGTTTTTTGCACGCAAGGGATATTATAAAGCAAGCACTTGCATTTGTAAAGCCTTAATTTGCGATTGCCTGTACACAGGAATTTGCCCGAAAATATATGGCTCAGCCGTCAAAATATTCACCGCGTTTATAATCGTAAATCGCGCCGTTGGAGTAGACCTCGATGTTCTCGAGCACCTTGCCGGTGCCGATCGCCACGCAGCAAATGGGATCCTCCGCAACATAGCAGGGTACCTTGGTATGCTCGGCTACGAATTTATCCATGCCATAGAGCAGCGCGCCGCCGCCGGTGAGGCAGATACCGTTTTCCGCAATATCCGAAGCAAGCTCGGGCGGGGTGCGTTCGAACAGGCTGCGGACGCACTCGAGTATGCTCTGCAGCGGTTCTTCAAGCGCTTCGATCATCTCATTGGAACCGACCACAATGGCCTGGGGCAGGCCGGAAATGAGGTTTCGGCCCTTGACATCTATGAATATCTGCTCCTTGCGCGGGTATGCGGAACCGATAACGATTTTCATTTCCTCCGCCGTACGCTCGCCTATCAGCAAATTGTGCTTTTTGCGCATATAGCGTACGATGGCCTCGTCAAATTTGTCGCCAGCGACTTTGATGGAATCGGAGATAACCGCGCCGCCGAGCGAAATGATGGCGATATCCGTCGTGCCGCCGCCGATATCCAGCACCATGCTGCCGTGCGGCTGGGAAATATCGATGCCCGCGCCAATGGCGGCCGCGATAGGTTCTTCAATCAGGAACGTATGTCTTGCGCCCGCTTCTTCCGTCGCGTCGATCACGGAGCGCTTTTCCACCTCCGTTACGCCGGAAGGCACGCAGACGACCACGCGAGGTTTGAAGAATATATGGGAACCCACGACCTTTTTGAGGAAATGATGCAGCAGGCGCTCGGTGATATCAAAATTGGAAATGACGCCGTCTTTCAACGGGCGTATGGCGATGATGCTGCCCGGCGTACGGCCAAGCATGCGGCGCGCTTCCTCGCCTACCGCGAGTATGCGGCCTGTGATGCGTTCCACCGCGACAACGGAGGGCTCCCGCAATACGATGCCTTTTCCCCTTACATAGACCAGCACGCTGGATGTGCCAAGGTCTATGCCCACGTCATTGAATTCAAACAATCCCATATTGCTATCCTCTCACCTTTCGGTTGTTGCGAGCAAAACCCGGCGCATGCAAAGCAATGACATCAACCCTGCAATAAGCCTGTATAGTATAATACCGCATATTGCGTCTCTTTTCAAATGTTAGAGTCATATTTCACAAAAATTTTTATCATTTGCATCAGATTGATGACAATTTATTCATTGGAAGAAATATTCTTCTTCGAACATTATGACGAATCCGTTAAAGTACGCCTTCCCGCCTTGCACAGACCGCCGAGAATACGATACAATGCAAGTGTATCAGGCAGCGATGCCGTATGGTTGAAAGGGCTGTACGTTCTATCCTGTGATTGATTGCCCTGCGGTCATTTCTGTGGCGCCGCCACAAAAAGCGCAGAAGACAACAAGCGCCATCGATATGCCTTTGCGGCTCATGAGGCTTGGCGCTTCAAAACCCGTTTTGAGCCAGAAAGGCAAATAGCGCTTATGATCAACAACCGCCGCAAAGCGTTCGCTGCCGGATTGCTGGTATTGATGCTGCTTTCCGCCTGTTTCGGATGCACGCCCGCGCCGGGCTCAACCGACGTAATGGATATAGAGACGGCGGAGCCCACGGTGACGCCGCAGCAAACGGCCGCGGCCATCCCGACTGCGCCTGCCGTGACCGACCCTTCCGCCACGCCTACGCCCGCCATCTCCATCGATGAGATCGACGGTGTGGCCGGCCCCGACGACGTACTGCCCCCCACCCGCTCCTATAACGAATACAAAGCCGAAAACAGCGATGTCATCGGCTGGATTACCATACCCAATACCCAGATCGATTACCCTGTTGTGCGCGGGACGGATAACGAATACTATCTTACCCATACCGTGGAAAAGAAAAGCTCCAAACATGGCGCGATATTTATGGATTTCCGCAACGGCAAAAGCGAGCAGCAGCGCCATCTGATACTGTATGGCCACAATATGAAGAACGGCACCATGTTCCACGACCTCAACAACTACAAGCAGCGCAGTTTTTTTGAGAAGAACCGCATTATCACCTTCAACTGGGACGGCGTGGAGACCAAATGGGAGGTATACGCCGCGTATGTCTGGCAATCCGGCGACGCGTACTATATCCATACACGGTTTGGCTCCGAACAGAACTTTGCGGACGTCATGAACGATATGATCACGTTCGCAAAAACCTCCAAATACAGTGTGGTGGACGATAGCGTCACCATCAGGCCCAGCGACCAGGTGCTCACGCTTTCAACATGCACCTACGAGTATGACAATTCCCGTTTTGTGGTAAGCGCCCGCCGCGTGTAGTAGTCAATAAAACCAATTTCATCTGAATGTGCTGCCCGCCCGTTCAACAGCATCTTTGAACGGGCGGGTTTTGTGCTATACTGATAATAGTAAGTAATGGCGCGTCAGGAGGCCTCTTCATGCAGGATACGCGATTGCAGGCGCTAGCCGGATTGCTGCTTGGGCACAGCCTGCAGCTCAAGGAAGGCGAACTGTTCGAAATCAACGCGGGGGTATTGGCCAAACCGCTTATCAAGGCGCTCATCCGAGAAGCGCACAAGCTTCATGCCGTGCCGCACGTGCGGCTGGAGGATGACGAACTGCAGCGGCTGTTTTATGGCTTTATCGACCCGGACCATCCCGAAGCGGCGCAGGCCGCGATGGCAAAGCAGCTCTCATGGGAAAAAGCGCGCTGGACGCACCTTTGCGCGCATGTGGACATCGGCGTGGATGAGAATGACGCGGAGCTTTCCGCGGCCGACCCGCGCGCGCTCTCTATTTACCGCGCCGCTATGCGCGAGGTGCGGGATATCCGCATTGACGAACGCCGCTGGGTATACCTGCACTGGCCCACCATGGCGGATGCGCAGAAAGCAAAAATGTGCTACGACGACCTGTATGAATTCTTTCTTGGCGCCGCGCTGGTGGATTACGTCCGTATGCGCGCCGCCATGCAGCCGCTTATCGGCCTGATGCAGCGTACCGATACCGTCCGCATCGCCGGACCGGGAACGGATATTTCCTTTTCCGTAAAGGGGATGCCGGTCGTTCCCTGCTTTGGCGAACGCAACATACCGGACGGCGAGGTATACACCGCGCCGCTGCGCGAGAGCGCGAACGGCTTTATTCAATACAACACCGCGCTGCATATGTTGGGGCGGCGGTACGAAAACCCGCGGCTGGCGTTTCGGAACGGCCGCATCGTGGAAGCGAGCTGCGCCAACGACACGGCGGGCTTCAACCGCCTGCTGGATACCGACCAGGGCGCGCGGTACCTGGGCGAGTTCGCGCTCGGCGTAAATAACGCCATTACAAAGCCGATCGGCAACACGCTCTACGACGAGAAGATCGGCGGCTCCTTCCATTTGACGCCGGGCTGCGCCTACGCCTCCGCATTCAACGGTAATAAATCTTCGCTGCACATGGACATCGTCTCTCTGCAAACGCCGCCGTACGGCGGGGAAATATTCTTCGACGGCGTATGCGTCCGCCGCGACGGACGCTTTACGCTGCCGGAGCTTGCGGGCCTTAACCCGGAAGACTGAGGGAAAACATATGCGCAAGCAAACGAAAAAGCTGATACTTGATTCCCTCTCCATCCTTGTGGGCAGCGCCCTCACGGCCATCGGACTTGCGGTATTCACCATACCCAACCAGATCGCCCCCGGCGGGATTTCCGGCGTGGCCACGGCGCTCGGGCATATTACCGCGCTCCCCGTAGGCACGCTCTCGCTGTTGTTCAACATACCGCTCATGGTGGTCGCGTGGCGAAGGCTGGGGATAAAGCCGCTTGTAAAAACCATCGTTGCGACGATACTCCTTTCTGTCGGCATCGATATGTTCGTTCTGCTTATTCCGGGGTATACCAACAACATACTGCTCGCGGCGCTGATGGGCGGCGTGTCCATAGGCATTGGCATGGGCATACTGCTCATACGCGGAATCAGCACCGGCGGCACGGATCTGATCGGCCTGATGCTCGCCAAGCGGCTGTCCGGGCTTTCCATGGGGCAGCTGCTGATGCTTATAGATACCGCGGTAGTGCTGTTCGCGGTCGCGGTGTTCCGCAATATCGAAGTGGCGCTCTATTCGGTGGTGACGCTGTTCGTCGCGAGCAAGACCATCGATGCCATACAGCAGGGCGTTGATCACGCCAAGGTGATCTACATTATCACGGATCAATCCGACGCGCTGCTGCAGCGGCTGGCGCATGAAATGGGCCGCGGCGTCACGGTGCTGCCCGCGCGCGGCGGCTTCACAGGAAAGGATCAGGCGGTGCTGATGACCATCGCCCGGCGCAGCGAGGTGGCCGCAACGCTGCAGGTTATCCGGGCGCTGGATTCGCGCGCGTTTACCATACTTTCCGATGCGACGGAGGTGCACGGCGAAGGGTTTAAGCAGCATGAGGATTAGCACAGCGATAACGCATAATAACGGAGGCTTGCGGCGCTGCCGCAAGCCTCCGTTATTATCAATTGTGTACCCGGCTTTATTGCTGATCCGGCTTGAGCCGCTCGGCCAACCGCAGGATGGGCAAGCCCAGCACCACGCCCACCGCATATTGTATGAGGTTAAGGGGCACGCCCACAATCGCCACCGAAGCGCCGTAGAGCGCGGTTTCAAACAGGAAGTAGCCAAGCGGCATAATGATGCCCGCGCAAAGCAGTGCGACGATACGCTTGCCCTCTAAGCGTTTGATCAGCATGGCCGCCACGAGCGCCATCAGCCCTTTAATCACGAACGTTGGGCCCGCATAGAGCATACTGCCCAGCAGAATATCCGCAAGGGCGCTGCCCACCGCCGCCGAGAGCGCACCCCACGGAGAACCCAGCAGGAATGCCGCGAGATATACGCCCGCATCGCCAAGGTTCACGTAAGCGCCCGCCATGTTCGGGATGGGTATGGGCAACACGATGGTCAGCAACAGAATGCATGCCGCAAGCAGACCGGCAAGCACCAATTTATGCAGCGGGTTGTTATAATCGATCTTCAAGACCGAAACACCTCCTCCCCCACTATGCGTAGAAGTCGCTGATACGTTTATACCACCCCGCACCCGTTTGGTCAAGTTAAGGAATATTTTCCATCTCGTATTCGGCATTCCTCTTATTCGCGTTATATCTCTTAAAATAATATATTTCTTCAATTGCGCAAATCCTATTTACTTTAGCGTGCTAATGCGTTACTATACAATAGTCTGATGAAATGCATTCAATTATTCATTTAAGGAGGATATACACATGAAGAGGTTACTGACCATTGTCATCGCGCTGCTTTTGCTCGTAAGCGCATTTGGCTGCGCCAAGCCCGCTCCCGCTGCCGCCGCCGAGGATACGTCGCTGAAGGACGTGCTGGAAAAAGGCACGCTGCTCCAGGGCATGGACGATGCTTTCCCACCGATGGGCTTCCGCGATGAAAACGATGAAATCGTCGGCTTCGACGTGGATGTCGCCCGCGAAGTCGCCACCCGCATGGGCGTGGAGCTTGTACCCGTACCCATCGACTGGGCGCAAAAGACCAACGAGCTCAATACCGGCAACATCGATGCGATCTGGAACGGCTTCACCATTACCGATGAGCGCAAGGAAGAAACAGCCATGACATTCGCATACATGAAGAATCGTCAGGTGCTCGTCGTAATGGCCGGCTCTCCCTACAACACATTGGCGGATCTCGCCGGTAAAAAGCTCGCGCTGCAGACGGATTCCTCCGCGCAGGAAGCGCTCGACGGCGCTGCGGATTTTAAAGCCACCATCGACGGCGGCGAGGCGATACTGTTCACCGACAACATGAAGGCGCTGATGGATCTGGAAGTGGGCGGCTGCGACACCGTTCTGATGGACGAGATCGTGGCGAACTATTACATTTCGCAGGGCTCGCAGTACCGTGTGCTCGACGAATCCCTGGCGGATGAGGAATACGGTATCGGCTGCAAAAAGGGAAGCAACGCGCTTCGCGCCGAAATTGAACGGATATTGAAGGAAATGAAGGATGACGGCACGCTCGCCGAAATTTCCACCAAGTGGTTCGCAAAGGACGTTACCACCGTTGCATAATTAACGGCTGTAACCGGAAACGGGAAATCCCTCCTTCCTGGGGTCGTGGGGAACGCAATCCCCCCCACGACCCCATCCAAATTGACGATGCAGCGTCAAGTCGGATACAAAACCGCCAACAAAAAACAGGATGCTCGCGCATCCTGTTTTTTTTGCATATTTACGTAAGGATTAGTTGCAGCAGCAGTCGCGGCCCCTGGCGCCGAGCAGGCCCCTATCGGTGGTCGTATCGCAGCTATTGCACAGCAGCAGCAAGGCAATAATCCAAATCAGGTTGTCGCCACAGACCAGGTTGCGGATATTGTTGATAAAGCCGCAATCATCGTCGCAGGCAAGTATGAAGAGCAACAGGATAATGATCCACCAATTTTCACCGGTGCAGGAAGTGAAACAGCCCATACAAAAAGCCTCCTTGTTTTTTGAGCGATTGGCGACGTATCGACGCCGATGGTATATTGTACGCATACGCCCCAAGATTGGTTACAAGGTGATTTTCGGCCATTTTATATGGTTTGTACCGAAAAAGCATTGCGGATTTCATGTTTTCCCCCATCCGTGGTATACTGATGATGTATGTTCGGCGCAAAGGAGGGATTTTTCTATGAAGCATTACAGGCTGGAAATCGAGGGTATGGGCTGCGCGCACTGCGTCCGCAGTGTGGAAACCGCGCTCAAAGAACTTGGCGCCACAGTAAACGACGTGCAGATAGGCAGTGCGGATGTACTTTGGGACGGCGATACGGCCGCGCTCAAAAACGCGGTAGAAGAGACCGGTTTCGACGTGAAGGCGATCGTCGCACTTTAAGCGTACTATGCCAAATGCGCGGGTGATGGTTGGAATGTCCGGCGGAGTGGATTCCGCCGTTGCAGCCCTGCTGCTAAAGCGGCAGGGCTATGATGTTGTGGGCGTATTTATGAAGAACTGGGAGGAAGAAGGCGACGAAGGCGTTTGCACCGCCGCAGCGGATTACGAAGATATGCGCCGTGTGGCGGATGCGATCGGCATCCCGTATTACACCGTTAATTTTGCGCAGGCGTACCGCGAACGGGTATTTTCTTATTTTCTTGAAGAATACCGCCTTGGCCGCACCCCCAACCCGGATGTGCTGTGCAACTGCGAGATCAAGTTCCGCGCTTTCCTGGATCTCTCCCGCACGGCGGACGCCGCATTCCTGGCGACGGGCCATTACGCCCGGCTATCGCATAGAGGCGGCCGTGTGCAGCTTTTGCGCGCAATGGACGCCAACAAGGATCAAACCTATTTTCTGGCGGGGCTCACGCAGGAGCAGCTCACGGGCGTGCTGTTCCCCATCGGAGAGCTTCCCAAACAGGAAGTGCGGCGCATCGCGCGGGCACACAATTTAATTAACGCGGATAAAAAGGACAGCACCGGTATCTGCTTTATCGGCGAGCGGCGCTTCAAGCAGTTCCTGATGCAGTTTCTGCCCGCGCAGCCGGGGGATATGGCGGACCTGACCGGCCGCGTAGTCGGCCGCCACGACGGGCTGATGTACTACACCCTGGGCCAGCGCAAAGGCCTGGGCATTGGCGGCAGGAATTTCGGCACGGGCGAAAGCTGGTTCGTAATAGGCAAAGATCTCAGCCGCAACCTGCTCATCGTGCAGCAGGGCGAGCAGGACGAGCTGTATTCGCTCGCGCTTACCGCCAATACGGTGCATTGGATCGCGGGCGAACCGCCCGCGGATGCATTTGACTGCGCCGCCAAGTTCCGCTACCGCCAGCCGGATCAGCCTGTGGAGGTCACAGTATGCGGCAAGGGGGCAAACGTGCGCTTTTTATCGCCGCAGCGGGCAATTACGCCGGGGCAGTGGGTGGTCTTTTACCAGGGCGAAGTCTGCCTGGGCGGCGGGCCCATCGACAGCACCGTTCCCAAAAAGCCGTTCGAGCTGCCTTGACAATGCCCTTGTTATAAGTTTCCCTTTTTCGGTTGCCGCATATTTCCCATATTGCGAATTGCCGCCTTACCGTATACCCCTTGCGGATGCGGCTGAATATGGTAAAATAGCAGCGTAGCCGTACACACTGCACACGCAAAATACTATCGGATCGCTATAAGGATTGTTTATTAACATATTTTAGGAGGAATGCATATGGCAAAGAAGACCATTCAGGACATCGACGTAAAAGGCCGCCGCGTGCTCGTGCGCGTGGATTTCAACGTGCCGCTGGACGCGCAGGGCGTCGTTACCGACGATAAGCGTATCGTGGCCGCGCTTCCCTCCATCCGTTATTTGCTGGAGCAGGGCGCAAAAGTCATACTCTGCTCGCATTTGGGACGGCCCAAGGGAAAACCCGACCCGCAGTTTTCGCTGCGCCCCGTCGCCGCAAAGCTTGCGGAACGCCTGCCCGACGTGAAGGTCGTGTTTGCCGAAGATACCATCGGCGAGAGCGCCAAGGCCGCCATCGCCGCCATGCAGGACGGCGAGATCGTGCTGCTTGAGAACGTGCGCTTCCACAAGGAAGAGACGGACAACGACCCGGAATTCTCACGCCGGCTCGCTTCTTTGGCGGATGTGTTCGTTTCCGACGCGTTCGGCACCGTGCACCGCGCGCACGCTTCCACCGCAGGCGTCGCCGCATACCTCCCCGCCGTCGCCGGCTTTTTGATCGGCAAGGAGCTTTCCATCATGGGCGAAGCGCTGGATAATCCGGTGCGTCCGTTTGTGGCTATCCTCGGCGGCGCGAAGGTTGCGGATAAAATCGGCGTCATCACCAATCTATTAAACAAGTGCGACAGCCTCATCATCGGCGGCGGCATGATGTTCACCTTCTACAAGGCAATGGGCTATGAAATCGGCGCCTCGCTGCTCGACGCCGAAAGCCTTGACCTTGCGCGCGAGTTGATGGCGCAGGCAAAGGAAAAGGGCGTCAAACTGCTGCTGCCCGTTGACACCGTGGTCGCTACCGCTTTCGCCGCGGATGCGGAACATAAGACGGTTTCCGCCGACGCCATGCCCGAAGGCTGGATGGGGCTGGATATCGGGCCTGAAAGCGCGAAGCTGTTTGCACAAACCATCAAGGCCGCCAAGACCGTTATCTGGAACGGGCCCATGGGCGTGTTCGAGTTCCCCGCGTTTGCCGAAGGCACCAAGGCCGTGGCGCAAGCCTGCGCGGATTGCGAAGGCACCACCATCATAGGCGGCGGCGACTCCGCTTCCGCCGTGAAAAAGCTCGGCTTTGCCGCCAAGATGACGCACATCTCCACCGGCGGCGGCGCTTCCCTTGAGTTTCTCGAAGGCAAGGTCCTGCCCGGCGTCGCAGCGCTAAACGATAAGTAAGGTATCGGCTCTTGCAGAGCCGACGATGATTTTTGTATATTGGGGAAACTACGTTTCCCCAAACCCCTTCCTAGAGCGTCCGTGCCCAGGGGGAGCGGGGGGCGAAGCCCCCCGCTATGAAATAAAAAAATCTATCGTCGCCGCCGCAGGTGGCGATACCTTGGAACCCGCAAGCAGGGTTATTGACACTTTGGCGGGGGTGCTGCCCCCGTTTCGTCCAATCAATTTTTAGGAGGATTTTAATCCATGCGCAAACCCATCATCGCAGGCAACTGGAAAATGAATATGAACCCCGACGAAGCCAAAACGCTGGTTTCCGAGCTGATCCCCCTTGTGAAGGACGCCAAATGCGAAGTCGTCGTCTGCCCGCCCTATGTGGATCTCTACGCCGTGCAGCCCCTGCTTTCCGGCACCAACATCAGGCTGGGCTCTCAGAACATCCATTGGGCGGCAAAGGGCGCGTTCACCGGCGAAGTCAGCGCGGATATGCTCAAGAGCTTCGGCGTATCCTATGCCATCATCGGCCACAGCGAGCGCAGGCAGTATTTCGGCGAGACGGATGAATCCGTAAACGCCCGCGCCAAGGCCGCCATCGCGGCAGGCATCACCCCCATTATCTGCGTGGGCGAGAGCCTTACACAGCGCGAAGCTGGCGAGACGGACGCCTGGGTATCCGGCCAGACGGTCGCTGCACTAAAAGATATCCCCGCCGCGGACGTAGCGCAGCTCGTCATCGCTTACGAGCCCATCTGGGCTATCGGCACCGGCAAGACCGCGACGAGCGAGCAGGCCAACGAGACCATCGGCGTGATCCGCGCGGCGATCGCGGGCGTGTTCGGCGCGGAAACCGCCGACCAGGTCCGCATCCAGTACGGCGGCAGCATGAACCCCAAGAACGTCGCGGAGCTGATGGCAATGCCCGAAATCGACGGCGGACTCATCGGCGGCGCGAGCCTCAAGGCCGAGGATTTTTCCAAAGTCGTCAATTTTTGAGGTGCGCATGAAGCCTATCACCGCATTGATCATACTCGACGGCTTCGGCTGCCGTAACGAGACCGATGGCAACGCGATACTTACCGACGGCGTGAAAAACATCATGGCGCTGTGGCATAAGTACCCGCATACCCGCATCGGCGCAAGCGGCATGGACGTCGGCCTCCCCGAGGGGCAGATGGGCAACTCCGAGGTAGGGCACCTGAACATCGGCGCCGGGCGCATCGTGTACCAGGAGTTCACCCGTATAAGCAAATCCATCGCGGACGGGGATTTCTTTGAAAACGCCGCGTTTCTCTCGGCGATAGACAACTGCAAGCGCAACGGCACGGCGCTGCACCTGATGGGGCTCTGCTCCGACGGCGGCGTTCACAGCCATCTTACGCATCTTTACGCGTTGCTGAAGCTCGCGCGCGACCATGGATTAAGCCGTGTATTCGTCCATTGCTTTATGGACGGACGCGACGTGCCGCCGCAAAGCGGCAAAGGCTATATTGAAGAATTGGAGCATGAGCTTGCCGTCATAGGCTGCGGGCGCATCGCTACCGTGATGGGCCGCTATTACGCGATGGACCGTGACAACCGTTACGAGCGCGTAGAGCGCGCGTATGCCGCCATGGTCCATGGCGAAGGCGTGGCAGTGGAAAGCGCCGTAGCGGCCATGGAACGCTCCTACGCCGACGGCGTGACGGACGAGTTCGTGCTGCCCGCGGTAGTAATGCGCGACGGCGCGCCTGCCGGCGTCATCGCGCCCAACGACAGCGTGGTGTTCTTCAATTTCCGCCCGGACCGCGCGCGGGAAATCACACGCGCGCTGCTGCTGCCGGAGTTCGACGGTTTTGCGCGAAGGAACGGCCTCTTCCCGCTGTACTATGTCACCCTGACGCAGTATGACAAGACCTTCGATTCGCTGCTGGATGTGGCGTTCCGCCCCGTTGCGCTTACCAACACGCTGGGCGAATATTTATCCGGGCTGGGCAAAACGCAGCTGCGCATTGCCGAAACCGAGAAGTACGCGCATGTGACATTCTTTTTTAACGGCGGCGTGGAAGCGCCCAATACCGGCGAAGACCGCTGCCTCATCCCCTCGCCCAAGGTGGCCACCTACGACCTGAAGCCGGAAATGAGCGCATATGAAGTGGCGGATGAAGCCGTGCGCCGCGTGAAGAGCGGGTTGTACGACATGATGATACTCAACTTCGCCAACCCCGACATGGTAGGCCATACCGGCGTGATGGAAGCGGCTGTGGCCGCCGTGCATGCGGTGGACGCCTGCGTTGCCAAGGTCGTGCAGGCCATACTGTCCGTTGGCGGGCGCTGCATCATCACCGCCGACCACGGCAATGCCGAGGTCATGGTAGACCCCGAGACCGGCGGACCTTTTACCGCGCACAGCACCAATCCCGTACCCTGCATACTGGTGGACCCGGAACGCATGGATACCGCGCTCATTTCCAGCGGCAGGCTTTGCGACCTTGCGCCCACGCTGCTTACGCTCATGGAGCTGCCCGTACCGCCGGAAATGACGGGTAAACCGCTGATAAAGCAGGGCTAAAGCGGGTTTTTGGACAAGAAGTGCTTGCTTTAGCCTGCCCTGCATGATAGAATTGTCCTTGCAGTCATGGATGGAGGTATGTTTTGATGGAAGTTGTACGGCAGGTTATCACCATCATATTGTTGGTAGTATCTGTGGTGCTTTGCACAGTGGTGCTTATGCAGCAGAGCAAGAGCTCCGGCTTGGGCGCGGCGTTCGGCGGCGAATCTTCTTCGCTTTCGGCTAAGGGAAAGTCCGCAACGAAAGAAGCCAAGCTCCAGAAGATCACTATCATATTGGCCATCGTGGTGGGCGTGCTGGCGCTTGTTATGGTGGCTCTGCCGGTAGCTTAAAGAACCGGCGCACAAAATGAGCTGAAGCGATACGGCACGCGTAACATGCGTGCCGTTTTGTTGTTGCCGCGATTTTGCTTTTTGACTCAAAACGGGTTGAAGCGCGTTTGTCGGGGTACGATAAAAGAAGGAATGTAGGATTTAAGAAAGGGAGTACATACAGCATATATGCAGGATAAAATTATTGCGGCGTTGACGGCGGCAGGCAAGCCGCTTTCCACAGAAGCGCTGACCGAACAATTGCAGGACAAGGAGGCCGTGGAAGCGGGCATCGCCGCGCTTTTACAATCCAACCGCCTGCTGCTGACGCGCAGGCGCAAGCTGGCGCTGCCTGAGCAGGCCGGCCTCACGCCCGGACGCCTGCAGGGGCACGCACGGGGCTTTGGTTTTTTTCTCCCCGCCGCAGGCGGGCAGGACGCCTTTATTCCCGCGGACGCCATGCACGGCGCGATGCACGGCGATACCGTTTGGGTGCGCTATACCGATCAGGTCAGCCGCAACGGTTCCCCCGAGGCGGAGATAGCGCTGATTTCGCAGCGCGCGTACACGCAGATCGTGGGTACATTTGAACAGGACGGCAAACTGGGCGGTTTTGTAATACCCGACGATGTGCGGCTGCCCATGGACATGGTCATTCCCCGTGATCGTACGCAAAAGGCTATGGCGGGCGACAAGGTCGTGGCCTCAATACTTGATTATCCCGATGGCCGCCGCCCGATGCGCGGCGCGATCATCGAAGTGCTGGGCAACAAGGATTCCGTGGGCACGGACGTACTTTCCATCATCCGTCAGTTCCAGCTACCGGAAACCTTCAGCAAGGCTGCCGCGCGGCAGGCCCGGACAATGAACAAGGAGGTTGCGGAGGATGAACGCATCACCCGTGAAAGCCTCGTAGATAAGATGATATTCACCATCGACGGCGCGGACGCCAAGGATTTTGACGACGCGGTCAGCCTGGAACACCTGAAAAACGGCAACCTGTATTTGGGCGTGCACATTGCGGACGTCGCGCAGTATGTGAAGGAGGGCAGCGCGCTGGACCATGACGCGCTGGAGCGCGGCACCAGCGTGTATTTGGCCGACCGGGTCATCCCCATGCTGCCGGTGGAACTTTCTAACGGCATTTGCTCGCTCAACCCCAATGTGGACAGGCTGACTCTTTCCTGCTTTATGGAGATCGACGCAGGCGGCCGCGTGCTGCGGCACCGGCTTGCGGAAACGGTGATCCGTTCCAAGCACCGGCTGGTATACGAGGATATTACAAAGCTGCTGCATGGCGACGAAGCGCTGCAAAAGAAATATGCGGATATCCTACCCATGCTGCGCGACCTCGAAGCGCTGTGCGGCGTGCTCAACGCGCGGCGCGTCAAACGGGGCAGCATCGATTTTGACCTCGCGGAGGCAAATATCCACCTGGACGCCGACGGCCGCCCGACGGATATTGAAAAAGCCGACCGGGGCATTGCCAACCGCATCATTGAAGAATGCATGCTCATCGCCAACGAGACCGTGGCGCAGCATATGTACGACCTGAAAAGCCCCTTCCTTTACCGCGTGCACGAAGTGCCGGATAAGGAGAAACTGACCGAGCTCAACGCGTTTTTGCAGACGCTCGGCTACGGCATACGCAACCTGCGCGATGTTCAGCCCCGCGCCATACAGAAAGTGCTCGACGCCGCGCAGGGTACGCCGGAGGAAAGCATCGTAAGCAAAGTGGTGCTGCGCTCCATGCAGAAGGCACGCTACAGCGAGGCCTGCCTCGGCCACTTCGGCCTTGCGGCCGCGCGCTATTGCCACTTTACTTCCCCCATTCGCCGGTATCCCGACCTGATCGGACACCGCATCATCAAAATGATGCTGCACGGCGAGCTTAACGAGAAGCAGGCGAACAGGCTCAACGATATGCTGCCCGGCGTTGCCGATCATTGCAGCCGCCGCGAGCGCGCCGCCATGGAGGCCGAGCGCGCCGTGGATGAACTGAAAAAATGCGAATACATGAAGGAGCGCATCGGCGAAAGCTTTGCGGGCGTTATCGCCGGGGTGGTCTCCTTCGGTTTTTTCGTCGAGCTGGACAACACGGTAGAAGGGCTGGTGCGCGCCAGCACACTCGACGATGATTATTACATCTACGACGAGAAGGGCTACCGTTTGGTGGGCCGCAGCCACGGGCGGATCTACCGGCTTGGCGATGCGGTCCATATCCGCGTGGCGGCGGTGCATATGGATTCGCGCAACATCGATTTTGAGCTGGAGCATATATAAGGGGAAGAAGCATGCAGCTGTATACGATGGGGTTTACGAAAAAAGACGCGGGACAGTTCTTCGGGTTGATAAAGGATAATGCCATACAGCTGCTGATGGATATCCGCCTGAACAACGCGTCACAGCTCTCAGGCTTTACAAAGGGCAGGGATCTTCAATACTTCCTGCGGGAAATCTGCGGTTGTGCGTATGTATATGCCGCCGATTTCGCGCCGACAAAAGAAATGATGGATGGGTTTAAAAGCAATAAACTTTCCTATGAAGAATTCAAAAGCCAGTATCGGCAGCTGATCCATCAACGGGAATCCTATCGGAAATTCTGCGATACCTACGCAAAATACGATCGCATTTGCCTGTTGTGCAGCGAACCGGAAGCGGACTTCTGCCACCGGCGGCTGCTGGCCGAGCTTCTCGCCGCAGAATTCCCACAGATTACGGTCAGGCATATCTGATGTAGCAGAAGCCTCCTGCCGAATTACCCGGCAGGAGGCTTTGTTTTTATCGGTACGTATTTGTCAGCCGCCGATGCGCGCACCGCAGGCGGTGCAGAATTTCATATCCGGCGTAATCGGCGCACCGCAGGCTGCGCACTTGGGCGGCGCGGGCGGTTCCTTGGGCGCTTCGGCAGGCAGGCGCGTTCCGCAGCCCGTACAGAAAATCGCGCCCGGTACGCGCGGCTGGCCGCAAACAGGGCAAACCGCCGCGGGCGGCGCGGGCATGGATTCAGGTTCCGGCTCCGGCTCGGATTCGCATGCGGGCGTCGTATCCGGCTCCGGTTCCGGTTCCGGTACGGATTCGGACTCGCACGCGGGCGTCGCATCCGGCTCCGGCTCGGGCTCCGGTTCCAACTCCGGTTCCGGTTCAGACGCGGGTTCAGCTATGCAGGCAGGCATGGGAACCGGCTCAGGTTCGGGTACGACAGGTTCGGGCGAGCCGGGGAACGGCTCAAAATCGAGTACGGGCGCAGGCTCCGGCGCAGGCACGGTATCCGCAACCGGCGCAAACTCCATAACGGGCGCAGGTTCTTCCGCAGCGCTTACGCGCGCGCCACACTTGTTGCAATAGAGCGAGTCGGGCGGAAGCTGCACGCCGCAGGCCGCGCACTGCAGCGGTTTGGGCGCGGCGGCCGTACGCGCGCCGCATTTGATGCAGAACAGCACATTCTCGGAAAGCATCGCCCCGCAGGCCGCGCATTGCGGCGGTTTGGGCGCCGGGGGCGCGGCCTCCGCACGCGCGCCGCATTTGGTGCAGAACTTCGCCATGGGGCTGAGCGCCGCGCCGCAGGAGGCGCAGATACACCCTTTGGGCGGTGCCGGAGGAACTTCAACGCGCGCACCGCAGGACCTGCAAAACGCCGCATTGGGTGGGATGGATTTTCCGCATCGCGTGCATGTCATGTGTATCAGACCTCCTTTATGTTGGTGCTTTCTGTGTGTGCCTTCTCATACCGAACAGGCGCAAAGCATATTACCCCCGCTTTTTCCCTCCCAGGCGGGAAAAGAAGCTGAACGTCATGGGCCAAAGCGCGCCGCCTGCGATGGTCATCAAAAAATACCGCACGCCGTCCGCCGCCGCATACCCGCCAAAGAGCGCAAGCAGCGGCGCCTTGAGCAGCACCCGCAACGCCATAATCAGCGCGAGGCCTGCCGCGCATTTTATAATCTGCGCCCACCAGACCGCCTTCACCGGGAAATGCAGATACTTATCATCCGCCCACCAGATTACCAAGAGCCCCAGCATGGCGCCCGTGAGCGTGAATGTGCTCTCCAGCCCATGCGCGTCAAACTCCGCCACGTTGTTGGGCGTGACCGGCGCAATCACAACATACAGCACCGACGCCGCGCAGAAGAGCATCCCCGCAACGCCCAGCACAAAAATTGCGCGCTTGCCGCTGTCCGCTTTCTTAAAAAGATACGCCATCAGCGCGATCATCAGCACGCCGGACAGCAGGGAAACGCCCACGTCCAGCGGCGTATGCACGCCCAGATACATCCGTGAAAACGCAACCAGCAATATAATGAGCGCGGCGGCAGCCGTAACCCAGCGTTTTTTGAGCCACAGCGCCAACCCGCCAAACAGCGTAAACGCGCCCTGCGTGTGCCCGCTTGGGAAGGAATACCCCGTCGCCGCTTCGCGCGCGCTTTCCACGATGGTAAATTTGGGGTCCTGCACCCACGGGCGGGGGATCAGGAAAATCGCCTTTAACAGCTGGTTGACGGCGCTGCCCAACAGCCCCAGGTAAAACAGGCGGAAGCCCCACTTTTTATCGATGCACCAGATGACGATGAGTCCGACGGCCATAAATACCGTTTGATCGCCGAGAAACGTGACGTTGGCCATCACCCTATCCCAGAAGGGGGTACGTATTGCCTCCAATACCCGCAGGATTTCCATGCCGCTCCCTCCTTGCTTGTTTTAGAGCGCAGGCTTAACAAATAATCTGTGCTTTTCAGGAGGGTTGGAACCTTTTCCCTAAAAAAGGGTTCCATCGTCCCCCTGTTCAATTCTCGTACGATGTCGGCTGGAATATCGCGTCGTCGGCCTCAAACTTCCATTCGCCCGCAACGCCGCCGTGCGCGGCGCCCAGTTCCAGGTGCAGCATGGTAATGCCGCAGTCGATCTTGCCAAAGCCGTAATTGTTTCCCGTGCAGCACACGCGGATGTTTTCCCCTTCCACAACGTACCGCCAAGGCTGCGCGTTGGTGGCGGAGGGCGCAAGGCGGGCGCACTCCAGCGCGCGCTGCTGCCACTCTGGCAGCGCCTGCAGCTCCCGCTGCGCAAGACCGGTCAGCTTATCCAGCGGCTTGCGCGGGCGGGCGGCGTAGCTTTCCGCAGCTATGCCGATGGGCGTAATGCAGGTCAGCGTTTCGCCCGGTTCCGGTTGAAGCGCGGCGGCCACGGCCTTTTTGTTGTAGATGCCCAGCCAGCAGGTACCCAGGCCGAGCGCGGTGCATTCGAGCACGAACGCCTCGCCAAGGTAGCCGACCGTGCGCGCATCCACATCGCGGCTAATAAAAGCGGCGAGCCAGCCCGTGCCTTTGACGCGCCCGCTGCCCAGCAGTATGGGCGCAAACGCCTTTGGCTCATGCAGGAGCTCGATGCGCACGCCGCGGGCGGAAAGCTGCTTCGCCTGCGCGCGCAGGGCCTCAATTTCCTCTTCGGCCGGCTCTTCCCTGTACTTGCGTACCGCGAACCGCTGCCCCACGGCAGAATGCCAGCGTTCCATCGTAAATGCCATAAGAGTATACCCCCATATCTCTAGCCGCCGACAAAGTCCTGCGGACTTTGCCGGCGGGTTTTCTGTGGGTTGAAATGCCGCTCATGGCGGCATTTCCTCACCGATTTGACGCACATGTCATCAAATCGGATGGAAAGTGGGGGATTACGATCCCCCACCTCCCCTAAGGGAAGGGTTCGTCAGTAGTCTTCGTATGCCGTTTCCCGTTAGTGCGGCAGCACGCGCCCGAGATACTGCCCCGTATAGCTTCCGGGCCGCAGGGCGACTTCCTCGGGTGTGCCGCAGGCGACTATGGTGCCGCCGCGGTCCCCGCCCTCCGGGCCCATATCGATGATATAATCCGCGGTCTTGATTACGTCAAGATTGTGCTCGATCACCAGCACGGAGCTGCCGCCCTCGCACAGCCGCTGCAATATCTCCAGCAGCCGCTCCACATCCGCCATATGCAGGCCCGTCGTAGGCTCATCCAGCACATACAGCGTGCGGCCGGTATCCCTGCGGGAAAGCTCGGTAGCCAGCTTGACGCGCTGCGCCTCGCCGCCCGAAAGCTGTGTGGAAGGCTGGCCGAGCTTGACATAGCTCAGCCCCACATCATAGAGCGTCTGCAGCTTCTTTGCAATGCGCGGGATGGGCGCGAAGAAGGAGAGCGCCTCCTCCACCGTCATATCCAGCACGTCGTATATGTTCTTGCCCTTGTAGCGCACCTCCAGCGTTTCGCGGTTGTAGCGCTTGCCGCCGCAAACCTCGCAGGGGACGTATACGTCCGGCAAAAAATGCATTTCTATCTTGAGGATGCCGTCGCCGCGGCAGGCCTCGCACCGCCCGCCCTTGACATTAAAGCTGAAGCGCCCGTTGGTGTAGCCGCGCAGCTTGGCGTCGGGCGTCATGGCGAACACCTCGCGCACAAGGTCGAACAACCCCGTGTAGGTGGCGGGGTTACTGCGCGGCGTGCGGCCGATAGGGCTCTGGTCGATATCGATGATCTTGTCCAGATGCTCCATGCCCGTTATGCCGTCGCAGTCGCCGGGGCGTATGTGCGCGCGGTTGAGATCGCGCAGCAGCGTCTTTTTGACCAGTTCGTTGACAAGGCTGGATTTGCCGGAGCCGCTTACGCCCGTGACGCAGGTAAATACCCCCAGCGGAATATCCACATCTATATTCTTCAGGTTATGCGCGCGCCCCCCCTTTACATGCAGCCATTTGCCGTTAAGGGGCCGCCTCTCCTTGGGTACGGGGATGCTGCGTGCGCCGCTTAAGAACTGGCCGGTGACGGAGCCCTCGCAGGCCATAATTGAAGCAACGCTGCCCGCCGCGACGATTTCGCCGCCGTGCTCGCCCGGGCCGGGGCCGACGTCCACAATATAATCCGCCTCGCGCATGGTTTCCTCGTCGTGCTCGACGACGATGAGCGTGTTGCCGATATCCCGCATGTGCTTGAGCGTGTTCAGCAGCCGCGCATTGTCCCGCTGATGCAGGCCGATGCTGGGCTCGTCGAGTATATACAACACGCCCACCAGTCCGGAGCCTATCTGCGTGGCCAGACGGATGCGCTGCGCCTCGCCGCCCGAAAGCGTGTTCGCCCCGCGCGAGAGCGTCAGGTAATCCAGCCCCACATCCACGAGGAACCCGAGCCGCGCGTCGATCTCCTTCAATATCTGCGCGGCAATGATGGCGTGCGAGGAAGAAAGATCAAGTCCCTGCAGGAATGCGCGCGCTTCCAGCACGGTAGCGCCGCTCAGCTGCGATATGTTTCTGCCGTTGATGGTGACGGCAAGGCTTTCAGGCCTGAGCCTTCTGCCGCCGCAGTCCGGGCATAGTATATTCGCCATGTAGGTCTCAATCTCCTGCTTGGCGTATTCGCTCTGTGTTTCGCGGTAGCGCCGCTCAAGGTTGGGGATGATGCCCTCGAATGCGGTATCGAATGTTCCCGAGCCGTACTCCTTGGAGTAGACGATGTGCAGCTTCTCCTTGCCGGTGCCGTAGAGTATGGCGTTCACCACTTTTTTCGGCAGCTCGCGCACCGGCGTATCCAGCGAGAAACCGTAGGCTTCCGAAAGCGCCTTGAAATACATGCCCGCGATGCTCTCGTGCGCGTCGCTGTGCCAGCCGGAAACGCTGATCGCCCCCTGGTTAAGCGAAAGCGAAGCGTTGGGCAGCACCAGCTCCGGGTCGATTTTTAGCAGCGACCCCAGGCCTGTGCAGGTCGGGCACGCGCCAAACGGATTGTTGAAGGAGAACATGCGGGGGGAAAGCTCTTCCATGCTGACGCCGCAATCCGGGCAGGCGTAGTTCTGTGAAAACAGCATGGGCTCGCCGTCGATCACATCCACCAGCGCGAGGTTGCCGGCAAGCGCGAAGGCGGTCTCTATGGAATCCGTCAGGCGGCTTTCCATGCCCGGCTTGATGACAAGACGGTCGACGACCGCCTCAATGGTATGCTTGAACTTTTTATCCAGCGCGGGTACGTCGCCGATATCGTACTGCGTGCCGTCCACCCGCACGCGCACATAGCCGTCGCGCCGGAGCTGATCCAGCAGTTTCTGGTGCTCGCCCTTCCTGCCGCGCACACACGGCGCCATCACCTGTATGCGGGTGCCTTCGGGCAATGCGCGCACCTGATCCACCACCTGATCGATGGATTGGCGGGAAATGGGCTTGCCGCACTGGGGGCAGTGCGGTATGCCGCAGCGCGCGTAAAGCAGCCGCAGATAATCATGAATCTCTGTCACCGTGCCCACGGTGGAACGCGGGTTGTGGCTGGTGCTCTTCTGGTCGATGGAGATCGCGGGCGACAGGCCCCCGATATACTCCACATCCGGCTTCTCCATCTGCCCTAAAAACTGGCGGGCATAGGAGGAAAGGCTCTCGACATAACGGCGCTGGCCTTCCGCGTAGATGGTGTCAAACGCCAGCGAGGACTTGCCCGAGCCGGACAGCCCCGTCATAACGATGAGCTTGTTGCGGGGCAGCGTGAGCGATACGTTTTTGAGATTGTGCTCCCGGGCCCCCCTGATGACTATGGAATCCTGCATATGTCCTTTCCTTTGCGTAAATCGTTATCCGGCGAACCGGTTGTTATCATTCATTTGCGCGTTCTGCCCCGCGCGGGCTTCCGGCTGCCCACGGTGCCCGGCGCGGCCTTTGGCGGCGCTTTCACCGTTTCGCCCTGCAGGGAGCGCAGCTCGTCGCGTAGCTTGGCAGCGGCCTCGAATTCCAGCGCCTGCGCGGCCTCGCGCATCTGCTCGGTGAGTATTTCGATACGCTTCGCGCGGTCCTCCGCGGAGAGCGCACCGCCGGTATCCTGTACCTTCCTGGAGATTTCCAGTACGCTGTGCACGGCTTTCGTAACGCTGCGCGGCGTGATGTTATTCTCCGCATTGTACGCCTGCTGCTTGGTACGGCGGCGGTTGGTCTCGTCTATTGCGCGCTGCATGGAGGGGGTAATACCATCCGCGTAGAGTATCACGCGGCCGTCGACATTGCGCGCGGCGCGGCCGATTGTCTGTATCAGCGAAGTGGAGGAGCGCAGGAATCCTTCCTTATCCGCATCCAGTATGCAGACAAGGCCGACCTCGGGCAAATCCAGCCCCTCGCGCAGGAGGTTGATGCCCACCAGCACGTCGAACTCGTTGAGCCGCAGGTCGCGTATGATTTCCATACGCTCGATTGTTTCGATATCGCTGTGCATGTAGCGCACGCGCACGCCCATGCCGTCGAGGTATTCGGTGAGGTTTTCCGCCATGCGCTTGGTCAGCGTGGTAATGAGCGTACGGTAGCCCTTTTGCGCGGTCTCGCGCACCTCGCCCAGTATATCGTCCACCTGCCCTTTGACAGGGCGAAGTTCGACTTCCGGGTCGACCAAGCCCGTGGGACGTATGATCTGCTCCGCAACCTGCGTGCACAACCCCAGCTCAAAATCCGCGGGCGTTGCGGAAACGCATACCACCTGGTTGATGCGCTGTTCAAACTCCTCAAACCGGAGCGGTCGGTTGTCGTACGCCGACGGAATGCGGAAGCCGTATTCCACCAGGTTATCTTTGCGGGCGCGGTCGCCGCGGTACATGCCGCGTACCTGCGGGAAGGTGACGTGGCTTTCGTCAACAAACAGCAGAAAATCGCGCGGGAAATAATCCAGCAGCGTAAAGGGCGGCTGGCCGGGCTTACGCCCGTCAAAGTAGCGCGAATAGTTTTCGATGCCGCTGCAGTAGCCCAGCTCGCGCATCATCTCGAGATCGTACTGCGTGCGCTGTTCCAGCCGCTGCGCTTCCACCAGCTTGTCCTGCGCCTTCAATTCCCGCACGCGGGCGTACAGATCGTCCTCTATTTCCTGCATGGCGGCGTTAAGCTTGTCCCTGCTGGTGGCATAGTGGGACGCGGGGAACACCGCGACATGCGCGCGGTCCAGAAGTATTTCGCCCGTAAGGGCATTGACCTCGCTGATACGCTCCACCTCGTCGCCGAAAAACTCCACGCGCAGGGCCTTGTCCGACCAGTTCATAGGGAATATCTCCAGCACATCCCCGCGCGCGCGGAACGTACCGCGCGCAAAATCGAAATCGTTGCGCTGGTATTGGATATCCACCAGGCGGCGCATGACCTCGTCCCGCTCCATCTGCATACCGCGCCTGAGCGAAATGGAAAGGCGCATGTATTCCTCCGGGTCGCCCAGCGCATAAATGCAGGAGACCGAAGCGACGATGATAACGTCCCGCCGCTCGTTGAGCGCGCAGGTCGCGCTGTGCCTGAGCTTGTCGATCTCGTCGTTGACGGTGGAGACTTTCTCTATATAGGTATCCGAAGAGGCGATGTACGCCTCCGGCTGGTAATAGTCGTAATAGCTGACGAAATACTCCACGGCGCTGTCCGGGAAAAACTCCTTGAATTCCGAGCAGAGCTGCGCCGCGAGCGTTTTATTGTGCGCCAAAACGAGCGTCGGCTTTTGCACGCGCTCGATGACCTTTGCCATGGTGAAGGTTTTGCCGCTGCCCGTCACGCCCAGAAGCACCTGCAGCTTATCGCCGCGCTGCACGCCCGCCGCGAGCGCGTCGATCGCCCGGGGCTGGTCCCCTTCCGGCTCGTACGGGGCCACGACCTTAAATTCGTTCATGTATTTTTTATGCCTCCAAAGGCTTAAAATCAAATTGGTTTTATAAAATTAGGCTTTATATCGTCAAAACCGGCGGCATGTACGCCGGTTTTGACACCTTGCGCAGATGCCGGCCGCGCCTCTCCGGCGCAGGCATCTGCGAAAAACCCCGCCGCTGCGGCCTCACACAAAATGCGTCAGTATTTGTGTGAAATCGCCGCAGCGGCTTCACACAAGCGCTTTCGCATTTTGCGTGACCCGCGTCAGCAGGTATAATCCACCGATACCGTGCCTGTCCGCCGCGGCTTGATAAACGCGCGTACCGCGGCATGCGCCGGATGCGCGTCGTAAGCGTGAAGCCCTTCCATATCGTCAAACGTTGCAATGAGCACCAGATCGAACGCACGTTCCGATTCAAGCTCGTTGAGCCCCACCTCCATGCCGCGCAGCGTGGGAACCGCCCCCGGCAGCGCCCGCAGCATGCGTGCGGCTTCCTTTGCATCCGCTTTATCGGAAAATTTCTGGCATACCACATGCTTGACCATTCCATGATCCTCCCAAAATACGATTCCTTTTTCAGATATTGTACCAGAAACCACGCCAAAGGAAAACCGTTGCAAGCGAATATTTGTTTTCTTTTTACACGTTCACCTCTTTGCGTCAAACGCGCGGGTTTCCAACGCTTCCAGCAAACCCCGGTTGTGCCGTATTACAGTATATGGTACGGTATATATAGTTTGTAACAGTATGGCTATCGCGTAAAGCGTATCGCAATATTTCATGTTTCAATTCAATCAGGAGGAATTCATGACGGCAGCCTTTATATTTTGCGCAGGCATCATCCCCATCGTCCCCCTCATCGGCGTGGATATTTTCCGCCGCCGCAAGGATCGCGTGCGTAAAAACGTATGCATCGGGCTGTTCGTGCTGCAGCTTCTCTTGAGCATATTGTACGTTCTGGCGTGGCTGAGGACGCACTAAAGCGCCGCGGTCCCGTGCAGGCACCCGAGCCTGACGGCATCTGTCACGAAAAAAAATGAAAAGCCGTCAGACTTGACTGACGGCTTTTATAGCGGCTTGGTTCAACCGGCGCACTCACTTTTGGAATGTGTTGTTGAATTTATTGAATGTCGGACTGTTTATCATCGCCTGCGGTTGCAATCTTGCCGCCCACGATGCCTGCCAGTAAAGCCCTTATATCAATACCCATGCCCTGCGCGAAACCCTCCGTGATCTGTGTCGTGCCATTGACAATGTCCTGAAGCAGTTTTGCGCTGTTTCCCTCGCCATACATAGTGATCTTATCAACTTTGCCTAACGGTTCGGCCACGTTTTTCGCGATATCAGGCAGCGCCTGCATCACCATTTCGATGATAGCCGCCTGTCCATATTTCTTCATGGCTTCCGCTTTTCTGTCGATACCTTCTGCTTCAGCCGTTGCCTTCGCTCTGATTGACTCGGCTTCGGCCAGACCAGTCGCTTTAATACCGGCGGCCTCCTGCTCCCGGGCAAAGCGCATTGCCTCAGCCTGCACCCTTTTGGCTTCAGCGTCCTGTTCCTGCTCGAATTTCTTAGCTTCCGCTTCCTTCTGACGTTTAAACAGACTCGCCTGCGCCTCTTGTTCCTGACGATAACGATCCGCATCAGCCTGTGCGCGAATTTGGGCGTCCAGAGTCTGCTTGGCAATTTCAACTTCCTGTTTCCTCAACTGTGCTTCGCGCTCGGCCTTGGCAATCTGTGCGTTGACGGTCGCAGTCTCAATACTTTTTTTCTGTTCCTGCTCCTGGATTTTATAAGAGGCATCCGCCTGCGCCTTCTTGCTGTCGGATACGATTTTCAGCTCGGCTTTTTTAATATCCAGTTCCGTGTTTTTTTGTGCAATTTCCGTATCAGAACGGACTCTTGCGTCATTGGCCGCTTTATCCGCATCAGCCTGGGCAATGGCTACATCCCGGTCGGCCTGAGCCTTTGCTATCGCCGCGTTCTTTTTAATCAGCGAGGTGTTGTCCGCACCCAGGTCCCTGATGAGGCCGTTTTCATCCGTAACGTTCTGAATATTGCAGGAAAGTATTTCAATACCCAATTTGTCCATATCCTTGGACGCTTTCTGCATGACCTGGTCAGAAAAGGAATCCCTGTCCGTATTGATTTCTTTTAAGGAAAGAGTTCCGATAATCTCTCTCATATTGCCCTGCAGAGAATCCTGGAGATCGAGTGTAATTTCTTCTGGCCGCTTGTTTAAAAAATTCTTGGCAGCCAATTTGATTCCCTCCGTGGTGGGCGAAATGCGGACTTTGGCGACAGCATCCACATTGACATTGATAAAATCGTTGGTTGGAACAGACTGCTCCGTTTTTATATCCACTGTCATTTGTCCGAGATATAGCTTATCCAACCTCTCCAGAAACGGAATTTTGATTCCGGCCCGGCCAATCAGTATCTTACCGTCCTTCTTCAGGCCGGAAATAATATACGCCTGATCGGGCGGCGCTTTCACATAACCGATCATGATCAGAATAAGTACGAACAGAATAAAAAACATAAAGGGAAGAGTATATTCCATCATAGTATACCTCCGATTTTATTGTAGTGAATACATTCTCTCAAACATATCTATCCTAACAATAACTATGCGATAAGTCAATTTATACATCTTTATATATATTACGTTAATTTGGATAATGAACATAAACAAAATAGGACGTTTCTGCAGGCACTGATGTTATAGGCAGTATTACGCCTGACCCCGGTGGGTCAGGCTTCAAATCGGATTGAAAGTGAAGGATTGCGATCCCCTACCCCCAAGGGAGAGGGTTTGTCGACAGCCTGCGGCGCGTCCCAAACGGACGCGCCGGTCTTTTGCCTGAAACAGGCTAAGTTTTTCCCGCACGTTTACCGCCCAGGCGTCGGCACGGGCGCAGGCGTGGGCAACGGCACGGGCGCGGGCGACGGCGCGGGCGTTTCACGTGCGGCTTCCACCGCGCTTTCTTGCACAGCTACAGGCGGGTACTCATCCGCCTGCTCGGGATCCCAATACCCCCATAGGCAGGATTCCCAGCCCAGCGGATAGATATTGAACTGCACGATCCGGATATCCGGATACGTGACGCGCGCCATGTAGCATTCGCCCTCGCTCATGCGGATTTTGCAGTCCACCAGCACGTCGTTGGCCGGATCGAGAAAATCCCACTGGATGCCGTCGAGCATGACCTCCTCGATGCGGCGGCCATTTGCAAAGCTCTTTTCGATAAGCGGGGAAACGGACCCTACAATCCGTTCGACGTCCCGCTGCGCCGCGTCCATGAGCGAACGATCCACATCGGCAAACGTATCGCCTTTCGTCAGCTCGGACTCTGGCGTCAGCTTATCCACAAAGCGGATCTGGCCGGTCGTGGAATCCATGTAGCAGGTGTAGCGCGCCTTTTGGTAATCCACGCTGCCTGCGAACACTTCGTAAGCGCCGCCCACCATGCCCTCGTATTTGTAATAATGCGAATAGAGCGTCTCGCCCTGCAGGTCGTCGCCGAATACGGTTTTGATCATGTCCGCGGCGAGCGACGCGGCGTATTGGTAATCTATGTCGTTGACCGTCGGTGACGACGAGTTTTCGTCGATTACATCCACAGCCGAAAATCCGTGCTGTTCGGCGAAGGGATCGGCCCGTTCCCGCGGCGCTAACGCCTCCGTGGCTGCAGGCGCGGGCGTCACCTCCGCAGAAGACGTCTGTGCGGCCGCGCTTTCGAGCAGCACCGTCTGGTTGCCGCGCGCATTCCGGCTTACGCGTATGCCGCCCAGAAGCAGCGCGGCGCTAAGCCCGATGGCGGCGACCGCCCCAAGCGGCAGCCAAATGCGTTTCAAAATGCTTTTGATCTTTTCCACGTTATGCATCCCCTTTTCCTGATGATGGGTGCATCCTACCGCCCGTTTGTCACGAAGTTCCAACGGAGTTGTCAGAAAGTTGTAAAAATGAAAGCACCGCCGTCGTACCCCGCCCCATCTCGGAATCGAATGTCAGCTCCAGCTCCAACCGCTGCGCGATGCGGCTGCACAGTGCCAGCCCCAGCCCCGCGCCGCCCTCGCTGCGGGAGCGGGACTTATCCACACGGAAGAACGGCTCGGTAATGTGCCGCAGCGCGTCGGGAGCGATGCCGCAGCCGTCATCGCGCACACAGGCGTGCGCCGCGTCCGCCGTGATCCACACATTGCCGCCCTTGCCCGCGGCGCGCAGGGCGTTCTGTACGAGATTCAAAAACAGCATGTACAAAAGCGCGCCGTCGCTGTTCCACACGGTATCCCCCGCGCCGATATGCAGCACGACCCCCCGTTTGCGCGCGGCCCGCCCCACTGTCGCGGCAATATCGGCAAACAGTTCCCGCAACGAAATGGGCTCGCGGGCAGGTTCGTCTTCCCTTAGCCTCGTAAGGAGCAGCAGCTTTTCGGATAAATCGGAAAGCCTGACGCTTTCCCTGCGGATATAGGCCAGCGCGTCAAAGCGCTCCTCCTCCGTGATGGCGGCTTCCAACAGGTATTGCGCATAACCGCCGATAGCGGTGAGCGGCGTGCGCATCTCGTGGGCAAGGTCGTCGATAAAGCGCTGCTTCTGCTCCGCGGCGGCGGAAAGCGCGCCCATTTGCGCCTGTATCTCGCCGGCCATGTGGTTAAAGCTTCGTGCAAGCTCCCCAACCTCATCACGGCTGAATACCTGCGCGCGTACGCCATAGGAACCGGATGCAATCGCGCGCGCGGTACCCGAAAGCGTTTGTATGGGCTGGGTCAATCGCTTGAGCATGAGCATGAGCGCCGCGCAGAGCGCAAGCGATATGCCTATGCTTTCCCATACAAGCGTACGCGTGAGCGTATCCATGCGTGCCTGCATGCCCGCGATGGAACGGGCGGTAATGAGCGAGTACTTCGTCTCCTCCCCGTTTCCCGTGACGACGAGCTTCTCCCCGCTTCCCTCCACATACAGGCAGGGCGCGCCGTCTGTGCCGCGCACGGCGGACGCCTGTACACCTTCCGCCTGCGGCCCCGGCGCGCCTGCCTGATCCGGCAGGTTGGAATACGCGATATCCCCGTCCATACGCAGCGCAAGATACAGGCCCTGCGCGGCGTAATAATCCGCATAGTTCTTGTACAGGCTTTGGCGCACGGTTTTCTCCGCCGCCGTGCCGCGCGCAAGCGCGGCTGCAAAATCCCGCGCAAAAGCGTCCGCGATAAAGCCGTGTTCGGTAAACGCGCGCTCGCGCTCGGAGGCGAGCGCCGTTTCATACGCCGCGTCGGCCAGCAAAAACGCGCCCGCGTTGAACGCGAACAGGAAGAGCAGCAGCGTGAAGAGAAATATCTTCTGCCAGTATTTCATCGCGGCGTCTCCAGTCGGTATCCCAGCTTATAAACCGTCTTGATCCGGCCCGAAAGCCCCAGCTTTTTGCGCAGTTTTTGGATATGGACGTCTACCGTCCGGGTATCGCCCATATAGTCGAACCCCCAGGCAAGCTCCAGCAGCTTTTCGCGCGAGAGCGCAAGGTTCCGGTTCAATATGAGCGTTTCGAGCAGCGCGAATTCCTGCGGCGTCAACTCCACGTCCTCGCCCATTACCTGCGCTTCGCGCGCGTCCAGGTCGATGCGCATACCGTCAAGCTCGAACACGCTTTCCTGCCGCTTTGCCCTTCGCAGTACGGCCTGTATGCGCGCCACCACCTCCAGCGTTTCAAAGGGCTTGACGATGTAATCGTCCGCGCCCATATCCAGCCCCAGCACGCGGTCGGAAAGGCCGGCGCGCGCCGTCAGCAGTATGACGGGCACCTGCGTATCCGGCCGCCTGCGCATTACCTCCAGGCCACTCAAGCCCGGCAGCATGATATCCAGCAGCACGAGGTCCACGCCGCCGTTTTGGAGGAGTCTAAGCGCCTCCAACCCGTCATAGGCGCGCAGGCAAGCGTGCCCCACCAGCGTAAGGTTGCGCCAAAGCAGCTCGTTGATCGGCTGCTCGTCCTCCACGATGAGTATGTGCGCCATCACACCACCCCTATGTCATAATACCAACACTTTATTATGAAATTGTAAACACGATTAATTCGAGAGGCCCATTTGCGGGATTTAATCATATCGGGAGTATAAAAAAGCGGCGTAAAAAAACGCCGCTTTGCAATCTTGTACATCTATCACATGGAACGCGCCCCTGGGAAGCTTATCATATTTCGTAGGTCGACATTTCCCGCGCAATTTCCGCAGCGGGGAAATCCACCTGCGCTTCCTGCAGCACCAGCTCATCCGGTATGCCGCCGCCCCAGATATGCGTACACAACAGCCTGCCCACGCCTGCGCTGCGCGCAAGCGTGCCTACCTCGCGGGCGGTCAGATGCGGCGCGAACTCGGTGGTCTTTTCCTTTGCCATCATGCCGGTATCCGCCAGCAGCAGCGATGCGTTTTTGCACAGCGGCACCAAATCTTCATGCCAGCCGGTATCACCCGTATAAAACAGGCGGCGCGGCGGCGCCTCTTCGCCATACGACGGCGGGCGCGGCGGCTCTTCCTCCACGATATCCATGGCGAAAGAACGCACGGGGTGCAGCATACGGTGGAGCGTAACATTTAGCGAACCAAAGCGCAGCTTCATACCGTCCTCGGCTCTGACCATATCGAACGTACCGGCGGAGGCAAGCATGCGGAATTCCGCTTCCGGCGCGCCGGGCGCAATCACATGCAGCGGGGTGGGTACGGGCACACCCCGTTTGTGCAGCTGCTGCAGCGCGTAGCGCAGCACAAGCATATCCGACATATGGTCGCTGTGCAGGTGCGAAAGCAGTATGGCGTCCACCTGCTGCAGCGAACATACGGTAAGCAACCGCGAAAGCGCGCCTGCGCCAAGATCCAGCACCAGCCGCACCTGTTTATCGGATGGACGGTTGCGTCCGGGCACGGCGGGCGCCTCCAGCAAATAGGAGGAGCATGCGCCGCCCGGCGCGGGGAAGGGCCCGTAGCGGCCCAGCACCGTTAACTTCACATTACTTCAACTGCCTTTTTGTTGTTGTAGGGAAATCGTCCTTGCGGACGGTAAAGCCGTTCCCCTGCCGATAGGTTTTCCCGCCCATCAAAAATAATACGGGCACGGCAATGACGCCGCCCGCGATCAACTGCAGGAGGTTGAACGGCAACCCGATGGCCGCAAGCGCGTAATTGCCGCGGATGATCAGATCATAGAGGAAATATCCCAGCACCATGACTCCGCCGCTATAGCATACGGATTTTACGAGGTGGAGAAGCGAATGCCCGCGTTTGGCGAAGGCTGCGAACACGAACGCCATAATCGCCTTGATCACGAGGCTTGCCGGCGCGTAAACGGCCTGCCCGGCAAATATATCCGCAAACGCGGAGCCCAGGCCCGCGGCAAGCGCCGCCCACGGTCCGCCCAGCAATGCGGCCGCGACGTATATGCCCACGTCGCCCAGCGTCCAATACCCCGCCAGCGCCTCCTGATAATGAATATCAATGCGCAGAAGCCACGTCAACAGCAGAATCACCACGAACATAACGGCTGCAAGTATCAGCGTTTTGTTGTCGGCTTTCTTCATGGGCTGTTATCCCTCCGTTCCCTTAATAGGCCTTTGCAAAATAGGTGAGCGCGTGCGCGGGCTTCCCGCAATGCACGCAGACATCGGAAAGCTGCTTCTGTTCGAACGGCATGCAGCGGGTGCTGGCGCCGCCGGTCTTTTCCTTGATCTCCATCTCGCACGCGGTCTCGCCGCACCACATGGCGCGGACAAAGCCATGCTGCACGCCTTCGCGGAGCTGTTCGAACGTCGTCGCATCCACCGTGCGGCTTTCGCGCAGCTTCAGCGCCTTGTCAAACAGGCCCCGGTGTACATCGTCAAGCATACCCTGTATGGTGTTCGCCAAACCCTCCATGGGTACGAACTGCTTCTTGAGATCGTCGCGGCGCACTACGACCACCTGGTTTTGTTCGATATCCTTGGGGCCGATTTCGATGCGCAGCGGCACGCCCTTCATTTCCCACTGGTTGAATTTCCAGCCCGCGGACTGTTCGCTGTCGTCCACCTTGGCGCGAATGCCCGCATCGTTGAGCATGTGCAGCAGCTCGCCGGCCTTTTCCAGCACGCCGGGCTTATGCTGGGCGATGGGCAGTATCACCGCCTGTATGGGCGCCACGCGCGGCGGCAGCACCAGGCCGCGGTCGTCGCCGTGCACCATGATGAGCCCGCCGATCATGCGGGTGGAGGTGCCCCACGAGGTGGTAAAGCAGTACTCCAGCTTGCCTTCCCTGCTTAAGTATTGAATATCGTAGCCCTTGGCAAAATTATCAGCCATATTGTGCGAGGTGCCCATCTGCAGCGCCTTGCCGTCCTGCATCATGGCCTCCATGGTGTAGGTGGCGTACGCGCCCGCAAACTTTTCCTTCTCGCTCTTGCGGCCCGTCACGACGGGAATGGCCAGTACGTTCTGCGCAAACTCGCGGTACACGCCGAGCATGCGCATGGTCTCTTCCTGCGCCTCGTCAAATGTGGCGTGCGCGGTATGGCCCTCCTGCCAGAGAAATTCGCTAGTGCGAAGAAAGGGGCGCGTGCTTTTTTCCCAGCGCACGACGTTGCACCATTGGTTCATCAGCATGGGCAGGTCACGGTAGGACTGTATCCATTTGGAATACATGGAGCCTATGACGGTCTCGCTGGTGGGGCGGATCGCCAGGCGTTCGGTCAGTTTCTCGCTGCCGCCGTGCGTTACCCACGCGACTTCGGGCGCAAAGCCCTCGACATGCTCCGCTTCCTTAAGCAGCAGGCTTTCGGGTATGAACAACGGGAAATAGGCGTTGACATGCCCGGTATCCTTAAAGCGCCTATCCATCTGCGCCTGTATCAGCTCCCACACGCCGTATCCGTAGGGCTTGATGACCATGCAGCCCTTGACGTCGGAGTAATCCACCATATCCGTTTTGAGTATAACGTCGGTATACCATTGGGGGAAGTCTTCGTCCCGCTTTGCGATGTGCTTGACGAATTCCTGGTCGTTGTTCTTTGCCATATGAAACTCCTTCGTATATGTTTGCGCCGGTTCAGGCGTCATTCCCTTATGATCTCGTCGAGCAGGCTGTCCAGATCCACATCCTCGTCGGACAAATCGGCGGCCGCCTGCGGGTAAGCCTTTGCGCCCTTGCCGATCACCTCATCCACCGTCCACACTCGCTCCTCGTCGTCTTCATCCACCGGGGCAGGCTGCGGCGGCGCGGGCGGTTGCGGCTCGGGCCTCTGCGGCTCGGGCTTCTGCGGTTCCGGCGCGGGCTCTTCCTTGGCCTTGGCCGTCTCGGCGGGAATCTCCCTGCCCTGCAGCTGGTAAATACCGTGCATCAGCTCCTGCGGGTTTTTGTATTCCTCGGGCAGCTTGCCGGCCTGCGTGCTGATAAGCGCGGAGAGACCTTTGCCCTCCGCGAGTATTTCAGGGGTCTCGTCCCTGAGAGCGTCCAGCGACTTGGCGAAGGTTTCCGCCTGTATGCGCGCCTGCCTGGCCGCATCGTGCAGCGACGCATTGAGCGCGCGCAAACGCGCTTCAAAATCCTGCACGGAGGCTTCCGTCTGCGCAAGCCTGCGCGTGGACTCGGCCTGTGCCGCTTCCACGATAGAGGCGGCGCGGGCGGTTGCATCCTGCACCAATTGATCGGCCTCTGACGCGAGCAAATTCTTCTTGGCTTCCGCATCCCGAATAATCTTTTGCGCTTGCGCCTCGGCGTCCGCTATGCGACGTGAAGCGCTGCTCTGCGCTTCGGTCAGCGCCTGCACGATGGCCTGTTCCTGCGCGTGATAGGCCTCAACCTGCTTATTGAGCGCCTGTATCTGGGCATTCAACTGCTCTACCTGCAGCTCCATGTCCCGCCTCTTCATGTGGATAGCCCTCCGTTTCACAAAATAAGACTCAACCTGTTCGGACTTTATGAAAGCTCCATGCGCGCCTGTACGCCCGCCTGCCCCTCGGGTACGGCGTACCCCAGATGCGCATAAGCTGCCGGCAGCACGACCCTGCCCCGCGGCGTGCGGGCGATAAACCCCAACTGCAAAAGGTACGGCTCGTATACGTCCTCTATGGTGGCCGCATCCTCGCCGGTGGCGGCCGCCACGGTATCCAACCCCACCGGCCTTCCGCCGAATTTGTCGATCATGGTCTCTAGCATGCGGCGGTCCACCGGGTCCAGCCCCAGCGCGTCGATGCCCAGCATGGTAAGCCCTTTTTGCGCGGCGGGAAGATCGATCACGCCGCTGCCGCGCACCTGCGCATAGTCGCGCACGCGCTTTAACAAACGGTTGGCGATACGCGGGGTGCCGCGCGCGCGCGCGGCGATCTCAGAAGCGCCTTCCGCTTCCACCTCGATATTGAGTATGCGCGCGCTGCGCGTAATGATGGTGCAAAGATCCGGTGCGCCGTAGAGCGCCAGCTGTTCCTTGATGCCGAAGCGGTCGCGAAGCGGCGAAGTCAAGAGCCCCATGCGGGTGGTGGCGCCTACCAGCGTAAAGCGGGGCAGCTCCAGCCGGATGCTGCGCGCGCTCGGCCCTTTGCCGATGATGATATCCAGCGCATAATCCTCCATCGCCGGATAAAGCACTTCCTCCACGGTCGCGTTGAGACGGTGGATCTCATCGATAAAAAGCACGTCGCCCGGGGCAAGATTGGTCAAAAGCGCCGCCAAATCCCCCGCGTGGGATATGGCTGGGCCGGAAGTCACGCGCAGGTTGCCGCCCATCTCGTTGGCGATGATGGCCGCAAGCGTTGTCTTTCCCAGGCCAGGCGGGCCGTAGAGCAGCGCATGGTCCAGCGGCTCGCCCCTGTCCTTCGCGGCCTGTATGTAGATACGCATATGCTCCTTGACGTCATGCTGGCCGATATATTCGTTCAGGAAGCGGGGGCGCAGGCTGTATTCGGTTTGCATGTCCTCCTCGCGCAGCGAGGAGGTCAGGAGTCGTTCTTCCACGATGTTCCTCCGGCGGCGGGCTGCCGCACGCGCTTATTCATAGTATCGGTATTTTCTAGCTTTTCGCCAGCTTTCGCAGCGAAAGCGTGATGAGTTCTTCAATGCTGTCCGCCTGCTCCACGGAAGTCACCGCGCGCGAGGCGGACGCGCCGTCGTACCCCAGACCCATCAGCGCCGCCACAGCCTCCGCCCGGATATCCGAAAATTCCGCGGCGGAAGCGGGCAGGCCGACGCCCGTCATTTCCTGCGCGCCGATTTTTTCCTTCAGTTCCAGCAGCACGCGCTGCGCCGTCTTTTTGCCCATACCCGGCACGCGGGAAAAGGCGTCCGCGTTCTCCGTTACAATGGCGGCCGCCACGTCCGACGGCGTGAGAACGGAAAGCACGGCGAGCGCCAGTTTGGGCCCCACCCTTGTAACGGAAAGGAGTCTCCGGAACATGCTTCGCTCCGTTTCTTCCGCAAACCCGTAGAGCGCCATGATTCCTTCGGCCATGTACAGGTGCGTGAACAGCTTTGCCGCCGTACCCGCGCGCAGGGTATTGAGCGTTTTCGCGCTGCAGCTGAGCTCATAGCCCACGCCTGCGGCTTCCACCACGGCGCGGTCGGCCGCGACCTCCGTTACCTCACCCCGGATATGTGCGTACATGCTGCCTCCCGTTATCTTCCGCGCAACGCGGCCCTGCCGCGTTGCGCGCGTTAAGCTTATTTGATGCGGTATTCCTCCGCCGCGGCGCCCATGGTGTTTGCGTGGCAGATGGCCACGGCAAGCGCATCGGCCGCATCATCCGGCTTGGGAATGCAGGAAAGCCCCGCGAGCGCGCGCACCATGTGCTGCACCTGCTTTTTATCCGCATGGCCGTTGCCCGTTACCGCCAGCTTGATCTGCATAGGCGTATATTCATACAGCGGCAACCCACTCTGCTGCGCCGCCAGCAGCGCCACGCCGCGCCCCGCGCCCACCTGTATGGCGGTGGTGACGTTGCGGTAAAAAAACAGCTCCTCAAACGCCACATGGACGGGCCGGAACTTGGCCACAAGCTGGCGCGTGCCGGCATACAGGCGCTCCAGCCGTTCGGGAAAAGGCATGTCCGCCCCGGTCTCGATCACGCCGAAATCCACCGCACGAAGCGAGGTACCCCGGTTTTCCACCACGCCGTAACCCATTATGGCATATCCCGGATCAATGCCCAACACGACCAACGCTTTGCCCCGCCTCATCCGCATATTCGTTCTATCTTATTGTAGCACGAAGCACGAATGGCGTAAATGCCGCGCCTGTGAAAAATAAGGAAGAATGTCGCCGCAGGTTCTGCGCGCGCCGAACGATAGAACCCGATCCGCATTCCGCTTGCCGCGTTTTCCAGATAAAATTACGCCCGTATATCGCGATATACCTGAATTTTATGGCCCCGCTTGATTGTGCCGCGCGTATAAAGCTGTTATAATAGTCCATAATTCTTGCACCCGAATGGTACATTCAGGTATTTTAGCAGGGGCGGCGCGTTTTGTATTGCGCAACCACCGCCCGTTAGGGGGAAAATGAAATGCAACGTGTCTCCACGCGAACGCTTGTGCTATACGCGCTCTTCATCGGTATGATTTTTCTGCTGGGGCTTACCCCGCTTGGATATATCACGCTGCCCATCGCCGCCATCACCACCGTCCATATCCCGGTGATTGTGGGCGGGTACCGTTTTGGGGTAAAGGGCGGGGCGCTGCTGGGCTTCTTTTTCGGGCTGACCAGCCTGATCGCCTGCTTTATGCGGCCGGACGCCATCGCGGCGATCGTACTGGGTACGAACACCGGCTTTGGCGCGTATAATCTGCTGCTGATCGTCCTGGTGCTCTTTTTGCCGCGCGTGCTCACGGGCGTATTTTCCGCGCTCACTTACCATGCGCTGCGCCGCAAAAGCGAAACCGCCGCCATGGGCGCCGCCGCTTTTGTCGGCTCCATGACCAATACCATACTGCTGCTGGGCGGGCTGTACCTGTTCGCGTTTGAGCAGACGGGCGCGGCCTTCGGGCTTGCCGCCGGTTTTACCGCGGCGCAGTTTTTGAATGTGCTCCTGGGCGTCGTCGCGCTAAACGGCTTATTGGAAGCCGCGGCGGCGGTCATTATCTGCACGGCCGTGGGCCGTGCGCTGCTGCATTTTACGAAAAAAGAAAACCGGCAGCCGCGCGAAAAGCAGTAAGGAGCGCATCATGCTGCTGGCATTGGATATAGGCAATACCAACATTAAAACAGGGCTGTTCGAGGGCATAGAGCTTATGCACTCCTGGCGGCTGGCGATAGACAAACACCGCACCGCGGACGAGTACGGCGTGCAGATGGAAAGCTTTTTTGCGCACCTGCACCTGAATACCGGGGACGTGGACGGAATTATATTCTCTTCCGTCAACCCCTCCCTGAACTACACCATTGAGCACATGTGCGGCATCTATTTTCCCGGCATCACCCCCATGCAGGTGCACGCGGGGCTGCGTACGGACTTGCATATCGATTACGAGCATCCGCAAAAGCTGGGGGCCGACCGAATCTGCAACGCCGTGGCGGCGTACAGACTCTATGGCGGCTGCTGCATCACGGTGGACTTCGGCACCGCCACCACCTTCGGGGTGCAGGTGGGCGACCGATTCCTGGGCGGCATGATCTGCCCCGGCTTCAAGGTCAGCACCAACGCGCTCATTGAGAGCGCCGCCATGCTCCCCAAGGTGGAATACATCAGGCCCGCGCGCGTCATCGGCGCCAACACCGAGCACTGCATCCAATCCGGCATACTCTACGGATATGTGGGGCAGGTGGAATACCTTGTAAGAAAAGCGCAGCAGGAGCTGGGGCAAAAAGCGCGCGTTATCGCCACCGGCGGCATGGGCGGATTGATCGCGTCCGAGACGGATTGCATCGAAACGCTCAACCCTACGCTCACGCTGCAGGGACTAGCCATGATTTTCGAAATGAACCGGTAAAAAACATAGTATATTAAAATAGTTTATATATTGGAGGAACACATGAAACAGGTCAACATCGCACTTTTCGGCTTTGGTATCGTCGGCTCCGGCGTATACCGGGTACTTACGGAGAATCATGCGGATATCCTGCACAGGGAAGACCTGGATCTCTCTGTTGCCCGCATACTCGTCAAGGATTTCGAGCATGAGCCAAATATCAACATGGCCCCGCGCGAAACTTTCACGACCAGCCTCAACGACATCGTGGACGACCCCGCCATTTCCGTCGTAGTTGAATGCATGGGCGGCGTGGAGCCAGCGCGTACATTTATACTTGCCGCGCTCAATGCCGGCAAGACGGTCGTGACTTCCAACAAGGAAGTGATCAGCAAGCACTGGTACGCCTTTGAAGAAGCCGCGAAAAAGACTGGCGCCGGTTTGTATATTGAGGCGACGGTGGGCGGCGGCATTCCGCTCTTACGTACCGTTACGGATTCGCTGCAGGCCAACAACATCACGCGCGTGATGGGCATCATCAACGGCACCACCAACTTCATACTCACCAAAATGAGCGAACAGGGCCGCGGTTTTGCAGAGGTCCTTAAGGAAGCGCAGGCGCGCGGCTATGCCGAGGCCAACCCCACCGCGGATGTGGAAGGCTACGACGCAACCTATAAGCTCTCGATACTTTCCTCGCTCGCCTTCCATACGCATATTCCCATCGACGCCATCCACCGCGAGGGCATTACCAAGCTGACCGCCGCGGATTTTGACGCCGCCCGCCAGCTCGGGTATGAAATCAAGCTCCTGGCCATCGGCAAAAAGGCAGCGGGCAACCTGGTGGAGGTGCGCGTGCACCCCACGATGATCCCCAAGACCCACCCGCTCGCATCCATCCGCGGCTCCTTCAACGCGGTGTTCATCACCGGCAACGCCGTGGGCGACGTGATGCTCTACGGGCGCGGCGCGGGCCAGATGCCCACCGCTTCCGCCGTGATGGGCGACATTATCTACGCGTGCCACAACGAAGGCAGGCACCGCTACAACACCTTCCGGAATATTCCGGATATGGATGCGGATACGCATCTGGTCGACGACTGGGAGAGCGTCTACTGCATCCGTACCCGCGTGCTGGATGAGCCGGGCGTGCTCAGCTCGATTTCCGGCGTGTTCGCCAAGCACAACGTATCGCTCAAATCCGTCTTGCAGCTTGCGGAACCGCAGGAAAACGGCAACGGGCACATCGCGTGGATCACATTCGTCACACACAAAGCGCACGAGCTTGGTTTGCAGGCCGCGCTCAGGGAGATCGAAACGCTCGGCTGCACGGAGTGCGTGGAGAGCGTCATCCGCGTGGAGGAATAGGCATTTACATTAAACCCAAGGTATAAGAGACTCACCAAACGCCATAAAAAAACGAGCCAAGGCAGAAAGCCAAGGCCCGTTTTTTGTGGCGTTAGCGGGACAGCCCCAGGCTGGCTTTTTCATACATCCTCTCTTTACCACCATTGCCCTGAAAATTCGATCGTGTATGTATCATTTACATCATCATATACCAACTTATAGTACATATCCCCGCCGGACCCTCCGGTGGGGTAGCATAACTCAATAAAGCGATCCTTTCTCCCTTTATTCATCGGGGTCAATGACGGAAACCCGCCGGGATCCCAATAGTGATAGTACTGCAGCGCCTGTGTCCATATAATGTCCTCATTCTCATATACGGTAAGCCGCGGGCGCGTCGCCGGGTCATCGTCATACAGGAATTCCGCGCCGCTTCTGTCAGGAACAACCTTGTTTTGCGCCAGCGTTTCAAAAAACATGGTCGACGCGCGCCCTGTAAGCACAAAACGTTCATCGGCGCCGTTGTGGTTCAAATCCGCTTGGGCTTCTGACAGTATCCTGTCATAATAGATATCCATCTTTACTAATGCAATTTCATATCCGAGCGAATAGTAAAGAACCGTATAGGAAATATCCCCATAGGTCTTACTTACGGAATATTCCACGCCCTTTCCATAAGGCCATAAATCCCCCACTTGGTGCCTGTCCGGGGTTTCATAACCGGAGGCCAACAGAAGAACCTGTCCAATGGTGCCGTCTGAAAAAACGCGTACCGCCAGACCCTTTCCGTCATAAAAGGTTTTATAACGCGATCTGTGAAATATATGGCGGTATCGGTCGTACATCCCGGTATTCTCGGCTTCCTCCTCCGAAAGATAGTGGAGGCCGTATTCTTCAGCAATATTTTCAATTCGTTCGCCCGGATAAATCCCCGCTAACGACAGAAGCTTATCTTCATCCAGCAACGGATTGGGAGACGGCGTGGGCGGGGTCGTTGCCTGCGGCGTGGGGCTAAATACCGCAGGCGTCGCGGGGGCAATGCTTTCTTCCTGTAGGGAAGGCGCGCAGCCCGGCAACAGCATCCATACGGCCGCCATCATAATTGCAATTATAACTCGGCGCATTCATGCAAAACTCCTTTTCTTTGCTTTTTCGAGTATATCACAAGCGCACTCCTGCATGCATTGTTGTTAGTGCGCGCAACAAATTCCGAAAACAAAAATACGGCGCGCCAGCGTGCGTGGCATGCGCCGATTTTGGAAGGCTTCCTATACAAGACCGATTACGCAATATATTTCCTTGAGATGGGCCTGTCCCGCTTTCCGTCTGCTTTGTTTCATGTATGCCCACCGGCGCACATCCATGAAAATTCGCGAACCGGTTTCTCAAACCCTATTCTTCCCGCTCCCAATCCACGGTGGCCGCACTGACCTCGTAAGCGACGCGGAACTGCACCGTGCCGTCCGGCATTGTCTTTTGATAGGGGCGGCTCTGCACGCGGCCGAGCACGGTCAGCCTGTCGCCCACGGAAAGCCCGCTCACAAAGCGCGCGTTGCGCCCCCATGCGATTACAGGCAGATAGTCGGATTTATGATACGGCCGGTTGACCGCCAGCAGTAAATCCGCGATTTCGCGCGAGAACGGCGTCGTGCGGTACACCGGCGGCTTGCAGATGTAGCCGTTGAGCGCGATCTCGTTGCAATAGGGTGCCTGTTCCGGCTTTTCGGCAAGGCTGCGCGCAAATACCGTGACCAGCAGGCGGTTGTTCCCATCGCACTGCATATTGTACGAGCGCAGCTGCCCGCCGATGAGCAGCATCTGCCCCTCCTCGGGCAGCGTGGGCAGGAGGCGCTCGCCCGCCGTGACGGGAAGCACGTCCTCCGTGCCGGAAAGCCGCGGTACCACCAGCGGAAAGGTATAGAACGCTTCCCCATAGAGACAATGGCTGAATGTCGGCGTCTCCTGAACCCAGCCGGAAATCACGACGCGGTTGTTCTCCCGGTTTGCTTCCATATGTAAACACCATACGCCTTTCCGACTCACAAAACAGTATGAAATGCACCAAAGCCCCGTGAGCCGAAAGGCGTAATATGGTGCTTTTTCCATCTGGCGTGTTTGCGGCAACGCCGTAAGCTGTTCGCATGGTGGTGACAGCCTGCGGCAAACACATCGATTTGCTGAAGTCCCCGCATGTACCGTTGCAGCCGGGGCAATCTATTGTATGATGGGGCTCAATGGAAAGCGCAGGCGTAGCCCGCCTCAGGCCATCGACAAAGGCCTGCGGACTTTGTCAATGGGTTTTCTGGGGGTTAAAATGCTGCTTATAGCGGCATTTTTTCCGCCAATTTGACGCGCATGTCGTCAAATTGGATCAAAAGGGGGATTTTCGAATCCTCCCCACTCCCGTGGAGGGTTTGTCGATACTCTGAGCGCAGGCGTAGCCCGCCTGCTTTTTTTGCACGGCACTTTGTTTTTATGTGTATTCGTGTACATTCCACGGTATGCCCGAACATGTTTTTGCGAATTTCACGCAAACTAAGTAAGCGCTGATTAAATGAGGGATGCTGGATTGGCGAGAGGATTTTGCGGCCTGCAAGGAGCAAAATCGAAGGAATAGCAGCGCTATTTCGAGATTTTCGCGACGCGGCAGAGCGCAAATCGGCCGTCAAGACAGCGTGCCGAATTAATCAGTGGTTACCTAAGTAAACGCTAATGAATTCATCCGCGTTACCTAAGTAAGCCCGGCGCGTCGGTTCACACCCGGTGCGCTATTGGGTCCAACACCACCTGAAGGGAGACCCCATATGCCAGTACCCGGAAGGCGCAGGCGGCGCCGAATGCTTATAACTCTGATAGCGCTCGTGCTGCTGTTTATCGGCATAGGCGCTGTAGCGCGCCTGAATGCGCTGCGCGCCGACCCACTTCGCGCCTTCACAACGCCAGCGCCGCAGCAAGCAGAGACGCCGCTTTTTTCGCCGCTCCCCGAGGCGACATTCGTACCCGCGGCGCTGATGTCGCTGCCCACCCCCACGCCCGCGCCTGCACGCGTGCTGGGCGGCGACACCATCAATATCGTGCTCATGGGGCTGGACAGCGACACCGACCGCGAGGCCGCAGGCCGCGGCTGGCGCAGCGACACCATTGCGGTGCTTGTCATCGACGTCAATACGCCCGCCTGCAAGGTACTGAGCATCCCGCGCGATACGCGCGCCCGCGTACGGCGGTTAAACGATGACGGCAAGGTGCTGGGCACACAATATAATAAGATCAATTCCGCCTTCCATTACGGCGGCGGGCCGGAAGCGCACGGGCATGAAAACCTGATTGCCGCGCTGGAACGGCTGTTGTTCGACGGGCTGGAGAGCGACTTTCATTTGAATTATTTTGCGAGTATCGATATGGACGGCATATCGGCATTTGCCAACGCCGTGGACGGCGTGCCGGTGACGCTGGATTATGATGTGCCCGGCTTCGGCGACGAGGGCGAAACCATCGTACTCTTAGGCGATCAGGCGCGCGCTTTCGTGCGGCTGCGGCACGGGGTGACGAGCGGCAGCGATATCGGCCGTATCGGGCGGCAGCAGGCGTTCATACGCGCATTCGCCTCCCGCGTGCAGGATATGGGCGCGCGCGAAGCCGTACCCAAACTGTGGGGCGCGCTTGCGAGTTATGTGCGCACCAATTTGAACACGACGCAAATATTGATATTGGGTGATGTTTTATCCCGGCTTTCCCTGAAAGACGTGGAATTCATTACGCTGCCGGGACGCTGTAAGACCATAGACGGGCGAAGTTATTTTGTACCCAACACGGATAAGGTGCGCTCGCTCACGCTGGAATTATGGGGCGAATAAACGCGGCCGTCAGGGATGGATCGCAGGCGTTAACCTTTCAGAACGCCGCTTTCCCGCTCCCAATAACCGCGGATTTCAGCATGCATCAGACCCGCCGAAAACCCGCCGAAAACTTATCGATTGTTATTGACAGTTTCACATTTTATGCGCTATACTAAGTATCGTCACTGTGGTGGCCAGGGAGCATAGCTCAGCTGGGAGAGCATCTGCCTTACAAGCAGAGGGTCACAGGTTCGAGCCCTGTTGTTCCCACCATTTGGCCCGGTAGTTCAGTTGGTTAGAATGCCAGCCTGTCACGCTGGAGGTCAGGGGTTCGAGCCCCCTCCGGGTCGCCATTCCTGCCTCGGTAGCTCAGCTGGTAGAGCAAGGGACTGAAAATCCCTGTGTCGGTGGTTCAACTCCACTCTGAGGCACCACTGCCTGCCGGAGATATGCGCCGCAGGCACACCCGCGGGAATAGCTCAGTGGTAGAGCACTGCCTTGCCAAGGCAGGGGTCGCGAGTCCGAATCTCGTTTCCCGCTCCAATTTTATTTGTGCCGCCGGTCGGCACATGGCGCCATAGCCAAGCGGTAAGGCAGAGGTCTGCAAAACCTTCACCCCCGGTTCAATTCCGGGTGGCGCCTCCAGTACAAAGACACTCCACTAAGGAGTGCCTTTTTTTGTGGTACCGCACCACATATCCGCGCAAGCAGGGCAAAAATCCGCAAAACCTTCACCTCCGGATTAAGGCGCTGCGTAAGGCGGTTGCAGGGAATAACAGTGCCCGCCATCCGAAAGGGTGGCGGGACTTTCTGATATCGCCTGATTATAGTTGAAACTGTTTTTCGATTCCTTCAATCATAACGCTTGCAGCTCGATGGGCATTTTCGTGCGCTAAATCAAAACCCGCAATACCTTTTTCATATTGGTCTTTCTGTAAACTTTGAATTAGATCCATCTCAAGTGCAAATTGTTCGTCTATTATCGGCTTCCAATCATCCTCAACCCAGTGAGGGTTTAGGCTAAGAAGGAATTCCAGCGTGTTCTTTTTGTCTTCTTCCCATTGCGGTAACATCGGATCAATGCTTTCCTTTGATTTTACCATAGACGCAAGCTCGGATAAAATAAGAATATGCTGCGTCAGTATGTTTTCGGCACGGACGGAAGCCTCTTCTCCATAAAACCGCGAAAGCAAGCCCGACACTTCCCTGCCGTTGCGCAGCGTCCGCGCCGCCACAAAACTCAAATCGCGCAATCCCATCATCAGGCTAATAATGTAGTGCCGCATCCATATCATTCTCTCAACCCAAAGGTTACGCATTCTTTCACGCCAATCCATAATAGCCCACCCCCACCACAATATATGTAGGAGATTAAGCCTGTTTTCTAATGCCGCAATACTTTTTATGGGGAGCGTCGCCAGAAAACGGAGCCATCCAGATTCGAGCTGGAAGAATTAAGGCGGCAGCATCACTTAAAGGCATTCCAGACAAGTGTTTTTGATTTATCTACTTTACTTATACCCTGAAACGAAGCTGAGCACCCCCTATTGGCGGTGCTCTTGCTTAACCTGCGCTGGCAGGGCAGCGCCCCGTGTAGGCCTCTATCCTCTGCAGCCCACTGCGCTACGCCAAATAGTCTTCGCAGGCAGGCGTAATTGTTGTACTGCCGTTTGATTTTGATGAGGACGGAACCGTTTCCCTTTGCGCTTTCATTCTCGATCCTGTACTTCACATGTTTCTTTTGAAGGCCTGCAATATACTTCTCCAAATCCTCCCGCGTTTCGAACAAAACCGTTTGTGCCAGGCAATCACTCTGAATTCGTTTCATTGTTTTCACCTCCTCTTCTGCCGGCGGCATTGAGGGTCACGCACGCGCCGAAATAAATGGATTTACGAAAACGAGCAGTTCTGACAACCGGACTTACGCTCGTCAGAACTACTCGTTGCATACCCATTTTAGCAGAAAAAATCAGCCTGATGTAAGTGAAATTTTTGGGCAGAGAATAACTTTTTTACGATTTCAAACAAACACAAACTGCACCATGATCATATAGCAGGCCGTGCCCATGCCGATACTTAAAAGGTTGTTGCGTTTCCAGACATGCAGCAGCACGACGACCGCAACGGCAATCAGCTGAGGAAGAAAATCGCCGCTTGCAGCAAAAGAGATATCCTTAACGCAGTATACGATCAGTATTGCAATCACTGCCGACGGCAGCAGCCCGCCGAGGTATTGCACGGCTGCGGGCGGTTGTTTTGTGCGCCCAAACAGCGCAAACGGCAGCAGCCTCGTAAAGAACGTGCAGGCCGCCACGATGGCGATTAGCAGTACGGCATTCATTTGCATGCTGTTTCCGCCCCCTTTGCAATGGGTTTTTTGAGCAGCAGCAGAAGGCCGACCGCCAAAATCAGCGACGGCAGTATAAATTGGTTCACGCCGAATACGAGCAGGCAAAATACGCCGCACAGGAACCCAATAACGGCGGGCAGATGCGATTTTACGGCGTACCATTGTTCCACAAAAATCACCACGAACAAGGCCGTCATGGCAAAGTCGATGCCGATCGTGTTGATGGTGATAAGCGCGCCAAGCAGCGAACCGGCCACGGAGCCAAGCACCCAATAGCACTGATTCAGCAGCGCAATAAAGAATAGCGCCTTGTTTTCATCCAGTTCCTTTGGCACGTTTGTTCCGCAAAGCAGCGAATAGGTTTCATCGGACAGGGAAAATATCATGTACCATCCCTTTTTGCCCATGCTTTTAAACTTTTCAATAAAGGAAAGGCCGTAAAACAGATGGCGGCTGTTGACGGAAAGCGTCATCAGCGCCGCGGTAATCAGGCTGACGCCGCCGGTCAAAAAGCCGATCAGCACAAACTGCATGGAACCCGCGAATACAAACGTGCTGATGCAAAATGCCCACAGGGCATTGTAACCCGCCCGCTGCAACAGCAACCCGAAGGCCATGCCCAGAAACACATAGCCAAGCATAACGGGTATAGTCTGTAAAAATGCGAATTTAACGGTACGCGCCATATGCAATCCCCTTTGGTTTTGATGACAACAATATAGATCATACTAGGTACACGGCAAAAGAGCAACAAAGCGATTCGGCCTTAACGCAAAACACCCCGCGTATGGGGTGTTTTGCACTGGCGTTTCCTATTGCTGTGAATCTTTAAACAACCGTTCAGGCGGGCTGCGCCGCAAGCAGTTCCTTCGCATACTCCACGCCGATGTCGAACGCTTTGCGGTTGAGCTCGGCGTACTCCGCTTTGTACCCAAGGCGCTCTTTGAGCGTCGCGGCGGCGATCTCTACGGGAATAAGGCCGGTATACGCGACAAAGAAGCCGTACATGATCACGTTGAGCGCCTTGGTGGTGCCAAGGGGCTTGACAAGATCGTTTAAAGGAATATTCACCACGGTGATGTCGGTACGCTGGCTGGTTTCCGAAATCAGCGAGCTGTTGACAAACAATACGCCGCCCGGCTTGACGCGCGGCTCAAATTTCACAAACGAGGGCGCGTTGAGTACCACCACATAATCGCAAAGCCTGCGTGAGGGCGAGCCGATACGCTTGTCGCTCACGACTAGCGTGCCGTTGGAGGTGCCGCCGCGCATTTCCGCGCCGTAGGCGGGGTAATACGTCACATTGAGCTGTGCGTCGTTGCCGGCATAGGCCAGCAGTTTGCCCATCGTCTGCACGCCCTGGCCGCCGAAGCCGCCGATCAATAAACTTTTATCCATATCACTTAACCTCCGTGTCTTTGAACACGCCGACGGGGAATACCGGGAACACCATCTCTTCTATGTATTTCGGCGTCTGCTCCGGCGCCACGCCCCAGTTGGTCGGGCAGGCGGAAAGCAGCTCGATATAGGAATACCCCTTGTCGTTCATTTGGATATCGATAGCCTTTGCGATGCCCTTTTTCGCCTGCAGGATATGCTTGGGCGTATGCAGTGAAAAACGCGCCGCGTATTTTACTGCGGGGAGTGTCGCCAGTATTTCCGCCAAATGCACGGGATACCCGCTTACGCCCGGGTCACGCCCGTAAATGGCCGTGGTGGCCTTCTGACCCACCAGCGTGCAGGGGGAAAGCTGCCCGCCCGTCATGCCGTAGATCTGGTTGTTGATCATAATCACAGTGATGGGTTCACCGCGGTTGGCCGTATAAAACGTCTCCGCCAAGCCGATGGAAGCCGCGTCGCCATCCCCCTGATAGGTCATCACGAGCTTATCCTTCTGGGCGTGCTTGAGCCCAACGGCATTTGCCGCCGCCCTGCCGTGCAGGGAACCAAGGACGTCGAAGTTGAAATAATCCTTCGCGAGGATGGCGCAGCCGACGGGCAGCACCATGATGGTTTTGCCGCGAAGGCCCTTTTCTTCTATTGTTTCGGCTATAATTTTATGGGCGGTGGTATGCATGCAGCCGGGGCAGTAGCCGCTGCTCACAGGCATCAGCGCTTCGCTTTTTTTGTATACAAGCTCCATACGTATCCTCCTTTACAGCATGCTGCGCACGGCAGCCTGTATCTCGTCCGGGGTGATGATGACGCCGCCGGAGCGTGAGAAGAACCTGTGCTCAAAACGTCCGCGCAGCACACGGTCCACATCATAATAAAACTGTCCGGGGTCGCTCATTTCCACAGTCAATACTTTTTTGACCTGCCGGTCGGACAGCGCCTGGAACTGCTTTACGGGGAAGGGATGCAGCGTAACCGCGCGCAGCATGCCCACCTTGATTCCCTCCTCACGCAGGTCGTCGATAGCCGTCTTTGCGATGCGCGCCGAGGATCCCCAGGCGGCGATGACGTATTCCGCGTCGTCCAGACGATACTCTTCCGCGACGGCAAGCTCATCCTCCCACTTCTGGTACATGGCGGCGGCCGCCTTATACCAGCTTTCCAGCTTGAGATTATCAAACGTGAAGTCCAGTACCAGCCGGCGTTCCCGGCCTTCGCAGCCGGAAGCGATGTAATCGCGCTCGGGGATATCCTTTTTGGGTTCGGGCAGCTCAACGGGCTCGAGCATCTGCCCCAGCATGCCGTCGGTCAGCACGATGACGGCGCAGCGGTATTCATCCGCAATATCAAACGCGCGGTATGTCCAGTCTACCGCTTCCTGGGCGGATTCGGGGCCTACGGTAAAGGCTTTTAAGCCGCCGTGTCCCAGCGTTTTGGTTGCGTAGTTGTAATCGCTCTGGGAAGCGAGTATGTGGCCGCCGCCCGCGCCGCTCCGCTGCACATCCACGATGACGGCCGGGAACCGCGCCGCGGAAATGAAGGACATGCCTTCCGCCATAAGGGAAAACCCCGGGCCGGAGGTGGCGGTCATCGCCCGCGCGCCGCCCGCGGATGCACCCGCGATCATGTTGATCGCCGCAACTTCGCTTTCCGCCTGCACGAAATCCCCCCCATGCTTTTGCATTTCATGGGACAGATACTCCGTGATGGAGGATTGCGGCGTGATGGGATAGCCCGCATAGAACTTGCACCCCGCGCGCAGAGCGGCCTCGCAGACCGCGATATTGCCTTCCATGACTACTTTCTTTGTCAATGCGCTCACCCCTTTCACTTATACACGCTGATGGCGGAATCCGGGCACATCACTGCGCACAGCGCGCAGCCGTTGCATTGCCCGGTCTGCACCTGCTCGGCATAATAATAGCCCATCGAGTTGTTCTTCTCTCCGATTCGGATGAGTTTTCGGGGGCAGGCAGCCAAACATAGCTTGCAGCCCTTGCACAGCTCCGCATCGATCACGATCTTACCCATGGCGAATACCTCCTGTCGTAATTGTATATCAAGAACTGTTCTGACCAATTGACCAAACTATAGTATATAAAAGCGCACTTTGTCAATGGCTTATGAACAATATATTAAACAGTGAGTTTTTTTGCATGGCGGCGGCCGGCCGCTTTCTTGACGGTATTCTTCGCTTTGGCTTATAATAGCCACAAAGCAGGAAATGAGGCGGCAACGATGCGCGAAATGGAAACGGGAATAGTAAATTTCACACCGGCCAAGCCCAAGCGTGCATCCGAGCTCGTGTTTGAACAGATCGAAAGCCTGATTCTTTCAGGCAAGCTCAAGGCAGACGACCGTCTGCCTTCCGAACGTACGCTGATGCAGCTTTATGGGCGCAGCCACCCGACGATACGCGAAGCCCTGCGCATGCTCGAAAGCGCAAAATACATCCGCGTGATCCCCGGCGGCAGGGCGGTGGTGCTTTCCTGCGATGAAACCGCCATCAAGGAACCGCTCAACGAATTGATGCAATTCAACCGGCTATCGCCAGAGCAGCTGTTTGAGTTTATGGCGCTGTGCGAGCCGGATTTTTCAGCGCTGGCGGCGGAACGCCGTACTGACGGCGACCTTGCTATGCTCCGGCACAGCCTGGACGCTGTGGCGGGGCAAACGCTCTCCGCAGAGTATTATCAGGGGATTTCCCTGTTGCACACAGGAATCCTGCGGGCGGCGCACAACCCCATCGCCGTTACGCTGTGGGAGACCGTCGGCGATCTTCTTCAAGGCGAGGGGCTGACGCAGCTTGCGGCTATGCTTCGCCCAGAAGCGGACCCCATACAAACGCATACGCAGTTGTACGCGGCCATCGCGGCGCAGGACCCGGCCGCCGCGATAGCTTGCGCGCAAAACTGCTGGAAGGAATCGCTCTATGAAGGACGTTGACCGCTCTTTGTTCACAGGCGTCCCGGCAAAGAAGGTATCCGAAATCATATACGAACAGATACGGGAGAAAATCCTCGCGCAGGAGCTGAAACCCGGCGACCGGCTGCCCACGGAGCGGACGCTGATCACACTGTTCGACTGCAGCCGCCCTACCATCCGGGAAGCCTTGCGCATGCTGGAGCAGAACCATTATGTGACCATACTGCGCGGCAGCGGCATATTCGTAAACCCGGCCTCCACGGCCGGGGTGGAGCGCAACCTGCACGCGCTGATTCGCATGGAAAAAATCAGCAAGAACGATGTGCAGGAAGTGCGCGAGATCTGCGAAACACTTGCGGTCCGCCTGGCGGCGCTGCGGCGCACGGATGCGGATATCGCGGCGATGAATGAGATACTTTCCCGCAGCCAGGAGCAGATTCAGGACTTTGATTCCTTTTTCCAATGCGGCGTCGCACTCAACGACGCTTTTGCGCGCGCTTCCAAAAACCCGGTATTCCGCATTGTCAACAGCATGACCGCGCCGTTTAGCCGGGAGCAGGTTTATTCCCATCCGGAAGGCGCCAACTCCATTTCCCGCAGTGAAATTCTATCGCAGCACCGCGGCATTGTGGAAGCCATTATCGCCCGCGACGCGGAGCTGGCCTGCGCCCGCAACCGCGCGCACATCAAGGGCACGTTTTCAACGATTTAGCTCCCCAAAACCGAAACGCTGATCTGCATTGCATGCAGCCGCGCGCATATCGAATGCGCGTCCTTCCAGCATTTCACCGCGAAAAGGAGAAACCATGGAGCAAAAGCAGAATGTCCGGGTATTCAATATCGGCATCAAAACATTCCTCGGCGCGCTTGTGATGCTGTTCGTACTGATGGTGCTGACCTACGCGCTGACCATGGTGCTGCCCGCGGGCAGCTACGAACGTGTGCTTGCGGACGGAAAGGAAATGATCGTCGCGGGCACATACGCCCCCGCCGAGGGAGGCATTCCCTTCTGGAAATGGCTGCTTTCGCCGTTACTTGTGCTCTCGGGGGAAGACGGGTTCACGATACTTGCCATCATCGCGTTTTTGCTGGTGATCGGCGGCGCGTTCTCCGCCCTTGACGCGCACGGCGTGATGAGCTATATGCTCGGGCGCATCTACAGCAGATTTGAAAAGAAACGGTACTATTTGCTCGCCGTCGTATCGCTGTTCTTTATGGGGATGGGTTCCCTCGTGGGCTCTTTTGAAGAATGCGTGCCGCTCGTTCCGCTGTGCGCGGCGCTTGCGTATTCCTTGGGCTGGGACGCGCTGGTCGGCTTGGGCATGAGCGTGTTCGCCGTTGGCTGCGGGTTTGCGGCCGGCGTAATGAACCCGTTTACCGTAGGCGTCGCGCAGGAGCTTGCGGGGCTTTCGATGTTCTCCGGCATGGGCATGCGCGTGATCTCCTTTGTCGCGGTCTATGGCATACTGATGGCGTTTTTAATACCTTACGCCCGCCGCATTGAACGCGACCCCAAGCGCTCCCCCGTTTACGATGAGGCGGCGCGGGAAAAGTGGGCCGCGCTCCGGCTGGATTTCCAGAGGGAAGCGCGCATGGACCGCGCGCTGTATCTGTTCGCGGGAATATTGCTGCTCGGTATACTGTTCATCGTCACCTCCAGCTTCGTTCCTTCGCTGCAGGGGATCGTCATGCCTGTGATCGCGCTGATGTTTCTCATTGCGGGTACGGCTTCGGTGCTCGCCTCCGGCATGAAGCTGCGCGCCTTCATAAAGCATTTCATAAAAGGGGTAACCAGCATACTGCCCGCGGTGCTGCTGATACTCATGGCAAGCTCCGTCAAATACACGCTGGTGGAAGCGCATATACTCGATACGATACTATACGGCGTACTCAACTGGACGCAATCCGCATCACAGAACGCCGTGGTGCTGGTGATCTACCTGCTGGTGCTGGTGATGAACCTGTTCATTGCGTCCGGTTCCGCAAAGGCGTTTTTGCTGATGCCGCTTATCGCGCCCCTTGCGGATATGACCGGCATTTCCCGCCAGCTTTCCGTGCTCGCGTTTATATACGGCGACGGCTTCAGCAACGTGTTTTACCCCACCAACCCCGTATTGCTCATAAGCCTTGGCATCGTGGGCGTAACCTACGGCAAATGGGCGCGCTGGAGCGTCAAAATGCAGCTTGCGATACTCGCCGCCACCTGTGCGCTGCTGCTGTTGGCGAATGCGGTTGGGTATTGAGAAGGTAAGTATGCGTTGTTGAATATAATTTGTTGACTGTATTGACCGCCGGAACTATAATCAATAGGGTTTATATCCATCTGTATCCAAAAAAGAAATGATTCTGCAGCCGCATTTACCCGGCTGCAAACCAAATTTAGGAGTATGACCTTGAAAAAATTTCTGCTACTGTTGGCTGCGCTCTTTGCACTCTCCACCGTTCTTACCGCCTGTGCCCCTGCTGCGGAGGGAACTAACGGAACAGAGCCAGCCGCAATCCCCTCCCCCGTTGTTAGCGATACGCCCGCAAAAACACCTATGGCTTCGGAGACGCCCGCTGCCACGCCGGATTTAAACGAAGTCAAAAAAAATATGGATGCCATGACGCCTATACTTGATTCCATCGTACGCACCATGGGCATAGGCGAAGACTCCAGCTATACGCCGCAGGACGCGGAGTTTTTCTGGAGAGTACTGTACCTGATGGGCTTGAACTGGGGTTACGACAATCCGCAGGCGGAACTAACTGATGCGTATGTCGTAGTAAGCCCGCAGAAGATGCGGGAATTTGCCTCGGCCGCATTTCTTAATTACAACGAACTGTCCAATGTGCCGGAACGTCTGTCCGCTTCCATATGGTATGACGAGGAGAAGGACGCTTACTGCCTCGCCCATTCCGACGCGGGCGGGGGCGGCGTCCAGACCCGGGTTGATGCGTTCGACGTTGCGGAGAATGGGGCCATTACTGCCCAGATGGGCCTGTATGACGGGCCGGATATATTCCTGGGCGCGATTGAGTTTACGTTGGCTGCCAACCCCTGCTTGGGCGCTGCCGGTGAACCGAGTTACCCTTATGCCGTCAGCGCAGCGGTTCTTGCCGTTTCCAACCTTGAGCTTAAGCAATAATGCAGATTAAGCAAACGTCTTGTTCCTGCGCATACCGGAACTTGACGAACTGACACCGCGGCGGCGCAGCCTATCCCTATCCCTCTACCCTACCCTAATCGCACCGGAGCCGCAGCAGGTGGGCAGGTGTATCTTTTTTGTTCCCGAAAGAAACCGTATGGTTGCGATCTCCCCCTCGCGGGAAATAACGGTACCGTTGCCGAAGCGGGCGTGCACCACGTGCGCGCCCTTTCTGAATTCCGAGCAGTCGCCCGTATAGGCGGCTTTTTTGTCTGGCGCCGCTTTGCCCGCAGGCCGCACGGGAGAAGGGAACAGCCAGCCGATAAAGCGGGAGGGCGAGATGTCCCCGCCGAATGCTTGCTCCGCGCTTACGATCTCCAATTCGTCGCGCGCACGGGTAACGCCCACATAGAACAGGCGAAGCTCCTCGGCAAAGTGTCTTTCGCGTTCCTCCGGCGAATCTGAATCGCTGCGGGCGGGGAGTATGCCCTCGTACGCATCCATGAGCACCACGCGGTCAAACTCCAGCCCCTTTGCGGAATGCAGCGTGGAAAGCGTTATGCCGCCTGAGCGCTCCGGCGGCGTGATTTGCCGAAGCTCCTCTATGCGGCTCAAAAACTGCGGTATGGAGGCGCACTGCTGCGCGACGGCGCGCAGCACATCCGCCTTGGGGCGCAGCGCTTCGGCTGTGGCGAAAGATTGCTTTTTGCCCGCCAATATGCCACAGGCGGTATCAATGGCGTCCAGCGGCTTTGCAGTGCGCATACGGTCGAACTGTTTTTTCATCTCCTCGGCGGCGGTGGCCGCGCGCGGGTTGCGGTTTTTTACCAGTTCCACATCCGCGAGTATATCCAAGCAGGCGCGCCGCCCGCCCGACTTCTGTTGCACTGCGTCCAGCGTATCCCGCGCGGTATACAGGCCCAGCTTATGGTAGAGCCGTGTATACAACGCATAATCGCTTTGTGCCTGTGAGAACTCCAGCAAGGCAAGAATTTGCAGCATATATGCGCCGCTTAACGCCGCGGCGCTTTTATCCCTGCAGGCGTAGGGGATGCCGCGCCTTTGCAGAATATCCACCAGCGGTACGGCGGATTCGTTGTTGCGGTAAAGCACTGCCTGCGTCCGCCCCTGCGCCGCGTACCGTACGAGCTGATCGGCAATGGTGGCGTGCTGCTCGCGCAGGTCCTTAAGCACAGTGTGCCGGATGGGCGCGCCTTCCGGCTTGACGGCGCGCATGTTTTTGCTGCGCCGTTCCCGGTTGTGGCGTATGAGCGTGTTGGCTGCATCGGTGATAGCACATGTGCTCCTGAAATTGGTTTCCATCAGCAGCACGCGCGCGCCGGGGTAAATGCGTTCGAATTCCATCAATACCCTGGGGTGCGCCGCGCGGAAGCCGTAAATGCTTTGGTCCTCGTCTCCCACCATGCATATGTTGCCGTACCGCCTGGCGATCAAATACAATATCCTGTGCTGGATATACGAGGTATCCTGCGCCTCGTCCACGCTGATATAACGGTAGGTTTCCTGCAATTCATGCAATACAGCGGGATCGTCTAAAAGAAGCCGGTAAGCCATATGCAGCTGGTCGTCAAAATCCATTTTTCCCTGCCGGAAAAGCGTCTCTTTGTATGCGCGGAATATGGCGGGGAAATCCGGGTCGATGCTTGTAAGCCCTTCCACACCGGCATCATCCATCAGCATGTTTTTGGCGTAGCTGACGCCGGTATCGATCTGCCGTATGGTATTCTCGGAGAAAGCGTCCGCGTTTTTGCTGTGCTGAAAGAACAGGCTTTTGAGCAGCTTTTCGCGCTCGGCGTCCCCGATCATCCGAACGGCGTCCCTGCCCAAATACCGGTACAAAACGCCGACGCAAAAGCTGTGTATGGTGCTAAAGTGCGGAATCTCCCCAACAGCGCCGCCGAAGAGCGAAGCAAAGCGCGCTTTCATTTCCTCCGCCGCCGCGCGCGAAAACGTCAGCGTGAGTATCTGCCTTGCCGGTATTCCGGCGCAAAGCAGCATATAGCCCGCGCGCAGCACGATGGCGCTGGTCTTGCCGCTGCCGGGCACCGCCAAAAGCAGCGTCGCGCCGTCAACCCGCTCTACCGCCGCGATCTGCTGCTGTGTAAGCCCGGGCGCATAAGTTTTAAAAAATTGCTGTGAGTCCATCCGCCATCCTTTGTGCTGTTTTGTTGCAGTCTGATTATACAACAATTCGATATCATATAGAAGCGCGCCGCTCATCACATGAGCGGCGCGCAAAAATACTTCTTATTTATGAAGCCGATGAGTTCATCCCTGTGCCTGCGCGTCCTTCATGCGGCGATCCAGGCTCTGGTTATACACGAGCCCCAGCAGCACCAGTATGCCGCCGATCACTTTGCCGGGTGAAATGCCGCCGCACATCCAGAGGTCGATCAGTATGCCAAAAGCAAGCTGGCTTATAAATATCAGCAGCGTCAGCACAAAAGCGGACATCTTGGGCGTAATGGCGTTGGAGATCAACACGGTCAATAACCCCAGCAAACCGCCAAAATACATATAATATTGCCCGGGTGCAATGGCCTGCATGAATGCGGGCGCCGCCTCGCCCGACACAAGCAGTACCAATATCGACACGGCAAGCCCCGTGGCATAATTGTAAAACGCGCTTTGGTAAATACCGATGCGCGCGCCCAGCGACGCATTGACCATGCGGCTTAGAACCACGGACACGCCCCCCAGCACAGCAAACAGAACGTACATACCGATACTCTCCTATAACAGCAGCATGGCGGCCGCGCCCAGCGCGATGAGCGCCACGCCGATGAGCTTCTTTTTCTCAAACGGCTTGCGCTGCGCGCCCAGCCAGCCAAAGCTGTCCGCCAATAACGCGGTGACCGTCTGCCCCAAGAGCCCCAGCGCCAGTATGAGCGAAACGCCCAGCCCCGTATAGGCCACATTGCAGCCTACCACCGTGAACACGCCGATCACACCGCCAAGGAACATGTGCCAGGGCGTTTTGTTTTGCGGGCGGAGCGATTGCTTTTTGATGAGCAGCAGTGCGGAAACGGCAATCAGCCCCGTCAGGTGTATAAAAACCGCGGAATGGTAGTTGCCGTACGCGGCGGAAAGCTCGCCGTTCATCAGTATCATGACGGCGATGATAAGACCGCTGAATACCGCAAGAATTTCCGGCATAAATCATTCCCCCTCTGCGGTTTTAGTCTACCGCATGCGGCTTGCATACCGTTATGACGTATGTCACAATGGAGGGGAATATTTTGCAACGGAGTGCGGCTATGCAAAAAGTTAAGGATGAGGGCGCATTGCGGCGCTATTGCGCCAAACTTCTTTCAACCGGTGTGGATTTGGGCTTCCTCACAGGCTATCCGCTCGAACTGCTGCGCTTTTCACGGGGAGAGTTTCTTTGCAGATTGGATGAGCCGATGCCGTACATGCTGCTGCTCGTCCAGGGCAGGGCAAAAGTATTCTGCGTGGTGGAAAGCGGTAAATCGCTGCTGTTTGCATTCATAGAGGGCATACAGGTGGTGGGCGACCTGGAGCTGGCCGCGGAATTGACGGGACGCAACTGCGTGCAGGCGATCACCGACGCGTACTGCCTGGGCATACCTGTTGCCGCCTGCCGGGATAAAATGCTGCTTGATACGGAATTTCTGCGCTTTATCAGCCGCGAGCTTGCAAAAAAACTCGTAAACTGTTCCTCAAATTATGCCGCGAATATGCTCTATCCTTTGGAATGCCGCCTTGCGAGCTATATGCTGCATACCGAAGAGAACGGGATTTTTACGGAACATCTGGGCGCCCTGGCGGATATATTGGGCGCAAGCTACCGGCACCTGCTACGCGTACTGCAAGCCTTCGTGCAAAGCGGAACGATCAAAAAACATCAAAACGGATACCGCATACTCGACCATGCCGCTTTAAAGAAGTTAGGCAAGGACATTTACCGGTATTGACCTATCTCAAGGCATATCTGCACTTATACGGCTGCGCTATCCTATTCTAACGTGACGCCGTGCGTCGAACGGCTCCGGCTTTATTCATACATACTATGTAACCGACAAATTTAAAAATTGTTGGTTGCACGCGTATTAAGTTTTCATTATGTATATCGATATTATATATACCCCATTCTTTTTTAAACATATAAGAAGGAGCATATCTAATCTATGAGAAGGAAAATTGTATCACTGCTGCTGACGGTACTCTTTTTTGCATCCTTTGTGTCGCCTGCTTTCGCGGCGGGGGGCAGCGTAACGGTTGGGCTGAGTATCAGCCGCAAGGCGGAAGTCGCGCTTGCGGTCGGCCCGACCAGTGTCGCGTACGCGAACTTTGAAGAAGACCTCAGAGCCGCGCTAAATCAGGATGGCCGCCGTATCCCGGAGGAGGATCTGCTGATTACGGCCGCCAGTTCTATGACTGCCAACACCACCGGTTCGTTTTCCTGGTGGACATCACAGCACGACAAGTTCCATTAACGACGCCGCCCACAGCTATGTGGAGCATGTCAACGTAGCCGCTACGCAGACCACAAACGCGAATAATGAGAAGGAACGCCATATTGAAGAAGCCAACAACGGCGCTACCATGACGTTCTACGGATACGGCACATCCGGTTATAAGGATTTTAAGTTCCTTCCCAATTCGCAGGCTACCAAAAAAACATTTGAATTTGAGATTCATGAGGCACAGGCGCAGGACGCTTTTGACGGCGTAGGTTTCTTCTTCAATTCGGAAATCACGGGCACCTACGGCGCCGGTCAGGTATTAAACGGCTATCTGCTGTTTCTGGATTATGACGGCGCGTATGGCAGGGATATCTATCTTTATAAAGTAACCAATCTTGATACCGAGGCTTTTCACAACGCTCGTACCAGTGATATACCAGCAGGCGGCGCGTTCACCCTGATCGCTACCGAGAAAAATAAGGTATATAACCTTGGCTCCTTCATGGGGCACCGCAAGATACAGATTCAGGCGGAGCCAAATGCCCTGAAAATGTGGTATAAGGGCGGCACGGATGTCACCGCGGCGGACGGCGACCTGGATGAAGCCGATCACCTGCTTACCTGGACTCTTGCATCGGACGGCAGCACGGCGACCTCCGTGCCGCTTGAACGCATCGGCAGCCACAATACCGCCTACGGCTTCGGCCCCGTGGCCAGTTACCGCGGCCACGGCTGCGCGGCGCTCACCATATTTTCGCTGACCAACCTCTCCATGAAAATGGATGTCGTCCGAAGCCTGACGGAGGTCGTACGCCAGCCCAACTGGCATGAGAACACGGATAAGTTCCTTGTCAACCTCAACGAGGATCCCATTGAGGATTTCAGCAGCACCAGCATTACGGCGGAGCTTCTGAACCGGCTGCGCAACGATGATATCTACTACGTCGGATGGTGCTCCGATGAAAACGCCGAGGCGTCCACCGCTTTTTTAGAAAAGCACGACCTGAAGGGCGCTATTGTGAACATCGACGCGGACGCGACAAACGACTACAACGAACAGATCAATGCGATCGCGGACGCCGTTTATGCGCGCTACGTCACACACAACGCCGACACCACCACCATACTTGTAACAGACAATGTGCAATTGAATGCTACCGGCGCTTCCATGACGAATACCGCCGACCCCGCCTGGCCGGACGGTAAATGGAAGATCTCCTTCACGGCAGGCTTCGCATCACCCGCGCCCGCGCCGGTAGAAACCGTGATGTCGGATCTGGAATGCGATTTTGATGAAGCGGGCACCTATCGCATTTACTACCAGAATACCCTGGTGAATACCATCATCGCGCATCGTGCGCCCGTTGCGGCGTTTACCGTAACGAACGCCGATACCACGCCGCAGTTTGTCTCCGCTTCATTCGATCCGGATTTAGACGCCATTACCGAGGCATGGACATATATCGATTTGAGCGACGGCAGCATGGCGTCGCCTCTGCCCATCCCTATCGATCCGGCCTTGACGTTTACGGAGGGACATATTTACCTGATCACCCTGACCGTGACGGATGCGCGCGGCGCTGTTACAAGCCTTTCCCGGCAGGTATCCCGCGGCACCCCGTCCGGTGAGGGCGGCGGCGCCGTAAAGCCCGTAGCCATGTTCACGCTTTCCCCTTCCACGGTGATACATGGCGTTACCGTTCCCGAAACAGTTTCGATCACGGATCAAAGCTTTGATATCGCGGGTTCACCCATATCCGTGAAATATTATCTTGATGGTACAAGCAATGAAATCGTATTGACGGACGGCGCTTACGATGTATCCGCGCTTGCGGCGGGCAGCCACACCATCACACAGATTGTCACCCGAAACAGCGACGGCGTGGCGTCCGAAGCGTTTGTCCGCACGTTTACGGTGGTCGCGGATAGCGTAGATCCCACCGTCACCGCCAACCCCGCGTCCGGCAGCACCTTCACGGAAAACACCAATGTGGTATTGAGCTTTGGCGATACCGGTGGCAGCGGATTCAACAAACAGCGTGTCGCTGTGACCGATTCCTCAGCCGCTCCCGCATCCGGCGCATGGAGTACTTGGAAAACCGCTCTGAACCGCAGTGTTTTGATCCAGAACAGCGGAATTAGCTATGTGCATTATGAGGCGCTGGATAAAGCGGGCAACAGCGCTTCCGGCTATTTCGAATACACGCTCAACAAAGCCGCGCCCACGTTGGTGCTTGCAAATACCGGCACCGGCAAAGAGGTCACACTCACCGCTACCCTGACGCATGCGGATGACGAAACCACACCCATCACGGGCACCGTATTCTTCAAGCAAAACACCGCGATCATCGGGCAGGCGACAATCACAAACGGTGTTGCGCAAACCGTATGGAGCCCCTCTTCCAAGGGCGACAAAACGATCACCGCGCTGTATACCGGCGATTCCTATTACGCATCCGCACAGAGCGACTGTACGTTTACCGTAAGCTGGTCCAACAACGACAGACCCATTACTGTCAATGTGAACCCCATTGGCACCGGCAGCGGCGCACCCCCTATCGTAGGCCTGCCGGATACGCGCGAGGTAATCGGCGCTGTGCGCAATACGGGCTATATGGTGCCGTCCGGCTCCAGCATTACGCTGGAAGTAGAACCGCTCAACGAAAACGACGTCCCGCAGGATGACTATATTCGGCTGCAGGATGCGCTTACGGGGCAGGAACTCGGCACATACCTCGACCTTTCCCTGTATCTGGTGGCTCCCAACGGACGCACACAAATACACGAACTGGATGAGGATATCTCGGTGACAATACTCATCCCCGAAGAGCTTCGTGCGGATGGGCGGATATTCTCCATTGTAATGGTGCATAACGGCGTAACATACAGGCTTTACGACCTGGACAGCGACCCCAACACCATCACTTTCCCGACAAGGCTTTTTTCCACCTACATGCTGGTGTATACGGATATAAATATGGTGATGAATCCCCCCAAGACCGGGGATGCCGTTGCGCTCGCCGGGTTTATTCTGCTGCCCGCCGGTATTGCATTTGCATGGCTGTCAGCCAGAAAACGCAAGGTATAAACCGCTATAACAGCTCTGCAAGCAAAACGCCCTATATAAGGGCGTTTTGCTTTGTTAATATTACCCTTTCATATTCCGGAGGCATCCCCCCTTTTGCATCTATAAAAAAATCTGCTATACTATTCCCATTGGCATTTCCCAATGCCTATTCCGTGAAGAAAGGTTATAATCCATACATGAAACCAACCATCGGCGTGACCGCCCTATTTGACGAAAAAAAAGACAGCATCTGGATGCTGCCCGGGTACGTGGAAGGAATACGGCAGGCAGGCGGCCTGCCCGTCATACTGCCTTTAAACTGCGATGATTCGGATATCGACCAGCTCATCCGCCTGTGCGACGGCGTGCTCTTTACCGGCGGGCATGACGTAAACCCCGCGCTTTACGGCGAGGCCATGGATAGCAACTGTGGCATCCCCTGCCTGGAACGGGACGCCATCGAGCGCAAGCTCTTTGATAAAGCCATCGCTTTGGATTTGCCTATATTCGGCATTTGCCGCGGCCTGCAGTTCTTTAACGCCGTTATGGGCGGTACGCTGTACCAGGATATCCCCTCACAGTTCGCAGGCTCGGATTCCGTCACACATCAACGGCAGGTCCCTTACGACACGCCCTGCCATAAGGTCAACCTGATCGCCGGTACGCCGTTACATACGCTCCTAGGCGAGGATAAACTCGCCGTGAACAGCTTTCACCATCAGGGCGTCAAAATGCTCGCCTCCGGCCTTTTGCCCGCAGCCATCGCGGAGGACGGACTGATCGAGGCCATTTACGCGCCGCACAAAAGCTTCGTGCATGCCGTGCAATGGCACCCGGAGCTCATGTTTGAAACGGACGAAGCTTCGCGCAAGCTGTTCCGCGCGTTTGTATCCGCATGCGCATCCAATAAGTAAGAGTACGCTTATAATGCTTTAAGCAGCGGCATGCCCCCATGGCGTTAAAATGAAAGGAAGCGAACAATGCACATCGGCGTAATCGGCTGTGGAAGATGGGGGTCTTTCATCGCCTGGTATCTCGACCACATCGGCCACAGCGCGACGCTCTACGGCAGAAGCGGTTCCCCCCACATGCAGGCGTTATTAAAAACACGCAGCAACGGCCTGATTACATTGGGAGAAAGCATCCGCCTGACGACCGACCTCACACAGGCCGTACTGCCGGATACGATGGTAATCTCCATCGGTTCGCAAGGTCTGCGCGGCCTGATGCAGGAGCTTGCGCCTTACAAGCTTCAAAACAAAACCTTCGTGTTGTGCATGAAAGGCATTGAAATTGACACGGGCAAGCGGCTTTCCGAGATCGTATCGGAATGTATGCATATTAGCTGCCGCGTGGCGGTGTGGCTGGGGCCGGGGCATGTGCAGGAGTTTTATAACGGTACGCCCAACTGCATGGTCATCGACAGCGCGGAGGAAGGCACCAAGCGTGCGCTGGTTGCCGCGTTCTCCAGCGACCTGATCCGCTTTTATTACGGGCAGGACCTGATCGGAAACGAAGTCGGGGCCGCTGCCAAGAACGTGATCGGCATCGCCGCGGGTATACTGGACGGGCTGGGGCTGCCCACGCTCAAAGGTGCGTTGACCTCCCGCGGTACGCGCGAGATAGGCCGCCTGATCGCTGCGATGGGCGGCAGTGAGCTGTCCGCATACGGGCTGTGCCATTTGGGCGATTACGGCGCAACGGTGTTTTCCGCTTACAGCCATAACCGCCGCTATGGCGAAGCGTTCGTTTCCGGAGAACCGTATGAGAAGCTCGCCGAAGGCGTTTATACCGTTCAGGCGCTCATGACATTGGGCAGGCGGTATCAGGTGGAGCTGCCCATTTGCGAGGCTGTTTATGACGCGCTCTACCACAATGCGGATGTGAGGGAGGCAATCGGCCGCCTGTTTGCCCGCAGCCTGAAGCCTGAATTCTAGCGGAAAGGGGGAAAGCTGCATGCGTACCGTTATCGTTCGCGGCCTTCGCATTGGCGAAGGTACACCCAAGATTATCGTACCCATCGTTGGGCGCACGCGCGGGGAGATATTCGCGCAAACCGCAGGGCTCACCGGCCTGCCGCTGCATATGGCGGAATGGCGTGCGGATGCTTACACGGACGCGGCGGATATTGCCGCCGTACTGGATATGCTAAAACAGCTAAGAGGCATGATGGGCGACCTGCCGCTGCTGTTTACGTACCGTACAAAGGCGGAGGGCGGCAAGGGCGCATGCTCTGTTGCGGAGTACCTGACGCTCAGCCGCGCCATAGCGGAGAGCGGTAACGCAGACTTGATAGATTTGGAGCTTCATGTTGGAGATGACGCGGTAAAGGAAATGATTCATACAATCCATCTGGCAGGGGCGCTGGCAGTGGTATCCAGCCACGATTTTAACAGTACGCCCCCGCAAATGGAGATCGTCGCGCGGCTGTGCCGCATGCAGGAGCTGGGCGCGGATATTCCCAAAATCGCCGTGACGCCGGCTTGTCCGCTGGACGTTTGCACGCTGCTCGCGGCCTCCGCAGAGATGGTGCAGAGCTATGCGGACCGGCCGTTCATCGCCATTTCCATGGGCGCGGACGGTGCGGTGAGCCGAATTGCGGGCGAAGTATTTGGCTCGGCGCTGACATTCGGCGCCGCAAAAACGCTTTCCGCACCCGGTCAGTTGCGCGTTACACAGCTTGCCGCAATGCTCGACGCACTTCATCGCGCACGCTGATACTGCAGGACTTTGCCGGCGACCAGGTCTTATTCACTCTTTTGATAGGCCTGCAATCCGTCGTTGAGCCTGCGCGTATCGAGTTTAAGCGCAATGTGTATGCCGCACCACATGGCAGTCAATCCGCCGTTGAGCATAAACAGGAGCAGCAGCATTATCCAAAGCGGCGCGCCGGGGAACCAGTGAAAAAGCGTGCTCAACGCAATCGCAAACGCATTGGCACAGAGCGCCCACAACGCCGTGCGCGCGGCAAGGCGGCGGCCTATGAGTTCTTTGCCGTCCGGAAAGAAAATCCGCTGCAGCAACGCCAGACCCAACCCCGCGAACACCATTTCGAAAATCTGCAGCACAGGAATACTGTCGCTGCCCGCAAGCAGCCCATATATGCCCTTTACCAGCAGCAGCGCCAGCGCATACATTGCCATATATAATTTGAGGTCCATCCCCCATCTGTAAAGACGCCAGAATGCTTTCATACTTGCTGCCTCCTTCATGCATTACGCCGCTTATAAGGCGTTTTCCAGTTATTCAGATATACAGGATTCATATGCCGAGCTTTTCACGGAGCAACGGCGCATAGTGCCGCGATACCAGTATTTTTTCTTCGTTTTGCATGGTTGCCTCAATACGGCTGTTTGCGCAGCTTTTGAGCCGCGCGATTTTATAGAGGTTGACCACCATGCTCTTGCCGGCCCGAAATAAGCCCATGGTATCATAGCGCGCTTCCAGTTCCGCAAGCCGCAGGGCGGTCTGGTATACTTCCCGCTCGCAGTACACAAACGTTCTGTCGTCCACGCTTTCGCAATAGTACACATCCGCCGGGGAAAGAAAAATCAGCTCCCGGTTTTCCTGCCACGCACAAAGCCGCTGCTGGCGCGAGTCAAGTAGCGCGATTACGCGCAGGCACTCATCGTCGAGCTCGGCGCAACGCAGTATGCATTCGGGTTCCCGCACGTCGCAGTGTTCCACCGTGATTTTCATGGCACGTCTCCCCTCTTTTACCGACAATCCTATACTAGCCGATTTTGTACGCGCAGGCAATGCGCTTTGGGGTATGCTGCAAAATCCGGGCCGCAGGCTGCAAAAATAAAGATGTTTATATCCAGCTTGTCAATAAACCTCTTGGGGATTCGGGGGCTGCAGCCCCCGGAGGCTTCCAACCGCCGCCAGCGACATGTGCGGTGGCGGCGGAAAGCCTTGCGGCGCAAGGCTTTCCTTGCAGGAACAGCCGCCCGTGCCGTAGGCACAGGTTGTTCCTGTAATCCTCGAAAAAGTGCCGCAAGGCACTTTTTTGACGTATCATCGCTAGCGCGCAAATTTTACTTTTCTATCCAAAACAGCCGCAAGTGAAGAATAGTTTGACGCCGCCGGTCGAATACTAAGGGAAACTTCAAACAGGAGGTCTTTTCTACCATGAGCAATTTATCGGACAAAGAATTGTCGGCGCTGGGTGATCTGCTCAGTTCCGAGGAGCTGTTGGTAAAGAAATTCAACATGCTCGCGCAAACCACGCAGGATCAGACGATCAAAACCAAGCTGCAATCCATCGCGCAAAAGCATCAGGACCACTTCAACAAGCTGTACAGCCAACTGTAAGGGGAGGAAAACGATATGACGACAACGAACAGCGGATTCTCTGAAAAAGAAGTCCTTTTTGACGCGCTTTCGGCGCAAAAAAGTATGACCGGTATGTTCAACACCTATTCCAACGAGTGCGCAAATCCCGAGGTGCGCAAGGTCATGCTGGACATACTTAACGACGAACACAGCATACAGTTTGACGTATTCAGCGATATACAATCACGCGGCTACTACTCGGTTACGCCCGCCCAGCAGGATAAGGTAACCAAAGTGAAGGATACCTACGCGCAGCAGGCCAGCGCGAACACCGACACCAATACCGGCATCTGGCACACGCAGGATATGCAGGGCAAAGTACCGCGCATGTAAAAGAATCCGAATGCAAAGGTCACCCGGCAGCATTTGCTTCCGGGTGACCTTTGTGTCTAATCGAATTTAATTTGTCATCGTATAGTTCCGTCAATGTTGCTTTTTTGAATCACATAATCTTTGGTATGAATGTTTTGCTGTAAGATATTCCTTACCTCATTATGGAATTCTTCGTTAGCCCATGGATTTAGAGTAACTACCAGGTTGCTTAAAGTATCCTCTGTTAATTTTATATATAAATATTGAAAGTGCGGATAATAAATACATGTCGATGATTGTTCAGGTCCTTTAGGGCGAACTCCAACGCGCAATCTTACTTCTTTTTCATGATCCCATGCAATGCTCTTTATTAGCCCGGGAAATTTAGTACGTTTAAAATCTTTTTGGAAGCCAACCATAATGCATCCCTTAAAAAACTCTTTCAATTCTTCATCTTCATATATAAATTCTCCAAGATCTTTCGTGTAATGAATAGCAGCAAAGGTCGTATCATATACACCCCAATCACTAGGTGAATCATATTGGTGATGTTTAAGGTCGGTTCTTTTTGTGATATGTAGAAGACTATCTTGGGAACAATCGTCTGACGAATAAATTAGCGGTTCGATCAATGATATTGTTGGAAAACTTAGCATGACGCCCTTTTCACGGTGTATACTCCAAAACCCTGTTGATTCTGTTTCTCTATACGTAAAGCAAGCAACAAATAGCTTGTTTTTCCACCAAAAGTGTATTCGTTCGTTCTCATTAAGATCATTTACAAGATCAATTCGCGATAGACGCAATGAACCCTTGCTTATAATACTTTCAAAAGCGTGAAGATTTGTATAGTGCTGTACACGGGTAAGCTTTTTCGCTGATGCACATAATTCCGTGTACAAATCATCATATTGATTTACTATTTCTTTTTCCAAGGTGTTACCTCCGATTGTTCAGCAAATAGGACACCAAATTAGCACCAATTTAGAATATTTTCTTAATAACTAACGTTACAACATAGATTTCTTACAGTCAACAGATGTTTGGTGTTTCATAGACATGTTATCCCTTGCGATGCATGGCGAAATATGGTACTGTAAATATATAGTGCAAGCGGCAGGAATAAATTCAAGTATGCCACGTCTTGACAGGTCATCGCCGGTATTTACAACTGTCCGTTTTATAGTGCGGACAGTTTGATACGATAAAGCAAAATGCCGCCTACCGGCGGCATATTTCATGTTTTCAAGCGGGGGGAGCGAAATGAAAGAACGGTTCGCTGCATGCATGCTCGGCGGTGCAATAGGCGACGCGCTTGGATATACGGTCGAGTTTATGCATTATCATCAAATCCAAAGCTGGTTCGGTCCCACCGGCATTTTAGAGCCGCAAACGGACAGCAAATCCGGCATGGCGCTCATTTCCGACGATACGCAAATGGCCCTGTTTACGCTCGACGGCATGATTTGGGCGTATGAAAGCGGTTTGCCGTATGTGGCGGGCGGGTTGTACCCTTCCTATTTGCGGTGGCTGTATACGCAGACGGGCAACGTTGCGGACCCCGCCCTGCTTGAGCGCCAGATACACGAAGGGGAGGATACAATTCTTGCGCAAAAAGAGCTGCATTTTCGGCGCGCGCCGGGCAGCACCTGCCTGAGCGCACTGCGCAGCGGCAAAATGGGCGCCATGAAGGATCCCGTTAACGACAGCAAGGGCTGCGGCGGCGTAATGCGCGTAGCGCCCATCGGCCTCTTTTTGTACAACGATCCGGCGCACGCCTTCCGGGTGGGCGCGGAGTCGGCGGCGATCACGCACGGCCATCCGACAGGGTACCTCGCGGCGGGTACGCTCGCAGCCATCATCGCGCTGCTTGTGGCATATAAGGAACTGGGGGCGGCCTGCGACGAAGCGTCTTTGATACTCCGCCGCTATGCCGGTTATGAAGAAACTTTGCGCGCGATAGACTGCGCGCGCACGCTCGCCGCGGGCTCCCTGCAATCGGAGCACGCCATACGCAAGCTTGGCGAGGGCTGGGTGGCCGAGCAGGCGCTTGCTATCGGCATATACTGTGCGCTCAAGAAGCATGGTTTCAAGCGTGCGCTGGTCACCTCCGTCAACCACGACGGGGACAGCGACTCCACCGGCGCTATCTGCGGGTATATTCTGGGCGCAAGCGGCGGCATGCGCGTTATCCCAAAGGACTGGGCGGACAGGCTGGAGCTGCATGCGTATATTGTCCGGCGCAGTGAAGAGCTTAGCGACGTACGCAAATCCGCGCCCCGTAAAGCGCAGGCTACGAAATAGTAAAAGCACGTTCAGCATATCGGCAAACCCTCCATGGGGGTGTGGAGGATTCGAAAATCCTCCACTTCTAATCCAATTTGACAGCGCAGCGTCTTTGCGCGTCAAATTGGCGGAAAAAATGCTGCCATGAGCAGCATTTTAACCTACAGAAGACCCATCGGCAAAGTTCTGCGGACTTTGCCGATGGCCTGAGACGCGTTCGGCATGCGTCTTTTTATATTGCCGGATATTCATCGATGCAATATAAAATTCGGCATTACCGAACGGAATGCGTTGTTCTTTTAAAAGAATAATGATACTATGTGATTAAATGCAGCTTATAGAATGTGTGTTACTTGAAAGGCAGGCAGAATGAAAAAAATCCGTGTACAGGATGCGGTCGGCGAGGTATTGTGTCACGATGTGACCGCGATATTCCCCGGCGAGCAGAAAGGCCCCCTGTTTCGTCGGGGGCATGTCATTCGGGAAGAGGACGTGGAAAAGCTCCTCAATATCGGCAAATCCCATTTGTTCGTCTGGGAAGCGGGGGCCGACGAGGTGCACGAGGAGGACGCCGCATTCGCCGTCACAAAGGCAATTTGCGGCCATGGCATCACGTACAGCGGCCCGTCGGAGGGTAAGTATCTGCTCATGGCGGAAACGGACGGCCTATATAAGGTCAACAGCGAAGCGCTCAGGCGTATTAACCGCGTTGAGGAGTTTACTATCCCCAGTTTGCCCGACAATACGCCCGTTACAAAAGGCTGTAAGCTTGCGGGCGCGCGCATCGTGCCGCTCGTTACCAGGCGGCGCAACGTCCAAGAAGCCGTACGCATCGCGAACGAAAACGCGCCCGTGCTTGAGGTCAAGCCGTATATTCCGCGCAAAACCGGCATCATCATCACCGGCAGCGAAATTTATTACGGCCGCATACAGGACGCCTTTGAGCCCATATTGCGAGAAAAGCTCGCGATGTTTGGCGCGCATATTCTTGGCGTTGTGAAGTGCCCCGACGACCTTTCCATGATCGCGCAGGCGCTCGCGGGCTTTCTGGCGCAGCAGGCCGATATGGTGCTTTTTACCGGCGGCATGAGCGTAGACCCGGACGACCTGACCCCCACCGCCATACGGGAAAGCGGGGCAACGCTTCTTAACCGGGGCATCGCCATACAGCCCGGCAATATGCTGACAATGGCTTACTTAGGGGATACCATACTCATCGGCGTGCCGGGCGCTTCCCTGCACAGCAAAATTACCAGCCTGGACCTGTTTTTGCCCCGCATCTGCACGGGCGAACGCATCACCGAGGAGGATACCAGAGACTTGGGCGAAGGCGGTTTCTGCCTGGGCTGTAAGGTGTGCCATTACCCCGTCTGTTATTTCGGCAGAAAGTAAAAATGCTATAACACAAACAGAAGGAGAGAGTAGCCATGAAGCGTATTATCCCGATTGCGGCGCTGCTCGCGCTGCTGACGCTTGTTTCTGCCTGCGCCGCGCCCGCCGTACAGCCCGAGGAGACCGCCGCGCCCATAGCCGCCGGGGCGCCGACGCAGGCCCCCGCCTCCACGCCGGAACCGGCGGAAGCCGAACCCGTGGAGATCTATGTTTCCGCTGCGGCGAGCCTTACAGACGTAATGCAGGCGATAGCGGAGCGGTATAAGGCAGTGGCGCCGAATGTAAAAGTGACGCTCACATTCGGCTCTTCGGGCGCGTTACAAACGCAGATTGAGGAGGGCGCGCCCGCCGACCTGTTTGTTTCCGCCGCGCAGAAGCAGATGGACGCGCTCGATGCAGGCGATCTGATCGCCTCGGATACACGCAGGAACCTGCTAATCAACAAGGTGGTGCTCATCGTGCCCGCAAACAGCGAGGCGGATATCGCAAGCTTTGAGGACGTCGCGACCGACAAGGTAAAACTGGTTGCAATCGGTGAGGCTTCCGTGCCGGTCGGGCAATATACCGAGGAAATTTACACTTCGCTGGGCCTGTGGGATAAAGTCAGCGCCAAAGCAAATTTCGGCGCAAACGTGCGCGCGGTGCTCGCATGGGTCGAATCCGGCGATGTGGATTGCGGCGTGGTCTACGCAACGGACGCCGCCACCACAGAAGGCGTAAAAATCATCTGCGAAGCGCCGGAGGGCAGCCACAAGCCCGTCGTATACCCCGCCGCCGTGCTCAAAAACGCCGCACAGCCCGAAGCGGCCAAGGCCTTCCTCGATTATCTTTTCGGACCCGAGGCGGCCGCAGCATTTGAAGCCGCGGGCTTCACCATGTACCAGGCTTAAAACAGGCCACAGACAAAATCCTGCGGACTTTGTCTCAGCTTGTCAAAGTGCCGTAGGCACTTCAGAGTATCGACAAACCCTCGACAAACCCCCTCCATGGGGGTGTGGGGGATTCGCAGCAAGGTACTCGGCGTGCTAAAATCGATTCACAGGATCGATTTTTGGCTCTCATGAGCCAACGAACCCGCTTCCCTACGGGCACTATTAATCCAATTTGACAGTGCAGCGTCTTTGCGCGTCAAATTGGCAGAAAAAATGCCGCCATGAGCGGCATTTTAACCCACAGAAAACCCATCGACAAAGTCCGCAGGACTTTGTCGATGGCCTGTACTAAGGAGACCGCCTATGGATATATCCCCGCTCTTTATATCGCTCAAGGTGGCGGCGGCGGCGACATTCTTTACATTTTTTCTCGGCATATTTGCCGCATGGAAGGTCGTCAAGCGCAGGCGCTGCAAGGGCCTGATAGACGGTATATTCACGCTGCCCATGGTGCTGCCGCCCACGGTGGTGGGCTTTTTTCTGCTGCTGCTCTTCGGCAGAAACGGCCTGCTGGGGCAGTTGCTTGAACAGCTTGCAATCTCCGTCGTGTTCACTTGGCAGGGGGCGGTCATCGCCGCGGCGGTAGTCTCCTTCCCGCTCATGTACCGTACGGCACGCGGCGCGTTTGAGCAAATAGATCAAACACTCGTCTACGCGGCGCGTACGCTGGGCATGTCCGAGCGGCGCATATTCTGGCGGGTCATACTGCCCGCAAGCTGGCCCGGGGTGGCCGCCGGCACGGTGCTCGCTTTCGCGCGGGCGCTGGGCGAGTTTGGCGCAACCGCCATGCTCGCGGGCAATATCCCCGGCAAAACGCAGACCATGTCGCTCGCCATTTATTCCACGGTACAGGGCAACAACCGGGAAAAGGCGTACATATGGGTCGCCATCATCATGGGCATTTCGTTCGTCACCATACTCCTCATGAACTACTGGACGGGCTATCGGGAGCGCGCGAGAAGGAGGGCGATGTAGCGGGATGCTGTCGGTAAATATCAAAAAAAAGCTGGGCGGCTTTCATCTGGATGTGCAGTTTGAAGCGCGGGAGGGAACCTTCGCGCTGCTGGGCGCCTCCGGCTGCGGCAAAAGCATGACGCTCAAATGCATCGCGGGCATAGAAAAACCGGATGAAGGGCGTATCGTATTGGGGGAGCGCGTACTGTTCGATTCAACGGCGCGTATCGACCTGCCGCCGCAGCGGCGGCGCGTGGGGTACCTGTTCCAGAGCTATGCGCTTTTCCCGCATATGACGGTGCGGCAGAACATCGCCGCGGGCGTGCAGCACGCAGGCAAGGCTGTGCGGGAAGAGAAAGTGTGCGAAAAGATACGGCGTTTCTATCTGGACGGTATGGAAGAAAAATATCCTTTCCAGCTCTCGGGCGGACAGCAGCAACGCGTGGCGTTGGCGCGGATATTCGCAAGCGAGCCGGAACTCCTCTTGCTGGACGAACCCTTTTCCGCGCTGGACAGCTACCTGAAATGGCAACTGGAGCAGGAACTTGTGACAACGCTGGAAGCTTTCCACGGCACGACGGTATTCGTCTCACACAACCGGGACGAAGTATACCGCCTTTGCCAACAGGTCTGCCTGCTCAACGGCGGAAAATCCGAAGAGGTATCCTCCGTACGCGCGCTGTTTGAATCGCCCCGTACGCTTTCGGCCGCGCTGCTTTCGGGCTGCAAGAACTATTCCCGCGCAGAAAGGCTGGATATGCGCCATGTGCGCGCTTTGGACTGGGGCGTGAATCTTACCTGCTCGCGCGATATACCGGAGGACACCGCCTATATCGGCGTGCGCGCGCATTTTGTCGCGCCGGGCGGCACGGGGGAGAACGTTATTCCCTGCCGCATCCGGCGTATCATGGAAGACGTTTTCAGCACCATATTTACGCTGTCGCCGGAAAGCGGCGCAGAAGAGGGCGGCTTCGCCCGCATCCACATGGAACTGCCCAAGGAAAAAACCGCCGGTTTACAAAGCGGCGGCCATGTTACAATATCCATTGACCCTTCGGACATATTGTTGTTGAAGTAAGTACCTGCGTTATGTGCGTGCGCACTCGCCGGTATCCCCGCGCAGCGTTTCCACGGCATGCGCAAGCACGGGCAGCACGACCTCCATGCACTCCGTTACCGCTTTGGGGCTGCCGGGCAAATTGATGATCAAAGTCCGGCCACGGATGCCCGCCGCCGCGCGGGAGAGCATGGCGCGGTCGGTCACCTGCATGCTTCGCGCGCGCATGGCTTCGGGTATGCCCGGCACGGCGCGCTCAATTACCTCCATCGTCGCTTCCGGCGTCACGTCCCGCGGGGCAAAGCCGGTGCCGCCGCTGGTGAACACCACATCCACTTCCCCGCTGTCGCACAAATTTCGGAGCGCCGCGGTAATCTCCGCCCGTTCGTCCGGCAGCAGCGTTTGGCTTACGATTTCTGCACAGCCGCTGAGCAGCGCGCGAAGCGCGGGCCCGCTTTTATCCTCCCGTTCTCCGCGATAGCCCTTGTCGCTCAATATCAATATCGCCGCGCGTATGGGTCGCATATGCATCCTCCTTGTATGTTAAATAACGAGTACATTCAAATGCTCCAGCACGATCTTAAGCCCCATCAATACCAGTACGATACCGCCGACTATCCCAGCATTTACCCGTAATTGCCCGCGAAACGCCTGCCCGAGCTTGACCCCCAGTACGGAAAGCGCAAACGTGATGCAGCCGATCAGCAGCGACGCAGGCAGTATGCTTACATCCAGAAACGCGAATGTGACGCCCACTGCGAGCGCGTCGATACTGGTTGCAAACGCGGCAAGCAGCAGTGTCTTCATGCCGAAAGCGTTTTCGTCGGCGCCGCACGCTTCACTTTCACCGCAGCCGTTTTTCGATTCATAAATCATTTTGCCACCGATGAACGCAAGCAGCGCGAACGCGATCCAATGATCGACGGGTGTGATATAGGCCTTGAACTGTGTGCCCAGCAGAAAACCGAGTATGGGCATCATCGCCTGAAACGCGCCGAAAAATCCGCCTGTCATGAACGCTTTTTTATAACGCATTGCCCGCATGGAAAGCCCTTTGCATACCGCAACCGCGAACGCGTCCATCGAAAGCCCCACGCCGATCAATAGCAATTCCCATATTGCCATCCCTATTCCTCCATCGAAAGTATGTTTTCCGCAAAAACGAACGCATGAGCGGCTTTCGCCGCTCATGCCAGGCTGTCAAAAAAGTGTTTGGGAACCTATATCAGTTCGTCCCATTTGTCTACAAGGGATCGGACGTCCGCTTCGAGCAGCGATATCTTAAGCTCCATATCCGGCGAGCGGCGCTCGCTGCTGCGCGCTATGATCGCCTGCAGTAAGGCAAGCTGTTCCTGTATCTTGTAGCCGCGCGCCTTGGTTCTGACATCCACCACCTCGGGCGCAGGCACGACCGCGGCCTGCGTTTCACCCTGCGCAAGCTCGTAGCTCTCGCCAAGGCTGGGTATCATCGTACTATAGCCGAGCGCCTGCAGCGCCTTTTCAAGGGAAAACAGCGATTCTTCCTCGCCATGTACCAATATTACCTTGCGCGGCTTGGGCGAAATGCCCTTCACCCACTCGATGAGCTCATCCTTGCCCGCATGGCCGGAGAAACCCTCGATCTGCACGATCGCCGCGTTGATGCGCACTTCTTCGCCAAAGAGCTTGACCTTCTTCGCGCCGTCCACCAGCGCGCGCCCCAGCGTGCCCTGCGCCTGATAACCCGCAAAAAGCACCGTGCTGTCCGCCCGGTAGAGGTTATGCTTGAGGTGATGGCGGATGCGGCCCGCATCGGCCATGCCGGAGGAGGAAATGATGATTTTGCTGCCCTGAATATCGTTGATGAGCCTGGATTCATCCGCCGTCTGCGCGACGCGCAACGTGGGAAAATCGAAAGGCGAGCCGTCCTTGGCCATTTCCAGCGCTTCCTCGTCATAATAGCCCTTGGCGCAGCGTTCGTAGACTTTGGTCGCCTCTATCCCCAGCGGGCTGTCGATGTATACCGGCACATCCGCAAGCTCGGGCAGTACCCCCTTTTTGAGTATCCGCTTGATATAATACAGCAATTCCTGGGTTCTGCCCACGGCAAACGAAGGAATGACCAGGTTGCCCCCGCGCGCGAGCGCGGAACGTATGACATTGGCAAGCTCCGCTTCCTTGTCCGCGTCGGTGCTCAGTTCGTGCACGCGGTCGCCGTACGTACCCTCCAGCACCAGGTAATCCGCGTCATCCACATCCTCGGGATCCTGGATGATGGGGCGGTCGTCTCGCCCCACGTCGCCGGAAAATACCACCTTGGTGGTCTTCCCTTCCTCCTGCGCCCAAATCTCAATGGCGGCGGAACCCAACAGGTGGCCGATATCCTTCAGGCGCACGCTAATATCCGGGAAGAGCTGAATGGTTTCATCATAACATACGCCGCGGAAGAGCTTGAGCGTTTGCTGCACATCCTCGAGATTATAGAGGGGCTCCACCGGCTTTTTGCCCGCGCGCAGGTTCTTTCTGGTCTGCCACTCAGCCTCCTGCATCTGTATATGCGCGCTGTCCGGGAGCATGATGGTTGAAAGCTGCGCCGTGGCCTCGGTCGCGAGTATGGTGCCGGAAAAGCCGCGCTTAACCAGGAGAGGCAGCAACCCGCTGTGGTCGATATGCGCATGCGTAAGCAGCACGGCCTTTATTTCCCCCGGATCAAACGGGAAGGTATCCTCGCCGTATATGCCCATCGCATCCTCGCCCTGCCGCATGCCGCAATCCACCAGCAGCTTGCCGCCGGCCCATGTCAGCATATGGCAGGAGCCCGTTACCGTACGCGCCGCGCCAAAAAACTCGAGTTTCATTCCGTAGTCCTCCCTTTTATGGATGGTGGCACCGCCCGAAGCCCGTCCTATCCGGTGGGACAGATTGAAATGCGGCACCCATAGAAAACCCGCTGACAAAGTCCTGAGGACTTTGTCAGCGGCCAAGGAAACGGCCGAACCGTTTCCGTATGATAGGCTAGGCTTTTAATTCTGCGCGGCTGCGGCAGAAATATGCCAGTGCCAGCGTACCCGGGCCGCAATGGCAGCCTATGACCGGCCCCACGGGGTGAATGCGCACATCCGCAGGACGCACCGTCTCGCGCAGCTGCGCTTCCAGCGCGCGCGCTTCCTCCATACAATCCGCCTGATAAATGAGCAGGGTCTGCTCTTCGGGGTTGTCGATGGTGGCGGCGCACTTTTCCACCAAATACTTGATGGCGCGTTTGCGCCCCTTTACCTTTTCGATGGGAACAAGCTGCCCTTCGGGGCTCACGAACAGCACGGGCTTGATTTCGAGCACGGTGCCGAAAAACGCCGCCGTGCCGCTTAAGCGCCCGCCACGGCGCAGATACTCCAAACTATCCACGGTAAAGAGCGCACAGGCACGCTGCTTGTTGGCTTCCACCCAATCCCGTATTTCATCGAGAGAACCGCCCTGTTCCTGCATGCGGGTCGCTTCGGACACCAGCAGGCAAAGCGGCGCGGAAATCGCCAGCGTATCCACCAGTTCTATCCGGCGGTCGGGATATTTTTCTTTGAGCTCCTGCGCGGCGATGACCTCACTGTTGAACGTGCCGGAGAGCGCCGATGAGAACGCAATATGCAGTATATCCTTGCCCGCAGCAAGGAACGGTTCAAAGTATTCCACGATCTCGTTGGGATTGCGCTGTGTGGTTATGACGGAAGCGCCTTTGCGCATTGTTTCGTAAAAAGCGGGGATATCCGTTTCGCGGCCCAAATCATAATAGTATTCCGTACCGTTGACAGTATAGGGCATGCGCAGTACGTTGACGCCGGTACGGTCTTCCCACTCGAAAGGAACCTCTGCATTTGATTCGGTCGTAATCACAAAACTTCTGTCCATATACGTTTTTTCGCTCCTTCTTCATTCACTTCGGGGCGGCATTCTTCCGCGCTTTAAGCGGCAGGCCGCATTGCCTAGATAAGAATGGATATGGCCGTCACAAGCCGGTTCTTACAGCCGGCGGCTTCCAAAGAACGCGACGCCCACCGCGCCCGGCCCGGCATAACAGCCGGTAATAGGCCCCATAGGCAGTATCGTGGCATCGCTGCAGCCGGCTTGCGTGCAGAGGATGTCCTTAAGCTGCGCCGCCAGCTCCGGCGCATCGGCATGTGTGATGCCGACGATCTGGCTGTTGAGCGCGTAACCCATGCGCTGGATGCTCCCGGCAATGGCAAACAGCGCCTCTTCTTCATTTTTTGACTTTGCTTCCGTGACCAGCCCGCCCGCCGCGTCCATGCGCAAGAGCGTGCGCCTGCCCATCAGCTCGCCCATGGCGCCGCCTTCGTACAAGCCCGATTCACGCAGCCATTTCAGGTTGGCGGGCAGCAGCAGTGCGTTGACGTACTGGCGGTTTTCCACCACCCAGGCCGCTACCGCGTCCATTCCCTTTCCTTCGCGGCGCATATGCGACGCCTCGAAAACCAGCATACCCTGCGCCACCGCACAGCACAGCGTATCCACCACCACTACTCTGCGCTCCGGATAACGGGCAAGCAGCTCCTCGCGCGCGTGCTGCGCGGCAAGAAATGTACGGCTAAGGTGACGGGAAATGGAAAGCATCAGCACGTCGCGCCCTTCCATCAGGTGCGGTTCCCACAGCGCACAAAACGCCTCGGGTAAAACGGGAATTGTGCCGACCGCCGTGCCGTTGCGCATTGCAAAATAAAAAGCGGTCAGATCCGTTTCACGGCCAAGGTCATAGGTGTACGCTGCGTCGTTCATTTTATAGTGTAAATGCGCTATTTCGACTTGCTGCTGGCGCGCGGTGCCCCAGGGCATATCCGCGCCGGTATCCGTAAATATCGCATAAGCAAATTCGGAATTCATAAGCGGCGACCCCTCAACCATGCTGATGCACTCATTATAGCCTATTTATACGTGTTTGACAAAAAGAAAAATGCCTGCGGCCTGTAAACAAAGTAAGATGGCCGCACAATTATATGCATTGCTTCGCCGCAAACCGCAAATATATGCAAAAAAGGCCGCCGGAATGGCGGTCATCCATAAGACAGGAGAACGTTGGGGGCGCCGCCCCCAAACCCCGGCCAAGAGCCACAGCCCTTGGAACCCCAGTCTGTAAACGCCCTGGAACAGGGCGTTTACAGGGACACTCCTTTTAATAAAGCACTTTGGAAAGAAAATCCTGCAGGCGCGGATGCTGCGGGCTGTTGAAGAATGCCTGCGGGGCGTTCTCCTCCAGCACCTGCCCGCCATCCATGAACAGGCAGCGGGTGGCCACCTCCTTGGCAAAGCCCATTTCGTGCGTGACCACCACCATTGTCATGCCTTCGTGCGCAAGCTCTTTCATGACTTCGAGAACCTCGCCCACCATTTCCGGGTCCAGCGCGGAGGTCGGCTCGTCAAAAAGCATGACGTCGGGGTTCATGGCAAGCGCGCGTACGATGGCGACGCGCTGCTGCTGGCCGCCGGAAAGCTGGTTGGGGTACGCATCCGCCTTTTCCGTCAGCCCGATGCGCTGCAGAAGCCGCGTGGCGTTGTCGTCCGCTTCCGCCTGCCCCATCAGCTTGAGCCTGACGGGGGCGAGCGTGATGTTCTCGCGGATGGTCTTATGCGGGAAGAGATTGAACTGCTGGAATACCATACCCATCTTCTGGCGCAGCTTATCCACATCGCATTTGCCGTCGTTGATCATTTGGCCCTCGAACCACACCTCGCCGCTCGTCGGCATTTCCAGCAGATTCAGGCAGCGCAGGAACGTGCTTTTGCCGCAGCCGGAAGGGCCGACTATAACCACCTTTTCGCCCTTTCCGATATGCTGGTCAACGCCGTTGAGCGCCTTGATAGCGCCGAAATATTTATGGAGATTTTTAACGGTGATCACTCTTAGCAAGCCTCCTCTCGAGTTTGCGCAGGCCCCAGGTCATGAGCATGACGATGGCGAGGTATACCGCCGCAATCAGCAGCAGCGGCACGGGGCTGTAAGTGCGCGAACGGACCATGGTGGCCATGTAAGTGATATCGCCTATGGCGATGTAGCCTACCACCGCCGTTTCCTTAAGCAGCACGATGGCCTCGTTTGCAAGCGCGGGCAGTATGTTTTTAATGGCCTGCGGCATCACGATAAAGCGCATGGTCATGTTGTTGGTAAGCCCCAGGCTGCGCCCGGCCTCCGTCTGCCCCGCGCCCACGGCGAGTATGCCCGCGCGCACAATCTCCGCCACATAGGCGCCGGAGTTGATGCCGAACGCGAGGATGGCCACGAATATGTTCATACTCATAGGCGCCGAAGCAAACAGCACAAACGCGAATATCAAAAGCTGCACCATCACAGGCGTGCCGCGTATGACGGTGAGGTATACGTCGCAAAGTACATCCAGCGGTTTGAGCTTTTTGTTATGCCGCGCATATACTTTGCAGATTGCCACCAGCGCGCCCAGCACGATGCCGATGAGCGCCGCTCCCAGCGTAATGACGATGGTATGCTCCAACCCTTGGAGATAAAGCATCCACCGGTCGTTTTGGATGATGTTACTGTACAGCTGCTGGCCGAAATTATTCCACATAGGCAGCCCCCTTCATGCATTGCGCCGGCACCGCCCGGTCATACCGGCCCAAATGCGGACGCTACTCGTATAAGTATACTATATTATTGCCCCAGCGCAAGCGGATTTGACCGCAAAAGGGTGATTTCAAATGAATATATATCCGTCGTACACATTTTACGATCCGTAAAAAACAAAATCCGCCGCATACGCCGGAAGGCGTTTGCGGCGGAACATTTCCTGACTGTTTCGATTTAAGAACCGGAAGCGATCTTGTGCTCCTCGATCCACTTGGCGATGGTGCCGTCGTCGAGCAGCTTCTGCACGACGCCGTCCACAACCGCTTTGAGATCCGCGGCACCCTTCGCCATGGCGATGGCATACTGCTCTTCGGTGAGGGGTTCTTCGAGCACGACAAGGCCTTCGTTTGATTCGGCAATCTGCTTGGCAGGCATTTCATCGATAACGACTGCGTCGATCTTTCCGTTGGCGAGCTCAGCGCCCGCATCCGGACCGGTCTTGTAGCGGAGCACCTGGCCAGCGCCGACTTCGTCCGTCACAAAGATGTCGCCGGTGGTGCCCATCTGCACGCCGATGTTTTTGCCGGCTAGGTCCGCAGCGGATTTGATGTCGCTGTCCGCACGCACGATGATGACCTGTGCGGCGTCCACATAGTTGATGGAGAAATCCACGTTTTGACGACGTTCTTCGGTGTTCGACATACCGGACGCGCCAAGGTCGCCCTTGCCGGTCTGTACGGCCATCACGATGCCGTCAAAGTCCATATCCACGATTTCGAGCTCTACGCCGATCTCGTCCGCGATGGCCTTTGCCAGGTCCATATCCACGCCGACAGGTTCATTGTTTGCGCCAAGGTATTCAAACGGCGCAAAGGCGGCGTTTGTGAGTACCACGAGCTTGCCAGCGGCTTTGATCTTATCAATCGTCGGCGTCTCGGATACGGCGGGTTCTTCTTCCGCGGCGGGAGTTGCCTCAGCTGCGGGCGCGGCGGGGGCTTCGGTCGCCTCCGGGGCGGCGGGAGTCGTGGGCGCACAGGCGGCAAACAGGGAAACTGTGAGCAGCAGCGCCAGGATAAGGGCGATGCTCTTATATTGCTTCTTCATAACGGTCTTCCTTTCTTCTTCATTTTTGTTCTTCTTCGTATAATTATACTATTAATTTTTTATAAATCAACCCTTGATTCCAAATTAGATTGCATTTTTATGAAAATATATTCAAGTTATGCGGTTAATATGCGTGATTTGTGCATAAAAACGCGTCCCTTCCAAATATTTGGAAGGGACGCATGCATAAACCGTGTTTTTATTACAGCTTGAACGCGCGGCGGATATGCTCTACGATCTCCGCGCCGATACGCTCCTGCGCTTCGGAAGTGGAGCCGCCGACGTGCGGCGTCATGCTGACCTTGGGATGGCCCAAAAGCCGCGTATCCTGACAGGGTTCCTCGGTATACACATCCACGCCGTAGCCGCGCAGCTTGCCGGCGTCCAGCGCGTCGAGCACCGCGCCGGTATCCACCATGTTGCCGCGGCCGGTGTTGATGAGTATCGCGCCCTCTTTCATCAGCGCGATCTTTTCAGCGCTGAGTATCGGCGGGCTGCCCTTGGGGCCGGGGGTATGCAGCGATACATAGTCGGAGTTTGCGAGCAGTCCGTCCAGCTCATAGCGCACGAAGGGCTCGTATTCCGGCTTGTGGCCCGAACGGTTGGTGTATATGACATGCATGCCCAGGGCCAGGGCTCGCTTGCCGGTTTCCCGGGCAATCCGGCCGATACCGATAAGGCCGAGCGTCTTGCCCGCGATCTCGGTACCCTTGTAGGCCTTCTTCTCCCATTTCCCTTCGCGCATGGTCACGTTTGCCGCGCCGATAAAGCGGGCGACGGAAAACATATGCCCGATGGCCAGCTCCGCTACGGAAGCGGAAGAAGCGTTGGGGGTATTGCAGACCTCGATGCCGTGGTCGCGCGCGTAAGCGACGTCGATATTATCCACGCCCACGCCGCCGCGGATAATCAGCTTGAGACGGCCGGTGGTCAGAGCTGAATCGATGACGGGCTCGCGCACCTTGGTAGCTGAACGCACCACCAGTACGTCAAACTCCTTCACCCGCTCTTTTAGCTCCTCCGGCTCATAAAACTGTTGCACGACCTCGCAATTGAGTTCCTGCAATGTTTTGACGGCGCACTTTTCAATGCCGTCGGATGCCAAGACACGCAGCATAGTGATCTTCTCCTTTTTTGAATTGTATGTAGTGTACGCATACACCCGCTAAACGCCATTGTAAAACGGATGCGTTCAACGCCTTTGTTGATATCCCATTTGCCTGCCGGCCGGAAACCGCTTTCCGGTCGACAGGAAAACCCGGGTGCCCGCTAAAAAGCAGCCCCTGACGTTAAGCCTCGAACGTCTTCATGAAGGCAACGACCTTTTCCACGCCCTCGATGGGCATCGCGTTGTAAATGGAAGCGCGCATGCCGCCTACGGAACGATGGCCCTTGAGGTTCACCATGCCGTTTGCCGACGCTTCCTTGACAAACCTGTCGTTCACCGCATCGTCCGCCGCACGGAAGGTAACGTTCATCATGGAACGGCTCTCCGGCGATACGGGGCTCCTGAACAGATTGCTCTTATCAAGGTAATTGTAGAGTACGGCCGCTTTCTTCTGGTTGTGCGCCTGCATGGCGGTAAGGCCGCCAATTTCCTTGATCCAGTCGAGCACCAGCTTGCAGATATAAATGGGATAGCAGGGCGGGGTGTTGTACATGGAACCGTTCTCCGCCATAATGGAGTAATTGCACATGGTGGGCACGAACGCGGGCAGATCCTGCTTGATCAGATCCTCGCGCACGATGACGATGGTAAGTCCCGCGGGCGCGATGTTCTTCTGCGCACCGGCGTAGATAAGGCCGAACTTGGATACGTCCACGGGTTCGGACAATATGCAGCTGGACATATCCGCAATGAGCGGCACATCGCCCGTATCGGGGATATAGTTCCACTTGGTGCCGAATATTGTGTTGTTGTAGCAGATATGGACATAATCGGCCGCGGGGTCCAGCTTGAGTTCCTCCTGCTGTGGGATACGCGAGAACGTCTCGGACTTGGTGGTAGCGGCAAGGTTGATGACGCCGTATTTCTGCGCTTCCTCATACGCCTTGCCGGCAAACTGGCCGGTCACGATATAATCGGCCTTACCGGATTTGAGCAAATTCATGGGGACCATGGCAAATTGCAGCGACGCGCCGCCCTGCAGGAACAGCACCTTGTAGTTTTCCGGGATGCCCATGACCTCGCGCAGCAGGGCCTCCGCCTCCAGGATGATGCCGTCGTATACCTTGGAACGGTGGCTCATCTCCATTACGCTCATACCTGAGCCATGATAATTGAGCATATCGTCCCTGGCTGCCTCCAGCACCGGCAAGGGCAGCATGGAAGGACCGGCGGAAAAGTTGAAAATACGATCGTACGCCATAATAAAATTCCTCCATCCATATGTTGTTACTATAAAGCGGTGGGCTCCGCTTTATTGACCGTTGGGTTTTACCGCCTTACGCGGCTCGGGCACTAACGCTCCTCCCGGAAATAGGGCAGGCCTAGGCTTGCCGGAGGCTGGTTTTCCCGCCTGCGTCTAAGGGATACCACCACCAGCACCACCACCGTGGCCAGGTACGGCATCATTTTAAACAGTTCCATAGAGCTTCTGGTCAGCCCTGGGATATAGAAATACAGCCAGGAAAGCATGCCGAACAAGTACGCCCCCCAGATGCCCCGTTTGGGCTTCCAACTGGAGAATATCACCAGCGCCACCGCAAGCCAGCCCAGCCGCTCGATGCCACCGTCGCTGTCCCAGGTACCCTTGGTGTAATCCATCACGTAATATAGCCCGCCCAGGCCGGAGATCCCCGCACCGATTACGGTGGCCAGGTATTTGTACTTGGTAACGTTGATGCCGGCCGCGTCGGCCGTGGCCGGGTTTTCCCCCACAGCGCGCAAATTCAGGCCTACGTTGGTGCGGTTTAAAAACCACCCTATCACGATAGCCATTATGATGGCCAGGTACGCCATAAACCCATAGGAAAACAGCAGCTCCCCCGCCGGCCACAAGGTCTCGGACAGCCCAGGAACGGTGGCGCGAAACGCCGCGCTCGTGGCGGTGACGTTGATCTGCCCCACGCCCCCCGCCAGCTTATTGAGGGAACCGCCGAAGAAGTTGGCAAAGCCGCCGGCGAATATGGTAAGTGTCAGGCCGGTAACGTTTTGGTTTGCCCGCAGGGTAATGGTCAGGAAGCTGAACAACAGCCCTCCCAGCATGGCCGCGATAAAGGCGCAGACCAGGGCGATGAGTACGCAGGTAAGCGGATTCGGCTCGGGTGTGTTCATTTCATAAAAGAATGAACTGATAAGCCCTGCGATGCCGCCCAGGTACATGATCCCCGGTACGCCCAGGTTCAGGTTGCCGGATTTTTCAGTTATTATCTCGCCCATGGCGCCAAAGAGTATCACCGTGCCAAACACCACGGCCGCCTGCACCAGAGAAAGGATCTGTGTCATCTGGCCACCTCCCGGAATTTCACCTTGTAGTTGATAAAGAACTCGCTGCCCAGTATAAAGAAAAGGATGATGCCCGTGATCATGCTGGATACATAGTTGTTCAGGTTATACCGGGAAGCGATCTCGATGGCACCCTTCTCCAGGAATACCAGCAAAAGCGAGAAGAATATCATCACAAAGGAATTGAACTTGGCGAGCCACGCAACGATGATGGCCGTAAAGCCCCGGCCCCCCGCCGTATTGGTGGAAATGGTGTGGCTTGCGCCGGATACGGCCAAAAAGCCCGCCAGGCCACAAATCGCGCCGGATATGAACATGGTGCGCATGATGACCTTCTTTACGTCGATGGCCGCATAGCGGGCGGTGTTCTCGCTTTCCCCCACCACGGCGATCTCGTAGCCCTGCTTGGAATAGCGAAGGTAGCCGAACATGATCAGCGCCAGCGATAGGACGATGATCACGTTGAGTACATACACCTCGCCGAATATAGCGGGGAACCAGCCGGCTTTGCTGACGCCGTTTATAACCCCCACCGTGTTGGAGCCATAGGGGTTTTCCCACCGGGCTACAAAGAAGGAGGTAAGCTGGATAGCCACGTAGTTCATCATCAAGGTGAAAAGCGTTTCGTTGGTGTTCCACTTGGCTTTGAATACCGCAGGGATGAAACCCCACAAGCCACCCGCCGCCAGGCTCAGTACCAGCATCAGGGGAATGAGCAGCCCGTCCGGCACCTTGCCACCCAGGCCGATCATACAGGCGGCGGCTACGATGCCCCCCACCAGTATCTGCCCTTCCGCGCCGATATTCCAAAACCGCATCCGAAAGGCGGGGGCAAGCCCCAGCGCTATGCAGAGCAGCATCATGGTATCCCGGATGGTGACCCAGACTCGTTTGCCGGTGCTGAACGCCCCTTCAAACATGGCCTTGTACACCTCCAGGGGATTCATCTTGACGATGGCGTAAATGACGATGGCGGATACCACAAGCGACGCCGTCAGAGCGATCAGCCGGATACCCCAGCTTTGCCACTGGGGCATGGCGCCCCGCTTGCAAATACGGATGAAAGGTTCCTTGCTTTCGGATCTCTTACTCATGCCTGCCGCGCCTCCTCTCCCTGGTTCAAGTGCGTCATCATCAAGCCGACATCTTCCTTTTTAGCGGTCCTGGCGTCCACAATGCCGCTGACCTTCCCGGCGCACAGCACGAGGATACGATCGCACAGCTCCAGGAGCACATCCAGATCCTCCCCCACGTATATCACAGCGACGCCCTGCTGCTTCTGCTCGTTGAGCAGGCGGTAAATGGTATAGGAGGTGTTGATGTCCAGGCCCCGCACGGCGTAGGCCGTCATCAGCAGGCTGGGTTGGGCGGAGATTTCCCGGCCCACCAGCACTTTCTGCACATTTCCGCCGGAAAGACGCCGTAACGGGATATCAAGGCTGGGCGTGACCACTTCTAAATCGTCTACGATCTTCTGGGCCAGTGCCCTGGGGGTCTTCCTGTCTGTAAACACAGATTTGCCGGACTTATAGCTCCTTAGCATCACGTTGTCCGCCAGATTCATGGAGCCTACCAGACCCATGCCGAAGCGGTCCTCCGGCACGAAGGCAAGACCTACCCCAAGCTCGTAAATATCCAGCGGGTTTTTCCCTACAAGTTCTGTGGGCTGTCCCTCCGGCGACGTAAAGCAGATGGAACCTCCCGCCTCCACATGCTGCAAGCCCGCGATGGCTTCCAACAGCTCCCTCTGGCCGCTGCCCGTAATGCCCGCAATACCCAGTATCTCTCCGCTGTATGCGGTAAAAGAAACGTCGTCCAGGCGCTTAACGCCATCCGCGTCCGTTACGCTCACGCGCGCCACCGTCAGGCGCGGCTTACCGCTCTGAGGCACGGGGCGGTCAATATTCAGCGATACCGCCCGACCCACCATCATATCCGTCAATTGCTGGGGGTTGGTATCGTCGGTTTTGATATCGCCGATGTATTGACCCCGGCGCAGCACGGCCACCCGGTCCGAGATCTCCATCACCTCGTGGAGCTTATGGGTGATGATGATAATGGCCTTACCGTCGGCCTTCATATTGCGCATAACGGCAAAGAGCTTATCCGTTTCCTGAGGGGTAAGCACCGCCGTGGGTTCGTCCAGGACCAGGATGTCTGCCCCCCGGTAGAGGACTTTGACGATCTCCAGGGTCTGTTTTTCGGATACGGACATATCGTAAACCTTTTTATCCGGTTCCACCACAAAGCCGTAGCGGTCACAGATCTCCGCCACGCGGGCGCGGACGTTTTTCAGGTCCATCTTCTTATTAACATTTAGGCCCAGCACGATGTTTTCGGCGGCGCTGAGCACATCCACCAGTTTAAAATGCTGGTGAATCATACCAATCCCCAGGTCAAATGCATCCTTGGGTGAATGGATGGCGGCCTTGCGGCCGTTAACAAATATCTGCCCCTTATCCGGGAGGTAAATGCCGGATAGCATGTTCATGAGGGTGGTCTTGCCGCTTCCGTTTTCCCCCAGAAGCGCCAGTATCTCTCCGGCCCGTATATCCAAGCAAACCTTGCAGTTGGCGACTACCTCGCCAAATGTCTTCGTAATATCGACCATTTGAATGGCATTCAGGCTTTCCAAACCATGTTCCTTTCTACGCCATGGATATGCTCCCGGCGGTATAGCATTCATATTATGGACCGATCGTTGCGCTTATATATTAGAAGGCGGCTGGGAGAAAGGCGAGCCAGCCGCCCTAAATCACAGATTCTTAACTAAAGTAAGAGAAGCAGGCTATCGCCTGCTTCTCAAGTTTCGCAGGTTATTCGTTGGTCAGCTCGGTGATGCCGTCGATACGCAGGCTGAAGTAAGGCGCGCTGCGCAGGGTGGACTCATGGAACACGCCGTCAGAGATAGCCTCGCCAATATCGCCCGCATAGTCGCCGTCCATATCCAGCGCCAGGAAGGATGTGACCTTTTCGCCGCCCACGGTGAACTTGGAGGTATCAAACACGTTCAGAGAGCCATCCTTCAGGGCTGCCCAAATTTCATCTACCTTTTCCTGTGTGCCGGCCGCGCAGCTTTCGCCCAGAGGGGAGATCATAACGCCGTCGTTCTTGGCGCCAAGGGCCAGGTCAGCAGGCATCACATCGCCGGAGACCATCTTCTCCAGAATGGGGTAATACAGAACGGACCAGTTGTTCTGAGCGGAGGTCAAAGCGGCTGTGGGAGCCACGGAGAGCATGTCGATGTTATAACCTACGCTGTAGCAAACCTTGCCCGCGCCCAACTGGGCCTGGATGGCGGACGGAGCGCCGGTGGAGTCCGCGTGCTGGCTGACAATCACGCAGCCCTTGGCGACCAGCGCGTTGGCGGCTTCGCCTTCCGCGGTGGGATCATACCAAGAGTTGGTATACTGCACGTCCATATGGGCCTCGGGCACGATGCTCTGCACGCCCAGGAAGAACGCGGTATAGCCGGAAACCACTTCCGCATATGGGTAAGCGCCTACATAACCCACATAGGGGTCGGTGGCGGCGCCGCTGTCCAACAGTTCCTTGAGCTTCATACCGGCTACAACGCCGGAAACATAGCGGCTCTCAAAGGTATAGGGGAATACGTTGACTACGTTGGGAACGGGCTCGTAGGCCGCGGTATCGCCGGTGCAGGCAACGAAGATCTTGTCGGGGTACTCGGCCGCGGCCTGCATCATGTAGGACTGATGGCCGTAGCTGTCGGAAAAGATAATGTCGCAGCCCTGCTCCGCCAGGTCAACAGCGGTATCATAGCAGGTCTCATCCTCGCCGATGTTGTACTTGAAGATCAACTGGTCTTGCGTGATGCCCAGCTTTTCAGCGGCAGCTTTTACGCCGGAGATATGAGCCATGTCGTAGCCGGAGTTCTCATCATGTACCAGGATCACGCCGACCTTCAGGCTGGACTTTTCCACAGGCGTACGAGATTCACGGGGAACCGGGGTGGGAAAAACCTTTTCGGCGGGTTTTTCTTCCTGCTTTGCGCAGGCCACCATGCCAAGTACCATCACCAGAGCTAGAAGCAGTGCCAAGAATTTCTTCATTGTCTTTCCTCCATAGTTATGATATTGTTTGTGCTTTGTAACCAAGGGCAACCATCCCAAAAATGAAAGGGTATTTACCCGATTATTATATACTGGATTATCCCTTGTGTAAAGCGAAAAACCGAAACGCGGCCCTTAGTTTTCCCTCTGAAACGCCCCTTTGTTCGGCCCATCCAGAACGATATACAGGTTTCGACTGTTTTTTTATCGGATACGGCCACTACGCTCCAGCATCCGGATATCCGGCGGGCAGGAGAAAGGCTCGCCGGCCGCAAGCATGGCATTCGCGACATCCTTAAGCCCGCTGCCCGTGCAAATGACGGTAAGCGTCTCGTCCTCGCGGATAATGCCCTGCGCAATCGCTTGTTTTACGCCCGCGGCGGCGGTGACCCCGGCAGGTTCGCCAAACACGCCCTCGGTGCGGCCCAAAAGGCGCATTGCTCCCAAAATGTCCTGATCGTCCACGGCGATCCACGCGCCGCCGCTATCGCGCACCGCGCGCAGCGCCTTTTCGGGGTTGCGCGGCACACCCACGGCGATGCTGTCCGCCAGCGTGTTTTCTTCCGTGGGTTTGAGCCCGCATCCGCACCGGGCGGCATCCACGAAGGGGGAGCAGCCGGAGGACTGTACGCCGAGTATCTTGGGGATACGGTCTATGAGGCCCAACTCAAAAAGATCCCGGAAGCCGTTGTATACGCCGCCGATGGTGCAGCCGTCTCCCACGGAAACGGCAACCCAGTCGGTAGGCTGGAAGCAGAGCTGCTCCGCAATTTCCAGCGCAACTGTTTTTTTGCCTTCCACCATGATGGGGTTGATGCCGGCGTTGCGGTTATAAAAGCCCCATTTATCGATGGCGGCGCGGGAAAGCTCGAATGTCTGGCGGTAATCGCCCTCTACGCTTACCACGTTGGCGCCGAATATCATCAGCTGCGCCACCTTGCCCTTGGGCGCCCGGGAAGGTACGAATATCACGCTCTTTACGCCCATGCGCGCGGCGTTGCCCGCAAGCGAGGAGGCGGCGTTGCCGGTGGAAGAGCAGGCGATGGTATCATACTTAAGTTCTATAGCGCGGGCGACGGCAACGGCCGAGGCGCGGTCCTTCAGCGAAGCCGTCGGATTGAGCCCGTCATCCTTGACGTAGAGCGCTTTAACTTTAAGTTCGCGTTCGAGCCTGTTGGAACGGTAGAGCGGAGTCCAGCCTACGCGCAAAAATTGCTCCCAATGGCGGCCTTCAATCGGCAGCAACGCACGGTAGCGCCACATGCTGTTTGTGCGGTCGGCACTAAGCGTTTCACGGTTCAGTTCTTTTTTCACGGCTGTATAGTCAAAGAGTATATCGAGTATGCCCGTTTCACCGCAGTGAGGACAGGTCATCATATCTTCCGTATAAGCGAATTCCTGATGGCACAGTGTACAGCGATATCCTGATACATGCATAGTAGATACGCACCTTTCGTGGCGATCCGTCTCGGTTTGTACAAGCGGGAAAATCTGTTTCAGCGTACTAATCATACAACAAAAACGGCCGTTTGTATAGTTCCGATTTGGATTTTATATAATTTTTCTTTTGATCTAAAAAAACTTTTTTAGCAATGCATGAGTTTGAAAATCGTGTCCACACCCCATTCTCGTACATTTTGTGTGAATGCCGTTCCGCCCATTCACACTGTTTCGAATTATTCTGTAATATGCTTTCAATAAACGGGCTTTTTATACGGCATTGCGCCAAAAACGCCGGGAAGAATCTGCAGGTCGTTCCTGCAATCCTTGAAAAAGTGCCGCAAGGCACTTTTTCGACAGGCTGCCGGCGGCTTTTTTCCGCGGCCGTTTCATATGCATAGAATATCCTTGTGAAAGAAGGGATCCGATTTGTTCGACTATATTATACAGCCGAATGACACGATCTATTCCGTCACGCGCCTGTTCGGCATTACAACAGCGCAATTGCTTTTTGTCAATCCCGGTCTCTTGGAGGACGGCAGTCTCATCGTCGGCGAGACGCTGCGCATTCCGGAGCTTCGGGATGTGCGCCCAACGATCGAGGTAAACGGCTACGCGTATCCTACGGTGAGCGACGAGGCTTTGGAAGAAGCGCTGCCCTATCTTACCTATTTGAGCATACTGGGCTATGATGTCAGGGCCGACGGTACGTTTTCCTATATAGATGACACACGGCTGATCGGGGCTGCGCGCCAAAAAGGCGTAGCCCCCCTGATGGTCGTCTCCAATATCGACCCGGAGGCCGGCTTTTCCCCCGAATTGGCGCATACCCTGTTATCGGATAAAGAGCTGTCTCAGACGCTGATCAATTACATCATCGCAACCCTGAAAGCAAAGAATTATTACGGTATAAATGTCAATTTTACAGAGCTGTACCCCAGCGATTATACGGCCTATGCGGAATTTCTGCATTCCCTTTCCACGCAGCTGCACCCTTTGGGCTATATCGTGGTCGTCGCGCCCAGAATCATCGCCCTGATCGAGCAGCAGGCGGCTATAATCGCCGCTAATGCGCGTTTTCCTTTCAACAACTCGATGGACCGCCTGATCCTCCGCAGCACCGAGTGGGTATGCGTCTACCGGTACCGCGAAGTATCCTTCATCGATGAACTGCAGCAGGCGATCGATTTTGCCACACAGATCGTTTCCAGCCCCAAGATACTCATTACAATACCCAATTGCTGCTACGATTTTATATTGGCGGGCCAGCAGAGCCGGCTGAATCGCCTGTTATCGTCGGCGCAGGCGGATGCGCTGGTATATCAAACGGGCGGGGTGTTCCGCATTGACCCTCGTTCCCGGACTTCTTATTTTACATATCTGGACAATGAAGGCGTGTATCACGAGGTATTGTGCGAGATCGATACCAACTTCAGGGCGCCGATCGCTCTTGTGAATACCTACAACCTTGGCGGCATGAGCTTCCGCAACATTGACGATTTTTCCGTCACCAGCTATCAGACCGTCAGCGCCATGTTCGAGATCCGCAAGTTCATCGCCGTGCAGCCTTAAGCCGAATTCCCTATTCTGCAGCGGCATGTAGGTCAAACGATAAAACCGGCAGGCAGACTAGCAGTTGATATTCTCAAGGTATCGCCGCCTGCAGCGGCGACGAAAAAATATTTTATTTAATAGCGGGAGGGCTTCGACTCCCCGCGCCCCCTGATACGCGTTTGGCCAACTGGTGAGCTTTCAACCCCGCCCTTTGGGAGTTTGAGCGGTATAGAATGGCTTTTTCCATTATCCGATCGCAAAAATAGGCCGCCTCGGATTTTTGCATCTAAGAAAGTCCCTTTGTCTCGATGCACAATCGCCCGGCGCAGTATGCGCCGGGCGTTGATATCGAAACAGAAGTCTTTACCGGGTTCAAGAACCAGTGACGTCGCGGATGCGTTCGGGATAACGGGTAACGACGGTGGTATCCTGCGTCCATTCGGTGACGAGAGCGTTCCACTCTTCTTCCTGTTTGGCGGAAAGCGTTTCCTCGCGGATGCTTGCCTCATAGTCCGCATAGGCGCGCTCGCCGGCGGGCTCGTCGCCCACATACTGCAGGATGTGGTAACCGCTGTCATCCTCGATGACGCCTGTGTAGCTGCCTGCCGTGGTCAGCGCGAGCACCGCGTCCTTCACTGCGTCGGACCAGTCGGTGGTGCTTGTATTCTTGCTGAGCAGCTTACCTGTTTCGCTGAACTTATATTCCGCATCTGTAAAGTCCGCGTCCTGCGTGTATTCTTTCATCACTTCATCGAAGCTTGCGCCGCTCTGCAGCTTATCATAGGCCGCCTGCGCATCCTGTTTGCTTTGCGCAAAATGCTCCGTGTACAGCTGCTCCGTCTCCGCCTTGAGCGCGGCGTGCTCCGTCTTGATATCGGCAATGCGGGCTGCGTTTTTGGCCTCATCATCCAGCGTGAGCTGCCCCAGCTCCGCTTGCAGCTCGCTCATTTGCGTGACCTTATCGGTATAATCGGTGCCAAGCTCTTCTTCGGGCGCAAGCAGGATGTGCTTGACGCGCACATACCCTTCGGGCGCAAAGAGCGGAGGCGTGCCGCCGTACATTTCAAAGCTTTCCTGCAGGCCCTTATACTTCCCTGCATCTCCTTCAATGGTGGTCTTATCCGATGCGAGCTGCTCGTCAAAGGCGGCGCGCACTTCTTCATCGGTAACGGTGACGGCAGCGTAGAAGTCTTCCTGCATTTTGCCGGTCAGGTAACTGGACTTATACTGCTCTTCCAGCCAGGTCTTGAGTTCTTCGCGGCTCATCTCCTTGCCGACATATTGCTCGGCTATGATGGGGAAGAGCTCTTCCGCGCGGGCGTTCACATCGATATCGGGGTCTTCTTCGAACTCGGCCTGCGCCTGTGAGAGCGCCGCGTCGGCGATCGTCTTTTCGGCTTCTTCTACATAGCCGGCAATCTCCGTAAGTTCCTCCGCCGACAGTTCCGTGTATCCCTGCTTCGCCGCCTGATAATTCTGCACCTTCATGCTGATCAGGCCGTCGAGAATGCTGTCCTGGAAGGTAGTCAGATCTTCCTGTGTGGCGGTGGGGTCATACCCGAAGCTCCTGTACATGGAGATGTAGTAAGTGAATTCATCCACAAACTCCTGCTTGGTGATTTCCACGTCGCCGACCTTCGCCACGACCTGCGCCATATCTTTTTCATCGTTGACGCTGACCAGGCTGCACCCGATCAGGGCCAAGCCGAGCAGCAGCGCCATCACGATGGCGGACAGGCTTTTAAAATGCTTATTCATCAATCTATTCTCCTTCTATGGTAATCGTTTATATGGTAATTGCTTTTCTGTTGATTGCGCATACGGGGGCACGGGCTTACAGCTTTTCCGGGTACAGCTCAACGATACCTTCCTCTTCCGCTTTTCGCGCGTATTCATCCATCAGGCCGGTAGCCGTGGAGATGTTGCTGGAAATGCTCATGCTGCTTTTGATATCGTCATAAACCTCTTCCAGCGGACGGATGCCGGGCACGGGCTTATCCTTAAGGCAAATGATGCATACGCCGCCCTCTATGCGTACAGGCTCCGAAACATCGCCGACGTTCTGCAGTTGAAGCGCCGCGTCACGGTAAGCTTCTTGGACATGGGTGCTGTCCTTGCTCACAAAGTAGCTGATCAGATGCGTGTCCTCTGATTTTTTCTCCATCAGCTTGATGAAATCGCTGCCCGCAAGCGCTTCCTCACGGATGGGGCGTATCTGCTCCTCCAGCTCGGTATAGCAGCGTTCGAGCACGGTATTGAAAGCGGAGCCGGCACGGTCAAGCGCGTCCTTCTTGAGCGAAGCCGCCGCAGAGCCTTCCCCGTTTTGCGATACCGCCAACAGGTATGCCTGGTTGGCCGATTGCACGGCCTTGGCGGCATTGGCCAGGTCCGTCTGCTGCTTCGACGTAAAGTCGAGCGTAAGGCGCACCGTCTCAACGTACCCCTCGGGGACGACGATTTCTATTATAGGCGTGCTTTCCCCAAACCATTTGGGGTCGGCGGCGATGGACTCCTGCTGCGTTTGGAGCTGCTCGTCATAATAGGTTCGGATATCCTCATCCGTAATCTCCCGCACCTGGTTGAGCTTCTTATACAGCATACCCATCACATAATTGTCGCGCAGCGTCTGCCGTACGCGTTCGGGGGTAAGGCTGCTTTTCGCAAGCAGGTCGATATAGGCCTGCTCCGCTTCCCTGCGGCCCTTCTCATCCGTGCCGTACTGTTCCAGGAAGGTAGTGACGGTTTCGTTGTAATACTTCAGGTATTGCTGGTCGATCTCCGTCTCCTGCTCGGCGGTCAGCTCGTAAAGTCCTTCCTTCCTGGCCGCTTCCCTCAGGGCGGCGTCGCCCACCAGTTCATTGAGGCGCTCTGCTTTATATTCTTTCAGCTGTGTCCTGTACGCGGGGGCAGTGAGATCTATCCCTTTATATTTCTGATAAAGCGCAAGCTGCTTGGTCAGGTACGCTTCATAGTACCAGCGATAGATGGGCGTTTGACCGACCATACCCAAAATATCCTCAGAATTGTCCGCGCAACCCGCAAACACAAACAGCACCGCAAACAGCGCCAGCGTGAACGCGAGTATTCTTTTCCCCATCATGCGCATTCTCCTTCATCCTTCGTGATTTGCGGTTTTGCCCGCAGGCCCCAACCCTATAGCTATCCCATTATACCTATTTCGGGGAGATGATGCAACGCATAATACTGTAAACAAAGTGTGGCAGCCTGTGGCGTTTCAAGCACACAGCGCGGTAGATATACCTATGCCTTCTTCATCATACTTGCACGCATGCCGTCATTGTTTCCATACGGCTTGCAATGTATAATAAAAGAGACATCGGATGGGAGGAAGCACATGCAGCCAACAGAGAGGTTTACGCCGGGCCCCGGGGAAGGACTTTCGGCGCGGCAGGTGCGCATGCGCGAAGAGGAGGGGCTGTACAACGCGCAGCCTCCCCGCATCAGCAAAACCTTCGGGCAGATCGTACGCGACAACCTGTGCACGTTTTTTAACCTCCTCAACGCCGGGATATTCGTTTCGCTGCTGCTGGTGGGTTCCTATGCCAATATGCTGTTCATGGGCGTGGTATTGTCCAACCTGCTCATCGGCGTGGTGCAGGAGGTGCGCTCCAAGCGCGCGGTGGAACGGCTGAGCGTGCTGCATATGCCGCGCGCAAAAGTCGTGCGCGACAGTCAGGAGACTGAAATCCCGAGTGAGCGGATCGTTCTCGACGATGTACTTTTACTGTCTATGGGCAGCCAGATACCCACGGACGCTGTCGTACTGACCGGCGCGGTGGAGGTCGATGAATCCCTTTTGACCGGCGAGGCCGACGCACTGACCAAGCGTCCGGGTGAGGCGCTGCTTTCGGGCAGCTTCGTGGTTTCCGGCTCCTGCCGGGCCCGCGCGGAGCGGGTAGGCGCGCAAAGCTACGCCGCGAAGCTCGCGCAGGAAGCGCGCCGGTATCGGAAATTCGATTCGCAGCTGATGCGCGCGCTGCGTTCTATCATCCGTTTTGCGGGCGGGTTTGTGCTGCCGCTGGGCGCGCTGCTGTTCGCGCATGCGTTTTTTGGTCTCCGCCACCCGATACAAAGCGCCGTGGAGCAGACCGCGGCCTCCATGCTGGGCATGATCCCGTCGGGGCTGATGCTGCTGACCTCCGTATCGCTCGCGGTGGGCGTAATCGCGCTTGCAAAGCGCAACACGCTCGTGCAGGAGCTGTACTGCATCGAAACCCTTTCCCGCGTGGACATGCTGTGCCTGGATAAGACGGGAACGCTGACCACCGGCAATATGCGGGTGGCGGAAATTTATGCCGCCGACGCCGGCCGCGAAGCCGAAATCGAAGCCGGGCTAAGCGATCTCGTGCAGACCATACCCGCAGACAATGCGACCGCACGCGCGCTGCGCGCGCGTTTTTCCGGCCCGGCGCGGCAAACGCCGCTTTTCGTTACGCCATTTTCTTCCGCCCGGCGGTACAGCGCGGCAGCGTTTGCTTCGGGAACATATTATATCGGCGCGGTGCAGGCGCTGCGGCCAAACCTGCCGGAAGCATTGCGCCTTCAGGCCGAACAGGCGGCAACAGAGGGGTACCGCGTACTGCTCTTTGCGGCGTGCGGCACGGTAAACGGTGAACCGCCCCCGCCGGAGCAGGCGGCGCTCACGCCGCTGGCCCTTGTGTGCATACTGGACGAAATACGGCCCGAGGCCGCGGATACGCTGCGCTTTTTCCGCGAGGAGGGCGTCACGGTCAAGCTCATATCCGGCGACGACCCGCGCACGGTATCTTCCATCGCGCGGCGTTTGGGGCTTCCCGGCCATGCCGCGTATGTGGACGCCTCCACGCTCGCGGACGACGGCGCAGTGGAAGGCGCGGCGCTTCAATACACCATATTCGGCAGGGTATCCCCCCGGCAAAAACAGGCGCTGATACGCGCGCTAAAGGCCGCCGGGCATACGGTGGCCATGACGGGCGACGGCGTGAACGATGTGCTTGCCTTAAAGGAATCCGACTGCAGCATCGCGCTCAACGCGGGCAGCGACGCCGCGCGGCAGATTTCGCAGCTTGTGCTGCTGGACAATGATTTTTCCGCGCTGCCCTCCGTGGTGATGGAAGGACGCCGCGTCATCAACAACATCACGCGTACGGCGTCGCTGTTTTTAGTAAAGACTCTGTACTCGTTTTTGCTCACGGTATCCAGCCTGCTGTTCGCGCTTTCCTATCCGTTCCAGCCGGTGCAGCTCTCGCTCATTGGGGCGCTTACGGTGGGCATCCCCTCGTTTATACTCGCGCTGGAACCCAACCGCACCCGCATTCGGGGCAGCTTCCTGAAGAACGTGCTGGCACAGGCCATCCCCGGCGCGCTGTGCATATTCCTGTACATACTGCTCAGCGGGCTGATCGGGCGGCGAGCGGGGCTATCTTATGCACAGATCAACACGCTTTGCGTGTATCTTACGGGCACGACGGGCCTTTGCGTGCTGCTGCGGGTCTGCCTGCCGCTGCAGAAGCGGCGCAGCTTGCTTTGGTTTTGTATGACGGCGCTGTTCTTCCTTTGCGCGGTGCTGCTGCGCGGGACATTGGATCTGATGTTGCCGCAGGGCGGGCTGATGCTGCAGCTGTACATCGCGATGACCGTGACCTGTTATCCGCTGCTCGTTGTTTTAGGACGCCTCTCACGGCATATACTCAAGGTGGAGGTATAACAAATGTATTTGATCGTGGGCCTGGGCAACCCGGGCATCGCCTACCGCGCTTCCCGCCACAACGCGGGTTTTCGCGCGGTGGAAGCGCTTTCTGACTTGCTCCGCATTGCGCTCAACAAAAAGGCGCACCGCGCGCTGCTTGGCGAAGGATATTGCGGTGGCGAAAAGGTGCTGCTCGCGCAGCCGCAGACGTTTATGAATTTAAGCGGCGAATCCGTACAATCGCTGCTCTCGTATTACAAGCTGCCGCTTGAGCGCCTGATCGTGCTCTACGACGATATCGACCTGCCTGTGGGGGATATCCGCATACGCGCCTCGGGCAGCGCGGGCACGCACAACGGCATGCGGTCCATTCTCGCGTGCTTAGGCGGGGAACAGGGCTTCCCGCGCGTACGTATCGGCGTGGGCAAGCAGCAGCTTGGGCGCGACCTCGCTTCGCATGTGCTGGGCAAGCCCGCCCGCGAAGAACGGGCGCTGCTCGAAGGAGCCTGCGCGCAGGCGGCCGCGGCCGCAGTGCTGATTGTGGAAGGCAAGCTCGGGGAGGCGCAGGCAAGGTTTAACAAAAAGAAAAAGAAAGAAGAAATTAGTGATGAGGAATGAATAATAAGAAATTCCGTCAGGAATTTCCTCTGCAATTATTCATTCATCATTATTCATTATTCATTAACCGTAAGGGGGTTTGGATGGATACTCTCACGCACCCGCTGCTGCAGGTGCTAAAAGAATCGCCGGAATATAACCGGCTGCATGAACTTTTGACCGACGCGCAGGGCCCCGCGGCGGCTTTCGGCCTGCCCGAAGCGCACCGGGCGCATGTGTTTGCAGCGCTCGCGCAGCAGCGCGGGGGGCTGTTGATCGCATCGAGCGAACAGGCGGCGGAGCGGCTGTATTTGGAAGCGTCGGCATTTTCCCCGCACATAGCGCTGATGCCCGCGCGCGAACTGCCGCTTGTCAACGCTTACGCCGCTTCCGGCGAAGGCGCGAAGGTACGTATCGCCACGCTGATGCGTCTGGCGCTGCACGAGCCGGTGGGCGTGATCGCCTCCGTCGAGGCGGTATTGCAGTGCCTTTCGCCGCAGGATGTGCTGCGCCGCGCCATCCACACGCTGCATCTTGGCGAAAGCCATCCGCCGCGCACGCTGCTGCGCGCGCTTTGCGATGCGGGCTACGAGCCGGTGGATCTGGTGGAAGGGCCGGGGCAGGCCGCCCTGCGCGGGGATATACTCGACGTTTACCCGCCGCACGCGCGCGAGCCCTACCGCATTGAGTTTTTCGATGATGAAGTGGACCGCCTGAGCATTTACGACCCTGTGACCCAGCGTTCGCTGGACCGGGTGCAGGAAGCGCTGCTCCCCCCCGCCACCGAGGCGCCGCAGGATGCGGCCGCCATTTCGCGCGCGCTTGCCGCCATACGCAGCGCAAAAGGCTTCGACGCGCAGCGGCTCGCCTTTGAAGAAGGCCGCGCATGCCCCGGCGCCGAGGTGCTGCTGCCCGTACTGTATGAGGGCGTGCATACGCTGTTCGATCATCTGCCGCCGGACGCGCCTATTCTGATGGAGGAGCCGCACCGCGTGGAGGAAGCCGCCGACGCGGCGGGCCGCCTGTTTACGCAGTCAGTTGCCGCCATGCTCGAGCGCGGCGAGGGCATATCCGCGCAGTCGGGGCTGCAAATGACGGCGGAGACGCTGTTCCGCCGCCTGCATACGCCGCGAACGGGGCTGCTGTTCGCGCTTGCGCGCAGCTTCCCGCGCATCCGCGCGCGGGAGACCGTACAGTTCGATGCGCGGCCCGCGCCGCAATACCCCGGCGAGCGCGCGGAGCTTGCGCGGGATATCGGCCTTTCCCGCCGCACGGGGGCCGCCGTGCTGCTGTTCGCGGGCGCGCACGCCCAGCGCGTGCGGCAGCAGCTGCTGGATGAGGATTGTGAAACAGGGTTCGCCTCCGCCCTTACCCGTCCGCCGGTGCGCGGCGAGGTGCTGATATTGGAAGAAAGCCTGCCGCAGGGCTTCCAATACCCCGCGCTCAAGCTGACGGTGCTTTCGGAAACGGAGCTTTTTGGCTTTACCCGCCGCACGGCGCGAAAGCGGCATTCCGACAAGCCGCGGCTGCTGTTCTCCGAGCTCAAGCCCGGCGATCTCGTGGTGCATGAAACGCACGGCATCGGCCGCTTTGTGGGCGTGGAGGCGCTCACGGTACAGGACAACACCCGCGATTATCTTTTGATGGAATACCAGGGCGGAGACCGGCTGTATATCCCCACCGACCAGTTGGACCGCGTGCAAAAATATGTAGGCTCCGACGAAGAGCCCAAGCTTTCCAGGCTGGGCGGCAGCGAGTGGCAGCGGCAGGTCGGCCGGGCGCGCAGCGCCGTCAAAGAGCTGGCGTTTGACCTGGCCAAGCTGTACGCCGCGCGGCAGGACACGCAGGGCTTCGCCTTTTCGCCGGATACGCCGTGGCAGCGGCAGCTGGAGGAACGCTTCCCGTATACGGAAACCCCCGATCAGCTGCAATGCATCGAACAGATCAAGCGGGATATGGAAAGCGGGCGCGTGATGGATCGCCTGCTTTGCGGCGACGTGGGCTACGGCAAAACGGAGGTGGCGCTGCGCGCGGCCTTTAAGGCCGTGCAGGACAGCAAGCAGGCCGCTTTCCTCGTACCCACCACCATACTCGCGCAGCAGCATTACAACACGCTTTCTACGCGCTTTGCGGGCTTCCCCGTACGGGTGGCGCTGCTTTCACGCTTTAAGAGCCCGCAGGAGCAGAAGGAAACCAAGCGGGCGCTCGCCGAAGGGACGGTGGACGTGATCGTAGGTACGCACGCGCTGCTGAGTAAAGACGTCAAGTTCAAGGATCTTGGCCTTTTGATCATCGACGAGGAACAGCGCTTCGGCGTCGGGCACAAGGAGCAGATCAAAACGCTCAAAACCAATGTGGACGTATTGACCCTTACCGCCACGCCCATACCGCGCACGCTGCACATGTCCATGATCGGAATCCGCGATATGAGCGTCATCGATACCCCGCCGGAGGACCGTTACCCCGTGCAGACCTATGTGCTGGAATATTCCGATACGCTGCTCTGTGACGCCATACACAAGGAGCTTTCCCGCGGGGGGCAGTGCTATATCGTCTATAACCAGGTGCGCAGGCTGGAACGCTTTGCGGAGCAGCTGCGCATGCTGCTGCCCGAAGCGAGCATCGCCTGCGCGCACGGGCAAATGCCGGAGCAGGCGCTCGAACAGGTCATGCTGGATTTTATGGAGGCGCGCTACAACGTGCTCCTGTGCAGCACCATCATCGAAAACGGGCTGGATATCGCAAACGTCAACACACTGTTCGTGCTGGAGGCAGACCGCATGGGGCTTTCGCAGCTTTACCAGCTGCGCGGGCGGGTGGGGCGTTCCTCGCGGCTGGGGTATGCGTATTTTACATTCCAGCGGGACAAATCTCTCACCGAGATCGCGCACAAGCGGCTGTTGGCGCTGACCGAATTCGCGCAGTTTGGTGCGGGGCGGGAGATCGCCCTGCGGGATTTGGAGATACGCGGCGCGGGAAGCCTCTTGGGTGCGCAGCAGCACGGGCATATTGCGGATATCGGTTACGAATATTACACCAAACTGATGGGCGCCGCCGTGCGCGAAGCGCGCGGGGAGCCCGAAGCGCCGCCCGAAGTGGATACCGTAGTGGATGTGCCCATCGACGCGCACATTCCGAAATCCTATATCAAGAGCGAAGTGCAGCGGCTTTCCATGTACAAGCGCATCGCGCTCATCGCGGACCGCGCCATGCTGTTCGACGTACAGGAGGAAATGGAAGACCGTTTTGGCGATATCCCGCCCGCCACGCAGAATTTGATCGATATCGCGTTCGTCAAGGCGCTGTGCTCGCATGCGCAGGTATCTTCGCTGACTGTGCGCGAAGGGAATGCCAAGCTGCAGTTCCACCCGCAGGCGCAGCTGGACGGCGCGCGGATGCTGCAGGCGGCGGCAAATTTCGCCGCGCAGCTGCTGCCCGGCGAAGCGGTTTCCCTGCTGTATAAAAAACCCGGCGCGGACGTCGAGGGTATGCTGCACGCGCTGCCGCCGCTGCTCGAAGCATTGTGCGGCTGCGTATAAAACACTGTCGAAAAAGTGGAAGTATCCACTTTTTCGAGGTTTACCGCGCAAGTTGCCGCTCGGTTTCCTGCTAGCGCAGGAAAGCTGTCGCGTCAACTTACGCTATACGGTGTCATTTTGCACCGCACAGCTCGCTGCAAAATGACGGATTGAAAGCCTACAGCTCCTATAAATTACCCACTGTTTCTTCTGGAGGGTTGACAACCTAAAAAGGGACCGCCGCACTCGTTTCTTAGTGCGACGGTCCCTTTTTTGTTGGTGCTTCTATTCTTTACTTGTTACAGATGGAGTAACCGCCGTTTTGCAGCTGGGAGAGTATATCGCTGACATTCGCGGCGCTTTCGCCGTTGCTGCAGGAGGATTTCCGGCCGGCCTGCTCAAGCAGCTTGGAAGCGGCGCTCTGTATGTCGCTGCCGCTCTTGGGGCAGGAGCTTTTGCTGCCGGTAGAGTAATTGCCGGAGCTAACTACGCTGCCGGTGGGGCAGGAACCGGATTTACCGGAGGCATAATCGCTGAGTATGCCCTTCACATAGTCGTTGACGGTGCTTTCAACCGCGGCGCTATCCTCTTGGACGAGGGTCTCGTTGGCCGCGGCTTGGTCGGCTATGGCTTCATCGATTACGGCTTCATCTTCCGCCTGGTAAGAAGCAGCCTCGACCGCGGTCTCTTCCGTCACGATTTCTTCGGCTTTGTCAGCACAGGCTGTCGTTGCACAGTCGGCTGCCGTCGTGCACTGGGTGCCGTCGCAATTGACCTTGATACAGTCGGGCGTAGTGCAATCCGCGCCGTTGAGGCAAACGGGGCCATAGCCCAGTATGTCTGTGGAAAGGCCGCATTCTTTCAACTTAGAAAGTATATCGCTGGCCGCCAGATTGTTTTTCGCCAGGCATGCGCTCACGTTGGAGCATGCGGAGGCAGCAGTGCCGGTGTTGCATGTAGACGCCGCCAGGGCGGGTACTGCAAGAGCCAGAACCAGTACCAGGGCAAGTGCGGGTGCTGCAATTTGCAGGATTCGTTTCATAATTCGCATCTCCTTTTTGTTTGATGTATGTATAATAACATAGTTTATGCATAACATCCAGTGAACATAGTATTAACATATCGGCTATTTTCGGGCGTTTTTTAATTTTAAAAAATGCATACTGGCACCAAACCCATATGAAGGAAATTTATTTTTTCCTGCATTTTCGAAGGATTTCCTGCATTTTCAAATGAAAAACAAAGCAGGCTCGCCAAAAGGCAGGCCTGCTTCTTATATTGGCGTGTACAAAAATGGTATCGGCTTAATAGCCGAACAGCTGCACCCAATAGGTGGTGTTGCCTACCTTAAGGCAGGCCGCGCCGGTCTTGGTATAGCCCGACCGCATGGCGTTTTCCCTGTGCCTGGCGGAGTTCATAAAGCCTTCCGCCGCTGATTCCGCAGTGGGCAGGCCCGATCCCCTCGCGATGTTCTCGCCGAATACGTTGTCCGGATCCACCGTATTGCACATGGTTCCGTCCGGCCGGGTATGGCTGAAGCGCTTGACGATCTCCTGTACGCGGATCTTCGCAGCCTTGTTGAGGGCGCTGCTGGCCGTAAGCGCCGCCGCCCCCTGCTTTTTGCGGTAAGCGTTGATGCGTGCGATCAGTTCCGCCGCGGCTTCATCGTTATAGCCTTCCGCGGAGCTGCCGCTGCTGCCCGAACCGGAATAGCTGCTGGCCTTGAGATACTGGCTGCTGACATACGCCGTTGCGCCGTTATAATTGATGATGGTCCACGAACCGGATGTACCCAGCCCGGGCACGACGGTGCCTTTATACAACTGGCCGATCTTGCTGTAGCCTGTCCCCGGCCCGCTGCGCACGTTGACGTTTGCGGTTGCTTCGACGTAACCGGCGGCAGCTGTTGGGCCGGATACGGAGGAGCCGCTGCCGGCTGCCTTGAGGTACCTGCTTTTGACATACGCGGTTTTACCGCTAAAGCTGATTTTTGTCCACGAACCGGATGTGCCGAGTTTTTCCGCCGTTTCGCCTTTTTTGAGCACGCCCAGCTTGGAATAACCGTTGCCGGGCCCGCTGCGCACGCTGGCATTTGCCGCAGCCTGTACGTATTCGGCGGCTGTTGTACCGGATGAGGCGGCTTCTTTTACGTAGCTGCTGCTCACATAGGCCGTCTGCCCATTGTAGCTAATCTTGATCCACGAACCGGATACGCCGAGCTTTTCCGCAACATCGCCCTTTTTCAGCTGGCCGATCGCCGTATAGCCGGTGCCCGGCCCGGTGCGCACATTGACGGTACCCGTCGCCTGCACATAGGCGGCGGAGCTTGCAAGCACCTCTACGGTACACGTTTTATTGGCAAAGGGTACGGCGGCAAGTGCCGGTACCGCAAAGGAAATCGCCATCAGGAGCGCAAAGCCCAGTGTAAAAATCTTCAAGAACCGTTTCATAATTGCTTTTCCCCTTGCTTGAATTTCTTGTATCATACCATTCAATATACTGTAACGCCAATGAACAAAACATAAACAAGCAGCCGTTCCGCGTCAATAAGAGGGCATTTTTACAATGTAAAATGCCGCCCTGGTAACGGGGCGGCATACATGTTTGCTATTTATTCTTCAGTTGCTCGTGGATAGCGGCGGCAGCCTTTTTGCCAGCACCCATCGCGAGTATTACCGTTGCGGCGCCGGTCACGGCGTCGCCGCCGGCGTATACGCCGGGCTTGCTGGTCGCGCCCGTTTCCTCATCCGCTACAATGCCTCCCCACTTCTGCGTGGCAAGGCCCGGCGTAGTATCCTTGATGAGCGGGTTGGGCGAATTGCCGATGGCGACGACCACCGTTTCCACATCCAGCACAAATTCGCTGCCCGCCTTGGCCACAGGCCGCCTGCGGCCGGAGGCGTCTGGCTCGCCCAATTCCATCTCCACGCACTCCATGGAAACAACGTTGCCGTTTTCATTGCCGTTGATGCGCGTGGGGTTACAGAGTATTTTGAATATGATGCCCTCTTCCTTTGCGTGATGGACTTCCTCGATACGGGCGGGCATTTCCACCTCGCTGCGGCGGTATACGATGTACACGTTCTCGGCGCCCAAACGCTTGGCGCAGCGCGCGGCGTCCATCGCCACGTTGCCGCCGCCGATCACGGCTACGTTCTTTCCCACGCGCACAGGGGTATCCGCATTGGGGAAGGAGTATGCTTTCATCAGGTTGATGCGGGTCAAAAACTCATTGGCGGAATAAACGCCGTTGAGATTTTCGCCGGGGATCTTCTGGAAGTTGGGCAGGCCCGCGCCGGAACCCACAAACACGGCGGAAAAGCCTTCTTCCTCCATCAGCTCGTCCAGGCTGATTGCACGGCCAACGACCGTGTTGGTTTCGATCTTGACGCCCAGCTTTTCCACCGTTGCGATCTCCTCGCGCACCAGCGCCTTAGGCAGACGGAACTCGGGGATGCCGTATACCAGCACGCCGCCGGGGGTATGCAGGGCTTCGAATATCGTTACTTCATAGCCAAGCTTGGCCAAATCGCCCGCGCAGGTCAGCCCCGCGGGGCCGGAGCCTATGACGGCAATTTTTTTGCCGTTCTTCTCAGGCAGCTCCGCATTTGTTTCTTCGCGTTCGCGCGCCTTTTGCATGGCGTAATCCGCCGCAAAACGCTCCAGCCTGCCGATGCCCACCGGTTCGCCCTTGACGCCGCGCACGCATTTCTGCTCGCACTGGGTTTCCTGCGGACAAACGCGGCCGCAGATGGCGGGCAGGCTGTTGGTGCTCTTTATAATATCGTACGCCTCTTCAAACTTGCCTTCGGCAACGGATTTAATAAATTCGGGGATGCGTACATTGACGGGGCAACCGGATACACAGGGTTTATGCTTGCACTGCAGGCAGCGGGCCGCTTCCTCCATCGCCATCGCGGCGTCGTACCCTTGCGAGACCTCTTCAAAATTCTTATTGCGCACATCCGGCGCCTGCTCGCGCGCGGGCAGTTTTTTCGGGTTCATATTCGGCATATTACTTCGCCCCTTCCATCAAACGGCACTCATGGCGTTCCATTTTTTGCCCTTCCTCCGCTTTGTACATGCGGCTTCTTTGCATCGCCTCGTCAAAATCCACCTGATGGCCGTCGAAATCCGGGCCGTCCACGCAGGCGAACTTGGTTTCGCCGCCTACGGTAATGCGGCAGCCGCCGCACATGCCCGTACCGTCGATCATAATGGGGTTCATGGAAACGATGGTCCTGATGCCGTACTGTTTTGTAATGTTACTGACCGCACGCATCATGGGCAGCGGCCCTATGGCGACGACAAGGTCGTATTTCACGCCGGCCTTGATCTGATCCTCCAGCGCGGTGGTGGTAAAGCCCTTGTGGCCGTTTGAGCCGTCATCCGTCATGATGTAAAGGTTGGTACATGCGTTTTGCAGCTCATCCACCAATATGAACAGGCTCGTATTGCGGAAGCCCACGATGATATCCACATCCGCGCCGATTTCGTGGAGAGCTTTGGCCTGCGGATATGCGATGGCGATGCCTAAGCCCCCGCCGATGACCGCCACTTTTTTGCCCTCCATCCCCTCGAACTCGCTGGGCTTGCCCAGCGGGCCGACAAAATCCCGAATAAACTCGCCCTCGTTGAGGGTGTCAAGCCGCTTCGTAGTGGAGCCGACCTTCTGAAATATGATGGTAATCGTTCCCTTCTCGCGGTCATACCCCGCGATGGTGAGCGGGATACGCTCGCCCTGCTCATCGATACGCAGTATGATGAACTGCCCGGGCAGCGCCTTTCTTGCGACCTTGGGCGCAAGCACTTCCATCAGCGTAACCGTTTCGTGCAACGGGCGTTTTTTCACGATTTGGTACATCCGGGTTCTCCTCCTGGTCCTATTTCTAAAAAGGTGCAAACAGATACGTTTGCATTGTACCCCACGTTTTGCGGGGCTGTCAATGTTCCATAAGCGGGCGCGTGCAGATATTAACTGGCAAAACGGCCCCGCACCAGGCGGATCGGCTCTGTTATGCGCAGTTGATACCGCATTCCATGAAAAATAGACATGGCCGGCTGACGCGCAATTCCCTTTTTTTGTTTCAGTATGCACCCGCAATCTTGGTACGGGAAAAGAAAATTTCGCATACCGCCCTTTCGCCGGGCATGATATGATAATAAAAACTCCAGCCGGGCATGATACGCATTTTCGCCCGGCCGCATGATACGGAGGTGTCTAAATGCGATTGACCATCGACAACGTCACCGTGGAAGCCGACTGCGGTGAAACACTTAGAGAGTTGCTGCAAAAATGCGGGCTGGACAACGCGCACATGGCGGAAAAACCGCTGGCCGCACAAATCGGCGGCGAAATATTCCATCTTCACTACGACCCTGTGCGCCTCAAAGACGGCCTGCCCACTGCGCGAAGCGCGGTGGAAAAAGCACAGGGGCAAATACGGCTGCTGCGCTACAAAGACCAAATGGGCAGGCGCGTATATGAGCGCACGCTGCTGTTCGTGCTGCTGCTTTCCATACGCAGGCTGTTCCCGGGCGCGCGGGTGCTGGTGCAGTATGCGCTTGGCCCCGGGCTGTACATTAAGCTTGACAAAAGCCCTTCGCTTTCAGAGACGGACGTGCTGCTGTTAAAGGACGAATGCGCGCGCATCATCGCCGCGGACCTGCCGCTTACGCGCGAGCGGCTGGATATCGGCGACGCTATCGCATTTTTTAAGGAAGACGGGCAGATCGATAAGGTGCGGCTGCTGCAGTGGCGCAAATTCAGCTACTTTGACGTTTACCGCCAAAGCGGGTATATGGATTACTTTTACGGCGAAATGGCGCCGACTACCGGCTATGTGCGGGTGTTCGACCTGGAATTCCTTTCCCCGGGCATGGTGATGCTGATGCCCGATAAGGACGACCCCGCGCATGCCGCCGTATACCGGCACAGCCCCAAGCTCGCCGCGGTGTTCGCGCAGAGCGACGAATGGGGGCGGCTGCTGCATTGCGCGAACGTCGCGGATCTCAACGATATGACGATCGGCGGGCAAGTACGCGAGTTGGTGCGCGTGAGCGAATCGCTGCATGAAAAAAGCTATGCGGAGCTTGCGGACCGCATTGTACAGCGCGGCGCGCGTGCGGTGCTGCTGGCGGGGCCGTCTTCCTCCGGTAAGACCACCTCGGCCAACCGGTTGTACACGCACCTGCGGGTGCTGGGCAAAAGCCCCGTGATGCTTTCGCTTGACGATTACTACATCGACCGCGACAAAGTACCCGTGGATGAAAACGGCGAACGCGACCTTGAACACATTGAAACGCTGGATATCCTGCAGTTCCGGCACGATCTGGAGCTGCTGCTCGCGGGCGAACAGGCGGAGATCCCCGTATTCATTTTTAAGGAGGGCCGCCGCGCACCGCGCGGCCGTCTGCTGCAGGTAGGGCCGGATGAACCGCTCATCATCGAAGGCATACACGGGCTGAACCCGCGCATGTTAAGCCCCGCCATCCCCATGGACAGCATATTCCGCGTTTATGTGAGCGCCCTGACCACGCTTAACCTCGACGACCACAACCGAATCCGCACCACGGATATGCGTCTGTTGCGCCGTATGGTCCGCGATTATGAGATGCGCGGCGCAAGCGTGGAGCACACGCTCTCCATGTGGCCGAGCGTGCGCCGGGGCGAGGAAAAGTGGATATTCCCCTATCAGGAGCAGGCGGACGCCTTTTTTAACACCGCGCTCGTTTATGAGCCCGCCGTCCTGAAAAAACATATATTCCCGCTGCTGCGCAATGTGCCCGAGGAAAGCCCGTATTTCGCCATGTCACGGGATTTGGTCAAGTTCCTCAACTATTTCGCGGACGCCGAGATCGAGGACGAAGTGCCGCCTACCTCCATATTGCGCGAGTTTATCGGCGGAAACACCTTCTACAGAAAAGGTGATTGATCATCCGGCTGTGTCGACAAAGTGCCAAATGGCACTTTGTCGAGGTTTACCGCGTAAGCTGCCGCTCGGTTTCCTGCTTACGCAGGGAAAGTTCCGTTGTCATGGCTTGCCAAAAATTCCGTCCTTGACAGATACCGAAATCACAGATTTCGGGTTGTCGCGTCAACTTACGCTCTAAGGTGTTATTTTGCACCGCACAGGTCGCCGCAAAATAACGGATTGAAAGCCTCCAATTGTATAATTTCTGTTTGATATCCGAGATTGACCAACTTTCTGTGTGATGCGAATCGGTGTGACAACGCCGATTTGCATTTTTTGTTATTTTCTAACGAATAAATTTCACAGCTTACCCGCACAATAGGGTATGAATGATTGGAAATATCATTTGCTTTATTTTATGGAGGTAATACGAGTGTACGGTAGAGTCAAGTGGTTCAACGCCGACAAAGGCTACGGGTTTATTCAAAGCGAGGCCGGCGACGATGTGTTTGTACATTTTTCCGCAATTAAGGCCCAGGGGCTAAAATCCCTTGGAGAAGGGCAAAGGGTTCAATTTGACGTTGAAAAAGGCCCGCGCGGATACCAGGCCACCAATGTAATCCCCACTTAAAAGCTGACTAAAAGAAATGGCGCCGGTTTCGTCAGCGCCATTTTCTTTTTACCGGGCCAAGAATGGAAAGTGAGCATTCAGCATGCAGACACTGACGATCATCGCGTTTGTACTGTTTTCCGCGTCCGAGCTTTTTGTGATTGTAAAACTGAAGAAAAAGCAGCAGAAGATGCCGGCAAACGCGGCGGCAATGAGCTATGCGGTATTTACGGCGCTGCTGTTGATAAAATGGATAGTGCCGCTTGATATTCCGGATTACGTGATACTGTTGAGCATGGCCGCCGTTTGGGGGAATTCTTTTTTCGGATATTACCTGGATTACTACAACCGTTCGAAAACCTTCGACCGGTATCTGCACGCATACGGGTCGTTTGCCTATGCCCTGCTTTTATATCGTCTATTATGCAATTTCGTGCAATCCGGCGGCTCCAGGCTGTATCAATCGCTGTTTGTTTTTGCAGCCGGCGTTACGCTGGGCGTGTTCTTCGAACTGTTCGAAGCGATGCAGGATGCAAAAAAGGGCACCCAAATGCAAAGAGGGCTGCAGGATACGAATACGGATTTAGCCGCCAATGTTATCGGCTCTTTTCTTGCCGGGGTGTTTGCGTTTTTTATCATGCTGCAAGCGTGACGCAGGAAAACCAGGCTATCGGCAAACCTGCGTCTTGGAATATCAGGTTACAAATTATGCAGCTATAGGCTTTCAATCCGTCATTTTGCGGCGACCTGCGCGGCGCAAAATGACACCTTAGAGCGCAGGTTGCCGTGACAGTTTTCCTCATAAGCAGGAAACCGAGCGGCAACCTGCGCGGTGAGCCGCGAAAAAGTGGATGCTTCCACTTTTTCGACTATTTGAGCGGGCTGCTGATATGCCGAGTCGGTGTATCGCGCAGATACCCGCCCTTTTGCACCTTGACGTCGCTCACGGTGATGACGGCATTGCAGCTGGCGTTTGTGATAAGCTTCAGCGCTTCGTTCAAATACTTGCGGCGGATCATCAGCAGCAGCATATAGCGCGTCTGGCCTTCAATGCCATGCACATCCAGCGTGGTAATGCCATACCCTTTTTCGCGCAGCTCGTTGCAAAGATTGTGCGCGCTGGTGGCATCCGGCACGACCACCTGTATGGAGGACAGGCCGAACGCCAGCTTTTCATCCAGCCAGGAGCCTAAGAAATTGCCCATGCCGAACGCCGCGGCGTATACCACGATTTTGAGCGGGTCGGACTGAAAACCCGAGAGCACGGTGCTGGTAATGATCACCCACATGGTAATTTCGAGAACCGCAAGCACGCTGCCCAGCGCTCGGATTCCGCGGTTGATAAGTACGATGCGCAACGTGGAGGTGGTAACCTCCAGCAGCTTTCCCATAAATATAAACACGTACACCCATATGCTCTGTGTTTGGGAAAACGTGGTCAGCGCATCAAAAAAGTGGCTCATATTTGCGTTTCCTCCTTCGTCCGGAAAATATCCGGGCATATCCTTCTTAATTAATCGGCATTTTTGCCTCAACGACCCTGAATTTTTTCAAAGTCGGAGATGATTATATCCGCTGTCTATGGGAAAGTAAAGCAAATTCTTTAAGAACTCCCGCTTTGTTTGCAGGCGAGGGCGGTCATGCCTGTTGTTTCGCTCTCTTTATTTGCTTTTCGCCAGATTTTTCTCGGGCGAAATGGTACAATAACAATATACGCCAACCATTTCAGGAGGATAGCAATGGCATTTTATTCGCCCTTGGATGAAAACATGTTGAACAGGCTGCTTACCCGGATAGAGGATACGCTTCCGGCGCAGGCAGCCGCGCTCAAGTCGCTCATACGCATCCCCAGCGTCAAGGCCGCGCCCGAAGGCAAACTTCCCTTTGGCGCGCCCATGCAGCAGGCGTTGGATACAGCGCTTACGCTTGCGCGGGAGCTTGGCTTTCAAACGAAGGATCTTGACGGTTACGCCGGCATTATCGACAGCGGCGAAGGCGAGGAAACGCTGGGTATCCTGGCGCATCTGGACGTGGTGCCCGCAGGCATGGGCTGGACGCTTCCCCCTTTTGGCGGCGAGGAACGCGACGGACGCATCTACGGGCGCGGCGCGATGGACGACAAGGGGCCCGCATTGAGCGCATTGTATGCGCTCGCCGCGATACGCGCGGCACAAGTGCCGCTGCGCCGCCGGGTACGCATTATACTCGGCTGCGATGAGGAAAGCGGCTGGGCCTGCATGGCGCGCTATAAGCAAACCGAACCGCTGCCTACGCTTTCGTTTTCGCCGGACGCCGAGTATCCGCTGGTATATTCCGAAAAGGCGATACTGCACGCGACATTCAGGCTGCCGCTCACAGGCTCCGGCGTGCGCGCCGTATCCGGCGAACGCGCCAACGTGGTGCCGGGAACGGCGGAGGCCACCGTGCCCTGCACAGTGCATGACGGGCTTTTGCATGATGGCTTTTCACTGGAACTGTCGCCGGAGGACAATGGCACATGCATCAGCGTACAGGGCCTGGGCGCGCATGCCTCCACGCCCCAATTCGGCAAAAATGCGATGCAGATGCTGCTGCAGGTGCTCAAATCCCTGCCCCTGCCCGAACGGGACGCCGCGGTTGCCGCCGTTCTTGCAAACGCCTTCCATATGGATATGCACGGCGAAACACTGGGGCTGGATATTGCGGATGAAAGCGGCCGCTTCACGCTCAACCCCGGCGTGCTGCGCTGGGACCAGGACGGAGTGACGCTGACCGTCGACGCGCGCTGCCCGCATTCGCTGACACCCGAAACGGTGCTAAAACGCATCTCCGCCGCCCTTGCCCCCGCGGGCTTTGCCGTAACGCAATCCCATGTATCGCGCGGGCATCTCGTACCGCGCGATAGCGAGCTGGTGCAAAAGCTCTTGGCCGTTTACCGCGCGCAGACGGGGGATACCGGCGCGGAGCCGCTCGCCATCGGCGGCGGCACCTATGCGCGCGCCATGGGCAACGCCGTGGGCTTTGGCTGCGAGTGGCCGGGGCAGGCCATGATTGCGCATATGCCGGACGAGTATATTTCGCTTTCGGATATCCGCCGCAATACGCTGATGATGGCCGACGCCATCGTGGCGCTGGCGGGAAAAGACCGCTGACAAATTTCTGCAGGACTTATCAGCAAGTTTTCTTTGGGCGCTGCGCTGTCAAATCGGATTGAAAGTGGAGAATTACGATCCTCCACACCCCCCAAAGGGTCGGTTGTCAAGCATACTGACCTTCGGTCGTACAGTTTGGCCAGACGTCCCAAAGGGGGCGCGGGGAGTCAAAGCCGCGCGCCGCCTGTGACGGAGCAAGCGCGGCGAAAGACCAGTGAGCAAAGGAACGGGAGGAAGCGGCGCTTGCCGCAACGATGCATGACTGTT
>JAVBWI010000008.1:0-19654 GCA_036677445.1 Clostridia bacterium
GAAGTATTTAAACATGAAGCACCTGGAGTATCAGGTAGAACCCGATTTTGCCGCCAGCTGAAGTGGCAGACGCACGGCCTCGTTCCTTTTTGCGCATAATTCTTGACAGTACCGGTGCCCAGAAGAATATACGAAGAAATATTGATGTGATTCAAATCGTTTATATGCTCAATTAAATGGCATATACACCTCAATTGTAACACCTCTGGTGCAATAGAGCGTATAATCTACATTGGCACCTTCATACAAATACATTGATACGTTTTCTGGCATTAATTGCACATTTGAGAAAGTGGGGGAGGAATAATTTTTTGTATACCCAATTGTTGTATTCGTTTCCTGTACACCATTAATGAACCTTTTGCCTGTCGCATAATAAGCTAACGTGCTTGTTTGTGCGGATACTCCCTCATTAGGGGGCGGCATTAGGTTCTGGTAGGTTCCAGTTGCTTTACAGAGATGCAGCGTCTGATAACCGCCATAGACTGGTCGACCATACGTGACAGTCAGTGTAGCTCTAATGTTTCCCATCAAATTTTGCTCTTGTTTAGTACTGGTAAGTGGCCCGCTTAGTGGTGTTATTGTTTCCGAGTTTGAAAGTTCGTTTTTCTCGTTTTCTGTAAGCGTAGTTTTATATGCTTTTATATCCGTTGTAGCACAAAGCGCTATTTCTTGATTGAGAGTATTTCGAGTCACCTGCATATTGATTCTAGGTTGAGATCTTTCAATAACAAACAAATCATTATTATCTAAGAAAAATGTATCTTTGCTACCAAATACGTCGAGTTCTTTTACGTTGTTCGATCTCACGAATACCTGTGTGCCCTTCGATGGTGAATTACTCATTGATGCAAAGGCAGAATTACTCACGCAGAGAAATAGTACTATTACAATTGTAATTGTTAATGTTCTTTTTATTGGTTACCTCCACTTAATGTTGAAATTGCAAATGACTTGACAAGATATTGGCCAGCACAAAAGGGAAGTAGACATTCTAAAAATATGGGCGACGATAGACTCAAAATGATGATGTTAATTTCCATGCGCGAAAAAATTGTGTAAGTCCAGAGTTTAGATAGAGATAGCACTAGGCACAAGCAACTAAATATTAGGTTTTTAATGACGACTCTTTTTTTGCTTTTCTCTTTATTTGAGGAGAAGAAAGAATTCCAGAGCCAAATAAGGATAATCCAATATTTAAATATGTTGCAGTGCTCCCAACTTTCTTATTAATGTAATAAAGCAAGACATTCGCTATTAATACATATACAAGAAAAAAATACATATGGTAAGTCTTTTTCATGTTTGCACCATTCACTTTGTTTTTAGTATTTTGATAGAGCGGTTTCCTGTCATACGCGCCAAAACATACCTCCTAGTTAAGCTTTGTGTCGGTCAGAGTGAGAATGTAACCAAGAAGACTTAAACTTGTGGCCAATTTTCTATGCCATCATACGCACCACATCCTGTCTCGTCTTTGTATTAGAATAAATCAGTGACATTTTATCGCCTACAATTCTTAATACACTTAGAGCGTGGGCAAATGGGACTGGTAATTATGTACAATTTGTTAATAATAGTTATTCACGTTGCGATAGACACCAAGTTTCTTAGGCTTATTGAGTTTGTACCCCCAGAGCTGTGAGGCAAACCCCGGCAGTACCGTGGTAAGTAGCATTAATAATCTTATCCGACTAATACATCGGTGTAGATCCCTCCTGCTTGACAGAACAACAACGGGGGACGTAAGGTGTATAAAAAAATTTCCATCGCGCACCGTTCGGGCGCAGGATTCCGCAAATCGTGCGGGGGCGTTTGTGACGGCCTGTGCCGTCCGGTGCCGTATTGACGCGAAAAAGACGCGGAAGCTGCGGCATGAGTCGGATGATTCATCCGCTGTGCGCGCTTTGGTGCGACAATGTTCACAACAGGGACGCGGTATGCTCAGAAGACACTGCTCATGGGGGGTGCCATCTATGGAAAGTCCGCGCATACTGCTCCCATTCAAACAAGTCGTACTGCCCTATATTCGACGCCGCGCCTTCTTGGGGGAGGCGGGCGCATTCGCGCTCGCGCTGCTGCTCGGGCGCGTGGAGCTCTTCGGCATGCTGCTGCCGTTTGGCACGGCGTTTCTGGCCGCAATGGATATCGCGGGCCAAAACGTATACTTCCCGCTTGCCGGCGCGCTCATCGGCTCGCTCATCGCAGGGGAGGCGGGCTATGCCGCAGCCGCAGGCTGCGGGTTATACATGGGGCTTACATTGCTTTACCGGCTGTGGAAAAAACGTTTGCGGCGGGTGGACAAGCTGCTGCTTCTTGGGCTTTCGCAGCTCATTCTCATACCGCTGTTCTTCGCCGGAACGCTGACGGATGTACTCAAAGGGCTTGCGGGCGTAGCGCTTACACTGATGCTTGCGGCCGCTTTCCAGAACGGGCTGCGGGCGCTCAAATCCCTGCATGTAAAAAACCGCCTGCAGGAGGAGGAACAGATCGCGCTTTGCCTGCTGCTGGGCGCGGCGGCGCTTGCAGTTTCGGACGTCTCCGCCTATGCGTTTTCGCTGGGCGTAGTGGTGGCGGCGTGGGCGGCCATGTTTATCGCGTATGCAAAGGGCCTGCCTGCAGTGGCGGCAGCGGTGGTGCTTGGCGGCATGCTGATATTGGGCGGCAAGGCGCAGCCTATACTGCTCGCCAGCCTTGCCGTCTGTACATTGGCCGGCGTGGTCTGCAGGCGGATGGGGTTATGGGGCACGATGCTGGGCTTTTGCATCTGCTGTGCGGTTACGGAAGGGTACGCGGGCGCTGTAGGGCTGCAGGTGGGCATGGCCAACGCTATTCCCGCGGCGGCTGCATTGGCGTTTATTCCCAGGCACGGTATCCTGTGGCTGCGTTCCGTGGTGGATGCGGGCGCGCGGGAAGAACGCACCGCCCGTGCGGTGCTCTCCAATATGCAGGCGCGCGCCGCGGAGGATATCACCATGACCGCAAAAACCGTGGAACAGGTGGCTTCACTTTTCCCTACGGAAGCGGCATGGGAATACGACCCGAAGGAGGAGCGCGCGGATATGGCGCGCGCCGCCGGGAATATCTGTGCGGACTGCGCGCATCGCGGCGCCTGCTGGCGTGAGCAGGATGCGGCGGTTTCGGCCATCGAAGCCATGCTGCCCGCATACGGGCAGGGTACGCGCCCGCGCGCGCAAAAGCCGCTGCAGGGCGACTGCCCGCGAACGGCGTCCATTGCGGCCGCGGCCATACAGGCGCAGGACACATACCGCAAGCGCTGCATGGAAGGGTATCGCGCCGCCAGCCGGCATGCGTTCGCGCACCGGCAGCTCGCGGGCGCTTCACGCGTGATGCAGTCCCTTGCGGGCAGCGTGCGCGATAAGGAATGGCCCATAGAGGGCGCGGCGCAAATGCTGCGCAAGCATATGGAACGGGAAGGTTTTTCCGTACGCGGCGCGCTGGTGCAGCGGCAAAAAGGCTGCCTGCACGCGCAACTGCAAATGACGGGAAGATATACGAAAAGCAGTGCCATACTGGAGGAGGCCGTTTCCCGCGCGCTGGAGCGCCCGATGCGCCTGTTGGCCCAGCGTGAAAGCGCGCGCGGGTGCGTATTGGAGTTTGAGCAGGCGCGCCGCATGAAAACGGGCGTGGGCGCAGCCACGCTGCCCAAGCGGGGCAGCGCCATCAGCGGCGACAGCACGGCGCAGATCAGCCTGCCCGGGGGCCGGTCGCTGTTCGTGCTCAGCGACGGCATGGGCAGCGGCGCCGCCGCGCGCGAGCAGAGCGCCGCGACGGTCGACCTTTTATGCAGGCTGTATGAAGCGGGCTATGAGCGGGACACGGCGCTCGAATGCGTCAACCGCCTGCTGATGCAGCGCGGCGGCGGACAGGATATGTACGCCACCGTGGACGCGCTGCATGTGAACCTGGACAGCGGAGCGGTGGAATTCATCAAGTTTGGCGCGCCGCCCAGCTTCGTGCTGCGCGAAGGGCGCGTGCACACCGTTTATGCGGAGGCGCTGCCCGCGGGCATACTCGACGAGGCCGCGCCCGCCGTGCATACGGCCACGCTGCGCCGCAACGACGCGGTGGTGCTCTTGACCGACGGTGCGCTTGACGCGCTCGGCGAGGATACCGCACAGGAAATCATAACCTGCGTGGGCGGCGCGAACACCTGCGAGGAGGCCGCTCGCGCACTGCTTTGCGTAGCGCGAGAGCGGGGCAGCGCGGACGATATGGCCGTGCTGGTGGTACGGTTGGAGTAGACCGGTATATACACGCTCTTTGCCCCCCATCAAAGAGGCGTATATAAAAAGCATGCCGTTTCGTTGCGACCAACGGCATGCTTTTCGCATCTAAATAAAAGCGTATTTTATTTTTCCCGTAGTCGCTTGGTGATGGCGCGGCCGGTGGGCGTGGCGGCAAGGCCGCCGAGCGCCGTCTCCCGAAGCTCGGTGCGCATTACGCTGCCCACGGCGCGCATGGCGCCTACCACCTCGTCGAAGGGGATGTGGGTTTTGACGCCCGCAAGCGCGATGTCGGCGGAAAGCAGGGCGTTGACCGCGCCGATCGCGTTGCGCTTGATGCAGGGGCACTCCACAAGGCCGGCCACAGGGTCGCACACCAGCCCCAGCACGTTTTTTAAGGAGATGGCCGCGGCGTCCAGCGCCATTTGCGGCGTGCCGCCGCAAAGCTCCGTGAGCGCCGCCGCCGTCATGGCCGCGGCGGAGCCGGTTTCCGCCTGGCAGCCGCCGTCCGCGCCCGCGATTGTCGCCAGCTCGGCGATAAGCATACCCACCGCGCCCGCCGTAAAGAGCGCGTCGATTAAAGCGTCTTCCGACCAGCCGCGCCGCCCGGCAAGGCTGATGAGCACGCCGGGCAGTATGCCCGACGCGCCCGCAGTGGGCGCCGCGACGATACGGCCCATGGAAGCGTTGACCTCCACCACCGCCATGGCGGCGGCGGCTGCATGGCAGGCATCCGTCCCGAGCAGGGGCGAAGCGTCCGCATGGGCGCTAAGGAGCGCCGCATCCCCGCCGGAAAGCCCGCTTAAGGAGCGGATGTCGCCTTTGAGCCCGCGCGATACGGATTCCCGCATGACCTGCAGGTTGCGGCGCATTTCCTCCCGGACCTGCCCGCGCGTCTGCTCGCCGATATGTTCCTCCCGAAGCTGCATCGCCTCGGCTATGGATATGCCGCGCTCCAGGCAGACCGCGGCGAGCTCCGTGCCGCTGTGAAAATCCAGCATATTGCTTTTAACCTCCCTATACGGTGTAAGCGGTGGTGATTCCGTCCGAAAGCCCTATGATCAGGTTCCGGGTGGCCTGGCTTACGGGCTGGTCGGTTTCGATGGTCATATACGCGTCCGCGCCCTTGCCGTGCCGGAACACGCGCATGAACGCGATGTTGATGCGGTGCTGCGCCAGTACGTGCGTCACCACCGCGACCACGCCGGGCACGTCGCGGTACTGTATGATGAGCGTAGGGTATTCGCCGGTCAGTTCCACATCCAGGCCGTTGATCTCCACGATGCGGATATTGCCCCCGCCGATAGATTCCCCGAGCACCTCCGTAATATTCCCGCGCGAATCCGTTATGCGTATGCGCGCCGTGTTGGGGTGCGCCGTGGCTTCTTCGCTCATTTCGACCGCTACCGGCAGCCCCGCCGCACTTGCCGCGGCGTAAGCGTCCGCAATGCCCGGGTCATCCGGCTGCATGCCGAGTACGCCGGCGATGAGCGCTTTATCCGTTCCGTGGCCCGCGCCCGTCTGCGCGAAAGAACCGTAAAGCGTGAATTCTACGCTGGCGACGTCTTCCCCCGCGATGCGGCGCGCCGTATTGGCAAGCCTGCATGCCCCTGCGGTGTGCGAGCTGGACGGCCCGGTCATACGCGGGCCGATAATATCGAATACGCTGTAATCCGCCATAAGAACACCCCCCTTGGTGTATGGATATTACTATACCGCAAACCGGCGGCAGGAAACAAGCCCCGTGCACGCGAATTTTACCGTGTTTGCGGGGAATGCGGTTTTGTAAAAATGACGCCGAAAGGCAGTGTATTTTCTTGCATCAATAGGGTATGATAGGTGTGAACGGAAACGATTACCGCCGAAAAAAAGGAGTGAAATACGTATGAAAAGGATTATGGCCCTGCTGTTGGTTGCCCTGCTTTGTGCGTTCGCCTGTGCGGGCTGCGCGGAGCCTGTGCAGGCGGAGGAACCTACGCCCACGCCGGCCGAAGCCACGCCCTCCGCAGCACCGGTGGCTGCGCCTGTATTCACGCCCGTGCCTGCGCCTACGCCGATTACATTTCCGGCAAAGGGCTTTTGTAACGGCGAGGGCGTCAATCTGCGCGCGGAGCCTTCCACCTCCAGCGATGTGGTGGATATCATGGGCGAGAACGCCGTAGTGGATGTGATGTCCCTGCAGGATGGCTGGTACAAGATCAACATGGGCGGCGTTACGGCCTATGTGGCGGAAGACCTTGTCACCCTGGGCGACCCGCCCCGGCCCGACAACATGCGCTGGGCGAAGGTCTCCGTTAAGGAAGCGCAGCTGTATAAATCGCCCGCCGCCACCGATCTTTCCGACGTCAAGCTCAAGGAGGGCGACGTGGTCAAGGTGCTGCGCACCATCGACGAATACCTGCATGTCGTGTATAACGGCAACCTGCAGCGGTATTTAAAGGCTGCGGACGTCACGTTTATCAGCGCCGCCGAAGCGTTGGGCACTGAAACGGCAGACACGGGGGATGCCGGGGATGCCGGCGATACGGCCGCTTCGTTCCCGACGCCTACAAAATCGGCCAAACCGGATAACGAATAAGTTAAGTCAAAAAAGTGCTGCGGTACGTTTTCAGGCCATCGGCAAAGTCCGCAGGACTTTGCCGATGGCCTGGGCCGCCATATGGCGGCTTTTTGCATGTATAATGTGAAAAAATCTTTATTCTTTTATTTCCCCGCGCTTGACCTTCAACCTGGACACATAGCCGATCTTATTGACCTGCTTTGCGCGCGCGATGGCCAGCGTTTCCGGCGGGACGTCCTCCGTAATGACGGAACCCGCCGCGGTAAACGACCCCGCGCCTACCTTCACGGGCGCTACCAGGCTGGTGTGGCAGCCTATGAAGGCGTCGTCGCCGATGGTGGTGCGGTGCTTTTTGAACCCGTCATAATTGACGAACACCGTACCGCAGCCAAGGTTGACCCGCTTGCCCACGTCGCCGTCGCCGATATAGGAAAGGTGGGGAAGCTTGCTGCCTTCGTCCACCACGGAGTTCTTGACCTCAATGTAATTGCCTACCTTGCAGAAGTTTTTCAAATGCGCGCCCGGCCGAAGGTTGACATACGGCCCTAGCGTCACGTGGTCGCCCACCACGGCGTCGCGCGCGACAACGCCCTGTGCCGCGCAGAAGCGGCCGATGTGGCTGTCCACAATGCGGCAGGCGGGGTAGAGCGTGGTGCCTTCGCCTATGACGGTATTGCCTTCGAGCACCACTCCGGGGTAGATCATACAGTCGCGGCCCAGTTTGACAGTCGCGTCGATGTAAGCGGCCTCCGGGTCGATCATACTCACGCCCGCAAGCATGTGCGCGCGGTTGATGCGCCGCCGCAGCACCGTTGCGCAGGCGGCAAGCTGCACGCGGTCGTTGACGCCCATGGCCTCCTCGGGATGGATACGCAGCGTTTCCACACACAGCCCCTGCGCGATGAACGCGCCGATCACGTCGCCCATCGTCAGTTCGCCCTGGCCTACCGTACTGTGCAGCTCTTTGAGCGTACGCAGCAGGTTTGGGATATCAAAGCAATAGGCGGAAACGCGCACTTCATGAAGCTGCTTCTGTTCGTTGTCCAGGTCGCCTTCTTCCGCAATGCCGGTAACATAGCCTTCCTGTGAGCGCAACACGCGGCCGTAGCCGGCCGGATCGGATAGTTCTGCAGTAAGCACCGCCGCGGCGCAGTCCATTTGCGTAAACGCCGCAAGCGTTTGCGGGGTTAACAGCGGCAGGTCGCCTGCGAGTATGAGCGCACGGCCCGTATGCTGCCCGAGCAGCTCCTGCGCGCTTAGCAGCGCGCCGCCGGTACCGTGGCGCTGCCCCTGTTCGCAAAAGCGCAGCTTATCGTGGTAGCGCGCCTTGATCTGCTCCGCGCCGTAACCGATGACGGCGATGGGCGGGGCGTCCGTGTCCGCGCCGGGCAGCCTGGCGGCGCGCAGCAGCCAGTCGAGCATGGGCAGCCCGCACAGCGTGTGCAGGGGCTTGGGCGTATTCGAGTGCATGCGCCTGCCTTCGCCCGCGGCGAGCAGAACGGTGGTGATGGGCATATTCATAACGGATTCCTCCTTATAGGGTTGGGATTTCCATCCGCATTGTATTATCTAGTATACATCGTATTCCGTAAAAAAGAAAAACAAAATAGGGGCTGTCGCAGCGCCCCTATTCTGCCTTCAGGAGGATACCGGCCGCAAATATGGCATGCGGCGGGTTGAAGACATTCCATGCGCGCCCTAGCGAATAATGACCGGGGTAGGTGTAATTCTGGGGATAATTGTAATAGGGGGCAGCGAAAACGAAGGGATAAAGAGGGTGCTGGTGGGGGTCGGCGTAAGGGGTACGCGCGTGGCAACGGGCGGCGTGGGTGTGGTTGTAACGGGAACACGCGTAGCAGCCGGCGGCGTAGGCGTAGGCTTCGGGCTCTTGCGCGGGGTGGATGCCCCCGGCACTACCGGCAGCACATACTCCTCATAGAGCGTGGCGGCTTCCTCCTGTGTGTCGTTGATTATGAGCTCATGCCACAGGCAGGCGTCCGTACCCTTTGCGAACACGGCGGAGACGCTGGCGTAACAGCCGGTATAGGAATAGGCGTTAAGCAGAACATCCGTGGTGGACAGGCTCTGGTTCGCTATCAGCGATTCGCCCATGAAGCGCTCGATATCGTTAAGCGCCATGCCGGGCAGCATCTGCGGGGCGTAGCGCCCGCGTACCTCCGTATCGCCAAGGGGCATAGCTGCCGCACTTTTTGCGATGAGCGTCGCGTTGCCATCCACCGTAACGGTGAAGGTAAACACAGCTTTGCCTGTTGCGTAGGCGGCGTCCGCATATGCGTATGTCAGCGTGCGCATGCCGCCGTTTTCTTCCGTGGATGTCGGTTCGCCCATTTTGGAACGCACATCTTCCTCGTTCTGGCCGGGTTTGAGCGAGGCGAATTTCTTAAACTGCGCGTATTTGGCGAGCAGATCGTTACCGTTTTCGGGTTTTCGCGCAAGGTAACGGGGAACGCGCGGCGTCACGCCGTCCACGGCTGCCGCGGCAAGCGCCACGATGTTGGGCTGGTACTCACAGCGCAGCACCATGTTGTTTTGCACCACCGCAACAAGCTGCCCGCTGCTGTCCGGCCACAAGCAGACTTCATACCGGTCAGCGTCCGTTGCCGCATTGGGCGCAAGGAAGGCCATCCAAAGGTAAGGGGCGACGCCCACGGCGTCGAGCAGCTGCCTGTACGGCGTGTTGTCCTGCGCCACAAGGCCGCTCGCGTTATCCAGCAGCTTGGGGAAAGCGGCAGGCGTGGATACCTGCTTTTTGAGTATTCGCCCATCCGCTGCGCTTGCGATGCATTCGAACCCGATGCTGTCCTTATTGAACCGGTATACGATCGCGGCCTCCGCGGCTTCGGCGCCCGCGACGGCGCGGTACGCATAGCTGCCCTGCCCGTAGATCGCCGTAGGTTCGCCGAATCTGGCGGCGGCGTCCGCTATGGGCGCGCAGAGCGCAAGCTGCATATACTGCTGCACGGCGCTGTTGCCCGGCGTTGTGAACGTAAGGTCATACTCCGCAAAGGGGGTGGCGGTTGGCGACGCGGCCGTCTGCTCCGGCGGCGCAGACGTATTGACGGGGGCGGGCGTAGCCTCGCCGACGGTTTTTACAATCTTGATGCAGCCCGGCGCAGACAGCAGCGAAGCCATGAGCAAAAACGCGGCGGCGGTACGCAAGCGCGGTGAGAAACCTCGTTTCATAAGGCGGCCTCCTTTCAAAACGGACGAATATAGTTTGCGTATTTGGTTGATTGTCTCGGTAACGTCCGGAACGGCGGATGAAGGGTCTCCATAGCTGTAGTATACAGTTCTCCCTGCGTCCGGATAAGACGCATTCCTGCTCTTTTCAGACCTTATTCGGCATAGCAAAAAACGCCCCCGCAACTATACGGAGGCGTTTGGAAAAGCACCTTATTTTTGCGCCAGCCTGCGGTATTCCGACGGGGAGTAGCCGGTCCGCTCCCGGAACAGCCGCGCATAGTAGCCGTGGTAGGTCACGCCGCAGGCGGTGAACGCCTGCTCGACGGTCAGGTTGGCGTCGAAAAGCGCTTCCTTGAGTTTTTCAATTTTGTATTGGATGTAGTATTCATGCGGGGTGGAGCCGGTATGCGTTTTAAACAGCCTGCAAAAATAGGATGGGCTGAGGTTGACGACACGGGCAACGTCCTCTGCGCAGAAAGCTTCCTTCCAGTTTGCCTCTATGTGCGATATGGCTTCCATAATCTCGCCGCGCTCGTAATACCTGCGCTTGGCCAGCAGTATGTTCACAACATAGAGCAAGCGTCCGTCCGTGCCGAAGATAGGAAAGGAGGAAATATCCTCGAACTGCATTTCGCGTGAGATGACGGGGATGTCCAGATGTTCCTTGAGGACACGAACGGGCACGCGGACATCCCGGGCGAACACGACCTCCCCCGCAAACGCGCGCCGTATGTAGCCGTCCACGCCATATTCCTTTATGGTCGGGTCCTGAAGGACATTATAGCGGCCTACGACGCGTGCGGCTTCCGGTATATGAAATTCACGCAGAAAAGCGTCGTTGACCATCACAAGCGTGCCGTCGGGCATATATACCTGCATGGGGTAAGGGAAGCAGGCGACAAAGCGGGCGAGCGCCGCTTCATCTATATCCGACGGGAAGGCCTGGACACAGCTGTTCAAATCGCCGCGATTGGTGGGCATAGCAATATATTCCCCCTCTTTACACTAACAACAATATACCATATCGCATATTTGTAAGAAAGAGATATATTGCGCTGCGGCCAGCGGCCGCGCAGTAGCTGTCAAAAAAGTGCTACAGCACTTTTTTGAGTTTGCAGGAACTGCCTGTACCCTTGGGGTACGGTCGGCAGTCCCTGAGAGGAAAGCCTTCGGGGGCAGCGGCCCCCGAAGCCCTAAAGGGTTTTTTGGCAGTCTGAAGGGTGCCATACGCGCCCTTCCAGATGATTTGTTATACGATCCGATTTACAGAAGCCTACAGCCCCAGCGCTTCCTTGAGCGCGTCCGTCCGATCCTCCTGCTCCCAGGGGAGCGCCGGGTCGCCGAAGTGGCCGAAGGTAGCGGTCCTGCGGTAAATGGGGCGGCGGAGATCCAGCATGCGGATGATGGCCTCGGGCCGCAGGTCGAATACCTTGTTCACGGCCCCGGCAAGCTTTTCGTCGGATACGACGCCCGTACCCTGTGTATCCACCAGTACCGAAACGGGCCTGGCCACGCCGATGGCGTAGGCGAGCTGTATTTCGCAGCGGGAGGCGAGGCCCGCCGCCACAATATTCTTTGCCACATAGCGCGCCGCGTAGGCGGCGCTTCTGTCCACCTTGGTGGGGTCTTTTCCCGAGAAGGCGCCGCCGCCGTGGCGGGCGTAGCCGCCGTACGTATCCACGATGATCTTGCGGCCGGTCAGGCCGGAATCCCCGTGCGGGCCGCCGATGACGAAACGGCCGGTGGGGTTGATGAACATGCGGGTGTCCTTATCCAGCAATTCCGCGGGAATGACCGGGCGGATGACATGCTCGATGATGCCCTGCTCGATCTGTTCGTGCGTCATTTCCGGGCTGTGCTGTGCGGAGACCACGATGGTATCCACCCGCACCGGTTTGCCGTCCAAATATTCCACAGTAACCTGCGATTTGCCGTCGGGCCGCAAAAAGGGCAGCGTTCCGTTGCGCCGGACTTTGCTCAGCCGGCGGGTCAGCGCGTGGGCAAGGTAAATAGGCAGCGGCATGCGCTCGGGCGTTTCGTCGCAGGCGAAGCCGAACATCATACCCTGGTCGCCCGCGCCCGTTTCCAGCGCGTCGCTCAACTCGCCGCGCCTGGCTTCGAGCGATTTGTCCACGCCCATCGCGATATCCGGCGATTGGCCGTCGAGCGCCACGAGCACCGCGCAGGTGCTTGCGTCAAAGCCGTAGGCGGCGTCGTCGTAACCGATCTCGCGGATGACGCCGCGCACCAGGCCGGGGATATCCACATAACAGTTGGTGGTAACCTCGCCCATCACCAGCACCATGCCGGTGGTGCAGGCGCATTCGCACGCCACGCGGGATTGCGGGTCCTCCGCCAGCATGGCGTCAAGCACCGCGTCGGAAATCTGGTCACATACCTTGTCGGGATGGCCTTCTGTCACGGATTCAGAGGTAAAAAGCTGTTTGGTCATGGGATTGTGTTTCTCCTTTGTCGTGATATTCTCTGCAACAGCCTACCCTGCCATACCTAAAGCTTCATGCGGCCTTTACGCCGCATAAAAAAACGCCTCGTTCGAGACGAGGTGCTGTGTTTGGCGTTTCTCATCTCCCGGCCGATCAAAATCGACCGCAGGAATTGGCACCTTGCGCATGCCGCGTAGGTTGCCGGGTTTCATCGGGCCAGTCCCTCAACCGCTCTGGATAAGGCTATGCAATTATTGTACAAATTGTAACATGTCGAAATTTACGCGTCAAGTGGCAAGGGTGAATTGCCTGTCGCATTTGTGCGAACCTTATCAGGCAGCGTGAAGGCGCGGCCGGAAAAACGCTTTTCAGGCGGCACACGGGCGGATTATAATAAAACCGCATCAACACGAGGGAGAAACATATGAAACGTGTACTGGGCTGCATCCGCCGCGCGGACGAGCGCTACCATATGCTGCAGGATGGCGACAGCGTGCTCGTAGGCGTATCCGGCGGCAAAGACAGCATGCTGCTGATGGAAGGACTCAAGCTTTACCAGCAGTTTTCCAAAGCCAGGTTCCATTTGCAGGCTGCCATGCTGGATCTGGGATTAAATCGGACGGATACCGCCGCGACGGAAGCGTTTGCGCAAAAAATCGGCGTGCCGTTCTCGGTGATACCCACGCAGATCGGCGAAGTGGTGTTCCATATCCGCAAGGAAAGCCACCCCTGCGCGCTTTGCGCCAAGCTCAGACGCGGCGCGCTCAACAACGTTGCCGCGGAGCGGGGCTGCAACAAAGTTGCACTGGGGCACAACCGGGAGGATGTGCTGGAAACATTCTTTATGAGCCTGCTGTACGAAAGCCGCATCAACACGTTTGGCCCCGTGACCTACATGACCCGCAAGGAAGTCACGCTGATACGCCCCTTTGTTTTCTTGCCCGAAAAGTATATTCAGGGCGTGGTCAAGGCGCGGGGCATTCCCGTGCTGCCGTCCAACTGCCCCGCGGCGGGCAGCACCAAGCGGGAGGAAATGAAGACGCTCATCGCCCACCTGTGTACGCTGGTGCCGGACGCGCCGAAGAAAATGATCAACGCTATTGCGGATACGCAAAAGTACGGGCTTTGGGACAGACTGCGCCTGCCGCCGGACAAGTAAAGTAATGCGAGAGGCATAACCTCTGCATCGAATATCAAAATTATTGCGTTTCAATAATTGGCGCAAGAATGACATTTGAGCTTTCATAGCAGGGCGCTTCGTCGCCCTGTTAACGCAGCAAACTACGTAGGAACTATCTAAATCCGTCAACTCTGACGACATGTGCGTCAGAGTTGACGCCTTGCAGGCACCCTTCGGGCACCACTGATGTCACCTGCGGCGACAAACAAAGGTTGCAGGCGAGCGGTGAGCGAGCCTGCATGAGAATTCCGCAAAAGTGGTGTTGCCACTTTTGCGATAAGCTTACGCAATCGCCAATGCGATCTGCATCATCTCCAGGAAGGTGTTTTGCCGTTCCTCGGCGGTACATTCCTCGCCGGTGAAGGGCAGGTCGGAAATGGTGCACATACACAGCGCATGTTTGCCCGCGCGCGCGGCGTTGCAGTAGAGCGCGGCGGCTTCCATTTCCACGGCGAGCACGCCCATTTTGCGCCAGTCGGAAAGCGACTGCGCGTCGTCATAAAACGTATCGGAGGAGAGTATGCTGCCCACCATCATGCGCGCGCCGCGGCGCTCACCCTCTTCCACCGCGACTTTGACGAGCGGATAGCTCGCCGCGGGGGCGAAGGTGCCGGGCAGACGGTACTGCTCGGCGTAATTGGAGTTGGTGCAGGCGGAAAGCCCCACCACGATATCCCGCAGCCGCAGGTCCTGATGGATACCGCCCGCGGAGCCGATGCGAATGATGTTTTTCACATCGAACAGGTTGAACAGCTCGTAGGAGTAGATGCCGATGGAGGGCATGCCCATGCCGCTGGCCATGACGGATACCCGCTTGCCCTTGTAAGAACCGGTGTACCCCTGAATGCCGCGGATGTTGTTAAAGAGCCTTGCGTCCTCAAGCAGCGTCTCGGCAATGAATTTCGCGCGGAGGGGATCGCCGGGCATCAGCACGGTGGGCGCGATATCCTCCTTGAAACAGGCAATGTGGGGGGTCTTGATCAGTTCGCTCATGCTGCCGCCTCCTGCGTATGAAGTAAGTTGTATGGTACAGTATAACACAATTTCCAAGGTTCAAGCAAAGGAGTACCCCGCATAGAATAGGGCATAAGCATACCCGGCTGTGCCGGGCCGTCCGCTTTATCATTACAGGGGGGTGCGCGCATTGGAATTTAGAGGACCCCGGCCGCCCATTGGAAGGCAGCCGCCCGGAGGACCCCGGCCGCCCATAGGAAGGCCGCCGCCGCGAGACGGACGGCCGCCGCAGGACGGACGGCCTCCACAACCTCCACAACCTCCACAACCACCGCAACCGCCACGGCCGCCGCGACCGCCGCGACCGCCACAACCACCACAACCACCGCAACCGCCGCGACCGCCGCGACCGCCACAACCGCCACAACCTCCGCAACCACCGCAACCACCGCGACCACCGCAACCGCCGCAACCACCGCAACCACCGCGACCACCGCAACCACCGCGACCGCCACAACCACCGCGACCACCGCAACCGCCGCGACCGCCACAACCGCCACGACCGCCGCGAGACGGACGGCCGCCACGGAGGCGACCGCCGATTCGTTTGCCGATCGAAATTCTGCCGCCGCGGCGGCCCATCCGGCCGCCGGTGAGAAGACGTCCGCCTATTATACGGCCGCCCATTATCATACAGCCGCCGGTAAGCCAACCGGATATCATTCCATACGACAGGGAACGGGCGGTGGCGTACGCGCATCGCTGGGCATATGGGCGCAATCCAGCATACTATGATTTTTCAAACCTCGGCGGCGACTGTACCAACTTTGCATCGCAGTGCGTGTATGCCGGCGCGGGTTATATGAATTATACCCCGCTGTACGGGTGGTATTATATCGACGTCAATAACCGCAGCCCAAGCTGGACCGGCGTGGAGTATTTTTATAACTTCATGGTCAATAACCGGGGAGTAGGCCCCTTTATGCAGGTGGTGCCGCTAAATCAAATCCTGCCCGGAGACGTGATACAGATAAAATTTGATCAGGCCTATTTTGAACACAACCCGGTCGTGGTTGCCGTGGGCCGGATACCCGCGCCCGACAATATACTCGTAGCCGCGCATACGTATGATGCCGATTACCGGCCTTTGAGCACCTATACCTATACGGCATTGCGCCCCCTGCATGTGCTGGGCGTTCGCAGGCCGCGCTGAACGTGCGGATGGAGATCCCCCGGGCGCCGCATGCGAAAATGAGTGGCGGCTCATAGTTATACGTGGAAATATTTTGTAATTACATTGTATGTATTTGCAACAAAGTATGGCCGGCCTGCGGGGTATACCCCGCAGGCCGCATATTTGTTGCACTTTCGGCATGGGCATGCTATAATCCCATATATATATTCTACCAGTGTGCGCTGTAATTGCGCACGCAATTGGCATCATACTGCATATTCATACATTCGGAGGAATACTTATGCAAACCATAGGCGCAACCACACATCGGTTGAAGACAGGCACGCACACGCTCGAGGCGATTTACAGCGCCATACTCTCGCACGGCGAATCCCCCAGCGCACAGTATGACCGGGAAGGGGAAATCCGGTACATCACATTCAGCGAATACGACCGGCGCGTCCGCCATGCGGCCGCAGGGCTGCAGGTGGTGCTGGGCGTGCCGGAGAAGCCGCAGTTTGTCGGCATCAAAATGGATAACTCGCCGGATTACTTAACGGTGTTCTGGGCGGCCGTCATGGCGGGCTATCAGCCGGTGCTCATCGATTTTCGCGCGGATTCGAAGCAGACGGAGCATATCGTGCGGCAGACCTGCGCCGTCGCGGTCATTACGGCGGATGCGGTCGCGCTGCCTGCGGGCGTGCATCTGTTGGATCCCGCGCCGCTGCTGCGGGATTGCGACGGGGAGGTGCGGGGCGGCTTTGCCAACCGTGTCGCCATGTGCACGTCGGGTACGACGGCGTCCTCCAAGGTGTATGTGTACGACGGACAGGCCCTGACCAACCAGCTTCTGGATTTTCTTGCGCTTGCGCGCGTTTCCCCGGGATTTTTAAACGACAAGCCGCACCGCGTGCTTGCCTTTTTGCCCTTCCACCACATATTCGGGTTCCTTACCGCCATGCTCGCTTACCCGGTGTTCGGGAAAACCATCGTGTATCCCAAGGACCGCACCAGCAAATCCGTACAGGAGGCGTGCCGCACGCACCATGTCACGCACCTGTATAACGTGCCGTTGTTCTGGAACGCCGTGGCGCAGAAGCTGCAGCGCGCCGCGCGGCAAAAGGGCGAGGACAAGGAGCGCAAGCTCCTGAAGCTGGTGGACGGCTCGCTCAAGCGGCAGCGGGTGTTCCCCAAGGCGGGAAGAAAGTATTACGCCAACCTGACGCACGGCATCCGCAGAAATTTGCTGGGCACGCACATTATGTGCGCGGTCAGTGGCGGCGGGCGCATACTGCCCGAAACGCTGCGATTGCTCAACGGCATAGGTTACCCGTTCGCCAACGGCTTTGGCATGACCGAGGTGGGCATCTCTTCTGTGCAGATGCTCGACAGCATCGACGACCAGCTTTCCGGCTGCGTAGGGCGGCCCATGCAGGGCGTCAAGGTCAAAATCAAGCCGCGCGAAGGCGATAAGGCCACCGTGGGCGAGCTGTTTATAAAATCCGCCGCCATGCACATCGGCCGTATGGTGGAAGGGGAGCTGGTTCCCGCGGAACTCGACGAAGAAGGTTATTTCGGCACCGGCGACATCGCGCGCTACGAGGGCGGCAAGCTGTGGATCGAGGGCCGCCTGAAGGATGTCATCATCAACGAAAGCGGCGAGAACGTCTACCCCGACGAACTGGAGGACGCGTTTGCGGATATCGAGGAAGTGCAGCAGATCTGCGCCTTCGGCATGGATTTTGGCGGCGCGTACGAGGATATCACGCTCGTCGCTTATGCGGAAAACATATCGCGCGAGCGCGCGCGGCTGGAAACGCTCATTTGCGCGCTTTCCCAGCGCAACGCGCAGCTGCCCATCTACAAACGGGTACGCCGCTGCTTTCTGTCGCTTTCGCCGCTGCCGCTTACGGCCAGCATGAAGGTCAAGCGCGTGCGGGTGAAGGAGGATCTGGGTGCCGGCCGCTTTGACGCCATCGAGGTAGATCTCGCCAAGCGCCGCGTCTGCGGCAGCATCGCGATCGAATCGGCGGAGGTGGAAAAGAGCGAGGCGTACCTTGCGATACTGCAAAAGGTGAAGGAGTTCTTTGCGGAGGAGCTTTGCCTGAATGTGGAGGATATCACCGACCGCGCGCATTTCGTGTACGATCTGGGCGGCGACAGCCTGGCTTCGTTGGGCGTGTTCACCAAGATCGAGGAGCATTTCGGCATGCTTATCACGGACGCCGAATACATCAACTGCACCTGCGCGGAGGACGCCGCGCTGCTACTTTTAAATAAGCAGAACGGCGGCGGCCGCGCAAACCGCCGCAGAATTATAAGCTTTGAGGACTCCCGTGAGTGGGAGGCGCTCTCGGCCCGTCTGGCGGAAGCGGGCGAGCATGGCAACCCCTATTTCGTACCGCACGATTCGCCGCTTCGGGATACCTCCATCGTCAACGGGCGCGAGGTCATCAACTACGGCTCCTACAACTATGTCTGCCTTTCCGGCCACCCGCGCACCATCAAGGCCGCGCAGCAGGCAGCCGAGAAATACGGTACTTCCGCAAGCGGCAGCCGCCTCCTGGCGGGCGAAAAGACGCTGCATCAGGAGCTTGAGAAGGCCATTGCCGAATGGAAGCACACCGAGGCCGCGCTGGTGCTGGTGGGCGGCCACAGCACCAATGTTACGTTTGTGGGCAACTTCTGCAACGAGCACGACCTCATACTCTACGACGCGCTCTCGCACAACTCCATTTTGCAGGGCTGCCAGCTATCCCCTGCGGATACCAAGGGCTTCCCGCACAATGATTTTGCGGCGCTGGAAAGCATACTTCGCGCCAACCGCGATTCCTATGAAAAAGTGCTTATAGTGGTGGAGGGCGTGTACTCCATGGACGGCGATATCGCGCCTATCCCGGAGTTCGTGCGCATCAAAAAGGCGTACGGCTGCTTCCTGATGGTGGATGAAGCGCATTCCTCCTGCGTCATTGGCGAACACGGCGGCGGCGTGGATGAATACTTCAGCCTGCAGCCGGACGATATCGACGTCAAGATGGGTACTTTGAGCAAAGGCCTGGGCACCTGCGGCGGCTATCTTGCCGGCAAGCGCACGCTCATCGAATACCTGCGCTACTATGTGCCGGGCTTTGTGTTCTCCGTCGGGCTTTCGCCGGTACTGGCCGCGGCTACGCTCGAGGGCGTGCGCATATTACAGGAAGGCAATTCGCTGGTACAAAGCCTGCAGCGGAACATTGGCGATTTCATGGAAATCGCGCACAGCTACGGCTTTGATACCTGCCTTGCGGGCAAAACGGCGGTGGCGCCCGTTTTGATCGGCGCGGATACGGTCGCCTACGAGCTTTCGCGCCTGCTGCTTGAGGCCGGCGTGTTTGTGCCGCCCGCGGTATACCCGGCCGTGCCAAAAGGGCAGGCGCGGCTAAGGTTCTGCCTGACCAGCGCCCATAAGCGCGAACAGGCGGAGTACGCCATGGCGACGCTGGACCGGCTCATACGCGAGCACAATTTCCCCGTGCCGCGCAAGTACAAGTAAGCCGCGCAATATCTACATGCATCAAGCGCCCCGCATCGTAAAGGATGCGGGGCGTTAAGCGTGTCAAAATCCATGCAAATCGTCAGGCGTGTATTCACAATGTATCGCCGCCCTTGGCGGCGACGATGTTTTTCTATACTGGGGGAAACTGCGTTTCCCCCAGTCCCCCCTTCCTAAGGCTCCGCTAGTTTGCCATCAGCAGGAGACTTGTTGATAGGACTCAATATGATTTTCCGTCCAATCCAGGGGGCGCGGGGAGTCAAAGCCGCGCGCCGCCTGTGACGGAGCAAGCGCGGCGAAAGACCAGTGAGCAAAGGAACGGGAGGAAGCGGCGCTTGCCGCAACGATGCATGACTGTT
>JAVBWI010000009.1:0-27836 GCA_036677445.1 Clostridia bacterium
GGTTTGGCTAAGGGGTCCCACCTGTTCCCTTTCCGAACACAGAAGTTAAGCCCTTATACGCCGAAAGTACTTGGTTGGAAACGGCCCGGGAGGATAGGTAGCCGCCGGCTCCCAACGAAAAATAGCACCCACATGGGTGCTATTTTTCGTTGGGAGTGGGCAACTATCTTATCCTTCCGGGTCTAGCGCCGGTAAAGCTTCTTGGCTGGAAGGACGGAGCCGACCGCCCCCTGTGGGGGTGAGAGGGAGGCGCAGTCCCAGTGAGGCAAGCCGTACAAGGAAGGCGTTCGCGCCGACACAGTACGGCTATGCCGAACTGAAAGAGCAAAACTGCCGCAAGTTGCGGCAGTTTGCCGCTCCTATTAATAGGTAGCCGCCGGCTCCCAATAACATTTAGCCGCATATACACTATGCGGCTTTTGTGTTTGCATAAAACTCTAGCTTCTTACACAATGCAAGTCTGGATATAGTTCCTTTCCTCTGCTGTCCCATTTGATACTGTCTAATATACAAGGCGCGAGTCTTGTATATGCCGCATTATTACAGCCCCAGGTCTGCCCATGGTGTAGCGAGGCTAGAAGCGTGCCGCTTTCAAGCCTTGCAGCTCGAGCCATACTTGCAATGCATTTTCTAAAGAATCTATGGTGCGCTACCTACCTCAATTACAGACTCAATTTTGTATCCTTATACCAGCCCACGTCGCGAGTGCATTTTTGTACACAGCGTTCATATTTATTGTTGAGTGTAAATTTTTCATGAAAGCGATGTGGCGATTTTGATTGATTATGTCGTAAGACCCGGCGACACACTTATTTCTATCGCGCAAGCGTTCAGCATCGCGCCCGCTCTTCTTCAATCAATGAATCCGGAATTGGCCGATGTTTCTGATTTTAGCATCGTCGGTCAGGTAATTCGTATACCTTATATTTTTATGCGCCGCATGATTGAAGTAAATGGCTATGCCTTCCCTAACATTGACAGCCAGGTGCTGCTCGATACGTTACCTTATCTTACCTACTTAAGCTTATTCAGTTATCAGGTCCTGTCCGATGGTTCGCTTGTGGGCATTGACGATACACCGCTGATCCAAACAGCCCGCCAAGCAAAAGTCGCGCCTATGATGGTTATCACCAACATAGAAGAGAGTGGCTTTTCCGGCGATTTAGCACACACGATACTAACGGATATACAAATACAGCAAACTCTTATTAATAATGTTATCAATCTCATGAAGTCTAAGAACTATTACGGTCTGAATGTAGATTTTGAATACATTTATCCTGTGGATCGCGGGGCATTTTCCCGGTTTTTACAGATATGCACGGATCGGCTGCGTCCGCTCGGTTACATTCTTTCCGTTTCGGTTGCTCCCAAGGTGAGCGATCAACAGCGCGGTGTGCAATACGATGCGTTTGATTATCCCACGATTGGTGGTATTGCCGATCAAGTTATCATTTTAACTTACGAGTGGGGTCATACCTTTGGTCCGCCTTTAGCCGTTTCACCTATCGATCAGGTACGGCACGTACTCGACTATGCCGTTTCAGTCATTCCCAGTCCAAACATACTGATGGGCATGCCCAATTACGGTTATGACTGGACGCTTCCTTATCAAGCATATACGGCTGCGCGCACGCTCTCGTTTACAGAGGCCGAAGAACTTGCCGTTAGCAAGGATGCTGAAATAAGATTCGACGTAGCATCGCAGGCTTCATACTTTAATTATGTAGATGAGATGGGCATACGTCATGTGGTTTGGTTCGATAACGAGATGGGCATTCGATCACGGCTTGAGCTTGTCCGGACCTACAATCTTGGTGGCGTAAGCTTCTGGACGGTTAACAGCTTCTCCCCGGCTAGCTATCAAACGATTAATACCATGTTCGACGTGCGCAAAGTGCTTTCCATATAAGATATAAAACGGGAAACTAACAACTGTAGTTTCCCGTTTCTGATGTCCATGTACGGACATCTATGCGTGTACTATAAAAGTGAGGGTGATTTTCCCTTTAAAAAATCAGGCGCATGCTGTCGGGACACCTCCTTGGGGGAGAAAGCGCCCCCTGACAGTCAACTTGTCATCAGTCTTCTTTACAAGATATTGCATCTATATCCCACTGTATACACATTCTCTCAATATGTCAATCATATTGACCCATATTAAGCAATAAACTCATTTCTCCCCTTCCAAGAGTGTTCTGGATCGTCAATATCAGTTCTTGTATCTGCCGCGTTAAATCCGATGGACAATGAAAAGGCGGCGAAGGAGATCGCCATACAAATCAGTGTTCATAACAGCAGCAACCTATGAAAGTTAATGAAAAATGCGGCTTTTGTGTCGCCTGTATTCGCTTTTTACTACTAATTGTTGACTTTCTTTTGGCTCCTTTTCTTTCTGGAAAGAAAAGGAGCTCCACGCTCCCCCGCTACTGCCGCTGTAAAAACGCCTGTACCTGCTCAAGCGAAGGCATGGCCATCATGCCGCCTTTTTTTGTGGCGCACAGCGCGCCTACGGCATTCGCGAAGCGCACACGCTCGGCGATGCTTATCTCCGGATGACGAAGCTGCATATACAGCGAGGAACCCATGAAGGCGTCGCCGCAGCCGGTGGTATCCACCGCCTGCACAGGGAAGCCTTCCACAAAGCCCTGCTCCTGCGTAGTGGCGTAATACGCGCCTTTTGCGCCGTAGGTAATGTAACAGGTCTTAATGCCCATCCCCAGCAATATTTTCGCGCCAGCGGCGGCGTCCTGCGCCGGTACATTCAGCAGCAGCTCCATCTCTTCTTCGGAAATCTTGACAACGTCCGCCCAGCGAAGGCCGCCGCGCAGCTCCTCTATGGCGCGCGTACGGCTTTCCCACAGCGGCGCGCGGTAGTTGGGGTCATAGGAGACCTGTATCCCCCGCTCCTTCGCATAGCGCAGCGCGGCAAGCGTTGCGGCGCGCGCAGGGTTCCGATTGAGGGATAAGGAGCTGAAATGCAGGTTACGGCATTGATCGATGAGGGAAAAATCCAGCTTATCCTCGCTCATCTGCGTATCCGCGCCCGGATCGCGCAAAAACGCAAATTCCCGCTCGCCGTTGTCCGCAAGGCTTACATAAGCGAGCGTGGTGTGGATTTCGGGCACGGTCTGGACGCCGCGTCCCTCGATATTACAGGTCTGCAGCATGTTCTTTAAGAAACGACCGAAAAGGTCGTCCCCCACCGCGCCGATGATCGCGGCGCTGCCGCCGAGCGCCGCCACGGCCGCGGCGCAGTTGGGCGGGCCGCCGCCGGGGTTCATTTCGTATGCGGGGTTGCCCATGGAGCCGCGACCGGCGGGCGTAAAATCGATCAGATATTCCCCCAGGGCCACGATATCAAACATACCGTTTCCTCCTCGTAAAAACAACTATCCGGATACTATTGAATTAATTATAGCATGGTTTTTCAGCCGATGCACCCGTATCCCCTGCCTCTGCCGAATTATAGCTGACGCGCTTCCTCCAGCCAATCTCGAATACGATGGTCTCACGTTTCAAAATCTGGACAAGCAACTACCTGTGCAATATACTCTTCCTAATATAGATTTTGGAATTGTACGTCAGGAGGAACCGAAATGCAGTTTATCACCGTTGACGCAAACAATATTGAGCGGGAGCATATTTGCTGCGCGATCACAGATAAGAAGGACGAAACCTGCGTATCCTCAAAAAAAGCATGGATGAAGGAACGGTTTGCTGACGGACTGGTTTTTCGCAAGCTGGACGCGCGCGGCAAGGTGTTTATAGAATATATCCCGGCTGAGAATGCATGGTGCCCCGTCGAAGCGAACAACACGATGTTTATCAATTGCTTCTGGGTGTCCGGCCAATTCAAAGGGCAGGGCTACGCCAATGCGCTGCTGGATATGGCAATTGCGGACGCCAAGGCACAGGGGAAAAATGGACTGACCGTATTGTCCTCAAAAAAGAAGCTCCCCTTCCTCTCTGACCCGGCATATCTCAAGTATAAGGGTTTTATGGTAGCGGATACGGCTGAGCCGCAGTATACGCTTCTATATCTGCCCTTGGACGGGTCAGCGGCCGCACCTCGATTCAAGGCATGCGCCAAGCGGGGAGAAATCGAAGAAAAGGGCATGGTGTTGTATTATTCCAATCAGTGTCCGCACACGGATAAATACGCGCCGCTGATTTGCGACATAGCCGCACAGCGGGGCGCCACGCTCAAGCTTATAAAATTCGAAACGAAGGAGCAGGCTCAAAACGCGCCAGCGCCCTTTACAACATACAGCTTCTTTTTTGACGGACGGCTTGTTACAAACGAGATATTCTCGGAAAAGAAGTTTGATCAGTTCTTATGCGATCACGGATTTTCAGAGTAATATCCCTTTTTAAAAGACAAAGCGGCCCGTGAAAGCGGGCCGCTTATGCAGGCTGATTTTCTTAATATGTCTTTTCCGAGCCGTTTTCGAATACCGTGAGCGTATTGCCGTTAAGAATGAGATACGTCTCGCCATTTTTTACAAAATCCACGGTCAGCGCGCTGTTTTTGAATATGGACGCGGGCTTGCTGTTTATGCTTTCCATACCAAAAGCGGCTATGCTTGATTTATCACAGAACGATGTAATCTTTGTAAACGTTCCGTCACCATTTTTAGTGAAGTACTGCGAAGCGTACCCGTCGCCTACCCGCACGGATTCGAAGAACAGCGTTTCCGCACCGTCGGCATCCGTGATGGAGGATTGCATGGAATCGGTCGCCTTGTCGTATACGCAGGTCTGCACAATCTTGCCGCCCTCGCTATCGGCATAAGTTATGGTATAGCCTCCGCCGGATTTATTGATGACAACGTCGTTCATGCCCAGTATGGCAAGCCCCGCGGCGGCGGCCTGCTCATCCGCGGTGAGGAAGGTAAGCGGTATGAGTGTCAAATCCACCATGCTCACGGGCAACAGCGTCAATGCCATCGACATATACAGTTCTTCGTTTTCTTCCAGCTTTGCATTGAGCCGCTCATACGCGGCGCCTTTGATTTCGATGTATTTCGAGTACGACTCCGCGGGCGACTCCGCGCCTGCACCGACGGAAACGGAAGGCTCCTGCGCGGGCTGCTCCTGCTCCTGCCGACTCCCCTGCTGCTCTTGCCCGGCAGCATTCTTTGCTTCATTCGCCATCCGCGCCAGCTTACCCATTCCGCAGCCTGTCAACGACAGCGCCAGCAGGAACAGCGCGAGCAGTATTGCAAGACTCTTTTTCATTGTTCAATTCCCTTTCAATTCGTCGTTATTTTTAAGGCTTTTGTAAGCAAATACCCTTAGTAAATGCCGTAATTTCATTATAAACAATTGCATTCTTTCCCCAAAACAGAATACTGCTCTTTTAAGACATTTTAAAGCTTTACGCGCTGCCCGAAAGAGGCAGAAAAACAAAAATCAAACCAGCAGCACAATAGGGATGCGCACGCATGTCAGCGGTATATGCTACTTCATATGCGCGGCAATCGCACAAACAAACCGATGCATCCGCCCTTTGACATCGGAGACGCCACAATTATGGAATAATGTTGCGTAATTTTTACTGTAAACAGTGTGTATCATGCGTCATACGTTAAAAACCGGGATATACTACACCTGTATTGCGGTCCGCATTATGTGTAGGATGCTCCCGTCGGGAAGGCGCGCTACGCAGCATACATCATTCATGTTTTTTTATTTAATTGAATTATCGCGCGTAATTATATGAATTCCTTTTGCTAATTCACGCATTTTATTATCCCTGCCGAAATTCCACCGGTCCTGCGAATTTTTGCGAATAATTCGCGCTAATTCCATATTATCGCGGCCGTTATACAAAACCGGCAGATGAGATTTCGCGAAAGCAGCCGCATTTTCTGGATTTTTCGCCTATCACTGCGTAGATGAAAGAGCAATATGCTTCCTTGGTTCATGCGGCAAAAAGTAATTATGGTATATTGTCAGCACATTTTTTTATAATTATGAATTGCATCTTTCTTTAAAACAGTGCAAGATGCATTTCATCCATACAATTCGAATTAAAATCAATACTGCCTGTGAAATAAATAGTTTTAAAAATTAGATTGATTTTGCACGCTTTTCGACGCAAATAGTCGGCTTATGATCGGCATTGTGCATGCGGCGTACCATGTTTTCAAATTTTTCAGCCTATTCATGTCGTCTCGAATTCGATGATACAGAAATGGAATTTTGTGCATGCGTTCATTTTTTAAGGGCTGTGAAGAGCTATGCGGCCCGCACGCCGCATGCGGTAGGTGCATATTGACACATCTATATCAACATGCTATAGTATATATCATGCTGATATAGATGAGGTACGATATGTCAAAACAAAATACGACCCGTTTCATATTGCTGGGGCTATTAAGCCACGAAGACATGAGCGGCTACGATATGAAAAAGCGTATGGATATTATGGTAAGCTCCTTCTGGAACGTCGGTTACGGGCAGATATACCCCACCCTTGCGGAGCTGGAACGGGAGGGATTGATTTTTAAAGCTGCCGGGGCAGTATCCAAAGGGCCGCAGAAGAACCTGTACTCCATTACGCAGGCAGGCAGGGAGCATTTACAGGCTTGGCTTGCGCTGCCGGCGGAAAAGGAATACACCAAATATGAAATACTGCTCAAGCTGTTTTTCAGCGGCAGCATGCCCGTCGCCGATAACGTGAAGCGCATCCAGGCGTTTAACGAAAGGCACCGTCAAAACCTCGGCACTATACTGCAGTTCAAATCCGAGCTGGCCGGTATATTGGATACCGCACCCGATCACCTGTATTACTACATCACTGTTTTGTTTGGGGAATACGTGTATAAGGCGTATCTGCAATGGGCGGACGAAGCGCTCAGGCTGCTTGGCGAAGCGAAAACCCATGCCGACAAGGAGTAAATAGTATGAAGAAGCGTCAAAAAGTCAGAAAAGCAATGCTGCTGCTTTCCCTGCTGCTGTTCCCCATCACGCTGAATTACCTTTCGCCGTATTTGATTATACAGGGCAGCTTTGAAGGGGTATTGGCCGGCAGCGGTGTATTGTTCATAGGGTTGTTTGTTTCCTCCCTGCTGTTTGGCCGGGCGTTTTGCGGATGGGTCTGCCCCGCGGGCGGCTTGCAGGAGGTATGTGCCGGTATCGTCACAAAGCCAGCCGGGCGCAGGCAGAACCCGGTGAAGTACTTCATATGGGTTCCTTGGCTCGCCGCCATCGTACTGGGCTTCATTTCCGCGGGCGGGCTGAAAAGAGTCGATGCGATTTATTACACCGACGGCGGTATTTCCGTAAACGCGCCTGCGGCGTATATCATCTACTTCTCCGTCGTCTTACTCATCGTTGTGCTTTCGTTCGCGCTGGGCAAACGCGCTTTTTGCCACAGCGTTTGCTGGATGGCTCCGTTTATGGTGCTGGGCAGCCTGGTTCGCGAAAAGCTGCGCCTCCCCTCGCTGCGCCTTACGGCGGAGGCCGGGAAATGCATCGACTGCAAAGCCTGCAGCAAGCATTGCCCCATGAGCCTGCCCGTACACGAGCTGGTGCAAAAGAACGCCATGCTCCATACGGAGTGCATACTGTGCGCGAATTGCGCGGATGTCTGCCCCAGGGATGTGATCCGCCTGCGGATGGGTAACAAAGCAATGAATTGCAAGGTATCTTCGACAGCCAACAACACATGCGCAGACTAACCCGCGCAAGTCCGCGGGCAAAGTCCGGCGGACTTTATGGAGGGTTATAGCTCCTCCTCCAGCGACATGATGAGCGGGACCACCTGCTTTTTTCTGGACAGCACGCCGGGCAGGAATATGGAGTCCTCCGCCGGTTCCAGCGCATAGGCCTTGTAGAAAATATCCTTCCTCTCCCCCACCAGCAACACCTTGGAACCGCCGCGGTTGAGATCCGTCACCAGCAGCATCAGCAGGCTGAAGCCGTTTTTATCGCAGAAGAACTGCATGCGCTCCAGCAGAGTTTCCTGCATATCCGACAAATTCTCGGAATCGATGGAATATACCTGCCCGATGCCTATTTTGTATTTGCCGATGACGTATTCCTTCAAATCGCTGTTGATGATGTCGTCCGGCTTCTTGCCCAACAGCGTCGAACCGGCGTTGATGATTTTGAGCGCGAGATCCCGGATATCCACATCCGCAATCGGCGCAAGCCGCCGCGCGGTTTCCACATCCTGCGGCGTACAGGTGGGCGACTGAAAATTGAGCGTATCGGAAATGATGGCGGAAAGCAGTATGCCCGCGATCTCTGGCGATATTGCAGCGCGCTGTTCCTCATACATGGAGGCGATAATGGTCGCGGTGCTGCCCACGGGCTCGTTTTTCATGAGGATTGGGTTGGTGGTTTGTATATCCCCCAGCCGGTGATGGTCGATGATCTCCAATATTTCGGCATCCTCTATGCCGCTTGCAGTCTGGTTGCGCTCGTTATGGTCCACGAGTATGGCCTGCTTGCGCTGCCTGGAAAGCAAATGGTATCTCGATATCATGCCGACGACTTTATTTTCCTGATCCACCACGGGGTAGCTCCTGTATCTTGTTTTGAGCATGCGCTCCTTTACATCGTCCTTGAGCTCCTCCAGGCTTACCGTGACGATATTTTCCTTGGTCATCACATACTCGACCGGGATGCTTTGGCGTATCAGCATGGCGGCTTCGAATGTATCGTGATCCGTTGAAATGATGTCACAGTTGTTGCGGCGGGCGACCGCGATATCCTCCTCTCCCGGATACAGGCCGCAGGTGCAGATAATCATCTTCGCGCCGCTGAGCACGGCCTCGCGAATGTTTTCGGTAATGTTCGCGATGACGACATCGCCTTTCTTTACAAAATCCTTGATGCGCGTGTGGTGCTGTGCGGCGATGATAACTCTTCCCGCGGCAAGGTGCGCTTCCGGCGTTCCTACGATAACCGCCGCCTGCAGCGTTTCGATGATATTTGCATACGGCGTTTTGCTGTTCGCCAGCAGAACGTTGTCGCCGGTGTTCATATAGTTTTTTGTAATATCCGAAAGCGTCGCCACGCCGACGAGCCGGTTTTCGCCATCCACTACCGGCAGGGCTTTTTTCGTGTGCCGCTGCATCAGCTCCCACGCCCTGCGGATGGATGTCGAAGGCGCTACGCCCGCCGCTTCATCGATTTCCAAATCCAGCACCTGCGTTTTGATTGTGCCCAGCGTTTCAGGCTCCGGCACGTTAAAATACTGCAGTATGAACTTCGTTTCGTTGTTGAGCTCGCCAAGCTTGACAGCCTCCGCATCCACCCCGGCAGCCTTCTTTAAAGCGGCATAGGCCAGCGCGGAACAGATGGTGTCGCTGTCCGGATTCTTATGCCCAAAAACAAAAACCTTGCCCATATGCACTCCTTACCCCAAAACATGAATCAGCATTATCTGTGCGCTGATTATACCATATAGTTTGCCCGGAAGAAAACGGGGCGCCCTGCAAGCGCCCCGTCTTCTCCCGATCTGTCGTTACATCTTCTTGCTGTAATACCTGCGTGCAATCGCAAGCACCAGCAGCTGCACATACATGCCGCCCATGGCAATGTACGATGGGACCGGATAGCCTAAGCCCACGAATACAAACGCCATCACTGCGAAAAGAATGGTAGCCGCCATAGCCGCAACGGCACATGCGCTTTTCGTAATCTGTACGTTTCGTTCGTCCGACTGTTCAATCTGCTTGAGCTTCAATTTGCCGGGGGAAATGACCGCCAGCCTTATGAGCATCACGACGCCGATAGCAACGAACGCGGCGCCCGCCCCCGTAAACATACCCATGAGCATGTTCAGGCTGTGCGCATCCTCCGGCAGCGTGGTATGGGCAACCCAGCCGAATATGCAGGAGACCGCGCCGACGAGTATCAGCCCAATGAAAACTTTCTTGTTCTGTGTAAGCCTGCAAAGCATTATTTTTCCTCCTCATAAATAAAGATCTCTTCAATCGCCATATCAAAATACCTGGCGATTTTAAACGCCAGCAATATGGATGGGTTATAACGGCCGTTTTCCAGCGACCCTATGGTCTGGCGGGAGACCTCCAGCGCCAGGGCAAGCTCCTCCTGCCTTATGCCGCGGGATTTTCGGATTTCTTCCAACCGGTTCTTCAAGCCATCACCTCTAAATTCATAATGGAAAGTTTGCTTTCCATCGTTAGTATAGCATGGCGAGTAAAAATGTCAAGCGCGCTTTCCATAAAATTTTAGAGTTCAGATGAAAAGGCCCGCGAACCGGATGGTTTTGCGGGCGGGATCGTAAATTTGCAGGACTCGTAAATTTTACCGTTTTCAATATCACGGCGAAGCCTCTTCCTCCCGGGCCTGTTCCTTTTTGGCAAGGTCGTTGGTGTCGATCGTGTTGCGGAAGACCACATATTTATCGAACAGGAACTCCGTGACGAGATTGCAGGCCATATTGATGCCCGTCACAACGTACTCGTTCCATAGCAGCGTACCGACCAAATAGTCGCCGAATATCGTGGACAGTGGCGTGAACACGCAGTAGTAGCCAAGCACCTTCAGCATGGCGATGGGCACGTTGCTGGCGGACTTGAATGTGTAGCGGCGGTTGAGCGTAAAGTTCCAGATCACCGATAAAATCAGCGCAATCAAGTAGCTGGACCAATAAGGGAAGCGGACCAGCTCGTTAAGCAACGTAAAGCTGCCCAGCTCAATGACCCCCGCGCTGGAGGAAAACAGCACGAACTTTATCGTGCGCCACAATTCCTTATGTTGCTTTTTCCCCATATGCAGCCTCCGATTTTTTTGAATACTTGTTTCGGTAGACCATTCGCATTAGCCATGCGTCAAAGGAGGACAGGCCGGCGTGGGCCCCCAGCGCCCGCGTGTGCAGATAACCGACGCAGGCCTTTTCCACCAGTATAAACAGCGCATCGCAATCGCCCTGTGTATCCGCCCGGCAAATTGCGCCCATGCCGGGCACGAGAACGGCGTTTTGAGAATGAAGCGCTTTTGCAACCGCCTCGGCCTCCCCGCTCACGGCGATCAGCCTCGGCCCGATCATCTGCGCCATATCGTCCAGCTGGGCACGGAAGTATTTCACCGTATTCGCCGCCTCCAGCACGGCGGGCGCGGCCGTATACCCAGAGTAAGGAAACAAGCGTGCAGCGTGTTCGGAGATTGCCGCCGCCCTTGCCGCATCGCCGCCCGGGCCATCCGGCTGGCCCTTGCATGCAAGCTTACATACCGCTTCGAGCAGCTTTGCCCGTTCGAACGCCTCGCTTTGGTCCCTGCCCACAATCAGCGCGCCGTGCTGCGCCATCAGCACGGCGTGCGCGCCGGCGGCGAGCGCCGCGGCCACGTTGGCCCTGAGCGCCTTTGTGCCCGGCAGGCCGTACTTGGCACGCGCAACGCCGCCGAGCGCGGCTTTTTCCCCGTCCGTGAACATACGCGCATCAAACCCGGCAAGGCCCAGCGCCGATGCGTAGGTCTGGTGCGTATGGATGACAAACCCCGCTTCGGGGAACTGTGCGTATGCCGCCGCGTGCACGCCCTTTTCCGAGGAAGGCTTACGGGCGCCGGACCAGTCGCCCGTGGCCATGTCGCAGAGAACCACATCGTCCGCCGTCATGCCTTCGTAGGAGAGCCCGCTTGGCGTAATGGCAAACGACTGCGCCCCTGTGCGGCAGCTGACGTTGCCCCAGGTACGGGCGACGAGCCTTTCATGAAGGAGCATGCGCCCTGCCTCCGCTACGAGCCGCTTTGCCTCCTGCCCGTTCATCACGCAAGCACCTCGATGGCATCGAATACCCGGCCAAACGCCGCAAGCGCCGCATCGATATCCGCCTCGGTATAGGCCGCGCTGGTGTACATGCGGTTGCCCGCCAATGTCACCAGCCCTTCCGCCATATATGCCGCGCCCATACGCTGCATTTCCGCCTTGCGCCGGGATGTCTCCCTGAGAATACGCGGGATCTGCCAGGGCTTTGACCAGCGGATGGCGAAATGCATGGTTCCGACCGTATCCAGGTGGCAGATGGAGCCTACATTATACGCGACGAATGGCAGTTTCCGCACTGCAATCATATGCGCAAGCCCGTCCGTAAGCCGGTCGCCCATCCTCGCCGCCTTTTCGCACGCGCCGGTTCGCTCGATTTCACAGATGGTATGGTAACCCGCGCAGCAGCTGATGGGCGTCGCCGCCATGGTGCCGCCCACAAGCGCCTTTTTGCCGTGGCCATCCAGCCCTGCGCCCAGGTACTGCATGAATTCCTTCTTGCCGCCCAGCGCGCCCGCGCCCGGATAACCGCCTGCGATCACCTTGCCGAATACGGTCAGGTCGGGCGTCACGCCGAAATATTCCTGTGCGCCGCCAAGCCCCATTCGGAAGCCCGTCACTACCTCGTCAAATATCAGCAACGCGCCGTATTTGTCACAGAGCGCCCGCACCCCCGCCGGAAAGTCAAAATCCACAGGCCGCGTACCGCTTTCCGGCCCGATTGGCTCGAGGAAAACCGCCGCCGTGCCGCCGTTTAGCCGGTTGCCGCGCAGGACGCGTTCGAGATCGTTAAGGTCGTTCGGGAAGAATTCCTGCGTATGCCGGAATACATAGCCGGGTACGCCATGCGACTGCAGGCCCCTGGTGCCGGGGATGCGGATGCCGTACACCAGCTGGTCGCTCCAGCCGTGGTAGGCCCCGCCCATCTTGACCACGTTTTTCTTTTTTGTCGCGAGCCGCGCGACGCGGACGGCGCCCATGCACGCTTCCGTACCCGAGCCGAACATGCGCACCAGCTCCACAGAGGGAAGGAGCTCCGCGATCTTTTGGGCGATTTTGTATTCGTATTCGTGGAACAGGCCGGTGGAGGGCCCGCAGGTATCCAGCAGTTCTTCCACCTTCGCCCGCACGTATGCCAGATTGCTGCCGAGCACCGTGGGGCCGCCCGCCTGCAGAAAATCCAAATACTCGTTGCCGTCGATATCCCACAGCTTATTGCCGTCCGCCTTCGTAAACACAAGCGGGAACGGATAGTTGAACGCTAGGTTGTGCTGCACGCCGCCGGGAATCACGCCAAGCGCCTTGTCCGCCATGGCGCGCGAACCCTTGCAGCGTTCGCCGTAATATTCCGTTTCGTACTTCTGCAAAGCTTCTTTTCCGATGCTGCAAATCGGCCTTTCAATCAGTTCGTCGAGCTTCGCGGTTACGGTTTTTGCATCCACATAACGATAACGCGGTTCCATATACCTATCTTCTCCTTGCAATTTGGGGTGATTGGTTGATCGCTTTAAAGCTGTTCCTGTTGGCCCTATAGAGGTTTTTGAACACCTCGAAATTCTTATCATAGACCGGCTTCACGGCTTTATTGGGCCGGAATGTTTTCACGACGGCAATCAGATCCCGTACGCGTTCCAGGCTGCCGATCACGCCAAGCCCCACGCCGGCAACGGCCGCAGCGCCGACTGCGCCGACATTCTGCGGGGAAGCGACCGTCTCAATGGTCCGGCCTGTCAGGTCGGCGAGTATCTGGCAGGTTACTTCGGAGAGCGCGCCGCCGCCTACAAAACGGATGGGGTCCGAGGTTCTGATCTTCCTGTCCTGGCATTCCAGCATCCAGCGAAGATGATAGCAGACGCCTTCCAGAACAGCGCGTATCAGCTCGGTTTTACCCGTCTCCAGCCGGATATTAAAGAAGATTCCCGCGGCGTCCGGGTCCTCAAAGGGACAGCGGTTTCCGTGCATCCACGGCGTAAAGATCACGCCGCCCGCGCCGGGCGGAACCTTCCGGATGGTTTGGGTCAGGTAATCGTACAGGCTGGTGTAAATGGCCTCCTGCCCCTGCGCGACATGCTTTTTTTCAAGGTAAATGCCGATCTCGTCCAGCGCCAGATGGTCCTTTACCCATTCGAGGCATTTCCCTGCGGTTTCCATCTCGGCAAAGTAGTTGAACTTTCCGCTCTGCGCGCCGATGATGGCCGCAATCATCGCATCCGTGTCGACAAGCTGCTTGTCGACGATCGTTGAGACCCATCCGGACGTACCGGAATAGATATGCGTATCGCCCGCGTTCACGCAGCCCGCGCCTATACCGACCAGCGACGCGTCGCCGCCGCCGCCGAATACCGGTATACCCTCCGCCAGGCCCAGTTCCGCCGCGGCTTTCCCGGTCAGCCCGCCGACCTTGTCGGTCGATTTGACGATACCGGGAAGATGCGCCATGTTCACTTTTTGCATACGGCAAAGGGAATTGTTCCAGCCCGACCTGCCCTTGCGAGTATCGTAAAGAAAAGTGGAATAGGCGGAATCCTCGGTCATAACGAACTCGCCCGTGCATCGGCAGATCAGGTATTCCTTTACGTCAAACCACTTGTAGACTCTTTTAAAAGCTTCCGGCTCGTTGTTCTCGACCCACTTGTATTTCCATACCGGGTCCTTGACGCTGGACGAAACCGCGCCCGTGATGGCGAGACTTTTGATAAGCTTCCATATGTTGGCCCCGGCAATTTGCATGCCGTGCGCCATACCCGCCTTAACCTCCGCCTTGGCGCGCTGGTCCATATAGCTCATGGGCCTGCGCACCGCGTTGCCGTTTCGATCCACAAGCACGAGCCCCTGCATTTGGGAGCAGAAAGAAAGCCCCGCAATCCCGTGCGGCCGTATCTCTGTTTTTTCAAGCAGCGCATGCGTGGTAGCGCACATGGCGGCCCACCATTCTTCCGTATCCTGCTCGACGCCGCCGTTATTGAGAATGTGCAGTGCATACCCCTGCTGCGCGTCGGCAACAAGGGATATCTTCTCCCCAATATGGAACAGGCAGGTCTTCACGCCGGTCGTTCCGATGTCGTAGGCAATGACGTATGCCATGTTAGCCCCTCCCGTCAGCCTCTGTGCATGATCTGGGATTGTTCCAACGTAAACGCGGATTCAATAAACTTCAGCAGCTCGGAAACAACCTTTTCGTCGTCAAAAAGCACATCGTTGCCGCAGTAAATCTTGAAGCGCTCCCTGTAGTAATCGCAGCAGTAGGAAAACTGCAGCATCATGAGCAGATTATCAAAGAAGAACGCGAACATCCGCGGATCCATATCCTGCCGGATGTCGCCGTCGGCCTGCGCCTTCGCAATAAATTCCGAATAGACCTTCGCTGAAATGCCTTCTATTTCTTTGGCAAGAACCGGCGCATATTTTCTGCAGCTGCCGGCAGTGATTTCGTGGTACAGGACGTTGTAGCTGCCTTGCTTCTTTGCGCTGCGCTGTACGGCCCGGACGAGCTTTTCCGCGCGAACCAGGATTTTATCGTCGCCCTGCAGCGCATCGTTAATCGCCTCCACCAGTGCGGCGAGCCCATGCCGCAGGCACGCCTCAAACAAATCGTCCTTGTTTTTATAATACTTGTAGATCACGCCGACGCTGACGCCCGATTTCTGTGCGATTACGTTGATATTCGCCTTATCCGGGCCGTTTTCGGCAAACTCGGCAATGCCCGTTTCCAATATTTCGCTGATCTTTTCTTTGCTGAGCTTTTTGAGCATAGGGCACCTTCTTTTCTTTTTGCGCGGATATCATGAACAGGCCGGAAACAAACATGGATGCAATAGAATATGCCGGATTTTGAAATCTCGTGAATCTTCGCTCACGTCTTGAGCACAGTATACCACAAGTACTGTACAATGCAAGGGCTTTTTACCGGTTCCTGTGAATTGTTGCAGCATACGTGTGAAGACGCGGGATTTTCGCGGATAAGTTGAGCACAGCCAAAACATCTGCTCCGATGGGGCTGCTTTTCATTTAGAAAACAAAACGAAAAACGTGCAGTTCATAAAAGACCGGCGTATGATACGCACTCTACGATCCATATATCTATTCTACCGCCGCATTGTTGTTTTGAAGTGTAACGTAAAGTAGAATATCCCTAACAGGACATTTAGAAGGTGGTTTTCATGGATATAAAGAAGATTGGGCAATTCATTGCGGCTTTAAGAAAAAGCAAAGGCTTTACGCAGCAGGATGTTGCAAACAGGCTTGGCATTACGGATAAAACAGTGAGCAAATGGGAATGCGGAAACGGATTGCCGGATATCACGCTGATCCCCGCGCTTGCCGAATTATTTGGGGTAACCTCCGATGAACTGCTGCGGGGAGAAAGGTTTTCGGCCGCCGAACCGGCCGGGCAGGCAAGCCGAAAGAGTGCGGAACTAGCGGACTGTTTTATTGAAAACAAATGCCAACGGCAGAAAAAGATTTTGTATATAGCTTTAGGGCTGATCGTTTGCAGCCTTTTTACTCTCTATATCCTCTCCAACACACTGTTTTTTGCCCCTGTAAGCTGCGGCGTATCTTTCATTGTTTGTGTTGGAAGCGCGATTCTGTGCCTGCATGTGCTTTCTGATATGAAACAAATGCTGCGCAATAAAATGGTTGCGGTCCTCCCTGCCGCCTCTATGCGTTCCCGTATGGATGGCGTACTGCGTCTTGCAAATATTGTGGTCTTTTTGATCATATATGTTGCGGTCTTGGATATTTCGCTATCGATCGGCGCTGCTGAATATGGAGGGCAATTGCCGCTTATTGTTAGAGAAAACGCGATGCATCATGTTATTGCTGTGTTTTTCGCGCTGGCGGGAACTTTCGCCATTTCAAGGACTACGAAGAATATCGCTCATAGGTGATGCCCCGGCACCCCTGACGGACAGCCTGCTTTATTTCCCATATTCTCAGTTTGTTACGTCTAATATTCTAACGCTTCGCCGCCTTGAAAAACGCGCAAAACCCCCAGCGCCATTCGCCGCATTTCATCTTCACCCGGTAATATGAGTATTGGCGCGATTTTCTCCACGTATTTTCCAATCTCCTCACAGAGCCATTTGCTGTTTGCCAACCCGCCGGTAAACACGATCGCATCCACGTCAAAATGCAAAACAGCCGCCATTGCGCCGATATCCTTTGCTGTTTGGTAGGCCATTGCACCGACAAGCAGCCCGGTTTCTTCGTCCCCTTCCTGTACGCGCTGCTCGATTTCCCTGAAATCCCTTGTGCCAAGATATGAGTAAAGACCTCCATCCCGCAGGATGCCGCGCTTCAGCTTCTGGTAGGGAATGCCGCTATAGCACATTGACAGCACTTTTGTAATCGGAAGGCTGCCGCATCGGTCAATGCTGAAGCTGCCCTCCTCCTGGCAGTTGGTGACATCCACCGTACGGCCTTTTTGATGCGCCGCGACCGACGTGCCGCCCCCCATATGGACGACTATCAAGTTGCATTCCTCGTAGGCCCGGCCAATTTTCTCAGCCGCGATGCGGGCCATTCCCTTCTGGTTAAGCGCGTGGAAAATACCCGTTCGCTCCATTCCTTTATAGCCGGATACTTTCGCATATTTTCCTCTTTCATCCGTGCTGGGGGGATCTACAAAAAATGCCGGAATTCCTGCGGGCTTACTTAATTCCCATGCAAGGCAGCAGCCTAAATTTGAAGCGTGTTCCCCATACCGGGCGCTGCGCATATCCTCCAGCACCCGTTCATTGATACGGTATGTGCCGGAGCATACCGGGCGAAGCAGCCCGCCACGGCCGCAGATCGCATCAAAACCAGATACCTCTATTCCCGCAGCAGAAAGTGTATCCAGCACCAATTGTTTTCGGAATTCCAGCTGATCAATCACGGAAACGTAAGGTTCCAGTTCTGCCGCAGTATGCACAAGAGCAACCTTGAAAACTTCGTTTTCATCTTCAAAGACAGCTATTTTTGTAGACGTTGCACCGGGGTTGATAAGCAGAATTCGCATACTCTTTCCTTTCGTCTTAGTTACATAGTGGTGGATGACCGCACGCAGCCATCCGTTGAAAACCCGCTTCACATACCGTATAATGGCCATATGGATATAAAGAAAGTAAATATCTTGTTGTCCATACTGGAAACAGGAAGCCTTCTTCGTTCTGCGGAAGAACTCGGATATACCTCTTCCGGCCTTACGTACATGATGAATGCGTTGGAAGAAGATCTCGGGCTCAAAATAATCGAGCGCGGGCGTTTTGGGGTTCGCCTTACTCCCGAAGGGGAACAAATCCTGCCATTTTTGAAAGAATGCTCAAAATGTGAAGAGAACCTCCGGTACAGGATCAAGGTCATAAACGACCGGAAGCGGGATATTCTTCGCATTGGTGCATATGACAGCATTGCCCGCAATTGGCTGCCCTCGCTGCTAAATCGCTTCCAGGAGGAGCATGGCCCCGTCGGTGTGGAAATGTTTGCCGCCAACCCTTACAGCCTTTATGACGCCTTGGAAAAAAACGTTCTTGATTTGCTGTTTGTCGGCAGTATCGACAAATACCCCCATCAATTCATTCCTCTGATAAACGATTATTTTCAAGCGGTGCTTCCCCCTGATTTTGATAATAAGGGGCGCGATTATTTTCCTGTGCAGGAATTTGAAGCAATGCCCTTTTTGATGCCCTCTTTCGGAATAGACTGCCATGTGCAGGACGTATTGAAAAAGCATGGCGTTTCCCCCAAAATCCTCTCCACCAAAGCGGATGATCCCGTTATTATCGGCATGATCGCGAATGGCATGGGCGCGAGCATGCTTTCCGAATTGGTGTTGAAGGGCCAGAAGTATACTGTGCAAATCATACCAATTCAGCCGGCAGAGTATCGCATCCTCGGCATAGCCACCCACATCCATGATACCCTTCCGCCACTTGCCAAACGATTTGTATCCTTTATTAAAAAGAACGTTGCCTACCCATAAATTTATGCCGGGCTGATGGTCCGAATATATGCCCTGCCCAAGCGCGCTAAGCCTTCACAGTCCTCCGTTTTGGCGGGATTCTCCATGACACATGCCGGCAAGCAAGGCGGCTTCGTTCATAGCAAAGAGATGCCGCTTTTCCTGCCCGAACATATGCCGCAACGCCTGCAGCAAGGACTCCTTTTGCAGGATACCGCCTGTGCTTTGTATTGCACCTGAAATCACCATATTGCCGGCTCGTGCATTGCCAAGCTGCTCTGCAATTGTATTTGCCGCAATTTGCAAAACGTGCACATCTTCACGATATTCCGCTTCGCTCACCAAATCGCTGTTGACAATCAGCATTCCGTCTGGTTTTAAATATGGTTGAAATTTCTCCAGAGAAGGCCTGTTCAGCGCCGCAACGATATCCACCTTGCCGGGAATCGCGATGGGGCATCGGATTTGTTCATCCGAGATCGTGACGGTCACATTTGAGGTGCCGCCCCGCATTTCAGCGCCATAGGACGGAAGGAAGCATACTTCGCGGCATTCGGCCATGGCCGCTTCTGAGAGCAGCTTGCCAATCGACAGCACCCCTTGCCCGCCAAATCCTGATATTACGATCTGCGCATTCATATGCTTCCCTCCGCTTTTTGATCCTTATGCTTATATACGCCCAGCGGATATTCCTTACTCATATGCTCACCGACCCACTCCATTGCCGCTACAGGAGTCATTCCCCAATTTGTAGGGCATGTGGAAAGCACTTCTACGAGGCTAAAGCCTTTTCCATCAATCTGATTTTGGAATGCCTTCTTGATGGCGCGCTTGGCATTGCGAATATTCTTTACACTATCCAGCGATACCCGCTCAATATAATGCGCGCCGTCCAGTTGGGAAAGCAGTTCGCACACATGAATGGGATGGCCGTGATCCGCCACATTTCTACCCTTTCTCGAGGTCGTGGATATTTGCCCGAGCAGGGTCGTTGGCGAAGCCTGCCCGCCTGTCATGCCGTAAATTGCATTATTCGCAAGAATGGTTGTTAAGCGTTCCCCTCGGTTGGCGGCGTGAATGGTTTCCATCATGCCAATGGAGGCAAGATCGCCATCCCCCTGATAAGTAAAAACAATTCGGTCCGGCAGCACCCGCTTGATTCCTGTCGCCACTGCCAGCGCGCGTCCATGGCTTGGCCCATGGCAATCGCAATTGTAATATGCAACTGCAAGCCCCGCGCAGCCTACGCCTGGAATTGCAATTGTACGCTCCGCAACGCCTAATTCCTCAATGCTCTCCATAATCAGCCGCTCTATGATACCGTGCGAACATCCGGGACAATAGTGAGTCGGTACGCCCGTGTGCATGGATGTTATTTGAAAGTCAGCCATATGACGCGCCCTCCTTTGCTAACGCGCGGCAAACAAACGCCGCCATCTCGTCCGGCATGGGCACAATTGCGCCCACTCTGTTAAAAAGGTGTACCGGCTTTATTCCGTTCAAAGCCAAGCGAACATCATCCACCAGCATGCCACGGGACATCTCTGCGACAACCACGGTCTTAACGCTTCTTTGCATGACGGCGTTGAGGATGAGCTCCTCAGGGAAAGGGGAAAGCGTAATCGGTCGAATCAGCCCCACCTTTTGGCCCTGCTCCCGAAGCGTATCGATTGCGGCATACGCCAGCCTCGCGAGAGTGCCATACGCTATGATCGCACACTGCGCATCCTCCATCCGGTACAATTCCGCACGCGCATGCTTTCTGGCCGCATCAAAGCGGGCCTCCATCTGCAGTATAAGCGCTTCGTTTTGTTCTGCAGTGGCGTTTAGCGACATTAAAACCGAGCGTGGGCGGCTTTTACGATCCCATCCGGTTGTGGCCCAAGATTTATCATAAGCTTTGGGGACCACATGTTGAATATCCACCGCTTCCATCATCTGGCCAATCATCGCGTCGCCCAGCAGTAAAGCAGGCAGGCGATACTCTTCCGCCAGATCAAACGCTTCCTGCATAAGATCGCAGGCCTCCTGCACACTTGCGGGCGCCAGAACGATTACGCGGTAGTCACCATTGCCGCCTCCTCGCGTTGCCTGATTATAGTCGCCCTGGTAGGCAAGTATACCGCCGCTGCCGGGGCCGCTGCGCATCATATTTACAACCACCAGCGGAACCCCTATGGCACTGAAATTGGACATGGCTTCCTGCATAAGAGCGTATCCCGGGCTGGATGTGCTGGTCATCGCGCGGACGCCGGCGCCAGCGGCGCCCCCCACCATATTGATCCCGGCAAGTTCGCTTTCGGCCTGCAAAAAGACGCCTCCCGCTGCCGGCAAATGAGTGGACATATACTCTGGGATTTCACTTTGCGGCGTAATGGGGTACCCGAAGAACGCCTTGCATCCGCAACGGATCGCGGCTTCGGCAATGGCATCATTGCCTTTCATGAAAACCTTGCTCATACTCGTTCCTCCCTATTTCATAACGATACAGAGATCGGGGCAAGTCCATGCGCAGGAACAGCAGCCTATGCATGCGTCTTTATCCGTAATTTCCACCGGATGATATCCCCTCTCATTCGTATTGCATGTATGCAGGAAAAGCAGATCTTTAGGGCAGACTCTTACGCAAAGTCCGCATCCTTTGCACCGGTTTTTATTTATTGAAATCTCAGCCATATTCAAAACCCCTCCTTTCATTTGTTGAACCGTCGGTATGTCTGTACATGCCGGATTTGTGACTAAATATATAAAACATCCTCAATGTAATGAATTTGCATGCGTCAGAGCATCGGCCTATTATTTAAGATAGTATCATCGAATTTGAGCGATGTATATTAAGTAAATTTGCAGTTTATATGAAATATCTTCATATAATATCGCGTTGGGCTGACCGCGCGCATTCGCGCAGCGGCAAATGGCTAACCCAAGATTACTCTTTTGGAAAATGTCTATTTTACTGCTAATGATCATTACCTCACCTTTTACGAAATCGTTTCGGAGGAACAGCATGAAAGAGCACGACGAAAGCTACTATGCGTTTAAGCCCATCCATGACAACCCGATTGTTCTGGACTTTTCCGGCTGCCGGTATTTTGGGGAAATACATAAAATCCTCAAGGAACGTTTCGGCTTTCCCGAATACTATGGGGAAAACTGGAGCGCATTACGGGATTGTTTAGAGTTTCTCTATGTTGGGGAAGGTTCAAGATTTGTTGAGATCCACGGCTTTACGACCATGCAAGAAGATCTGAGGGAAGAATGCGTCAAAATGCTGGAAGTTTTTCGTGACGTCCACCAAAGTACGCCCAACGTTGTATTCCGCGTCATCTCGTAGGAGCAGGCATAGTAAAAAAATGATATCCGGTGACAGGTTCTTCATTCTGTTGTACTGCTGAAACTGATCAAACGTCTGCTGAACGATGATGCTCTTATTGATTTGCATATACAGTTTTCCCATACGGATTCCTTTCTTGGCGTGAAAAAATCCGTTTGGGATACGAAAACACAAAGGCTCCCGTATTCATCTGACCGCCGGCGCGTTTCAGACTGATGACAAACATCCACTTTGGGGATGTGGGGGATCGCAATTCCCCACTATTACAATCCGATTTGACAGCGCAGCGTCTTTGTGCGTCAAATCGGCGAGGAAATGCCGCCATGAGCGGCATTTCAACCCGCAGAAAACCCGCTGGCAAAGTCCTACGGACTTTGTCAGCGGTCAGAAACGCGGCCACCGGCGCGTTTGCTTTTCCGCCCTTCGAATCTCCCCAAACAAACCAACAAAAACGGCCACCCTGACGGGAGGCCGTTTTCGTTGTTTAATGTTGACAAAATAGATGCACACCCAACCGCCGCCGAAGGCGGCAGCCGCGAAAAGTTGGTAGGCAACAAAGAAAGAGCGGAGCGCGTTTACAAGCGGAGCCTTTCGACTTGCCGTGACTTTTCACGGAAAAGGAGGAGCAAGGAAGCGGGCGGAGGTTTCCTTTTTCGCAGAAAAGGAAACGGAGCAAAGCGAACTTTGCTCCGACGTGGTGCGGATGAGGAGATTCGAACTCCTAAGGTTTCCCCGGCGGATTTTAAGTCCGCTGCGTATGCCGTTCCGCCACATCCGCACGCAAAAGCTCCAACCCTTCTGGCTTTTTAATCATACCCAAACGGATTATCTACACTCTCACCCATTAGATTACGAAACTACAATCCGGGCCCATCCCGATTTGTTCCGTTGGGTGAATTGTTTTTGATCATACTGGGTTTAAATGAAAAAGTAAAGCCCTTTCCGATATCCGGCCAATGACGCTTGGCTTAAACGAATACCAGAAAGAGCATATATCAACGTAAAATACTTTAAAGGCTTGAGCCAGTGGATATTCATGAAACCCGAATAAGCGTTTAAACAGTATTAAAATGGCCGAAGCCCTGTTTATTCAGGAAAACATTGGGTGCTTTAAAGGATTTGGGGTTTTTAGATTAAATTTAAGAATTAAAGTAATTGCCATTTATTAAACTCCCCTCGATGTCCGTTTACAAATAATATCCGCAGCGCTGCACAGGTTACCTCCGTACCGCCTGCTGAGTAACCAGCCCTGCATTGATGAGGCGGCTGGTACGCGCATACATGCCGTAGGGGGTCGCCCAATCTAACGCTTTCCAGCTATCAGAACAATTGTAGTCCTCGTAACAGCACTCAGGTCCTCTCCCCTGCCCAACACCGGACAACAACCTGCATTTCCGGCAAACATCACGATCAAAGGGGCGTATAGCGTGGTTTTCACGGCAATAAATATTTCCATACTGATCAGGGGCGACCAGATGCTCCGCCATCATTTTTCGCAGATGAGTTATATCCGGCTCTGACTCAATAATATCCAGCGCCCAGCTTTCCAGTAGCTTTTCGGCATCCCCGTTGGTGGGGCTGATTACGAATTCCTGCCCTCTGCCTACCGACTGCATTGATACGCTACTACCATTTAGGCTGAATTTGGCATTGGGATGATAGGACATTTTCACGTCGTTCGCCTGAAAGAAATACGGTAAAGACCAGACACTTCTTTTCTGCTGACCACCGCTGGTTAAAATTCGTTTTTGATGGTAGGGTAGTACCCCGTAGCCGGGCATGTCCCAATCCGGCATCACTTTATCAGCTGCCAGATAGAGCCTGTTGTTCTGCCAGTCCTGATGCGAATGCGGATGCCATGGGCAAATGCGATCCATATCCTGAGAATTCAGAATATCACCAATTCTCAGGTAACCAAAGATAATATGCAGGTCAGGCGCATTCTTCACATACCGCAGCTTCCCTTCGCCATCAAATTCTGTCTGGCGAAACCATCCAAAGAACAGGAACAGATCTCCAACCCCTACCCCTTGGTTGTCCAGATGCTTACCTGATTGACTACACTGACCGTAGGCAGCTATCCAGCCGTCAGGACGCTCAATAACTTCTTTGCGCAAGTCGGGATCCAAATGGCAATGCCCATTCGGCGAAGCCTTTCCAGTCAGTTCTTGAATGATCGTGAGATAAGATTTGCCTTTATAGGCAAGCTGAGCGTATTGGGCGCCTGTTGTGCTATCGTCAGGAATGGGCAAAGACAATAATGTTCCATCCGGTAAAATTGGACTGGGCATCTGGCAAAATCCACTATCCATACCTTTTCTACTCAGAATCACTTTCATAAATGTACACATCCCCTTCTCATCCTATTAATTACCATAATACATGGAAAAGAAGGGGATTGCAACTGTCAGACTACATATATACAGCTGTTAGATCATGTTTGCATCAAGAATTTCCTGCACCTTCACTTTCAGACACATTATAGATGCTTTATTTCTGTAATCGGCTTTCGTATAGACCGAATTGGTACCCGCTTCGGGAATATGGAGGATATTTCAATGCAGCTGAAATTGCCGCTATCGCGAAAGAATGTAATAGAAACTCCATAAGTTAGTAGCACGCTCTGGAGTTCTCTCAGCTTCTTACTCATTCGAGAAACATCCTTTGGGAACTGAGCATAGTTATCATACTGATGAGTTATATCACCTTCTATAGTGATTTTTAAGCATTTATAAAGTAGAGTCAAGCTACCCGACCAGTGGTCAACGTCTTCCAGGAAATCGACCATCAGCTGTACCAACACGTTATTATCTCGGGAAACCTGCGCTTGGCGTATTTCATTTCGTTTCATAGCATCAAGGAATTGTTGCCCATAGCCTCCCATTGCTTCCGCTATGGCATATCCCCACTCATGGAAATCTGCTAGACGCTGATGCTCCGCTAAGTGAATCTCATCTTTGATGGCCATAGCATTACATAAAACGTCAAAAATGCCCGCCAGTATTTCTGGTTTGCTGTCTTCGAATGCTTTCCAGAATTCACGTTCGGTACGCCTTTTACGTCCATCAATAACCCTCGTTTCAAAGAATAAGCACCTTTGTGCCAAATCCGGTGTGCGTATAATGTCTACGATACCGTTAAGAGAAATCGGCCCCTCCAACTTAACGCTACTTAAGTCGACATCGGTATACATCTTTCTTTTTGAAAAGGCAGCTGATGTCACCAACATGCACAAAAAGTCGCTCTGAGATTTTGTTATATTGGAAAGATTATCAAAGGCCACGTAATAAGTGGAGATGATACGCGCCACTAAATTGTCTTGTGAGCCAATTTGAAAGTTTTCCAACTCGTTAACCGATGGGTCAACTAACTTCTTGATGATACGCGCCAAAGTGCTTTTACCGGAGCCGTTACTCCCTTTGATATTGATTATCGGATGTTGAATGTCCGGCAAAAAGCAACTAATCAGATAGGCTGCAAAGAAGATCCAGTCCTCATCCGTTAAATTAACAAACTCTTTCAATCGAGGCATATTGCCTCTATATTTTGAAGGACAGGTTTGATACAACTGGCCAGGGCCCTTAACAAAATTATCTACCCAATTCGACTCAATCGTCCAACCCTTTCTGGTTATCTTCACATATTGACCATCCTGGTCAGACAGGTCATAGTAAATCGCGCCATTCTTTAACAGGACCCTATATTTGGTTTCTGTTATCTCGTCACTCATGGCCTTGTTTCTAATATAAGCGATCGCGTTATTGATGGCATAATCGCTGGGGAATCCATCAAAGCATGTATAATATTCGCTTTTGATATAGTCTCTAAACACGTGACTACCTAAATTGATATTCTCCTTTCTGCCATTTCGTTCGATTGTGATGAACACACTATTATCGGGAGTACGCAGCAGCGGCATGTCCTTCATCAGGTTCAGCAAATTCTTGGTAGCGTCTTTCTTCTTGTTCGACATATGTTTTTTTCTCCTTCTCTTTTTGCATCCAGTGAACTGAAATGCTATATGAACTAATATCAGGACCATAGCGCCTTGGTTTTATCGGGAAAATGAGCATCCATTCTTGAATACTGCTTGAATGGGGCGGTTTCAACAGCAAATCGTTCTATTTTTTTAATTATGGTAACAACTCTATCGGAAATGCTCTTGATTTCTTCGTATTTCTTCAATATTCGAAGGCAATAAACAAACTGGCACTCTTCCTCCCGAAAAATGCCAGTTTAAAATTAGCTAATTGCATTTTTATTACATCTTGATATAATGCATATTTATAATTGAAGGCCTATCTGCAGTGTATTTGCCATGTGATATAAATAAATTTATTATCCTCCGTGTTTTATTTCATCTTAAGAATGAAATTAAATACTAATTATGTTTGGATAGAATGGCCCATACCATAATATGGGACGCCAGAACCGCACCCACACATATTGCTCCACTCAATGAAAATATATCAAGAACACGTAACATAGAAACAGTAAGAAGTGCGCCCCATATTACAAAGCCTATTGAGATTGTTAGTAAAATCAAAGGAAGTAAATTTTCTTTCTTCCAAACTTTTTTACCAGTTTCATTTTGTCTAAACAAAAAAATATTAAACGTGATGGTTCCACCCCAAACAAAAGAAGCCGCCAATATGCTTGGCATTAAACTAGCAGTCCAATATAGGACATGATAAACCCCATACAACGTTAAATAGCCAACAGTACTTCCTAAAACCCAAAGAATCAAGAAAGAGATAAAATAGTTCTTTTTTAATAGGATCAACAGCTTCTTCATTTTTCTTCCCTCTATTTTACTTTTATGATATATAGCATACTATATATTTATTTAAAATACTACTGATAGCATATAATAATTGCGCATATAGCATGTTATTCTATGTTCGTAATCAAGGTATTCTGTCCTTATCCCATAGGAGGGCAGATTAAAATGGACTATATTTCACTGGGAAAGCGAATTCGGGAAGAACGGATTAAATTTCATTTAACACAGGAGAAACTGGCGGAGGATATCAATCTTTCTCCAGCCTATGTTGGGCAGATTGAACGCGGAGAACGAAGTGTTACGCTAGATAAGCTCGTAAAGATTTCCAACAGGCTGGGCGTTACAGTTGATTATTTGTTGGCGTATTCCGTTCCTCTTCATGATGATACATCCTATCAAGTTTTCGCCCAGTTGATGGACGGACGATCTGAAAAGGAAAAGGCCTTGGCTATTAATATTATAAAGTTGATGTTTGGCTATTTGGATGAAGTATAGCGACGTACAAATTCTGTTATATGTATCTGCACCATAAAATGCTTGTCATATAAAAGTCTGCTGATGGGAGGCGACAGCCGACTGCGGCAGGCTTTTATATGATAAAATTATTTGTATTTAGCATCATGGCTCCGGAGGTACGGAAGTAATTATAATAAATTCATCCAAGATATAATCCTATCTCAGGTTTTCAGCAGCTAACGACTTTTCAATCTTTTGACTAATACTCTTGCTGCTTTGGAAAATATATGGCTTCCCGGAAGTACGGAAGTATTTTATAGATACTTTTCATTATTACAGAATGCATTATACAGATAAGAATCTTTCCCCCGATGAAGTTAGTACTGAAAAAATAATTGTGAAGGATGGGCGAGCGCGAAGCGCATTACTCGCCCATCCTTCTGTTATCTATATGGCATCCCGGTACTGTCAAGAATTATGCGCAAAAAGGAACGAGGCCGTGCGTCTGCCACTTCAGCTGGCGGCAAAATCGGGTTCTACCTGATACTCCAGGTGCTTCATGTTTAAATACTTC
>JAVBWI010000010.1:0-19458 GCA_036677445.1 Clostridia bacterium
GATTTTCTTGGACATATGATTGGCCCTCCTTTGTATGAATGGTTCTAGCAAACCTATTCTATCATGCGGCCTCCATATGTCCTTTTTCAATTTGCGCAATTTATTGTACCTTATCTATCAGTCGTCATTGGTTTGTGGAAATGCAAAGAAACGGCGGCTCTGAAAATCAAAGCCGCCGCTTCATAGGCGTAAAAATATGTCTGCTGTACGACGGCTTTTTTTCTTTTGCCGTCGTGCGGCAGATTTCAAATTATAAGCTAAAATCCAAACAATGCCAAACTCATTGTAAGTAAGGAAACGGCATAAATGAAAACTTATCCAAGTCTGAATAGACTGCTAATAATCAGAGGCTGAATTGTAACCATAATCACAAGTGAGTAGGCTATAAAAAGCAATACTTCAATTCCGTCATTGATTTTATTAGCCTTAAAACTTCTGTGCAACTCTTTTCGTGTTAGCTTAGACAATGACTTATAAATAAAATATCCCAAGATTGCCCCAACCGTATTTGTTATCAAATCATTTATATCTGTTGCCCCTCTACCAAACATCTGAACAATTTCAATAGATAACGAAAAAAGAAAACCTGTTAATGCAACGTTGCTGATACGGTTATATTTCTTATACAGCAAAGAAAGAAAAAAGCCCAACGGAAAAAATAAAATAATATTTAGTATGGTATCTGTTGGTCCACTTATCATATCCAGAAATGGAATTAGCACTATATTCGGTGAAAATGTTTTTAATTTACCAATGCCTGTCATCGTCAGAACCCCAACAAGATAATAGCAAAACACAAATACAGTTGCGATATGGATTGGTGTTTGTGTTTTTTTAGATTTCTTCAAGCACCAAGAATACAATATAATTCCAGGAACTACAAAAATATATCCGCTTATTGAACGGATTAAAATATCTGTGATTGACATATTTATATCCTCCTATCATGTTTGACGGCAACTTATCAAAATTAGTTTTTCCATAGTTACAATTCTTCGGTTACGTCAATAATTTTTCGCACATTGTATTGGGCGCCCAGCAGGCGGCAGGGGTATCGTCGTAGTAGCAGTGCCTGTGGGTATGTGGGGAACGCCGCAGCGTTATCCATATATCCACAGGCCATTCCTTTATCCGGGTTGCTTGAGAAGCTCATCCTCCATCCGGTAAAGACGATCCATGTTCATGTATCTCTTTTGTCCCCATTTGGAGGATGAGATATAGCGCAATCGGGCACAGACCAACATCAGCGCCGAGTTTCCGTCCGGAAAGCAGCCGACTACCCGCGTCCGGCGGCGGATCTCGCGCATGATCCGTTCAATCCCGTTATTGGTGCGGATACGCGTCCAATGCTCCCGGGGGAAATAGGTGTACGTCAGCGTTTCGTCTAAGCCATTCTCCAGCTTTTCAGCCGCTTTAGGAAGCTTCATGAGCCGAAGCTCTTCTACAATGCTTTTTCCCTTAAGCATAGCCGCTTTCCTGTTTTCCTGCGCGTGGATGGCTTTGAGCATGGCCGCCACCTCCTGCATCTTTCCTCTGGGTACGGCTGTGAGCATATTCCGGTAGAAGTGCACAATGCAGCGCTGGTAACGCGCCTGCGGGAATACTTCGTTCACTGCCTCCACCAGTCCCAGACATTTATCGCCAACCATCAGCCGGACACCATGCAGGCCACGTTCTTTCAGATGCCGCAGGAAGCTCCGCCAGCTCTCCGCATCCTCCTTGCCGCCCTCACACGCACCCAGAAGTTCCCGGCTGCCATCCTCATTCACGCCCAGGGCCACCAGCACGGCTACATTCTCAATGCTGCCACCCCAGTTCCGCTTAAGATAAATGCCATCCAGATGCACATACGGATATTCACAAATTAGCGGCCGGTTCCGCCATTCTTCCACATGGACGTATACCTTCTTGTTCAACTCGCTGATCGTGCCCGGTGATACCTTCGCACCCCACAGCGCCTGCGTTACATCCTCTACCCGGCGTACCGATACGCCGGCCAGGTACATCTCAATGAGCGCTTCCTCTACTGAGCTTTCACGCCGCTGATATCGCTCAATGATCGCAGCGTCCGTAGCTTCGGAATTTTTAGTTCCACCTCGCCCGAGGTCGTCAGCAGCTTTCGCTTGTAGTGCCCCGCGCGGGTATCCAACCGCTCTTGGGTCCGCTCGTATCTATGCGCATTGGTGATCCGATCCGCTTCCTCATCCAGCAGCTTGTTGAGCGTTTCTTCCACCGTTCCCCGTACCAGACTCTTCAGCTCGTCCTTCAATCCTTGCTCATTCAGGTGTATAATATTGTCCATGGGAACCCTCCTTGTGTATCGGTGTTTGGGTTAGCGCTTACCACCTTACACCTTCTGGGTTCCCTTTTCAATTGTGCGAAACTTATTGTACCTTATCATTAAATGCCTTCTTGCTAGTACAGGCAGAAGAACAGAAATATAATCAACTCAAGATGGCTCGCCTGGGAACAGTGTCTTTTTTGCCGTCTTCAGGTTTCTCCCGTATACTTTTTCGTATGCTTGGTGTTCACCGCCTCGCAGATCCGCCGGAGGCCCTCTTCCAGCGTAGCCTTGGGACAAGCAAGATTTATTCGGATAAAGCAGTCGGAATTCTGCACGAACATATTGCCGCCCTCCAGAAGTACGCCCGCTTTATAGGCGAAGAACAGCGGCAGGTGTTCATCCGGTTCGAAATAGGCGCTCAGGTCCACCCAGGCAAGATATGTCGCCTCGGAAACGCGGAACTTCGCTTTGGGCAGATGCGCGGCCAGATAGGACTGAGTGAAGGCGAAGTTCTTGTCCAGATATGCCTGCAATTCTTTGAGCCAAGGTTCGCCTTTGTCATAGGCGGCCTGCGCAGCGGCAATGCTCAGGGGATTATCGAAATTGTAGTGACGACTGAGCCAGCGTGCCCGCAGCTCGTCGCTGCGGATGATCACGTTGGAGATCATGAGGCCTGCCATATTGAAGGTCTTGCTGGGTGCCATGCAGGTCACCAGCCGCTCGTAATCCGGCATCACCTTGCCCAGCGGAATATGTCTCTGTTCCGTGCGGATAAGGTCGCAGTGGATTTCGTCTGAGATAACCCAGAGGTTGTGCATTTTCACGACCTCCGCCATTCGCCTGAGTTCCTCCTCCCGCCAGACGCGGCCGGTGGGGTTGTGGGGGTTGCATAGTATGAACAGGGTGGTCTTTTTGTCCGCCGCCTTCTTCTCGAGATCCTCGAAATCAACGGTGTAATATCCGTCGTTGTTGACAAGGTTGGAGCAAAAACATTCACGGCTGTTGAAATCAGCGGCGTATTTAAAATAGGCGTAAGAGGGCGTCAGGAACAGTACCTTTTCATCCGGCCTGCAAATATAGTCTACCAGTTCATACAAAGCGGGAATAATGCCGTTTGACATCACCAGATGCTTTTTCTCGAAGTTCCAGCCGTAGCGCCGCTGGCACCAAGCAGAAAAAGCTTCGTAATATGCCTTGTCAAAAACTCTGGTATAGCCGAAGATACGCTTGTCCAGCCGTTCTTGGATGCAGTCAATCACAACATCCGGCGTGGCAAATTCCATGTCGGCCACCCACATACGGATAAACTCCTCATCCCTATATGGAAATACCATGGACTCGTCTGCGTGGAAGATATAATCCCGGAATCCATCCGTGTTCATAGCGTTTGTGCTTTTTCTGTCGATTATCTCGTTGAAATTATACATGGTGATCATGACCTCCCGACTTGGTTTGCAGCTTGTGCCTTGGTTAGGATTCTATCAACCGCGCAGCCGTTCGTCAAAGAGAGTTACTTTCGTGAGAATAAAATTATCGTTGGATTATTTGATTTAGAATAGAAATTTTTTGCGTGCTGCGATAAAATAAAATTGTGCAGGAAAGAACTGCCGCAAAACACGCTTTTTTATCTTTTTGCGAAAGTTTTCAGGAGCGGAGGCGTAAGACCATGTCGGAGATTGGCGTCGAGATTGGGAAAAGAATACGCAATTTTCGTAAAATGCGCGGGCTCACTCTGGCACAGTTATCCCCAATTATGCATAAGAGCCAGTCCACCCTCTCCAAGTACGAGACCGGAGAGATCGCTGTTGACATTGAAACGCTCTATGATCTTGCAGATACTCTACAGATCCATGTGGAGCAACTGCTTTACTGCCGACGTGAGCGCGCACAGATTTCCGCCGGCAGTAACCACCCGGCTTTTTTCAACAGGCTTTCGCAATTTTACTCCTACATCTTCGACGGTCGCAGTAATCAACTGATCCGCTGTGTGTTTGACGTGCTGTCCCAGACCGAGGACAACCGCTACAAGATAATGATGTACATGAATTTTATGGATTATGAGAGCTACCAAAACTGTGAAAATACCTATTGGGGATACATCGAGCACTATGACGCCCTGACCAACATCATTCTCACCAATCAGGATACCCCTATGGAGAAGGCCCGTGCTCAGATTTTGGCCTCCTATCTGGACTCCAATACAAAATGGGGCCTCTTCAACGGATTTTCCTCTCGACCCATGATGCCCATTGCCGTCAAGATGCTGTTTTCCAAGGAACGGCTGCCGGAGAACGCAGATCTCATTCGGCAGTTAAAGGTCTCTCGGGAGGATATCAGGCTGTTGAAGCTGTATAATATGATGGCTGTCATTTAATGAGAAAGGTCCACTCAAAATATCGGAATCATGAAGCAAGGACGCCGGAGATTTGTTTGGCAGGCTCTTGATGCGACAGTCCTCCACAATAAAGTTCAATAACATAAAAGTACAATAAACCCGCTCCATTGCGAAGCGGGTTTTATGTGTAAAATGTCTGTATTCTGGAAGGAAGATGATCCTGTCAGCCGATTGCAGCTCCGTTAAAACAATGCGTCTACAGCCGCAAGCGTCTTTTCTACCAGCATGTCGCCACCGTCCGGCCCACAGGTTGTGGACGCGGGCTTGCTGCTGTAGCTGCCTCCCTGAATAGCCGTCTTCGTTGGCAAATAACCGCCAATTCCGTTGGACAACTGCACAACAAAAAGCTGGCGCGCCTTGGTACGAGCTTTCATGCGCTGTGCGAATTCATTGTATAGTTCAAACGGATTGGTTGCGATGCCAATATCCGCAATACGCAGAATGTGACAGATGAATTCGTACGATTGCGACCGCTGCTGTCGTTCCCAGCGAAGCACTACCCCCTGCGGCTCAAATGCGTGCACCACGTCCTCGGCCGACATGCGGCGGCCGGATGAATACGCTGCCTTTATTCTTCGCACCTCTTCAGCCGCTGCCTCGTAGTCTTCTTGCGTCACAAGACGAAGCGGCAGCGCCATCTTCAGTACGGAATGCGCAAACACCGGCGCATAATCGATATAGTTGCGTGCAGCCCTGTATCCCCGTACAACCGCCTCGGTAATACGGTCGGCTATGCCCTCGCACTCACGCGTCATATCAAAGTTGCGGAACACTTCTTTTGCCTGGCCGCCCCAATCCAGCAGCGCCTGCTTGTTGTCTTTGCTGATGCGCACAAGATCCAACGGCGACAGGTCACCGGACGCGCCGCACAGCGGCAATATAAAAATGTTGCCAAGCTTTTCGCGTATGGCGTTGCGCGCATAGCACCAATAATCGGCAGTGATGAACCGGTGCAGTTCGAACACCTGCGAGGGGCAGGGAATATCCACGGCAATGCCGGTAAGATTACCATCTAAATCCCAGGTATAGAGCATATCCGCGGAGGAATCCGCGCCGTTTTCAAAACGTACAAAGTCTTTGCGGGAACAATCCCCGTACATCACGGTTTCATCGCCGTATTCTTTCGCAAAAACAGGACGGCGGTTGAAGCCGACCGCAGCATAGTCATGCGCACTGCTGACGCCGCCCGGTTTGCGTCCATTCCATGCACGTGCAATCACATTCGCGATGCGTTCAACAAAAAATGCCTGCGCTTCCTCGCCGAACAATACATCTTCCGGCATTTCGAGTACGGGCAGAATGTCTGCGCCGTAAACATGTTCGTTGTCGGCGCGCATAAAGTCGCCAAAGAAATCCGAGGAATTATGTGTGTGTGTGGCATTGAACGAAACGTTGTCAAAGTTCAATCCTTCGCAGTTCTTCAGTCGCTCGCGCAGCAGCGGTATGGCATGCATCGGAACCTCCGTCGTATCCAGGGAAACAAACACTGCATGCGTATTTGTGTTGTCCAGCGCCAACGCAGTCGCTGTAATAGGGTCATGCACGTACTCCGACACGCGGTGGTACATTTGTCCGATCATGAGCAGCGGACGCTCCGGCGTAATGCTCGTTTGCGCCCATCCTATGTTCATTGGTTTCATTCTGTATTAGTCCTTTTCACATCATTTGAATGCCGGTCAGCGCGCAGAAATCACGCAGCGCCTCACGATGGTCGCCATAGGCCACGATTACGTGCTGGCTTGAAACCTTCTGCGCAAATTCTTCCACCGTGCAGTCCCGCGGGAATACCTCCAGACTCGGAAGCTGCGGCGCAGGTGGTGCCCAGCCGCACTCTTCCCACGCGGCCGGTTTTTTTGCGTCAGCCAGGTACATGTGCATATAATACTGCCCGTCGCGATAAATAAGCCTCGAGCAGGTCACAACGCCCGTTTTCACCTCGGATACGTTGAGGAGGCTTGCGCTCAAAAGCCCGAACGCTGTCGGCATTACTTTTATGTCGCCTGCTGTTGCAGCAGCCGGAATGAAATCCGGCACGCCGATGAGCATGCTCTTTTCAAAAAACTCGTAGTACTCCAGATACGGTACCGTTTGACGCGTAATGCCGGAAAGCAGCAATTGTGTTGCCGCACCCATCACATCATTTTCAGGCACGGTTTGCACGCCATAGTAATGCGCAAGCAGCATAAACACCATCGCCGGCGGAAAGCCGAGCAGCTTTTTCATACCGTCCACATCGATGAGCGTTACCGCACGATACCCACGCTCTTGAATTTTTTTGCCTATTGCAAGGGCATACTTCACGCCCGTCTCAATCACGCTGTCGTCACAGTCCTTTTGGAACTTCCAGTTTTCCCTGACAAAGGCGATCCCTTCGCGCACACTGTCTGCATCCAGCTTGCCGATGTTTTGCACCATCTCCAGCATTTCAAACGGCTCAACCTCCACACCCAGTATCCTGCGCAGGGAATTGCCCTCGAACTGCGTTCCATACAGCAGCATATCGCGATACCCCATCGTACCAATCCGCGCGGTACGCAACATATGCACCGTATATGCGGCATCCGTAAATGCCTTGATCTTTTCAATCGGTTCGGATTTCCCAATGACGCTGTATATAAACTTGAACCGGTAATGCATTGCCTCAAATGCAGGGCGAATCGCTGTTGTACCCGCCTGATCCGCAGTGGTAACCATATGCCCGTTTTCCATCCACCCGCACAGGCCCCACAGAAGCATTGGCCGCTCCCGAAAAGCATCCGTCACACGGATTACCGCATGTGTCGGCACCCAGCCGGCAACGCATACGATCAGGCAATCCATGTCAAATTCACGCAGCTTTTTCACTGCTGAGTCGGCCGTTTCATAAGCCGGGTCGTCTATGACGATGCCTGCGTCCAGAATATCCGCCTGCAGCGATTGCAGCGTGCTTACCGCATGGTCGTGCTTGATCTGTAATCGCTCGTAGGGCGTGTTGACCTCTCCGAAACAAACAAACCCGATTCTTTTCATATATGATATCCTTTCAGATTAACGCATTCTCTCTTTGGCGTGGCGCACCTGTTGAGTTGCGGACCACCAGCCGCGACTGCAGCGCAACATTCTGCACCACATGATTCTCTTTATCCCGTATATTTTCCATCAACAATTGCACCGCAACGGTACTGAGCTGTTCCGTCGGATTGGTGACGGATGTCAACTGCACCGGCAAATAGTCGTTTAGTATGATGTTGTCGAACCCAACAATCGAAATATCATCAGGCACACGAACCCCGAATTCCTCAAAAGCGCTCAGCGCACCCAGCGCGACCTGATCATAGCAGGCCACAACGGCTGTTACTTCCGGCTGTGCTCGCTCCTGCAGCAATTCTTTGGCGCGCAGATATCCGCCCAGCTCAAAACGCTCCTTGCCTCGCTTGCAATGCTCCGGCCTAAGCGGCAATCCCTTCTCTTTCATGATTTCGCAAAATGCCCGGTAACGAACGTCCGATGCATATTCTCCGATATATCCGATTTGGGTATGTCCAAGCTCAATCAGATGATTGAGCGTCAGCCGTACTGCCACATTGGTATTAATACAGATGGTGTCTACAGGCAGCATGGATATATTTTCGGAAATCAGCACCAGTGGCAGCGCCGAATTGGCGATACGGTCATGCTTCTGAATATAGTCGGTGGCATTGAGCATGACACAATCGTTGATAATCATGCCGCACACGTCGTGCTGCAGCATGTTGTCGAAGGCTTCCAATATGCCGCCAACCTCAAAGCTACCGATGCTTACGATCATAGCGTATCCGCGCTTTTTCAGCTCGCGTTCCACGGTTCCAACCATTTCGGAATAATAATGACTGCCTACTTCAGGAACGATCAACCCGATGGTGTTGCACTTACTGCTGTCAGGACGCAAACGGTAACCAAGCTGCATTGCCGTACGCTTTACCAGATCGACGGTTGCAGGCTTGATATCCGGCGCATCCCGCAGCGCGCGGGAAACGGTGGAAACGTTCAATCCGGTTCTCTTAGCAATATCGCGTAACTTTACCATGAATACTCATTCCCTGCTCGCATATGATTTCTTATTTTAATCATATCAACCCTTGTACCTGTCGTCCACCAAAGTGATTTTGGTATGTCCGAAGCGCGGGCAGAGCGTGCTCCGGACATACCGTTTTTCATGAACTGCTTATTGGGCGGGCCAAGAAGTTCCCTTGTACACGATCTTACCCCAGAGGTCCTCCTCATAGGTGGCGACGTTGGAAGAATCGATCAGGACCGTACCTGAGTCGTTCATCTTGGCAAATGCCGCATTGTCCCCCTCGGTGAGATACTCATATGCCATGCGGACGGATTCATAGCCGCGCTTGTAGAAGTTCTGCGCCAGCGTGGCCCAGACCTTACCGGCCTTGATGTTGTCGATTGTCGCTTCAACGGCGTCGATGTCCAAAATGTTGATATCGCTGCGGCCCATCTCCTCGCAAACCTGTACAACGCCCGGCCCGCCGGTTGACTCCAGCATCACGACGCAGTTGGTTTCAGGATAGGTGTTCAATGTGTTCTCGGTGATGGTAATTGCGGTAGCAAGGTCGTTCTTGTCGGCGTCAACATTGATGACCTTCATATCCGGATACTTCTCGGCAATACGGTCCTCGATGCCTTTGCGCTGCTCGGCCTGGTTCGTGGTGGCAAGATCGCCCATGATGACGAATATATTCGCCTTGCCGTCCATCTTCTCGGCAATCATGTCCGCGGCGTTTATGCCGTAGTTATAGTTGTCGGTTCCGATCCAGGAGATAAAAGCGCTCTCGTCTTCAAGTAGGTTGGATGTCAGGAACATGGGAATCCCGGCCTGCTTGGCGCGATCAAACACCTCAAACAGGGAAGGATCAAACGGCTCGCCGATAATCGCGTCCGGATTCAAGGTAATGGCGTTTTCCATCGCTGCGATATAGTCGGTCACAATGGTGCTTGTGCCAAACGTCGGCCCAATGATTTCAAGTTCTACGCCGTATTCTTCGGCGGCTTTACGGGCGGCTTCCGCCTGCTGTTCGTACACGGGGTGGCCTATCAATGCGTTGACAAGTATAACATAGGGTTTCTCGGCGCTTTCTTCGGGCGCCGCCGGGGCTTCAGCCTCGGCAGTGGGCGCCGCAGGTTCTTCCGCCGGTGCGGCGGGCGCGGCCGGTGCGCAAGCGAAGACGGTCATCATAAGCATGAGTGATAAAGTCAGTGCAAGTAGTTTCTTCATTTGTTTTTTCCTCCTATTTTATTTTGCATGCCTTTGGCATAACAAATTGTTTTGTGGTACGGTATCAGCCGCCCGAGCAGATTCGCAGGAAGCGTTCCTCATCGGCTTCCTCGCGGGTCAATTCGGCGCGGATCTTTCCATCCGCCAGCAGCAGGTAGCGGTCGCACATGCCTACAAGCTCAGGCAGCTCGGATGATATCATGATGATTGCCATTCCCTTTTTCGCCAGCTGTGTCATCGTCTGATAGATCTGATTCTTTGCGCCGACGTCGATACCGCGCGTCGGCTCGTCAAGCAACAACACCTTTGGGTCGGCCATCAGCCATTTGGATAATACGACCTTCTGTTGATTGCCGCCGGAAAGGCTAGTGATCATGTCGCGCTCGGAGTTCGCTTTGATGCTTAGCAGTTTCATGTATTCTCTGCCATAGCCGTTTTCCGTTTCCTTCTTCAGAAGCCCGTTTCGCGATACCTTGTCCAGCCGGGGCAGCGTTATGTTCTTGGCGATATCAAACGTGGGAACAAAGCCATTGACCTTACGATCCTCGCTCAAAAGCGCAAGGCCTTTTTGGATGGCGTCCCTCGGATCCTTGATACGGACGGGCTTTCCGTCAATACGCATTTCATCATACGCACCCGGAATCGCGCTGAAAATCGCATTTACTGTCTCTGAACGTCCGGAGCCGACAAGACCAACCAGGCCGAGTATTTCACCAACGCGTACGCTGATATCGATACCGTCCACGACATTCTTCTTCCTATTATAGGGGTGCTTGACGCGAAGGTTTTTTACAGAAAACACCTCGTCTCCGATCGGTACCCGTTCTTTGGGGTACATGTTTCCGATCTTTCGGTTGACCATGGCTTCTACGATGTCGTCAACATCCACGTCCTTCGCCTGCTTTGTCCAAACGTGGCTGCCGTCCCGCATAATGCAGACGCGGTCGGCAATGCGCTTAATCTCGCGAATTTTATGGCTGATGTAAATGCAGGAGATGCCCTGTTCGCGCAGCCGGAACAGGATTTTAAAGAGTTCCTCCACTTCCGCTTCAGTCAGCGGGGACGTGGGTTCATCCAGCACAAGAATTTTCGGGCTGCGGGAGAGCGCTCTCGCGATGGACACCATCTGGCACTGGGAAGCACTCAAATCACGCAGACGCGTCGTAACGGGTACTTTCAAGCCAACCATTTCGGCATATTTCCTGGCATCCTCACGCATTCTGGTCCACTGCACGATTCCGTTTTTCGTGGGGACGCGGCCCAGGAATATGTTTTCCGCAACCGACAGGTCAAGATGTACGTTGATCTCCTGATAAATCATTTCGATACCGACCGCGGAAGAATCCGCGGGTGTATGAAACACACATCTTTTCCCTCCGACCCAAATCTCGCCGGAATAGGAGGCTATGTCATACGAACCGCTGAGTACCTTCATCAGGGTAGATTTCCCTGCACCGTTTTCGCCGCAGATCGCCAATATTTCCTGTTCCTTCAGATCGATGGAAACATTCTGAAGGGCCTTTGTGGCGCCGAATGATTTGGATACGTTCCGCATTTCTAGAACTATTTCAGCCATGTGCGCCTCCTAAATATTCAGGCTCACACGAATGCGATTCCTGACATATTCGAGCGAGCAGGCAAATATCAGAACTAGGCCGATCACCAGTTGTTGCCAATAAGCGTCTATCTTGATGAGCGTCATTCCGTTGCTGATCATAGCCATGAAGAAGGAGCCCATCAGTACGCCGACGATGGAACCGGCGCCGCCCTCCATGCTGATGCCGCCGATTACACATGCTGCAACCACGGTCATCTCAAAGCCGGAGCCGATGTTTGGCTGCGCCGAACCGACACGCGAAGCCATCAATACGCCGGTAATGGCGGCAAGAACGCCGGTGAGTACAAACGCGGAGAAACGTATTTTTACCGTCGGAATACCGGCAAGACGGGCCGCTTCGCCGTTACCGCCGGCCGCATAAAGCTTTCGTCCATAAGTTGTGAAGCGGAGCACAAGCCCCGCGATGACCGCCATAACGATTGCAATGCCAATCACATAAGGGAATTCGTAATCGCCCAAAACAATGCCCTTTTGTCCAATGACAAGGAATTGTTCGGGAAGCGGATAGACCGAAACGCCCTTTGTATATCCGGTGCAAAGGCCTCGCGCAACATACATGGTGCCCATTGTTGCGATAAAGGGCGGCAGCTTGATCTTCTGCACAAGGAAGCCGTTGAAAGTGCCGAACAGTGCGCCAAGGATTAATGCTGCGACCACGGCAAGCCAAATTGGAAAGTGGAAATAGGTCATCATTGCCGCCGCGGCAACGCCGCAGGCCGAGTATACTGCGCCCACAGAAATATCCCAACTGCCTGCAATGATCAGATAAGCCTGCCCAATGGCCGTAATGATCGTAAAGGCAGCCGTACGCAAAACGTTGGTCATGTTGCTTACGGTCATGAACTTATCGCTGTTCACGGAAAACAGAATAATTGCGAGTATAAGCGGCATCAGCACGCCCGCCTCACGCACGTCAACAAATTTCTCCAGGAGTATTCTCGCGCCGGATTTCTTATTTTCCATAGTTCCTCCAAAGTTTGCTTGTATGATGGCATGCCGGACAAGTAACTGCGAATGGATTTTGACAATTCCGAAAATATTTTCGATTTTTGACTGGTGTTATGGGTCCATATTAGACGGTATATCTGTATTCGTCAACTGTTATAAAAAACTAATTCCGAAATTATTTTCGATTGATTTGTTCTATCATTCTGTAAAACGGAAGGAGCAACTGCCCGCGCAGCCGCTCCTCGCGCAGGTTTTTTGTCAATCAGAAGAGAATTATCGTATGTCCCGCCGCTTACCGTTTCATATACAGATCAAACTGCTCCATGTAGGCTTTTTGCTCGGGCAGGTATTTGCGGCCGGTATTGATAACCTCGCCGTTGTTCCACTTTCTGTCGCCGACGTCGTCCTTGGTGCCCATGACGGTGACGTTGAGCTGGCGATGGCGCGCGCGTACATGATCCCAGTCCACAAAATAGACATGTGCGAATTCACCGCCGTCCAGAGCGCCGTCTTTGATGGTCAGCGTCTCGCTGCGGCCGAAGAATACGCTGCGCAGATGCCCATCGGTATTCATGCTTGTGAAATCGCCCGGTTCGTCCACGTAACGGCCATACTGCGCATGAACGGGGCCCGGATGACGATATTGATGCTCCTCGGCAAAATCGGGGATCATTTTGCGCATGATATCAAGCAGGTCGTGCTGCAGATACTCCAGATCGAACGAATCGATATCGTGCGAGCATTCCTGTACCATCACGCTGCAGGTGGTGTGGTGCGACGCCACGCAGCAGGTGCCGTTTTTTACGCCGGAGGCCTGTACGATCTCGTTGATTTCCCTGGTCACGTCGTGGAACGTGGGAATCCAGCCCTTGGACTGCAGTTCCAATTCTTTTTGGAATACCGTAAACTCCATGTTGTTTTTCCTCCTGTTGTGCTGTTTACTTATGACGCGCATCCCACGCGCGGCGGACTGCGCATATCATTTCATCGATCATGGCCACGCGGTTCGCGGCCTTGATAATGCCGCTGGATGAACCGGTCGCTTCCGCGCCGGCAAAGATTACGTCGTATACATCCTGGCCCTTGCTGATGCCGGCGCCCTGCAGCACAAAGATATCCGGATTTACGCGCTTTACCGCGTCGATGGATGCTTTTACATAACCCAGGCTGCTGGTATGACCCGTGCCGATCAGTTCGCTTGGCTCAGCCACGATGATGTTGGGCGCAAAGCAGGCCACGGCGGACGCTTCCTCAATCGTATCCGTACAGGCGATGGTTGCCAGCCCGACCTCATCCGCGCGGCGTATGGTTTGGTTGAGCGCCCCTATCGATACGGGCTTTTCGCAGTGGTTGAGCATGACGCCCACGGCGCCTGCCGCCACAAGCGATTCCGGCAATATGTCGGCCAGCCCGCGGCCGGATCGGATGGGATCCATATGCGGCGCAAACACAAAAATACGCTCGGTAGCTTCGGCAACGCGGCGGATGTCAACAACGGGCGTGGTGAATATGATATCGATATCATATTTTCTGGACGCCGCGTCGGCGGCCAGCGCCAATGAAAGCACATCGTCGCCAAACAGATACGATTTCGGCCCGATCTCGAAGAAAGGCGGCTTCAATGTGAAATGCCGTTTCATGGTTACCTCCATATCAGATTTGAATACATGTAGTCTAATATTATCGCACTAAAAAGTCAATGTAATTTTTCTATAACTTTCGTATTGCTTTCTATTATGAAACTACGTATAATTTAGGCTATCATACGAAATGGTTTGGAGATGACTGCAAATGATACTGGCGCCTTCGCTCTTGGCGGCAAGCGCCGCGCACTATTCCGACGATATCGCAGAGGTTGCGCAAGCAGGCGCGGAATACCTGCATATCGACGTTATGGACGGACACTTCGTACCGAATCTGTCGTTCGGGCCAAACATTGTGTCGGATATCCGCGCGCAGTCGCGGCTGTTCTTTGACGTCCATCTCATGATCGAAAACCCGGGCAAGTATATAAAAGCCTTTATTGACGCAGGCGCGGACGCCGTTACCCTACATGCAGAGGCCTGTGACAATATCGGGCAGGCGTACACCCTCTGCCAGGCGCACCACGTTGGCTTCGGCCTTGCGCTTTGCCCTGAAACACCCGTGGAGCACATAGCCGACTGGCTGCCGCGGCTGGACATCCTGCTGATAATGAGCATTCAGCCCGGCTTTGGCGGGCAGCAGTTTAAACCGGAGGCACTCGAGCGTATCGCACGCGCCAGGGATCTGCGCAACGCTATGCGCTCGCACTGCCGCATCAGCGTCGACGGCGGTATCAATGCGGGAAACGCGGCAGCCTGCCGGGAAGCTGGAGCCGATATTTTGGTTGCCGGCAGCGCCGTATTCAGCGCGGCGGACCGCGCAGCGGCCATCAAATCCATACGAAACGGAGAAAACAATAAATGACCGCCAAGGAAGCATTGCAATTGGCGCAGCGGGCCTTTACCATAGAAGCGGACGCGTTGAATAAGGCATGGGAAGTGTTGGATGCCGGCGAGTTTCGCCGCGCCGTAGACGCGCTTGCCGGCGCGCAGCGCATCGCATCCGCCGGCTGCGGCCACAGCGGGATCGCATGCCGGCACTTCGCGCACTTGATGTGCTGCGTCGAACGGCCCGCGCGCTTTATCTCGCCTGCGGAGGCCGTGCACGGCGCAACGGGCTACATGCAGAAGGGCGACGTTATGCTGCTCGCCTCACGCGGCGGAAAAACGGCGGAGCTTCTGCCCATCCTGCGCATATGCAGGCAAAAAGGCGCGACGGTTATCGCCGTTACCGAAAACCTGGAATCACCGCTTGCACAGGGCGCGGATATCGTTCTGCGGATGCATGTAACACAGGAAACCGACCGCTACAACAGTCAGGGAACGACCAGCTTCACTGTACTCTGTGTACTTTTTGACGCGCTGCAAACCGCCTTGATCGAGCTGACCGGCTTTCAAAACGAACAGTTTGCGCTCATTCATCCGGGCGGGGCCGTAGGCGAACGCCTGAACCGGTAGCGGTTTTCCGCTCGGTTCGGGTGCGCTCAAATCCTGTGCCGCATGCTCTCTATAAGAAAATACGATAAGGAGTGTCGATATGGCCAAAGGCGAACTGAAGATTGACGCGCGTAGAAACGCTATCCTTGAGCAGCTGCGCCGGGATGGGCAGGTGCGTGTTTCCCAGTTAAGTCAGCAGTTGGGCGCAACGGTTGTGACCATCCGCAGCGACCTGGCCTCCCTCGAGAGGGACGGCTATTTGGAACGCACGCCCGGCGGCGCAATCCTGACCATGAAAAACTTCTACAATCTGGATTTTAACCAGCGGCAGCAAGAGAATATGCCGCTGAAGAAAGCGATTGCCGCTGCCGCCTCCAATTTGGTACGCGATGGAGATACCCTTTTAATCAATTCCGGTACAACTACATACTTTACCGCCGTGGAATTGAAGAAGCACAAGAATCTGAATATTGTCACCAACTCCGTTTACGTGGCCATGGAGTTGGGCAGTACGCCAACGTTCCGCGTCATTCTGCTTGGCGGGGAGATCAACGCACACTACGCCTTTACATATGGCGAAGACGTTAAAGCGCAGCTTGGCCGCTATAAGGCGGATTACGCTATCCTGTCGATTGACGGCGTTTGCCGCGATGCGGGGCTGACCACTTATCATGCCGAGGAATCCATCATCGACCGCCTGATGATTGAGCGGGCGCACGAAACCATCATTGTTGCAGACAGCAGCAAAGCCGGCCACGAAAGCTTTTCTTATGTATGCGGCCTTGACAGCGTTCACCGTTGGGTGACTGACAGCGGTGTTGACAAAGCTTCGGTGGAAAGTATTTGCCATGCGGGAGTTAGCGTGGTATTTGCATAAACGGAGGGGATTTATGATGCAATTCATCGGGGTGGACCTGGGCAGTACCAATATCAAAGCGGCGGTCTATGACGAGGCCTTGCGGTGCATCTCCATTCGAAGTACTCCGGTGACTTATCTGAAAAGTAATGGCGCGGTGGAATTTAATGCTGACGAATACATAGCCGCTTTGCTTCGGGTGTTGCGTGAAGCCGTTATGCAGGACGGCGTGGAGGTAAGCAGCGTTCAAAGCATCACCTTTACCGGGCAGGCAGAGTCTCTTGTGATTCTCGGCGCGGATGGCCGGCCGCTTGTACCTGCTATTTCCTGGATGGATGAACGCTCCGTCGAAGAATGTGCCATTATAGAACGGCGTTTCCCCGCTAACGTATGCTATGAAAAGACCGGGCAGCTTGCCATACTACCGACATGGCCGGCAACTAAGATTCTCTGGCTCCGCCGCAACCGTCCCGACGTGTTTGCCGCTGCGGCATACTATATGCTGCTGAAGGACTATGTTGTGCATTGCTTTACGGGCAGCATGGCCGCGGATCTGTCCATTGCCACCTTCTCCTTCTACACGGATATTTATAATAAATGCTACTGGCAGGATATGCTGGACGCCATCGGCATCCATTCGGCGCAACTGCCGCCTCTGACCGAGCCCTGCACGGACATTGGCCGCATTCATCGCGAGATTGCCGCAGCCATCGGTGTTACGGAAGGTGTGACTGTCAACATCGGCACGCTCGACCATTTTGCGGGCATGGTTGGAACCGGCAACGTACAGCAGGGTGAGATGAGTCTGTCCACCGGCACGGTCATGGCGTTGGCTACTATGGCTGCAGATCCGGTAAAAAAAGACACAGGTATTGCCATGCACTACGGTTTTATTCCGGATACCTATGCAATGCTTCCCGTAGCCGAAAGCGGCGGTTCGTGTCTGGAATGGTTCAAACGTACGTGCATGCCCGGCACTTCATATGACGAGATCAACGCCGTACTCACAGGCCGCCCAATCACGGATATCCTGTTCCTGCCCTATATTGTCGGCACGAACGCGCCCGATTTTAACCGTAACGCAAGCGGTATGTTCTATGGTCTGCGAGACCGGCACGACAGTTTTGATATGGCATATGCCGTCATGGAGGGCGTTGCGCATCTGTTGAAGGTCAATTGCGACCGTATTATGGAAACCGGCACACCCGTTCGGCATATCGTGGCCACAGGCGGCGGCGCGAGGTCCGATCTCTGGTGCCAGCTCAAGGCGGATGTGACCGGCATTCCCGTTTTAATTCCCGCTCAAAAGGAAGCCGCCTGCCTCGGCGCTGCCATGATCGGCGCAGTGTCGGCCGGCGCATACCCGGATCTGGCGTCTGTGTGCAAGTCCGTCATTCGTATGGAAAAAGCATTTACACCCCAAGACAATCCCGTGCTTATTCGAAAACACCAGCAATACCTTAAGCTGTACGAAGCGATGTGCCATATGTAAAAGAACATTATGCATTTGCAATCTGATACATCAGCTACTCTGATGGAAACGTGGCAGTTTTATTTAGTGAGCTTAGCGCTGTACGCGGCCAGTAACATTACCTTGCACCAACGCCATGACCTCGGACACGGAGATGACATTAAAGTCCTGCTCGATGGTATGCTTCAGGCAAGAGGCGGCCACGGCAAAGTCGATGCCCCCAAGGGGATACTAGTCTAAACGGGTTGATTCACTTACAAGGTGAATCTTCATCAGAAATGGAATAATATATTCGATGGAACTGGTCACCACATGCCCGCAATTCGGAAGTAAACGGATTACGGCTGATGGTATAAGGCGGGAGAGCCTTTGCGCCGATCTTTTCGCATCAATGATCACATCGTCTTCTCCGTCTATAAAGAGAACCGGCATGTTGAGCTGCTGCAATTGTTCATCAGCATATTCAGGCAGTTCCTGAATCGGACTGTAGCTTTCGGCAATCAGATTCATAAAATCGAGTACTTCCTTCGGGATGTTCTGTTCTCCGATAATACCAGGGTTTATCGGCACAGTTCCGTCCGCCTGCCGTGTTTGCTCCACATTAAGAAGAAATTGCGGGCGAACTTGTGCAAGGCCGGCGGATGCGATCAGAATCAGACCGGAAACGCGTTCCGGATAAGTTGTCGCGAATTTGAGAGCCATCCAGCCGCCTAACGAGTTGCCGATTAAAACGGTCCGTTCAAGGCCGAGCGCACCAAGTACATCCTTCATCCAGAGTGCGAAAGCGTCAGAACTGAGGTCGGGTCTGTATTCCTCGCTGTTTCCGGCTTCACCGATGATGTCGACGGCATAAACCATGAAATTATTGGATAGAGCTATGATCTCGGGAAACCAGAATGCGCTGTTGCTGCAGGAGCCGTGTAACAGGATAATGGGCGGATTTGACTCCTGGCCGGCTGTTAGCATAAACGTCTGTCCAAAGGCAGTCTCGACATATCGCTGCCCGAAGGGGAATCGGCTAAGCACGCGGTTATAATAGGCCCGAACTTTGTCTCGCCCCGCCTCAGTCTTGAATACGCTTTTTTTCATATCAATTCGCTCCTTTACTTGTTCTGTCCATGCTGAAATCTGCCCGGCGTAATAGTAGCTCCCGACCATAACAATCCTAATTGATGCCTATAAGGCAATAATAAGTAATAATAAGGAATAAGTCAAGAAAAAAATTATGTTTTAGTCAGGCAAAAAAATTAGCAGATATCAAGCCCGGTATTCTTGATGGCATGTAACAGTCTCCAAACGGAGTATGTATTTGTATGATAGAAAGCAAAAAGAATGCAATGACAAAATATGAATTGTTGCATGTAAGCAGAATAATTTCCCTCTATTTTAATTGTACCATATTAAAAATTGTAAATGCAGACTATTTGTTCGAATTTGTTATTGCTATAATGCAATGGTATGCCCATGTGATTTGCTGGAGAGGATTATCAGGGAAATATCTCCGTTAAAGATAAGGTACAATAAATTGCGCAAATTGAAAAAGGACATATGGAGGCCGCATGATAGAATAGGTTTGCTAGAACCATTCATACAAAGGAGGGCCAATCATATGTCCAAGAAA
>JAVBWI010000011.1:0-14503 GCA_036677445.1 Clostridia bacterium
GATTTTCTTGGACATATGATTGGCCCTCCTTTGTATGAATGGTTCTAGCAAACCTATTCTATCATGCGGCCTCCATATGTCCTTTTTCAATTTGCGCAATTTATTGTACCTTATCGCTATTTTAGGTTGTTTTTATTACTATAGAAGCAGAAAAAGTTAAGCTTCAATGTATGCATTCTCAAATGAACAAAAGCCGCGCGCCATTTCAAAAGCGCGCGGCTTTGCTGCCGCCTTTGCATTTCTTTACTTGCAGAATTCCTCCAGCGCGTCCCGCAGGAATACCGCGCAGCCGGGCGCGATGGCGTCGTAGTACGCCGTAAAGCGCGGGTCGTCCACATACATCTGCCCAAGGCCCCTGTGCGCTTCCTTGCTGTAGCTGTTCCAGTGCCGCAGCAGCCACTGCTTATGCAGCGCGCAGGCCTTTTGCGCGAGCGGGCCTTTGGGGTCGCCGGTTTCAAATGCGGCCTTCAGAGTGTCGTTTACCTCCTGCGCCAGGCGGGCGGTATCGTCGTACTCCGCCTGTGTCATGCCCATCAGTTTCGCGTTGCTTGCGTCCACGGCCGCGTCGCCGTATTTTTCCCTGACCTCCGCGCCGTAGTTCGCTTCGTTCTCATCGATCAGCTTTTGCTTGAAGCCTTCGAATTTTTCCTTGTCCGTCATAACATATTCTCCTTTTTCCGCCGCAATGGACTGTTCCACATTGGCAATCAACAGATTTAACTGCGCCCGCCTTTCCAACAGCGCCTGCAAATGGCCGTGAAGCGCCCGCTCGCGATCGAACGCCGGGTCATGCAGCATGCCCCGTATCTGCGCAAGCGTAAGCCCCAGCTCACGGTAAAAGAGGATCTGCTGCAGCAGATCCACCTCCCGCGCGGTATACACGCGATACCCCGAAACGTTTATGCGCGCGGGCTTGAGCAGACCGATCCCGTCATAGTGGCGGAGCGTGCGGGTGCTGATCCCCGCCAGACGGGCAAGCATTTGGATGGTGTATTCCATGGATGTAACCTCCAACCGGAAGTTTCCCTTCCTGCACTGAGCATAAACCTTTACGCAACGTCAATGTCAAGCGGTATTTTGAACGATTATAAATTTATTTTACGCAATCCGCATCAAACAGCATCCGTGCCGTTTCCTTACCCGTACCTATTCCGCCTCTGAGGTTGACGGAGAGCTTTTCCGGTTACTATTGTATATATGCGGGAGAAACGGAAAAAACTCGATACTGCGTCTTGCCCGCGCGTATGCTGTCACAGGTTGACAAATTACCGTGTGCATCATAACATGTAAATAAGGAGAAATGGGACAAGCTGTCGACGGACTGTTTCTTCCCGCAAAACAAACCCGGCGATTGCGGCGTAACCTTGCGCTTATGCGCGCCGTTGCGTTTATCAGAAGGAGAAACAATGAGCAAACCTCGGAAAAAAGCGTCAAGCGCCATGCGTATATTGCGTGCGCTCGTCATATTGCTTGCTTTGGGTTGCGCTGCGGTAGGCGCAATGCTGGTCTTGGACCAGCGGCAAGAAGCGGAGGTAAATCAAACCACCGTTTTTGCCGAGGGGGTGAGCGTGGCGGGCGTGCCTCTTTCGGGTATGACATTGGAGCAGGCGCGCACGGCGCTCGCATCCGCGGAGCAGGAAATGGCGGCGCAGGTACAGTTTGTGTTGGATTGGCAGGGTGCATCCACCACCCTTACCCATGCGGATATGACGATCGCGTTCGATACGGATTCGGTGCTCGCGCAGGCGATCGCGCTGGGCAACACCGGCACGAAAACGGAACGTGAAGAAGCGCGGGAACTGCTCCTGTCCGCCCCGCAGGATCTGCCCATTTCCTATACGGTGGACGCTTCTCCCGCGCAGGCCAAGATTGCGGAGCTTGCGGCGCGCATGAAAACCGAGCCCGTAGACGCGGCCGTACAAATGGACCTGACGGTAGAAGGCTATTTCCGCTTTACCGAAGGCGTGCCGGGGCAATCGCTCGACGAAACCGCCCTGCTCGCGACACTGCAGCAGCGCGCCGCGGCGAAAGACTTTGGCACGGTGGAACTGCCCACACTGTATACGCAGCCGGCCGTAACGGTGGAAACGCTGCAAACGACGCTTGTTAAGCGCAGCCAGGCGGAAACCTCCTTTAAAAAATCGCCCTATAACCGCGCCGACCGCGTATACAACGTAAAGAAGGCGGCCGGTCTGGTCAACGGCTTTGTGCTGAAACCCGGCGAGACATTCTCCATGAACGACACGCTGGGTCCCCGTACGTACGAGCTGGGGTGGAAGCCTGCGCCCGCTATTGTTTCGGGTACGACGGAGGATCAGGCGGGCGGCGGCGTATGCCAGGTAAGCTCCACGCTCTATGCCGCAGTCGTAAAGGCCGATCTTGAAATCGTATACCGCCGCAACCACTCGAGCCCCGTGTCGTATTTGGAGCAAGGCCTTGACGCCACCATCAACACGGGTACCATCGACTTCCAGTTCAAAAACAATACGGCGTCGGATATCTATATATTTGCGTACACCATCGATTCCAGCGACGGCAAAATTCCGCAAGGGCAGACGGATAAGACCGTGCATGTGGAAATTTTCGGCGAAGCCTTCCCGGAAGAATACGACGAGATCCGCCTGACCAGCGAAAGGATCGAAACGCTTAAACCCTCCGGCGAAATGGAAGTTATTGTGGATACCACCGTCGCATGGGATTATTATAAGGAGGAAGTCGCACGCAAGAGCGGTTCGGTCTGGCAATCCTACAAGCACTATTATAAGAACGGCGCGGAAGTCCGCAAGGCGGAGCCTCTTGCAAAATCCACCTATAAAGCGTATAACGGCAAAATTACGGTGGGGCAGGGCTACCTGTACCAGCAGTCCATTCCCACTATTACACCGTGACACAGCCGTTTGCAAAGTCCGAAGGACTTTGTAAACGGGTTTTCTGTAGGTTGAAATGCCGCTGTTGCGGCATTTCTTCCGCACATCTGACGCGCAAAGACGCTGCGCTGTCAGATGTGATTGAAAATGGGGGCTTGCGATCCCCCACACCCTCTAAGAATAGGTGTTCAAAAAAACGAAAAAGTGGTGCAAACCACTTTTTTGCTGATACGGAATGCAAAGCGAAAAATTGTGGAAGGCTTGCCATGGGGCAAACCGCATAGCATCGACAAACCTCCGGTTGAAAAACAGGCCGGAATTTATGCAACCGAAGGCTTTGAAACCGTCATTTTGCAGCGGAATGTACGGTGCAAAATGACACCTTAGAGTACAAGCTGACGTGACAACCGAAATCTGTGATTTCGGTATCTGTCAAGGACGGAATTTTTGGCAAGCTATGACAACGGAACTTTTCCTGCGTTAGCAGGAAACCGAGCGGAAACTTGTACGGTGAACCTCAAAAAAGTGCCGCGGCACTTTTTTGAAGAAGAAAGGAATTTATGCCAAACAAGGTCAACGGCAATACGGCGGGTATCCGCGCGACGGTGCTTGAACAAATACAGCAGCTTTACGAGTTTCAGGACGGGCAGGATGTCTTTGCGGGCCGGGAGCTGTTGGAGCGCCTGGCCGCCTGCACGGGCGCCATCAACCGGGAAATCTCCGTGTATATCCGGCGCAACGGCACGGTGGCGGATGTGAGTGTGGGCGATTCCGGCACGGTCGCCATGCCGGAAATGCGCGTGGTACGCAACGAGGACCGCCTGTGCGGCGTTCGCTGCATCCACTCCCACCCCAACGGCAGCGCGCAGCTGAGTGAGGTGGATATTGGCACGTTAAAATCCATGCGGCTGGATTGCATGGCGGCGTTGGGCGTACGCGAAGGCAAGCCCACGGCGCTGTATGCCGCATTCCTTGGCGAGTGGGGCGAGCAGGGCTATGAAGTGCTGCGCTACGGCCCCATGCGGCCGGACAGGCTGCCCCAGCGCGCGCTTATACGGGAAATATACGCCGCGGATGAGCGGCTCAAGTCCGGCACGCACGAGACGGCGGCCGCCCGGCCCGAGCGCGCGATACTGGTGGGCATCGAACAGAACGACGCGCTGGATACCATGAAGGAGCTCTCGGAGCTGGTCGCCACGGCGGGCGCGCAGGTGGTGGGGCAGAATGTGCAGCGGCGGCGCGGCGTCGACAACGCGACGTATATAGGCTCGGGCAAGGTGGATGAGCTTTCGCTGATGGGCAGCGCCCTGGAAGCAGATCTGTTTGTGTTTGACGACGAGCTTTCCGCGGTGCAGCTTCGAAACCTGGAAGAAAGCCTGGGCCGCCCGGTCATCGACCGAACGGCGCTGATACTGGATATTTTCGCGGCCCGCGCGCAATCGCGCGAGGGGCGGCTGCAGGTGGAGCTCGCACAGTTAAAATACCGCCTGCCGCGGCTGACCGGCACGGGGCTGGCGTTATCGAGGCTGGGCGGCGGCATCGGCACGCGCGGCCCCGGCGAAAAAAAGCTGGAGATCGACCGCAGGCGCATCCGCAGAAGGATATTTGAACTGGAACAGTCGCTGGACGAAGTCGTCCGTCAGCGCGCCCTGCGGCGGGAGCGGCGGGAAAAGAATGCCATACCGCTCGTCGCGCTGGTCGGCTACACCAACGCGGGCAAGTCTACGCTGCTCAACGCCATTTCCGGTAGCGACGTGCTGGCGGAAAATATGCTCTTCGCAACGCTCGACCCCGTCGTGCGGCAGGTCAGGCTGCCCGAGGGCACGGAAGCGCTTTTTTCGGATACGGTGGGCTTTATCCACAAGCTGCCGCATGAGCTGGTGCAGGCGTTCCGCGCCACGCTGGAGGAGGTTTCCCACGCCGACCTGATACTGCATGTGGTCGACTGCGCCAACCCGGAATATGACGCGCAGATTCAGGTGGTGGAGGATGTGCTTGCGCAGCTGGGTGCTGCGGATACGCCGCGCATCAACGTTTACAACCAGGTGGACAGGGAGGGAGCGCTGCCGGGACGCCGGGGCGAATGGGCGCATATCAGCGCCAAGGAGCATATTGGCGTCGGCGAGCTGCTTGCGGCGGTGGAACAAAAACTCAATGCGCAGCAGGTGCGCGTGGAGCTGTTGGTGCCTTATCACCGTTATGACGCGATGACTCTTATACGCAATGCCGGGCGCATACTCTCCGAGGAACATACGGAAGAGGGCGCGCGCGTGTGCGCCATGGTGGAAGAAAAGGCGCTCCGGCGCATCAAAGAGACGCTCAAATCCTGATTTCCGCTGCGGCTTGCCCGTATGGCTGGCGTTTGGTACAATGGTGCGGAGGGTATGAGGCGTAATGACAACTTACTTTTACCAATACATTCCGCTCTTTAAGGCGCTCTCGGATGAGACGCGCCTGAAAATCGTGCAGATGCTCAGCTGCGAAAGCATGTGCGCCAACAGCATACTCGAATGCTTCAGCATGACGCAGCCGTCGCTTTCCTACCATATGAAAATACTCACCGCAAGCGGGCTGGTGCGCGCCAAAAGGCAGGGCGGCTTTACCATGTACAGCGTGGACGCCGCACGGCTTCAGGCCGCCACGGCGCTTCTCAACGAATTCCTGGACGGCGTGGAGCTCAAAGCGCAGATGGATGCGTCCGAATATTCACATGCGGCAAAGCTTTCAGAAAAGGCTTGACGAACGTCCCATGCTTCCCTATAATGTATTGGGTCGGGGTGCGCGGCGCGCACCTTAAAGCAACTGCCAACGTAGCTCAGCCGGTAGAGCAGCTGATTCGTAATCAGCAGGTCAGGGGTCCGAGTCCCCTCGTTGGCTCCAGCATCGGGGCGTAGCGCAGCTTGGTAGCGCGTCTGGTTCGGGACCAGAAGGCCGTGTGTTCAAATCACATCGCCCCGACCATTGAAAGACCGTCGATTCAAAATCGGCGGTCTTTTTTGTGCATATATGTGGGACGCGATTCTTATCTGTCATCTCAGCTTTATTATGCTGTGCACATTTTTCGGATTTCGCTTTAGAAGATACCATGACATCCGCAAACTTTTCTGCCACCTGTGCCGCTTTCTCGTCAGCCGCCGACCGCTGCGCCGACCACAGCGCCCGCCAAGACGCCGACACTTTACCTTCAAAAGGCGCGCTGGAGCGTTACCATCCGCCGCTGATAAAGGGGCGAAGGCCCGCTGGCAGTATGCAGGCGGGACCCTAATATATCGCATATTTACGATGCGATTTTCTTGTAAAGGCTTTGTTCGGAGGATATACTGAATATACTGTTGCATAACAGATTCCAAAAAAGGAGGAAAGAACCATCCAAGCTTTTCTTATTCTGCCGTTTACAGTAATAGCCATGATACACTTATATGCCTGCATCAGGAATACGCAAGTGCTGCGAAAAACCACCAAGCCGCTTTTAATGCCGCTGCTCGCGCTGTGGTATGTGTTTTTCGCGGCAAAGGCAAGCCCGCTCATTGTCGTCGCGCTCTCGTGCGGCTGCCTTGGCGATATTTTTCTGCTGTGGGCCGAAAAGCGGGCGCAATTTTTCGCGGGCCTCGCCTTCTTTTCGCTGGGGCATATATGCTACATCCTGTTCCTGCTGGCGCGTATGCCGCCGCCCCCCTTATGGCTGGCGCTTGTGCTTGTTGCCGCATATGGGGCGGGCGCCGCTTTTACCTACAAGGGCTTGCGGCCCGTATTGCCGCGCACGGTGCGGCCGGTGGCGGCGGGCTATATGCTGCTGCTCTGCTTTATGAGCGCATTAACGGCGGTGTACGCGTTTGGCGGCCGCAGCATACTTCCGCTTATGGGCTCGCTGCTGTTCCTGCTTTCGGATACCATACTTTCCAACGAAGTATTTAAAGCGGAAACCCGTTACGGCAATTTTCTGGTCATGTTCACCTATCTCGCCGCGCAGCTCCTGCTTGCGCTCGGGCTCGCCGCAGTTTAGGACTATGAGGAAAGGTACAGATCGACCGATTACAGCACACGTAAACATTGTATGAACACAGTGCCGCGGTGCATTGCGCCGCGGTGTGGAAGATGATACAATTTTTTGTGTGCGTAGAGATTGTGATAGATCGAACTGTTTATGCGGAGCTGACTTGCACCATGTTTTGATGCATACCGTCCCCGCAATACGCAAAGGAGGATGTATATGCGCAACAAATGGCTTTCTATACTGCTCGTGGGCGTGCTGCTGCTTGCCGCCTGCCAGGCGCCCGTAACGGCGCCCGAGGAGCCGACCGCCCCGCCGGAGGCAGAGACTCCTGCCGGACAGACACAGGCCCCCGCTTTACCCGCCACCGTGCTTACCGATATGACGGGCAGGCAGGTAGAGGTGCAGGGTGTACCGCAGCGCGTGGTTTCGCTTTCGCCTGCAAGTACAGAAATATTGTTCGCGCTTGAAAAAGGCGCGTCCATCGTGGCGGTGGATGCGGACAGCGACTATCCTGCGGAAACCGGCGCGCTCCCCAAGCTCGAGCAGAGCGACACCGCGGGAATCGCCGCAGCGCAGCCGGATATCGTGTTCGTCGGCCGCAGCTTCCCGCAGGAGTCCATCGACTCATTGACCGCCGAAGGTATTTGCGTGGTGTGCGCCGAAGCGGCCGCCTACGGCGAGATCAACGCGGGCATCGCGCTGACGGCCCAGATCATGGGCGCGGAAGCGGAAAAGAACACGCTGGTGGAGTCCATGATGGAAGCCGTACAGGAAGTATCCGCACAGGCCGCGGAGCTGGAAGCATCGCCTGTCACGCTGGTCGTGCTCGCTTATGAAAGCGGGATAACCACGGCCGCGGGTCCCGGTTCCATTCCATACAGCGTCATCCAGATGGCGGGAGGGACTCCCGCCACCGCAAACGCAATTACCGCCGATGGAGAAAAGCTGTCCTATACTGCGGAGGAATTGGCCGCGCTTGCGCCGGAAGTCATACTCGTTTCCTCCGACGTTGATTTGAACGCGCTTTGCGAGGCGGAAGGTTACCGCGATCTTCCCGCCGTGCAGGAAGGGCGCATTTATTCCATCGACGGGACGCTCATCACCCGCCCCGGCCCCCGTATCGCCGAGGGCATGCGCGAGGTGTACGAGGCGCTCGAACTGTCGCTGTGGAGCTGATGGCAAGCTGCTGACAAAATCCGATGGACTTTGTCAGCGGGTTTTCCGTAGGTTGAAATGCCGCTCATGGCGGCATTTCCTCGCCGATTGACGCACAAAGACGCTGCGCTGTCAAATCGGATTGAAAGTGGGGAATTGCTTTATCCCACACACCCCCCAAAAGGGGTGGGTTTGTCATCGGACTGTGAACCCCGCCCTTGCGGGGTTTTCGCTTGTTTTTTCGCTCCACATATCGCGCCAAAATCACAGCCGCTTATGGTATACTGTGTAGAAAGGGCGCATATCGGGAAAGGGGGGCTGTGCGTGAAGCTGCTGACGCGCTGGCGGTTGCTGTTTGCGCTTTTGGTCGCATTGCTGTGCCTTACAGGCATACTGCTGCTGCGTTTACCCGCCCTGCCTTCGGCGATGATGGCCGAAAGTACGCCCGTCCCCACGACGTCGCCTCCGGCCCAAACGCCTGCGCCGACCCCCGTGCCCGGCGCCGTAACGGTGTATGCGGACGGCGAGCCGGTCATAACGCTATCCAGCCGGGCGGATGCGGAGGAGCTGCTGCGCTGGCGGCTGAAGCAGGCGGGGGAGGATATCCCCGCGGATGAAGCGCTTTACTCCGCCGCCTTTACGCGAGAGATGACGGTACGGGATGCCGCGGAAGGGATACTGCCGCTGTCGCTTGAGCAGGCGCAGGCATTGCTGCAAAAGGAGCCTGCGTTGTGCCCCGTACGCTGTGTTACGCGCACGGTGTTCATCGAGAGCATACCGTTTGAAACCGAGGAAACGAAGGATGCGCGAATCCCCGCAGGCGCACGGCTGCTGCTGCAGCTTGGCCGCGAGGGAGAGCGCGTGACTGTCAGCGAGACAACGTATTTGAACGGCGTGCAGGAAAGCTGCGTTGCCGCCAAGGAGGAAGAGACGCTTGCGCCGCTTGTGCAGCGCGTGGCGGTAGGTACGTATAAAGCCAACCGCCCCAATGGAGAACCCGGGCGCGGCGAAGGCGAAAAAGGGCCGGACGCCCCCGAAGGCTTTTCGCTTGCGCTGCCCTCCAAGGGGGGGATCATTTCCAATTTCGGCACGCGCGAAGGGCGTATGCACTACGGGGTGGATATAAACTGCGGCGCGGGCGACCCGCTTGCCGCCCCGGCCGCGGGCACGGTGGTTTTTGCGGGTGTCCGGGGCAGCTATGGCTTTTTGCTGGAAATCGACCATGGCAGCGGGTTTGTATCGCGTATTGCGCCGCTTTCGCAATGCACGCTGCGTGCGGGCGACACGGTGGAGAAGGGCCAGTCCGTCGGCGTACTCGCAGCACCCGAGGATGAGGAGGCTGTACCTCATCTGCACATGGAGCTGCTTATTGCGGGTATTCCCTATAACCCCAGACAGTATCTGGCCTAAGGCGTTTAGGTATTGCCTGTTCATATGTAATAGGGTATACTATATCAGCCAGGCACAGCGGGCCTTTTCGGCTGTGTCCGTGGTTGTTTGCGGCTTGAATGAAAAATTGCGGTTGCTGAAGCCGGCAATGGGTAACGCATCAATCTGGGTTGTTGCGGCTTGAATGGAAAAATGCTCGAAAGGCAGGTGAATCTGCATGGTTCAGATTTTTAAGACCCGGGAAGGCAAGCTTTGCGAGCTGGAATGCTTTGAGGATGGCGCTTGGATGCACCTGACCGATCCGGAGGAATCCGAGGTTGTGGCGGTAGCCAAAGAACTGGGTCTGGAAGAGAGTTACCTGCGCGCCGCGCTGGACGAAGAGGAAAGCCCCCGCGTCGAAAGCGACGACGGTCAGACGCTCATCATTGTGGATATGCCTACGGTCCAGGCGGAAGGGCGTACGTTCGTGTACAACACCATCCCGCTTGGCATCGTGTATTTTGAGCGCGGTATCGTGACCGTCTGCTTAAAGGAAAGCTCCATACTCGAAAACTTTATGGACGGCCGCGTACGCGGCTTTACCACCGTGAAAAAAACACGTTTTTTGCTGCAACTGCTTTACCGGAACGCTTCGCGTTTTTTGCAGTACCTTAAGCAGATAGACAAAGCCTCCACGCTGGTGGAGAACGAACTGCATAAATCCATGAAAAACCGGGAACTGATCCAGATGCTCAAGCTGGAAAAATCCCTGGTATACTTTTCCACTTCCCTGGCCGGGAACGAAATGGTGATGGAAAAGCTTCTGAAGATCGAGGATGTCAAGAAATACCCGGAGGATACGGATCTTCTCGAGGACGTCATCATCGAAAACAAGCAGGCCATCGAGATGTGTAATATTTACCGCGACATACTTTCGGGTACGATGGATGCGTTCGCCTCCGTCATTTCCAACAACCTGAATATCGTCATGAAGCTGCTCGCGTCTTTGACGATCGTGCTGTCCATTCCCACTATGGTCAGCGGCTTTTTCGGCATGAATACGGCCGTTCCGTGGGAAGGCAGCTTAATGGGCTTCTGGATCGTGCTGTGCATCGCCTTCGGGCTTTCGGCCGTGGTGGCGGTGATACTGTGGCGCAAGAAGATGTTTTAATTTGTTTACGCAGTATACCGTGGGTGGACCGGAAGCGAAAATTCTGCAAGGAGACATTGCCATTACATGAAGCAGTGGTATACCATACAGGGCAATAAGCCTCTTGAAGGCACGGTGACCATAAGCGGTGCAAAAAACGCCGCGGTTGCCATCATTCCCGCCGCCATACTTGCGGGGGAATGCTGCATTCTGGAAAACCTCCCCTGCATTGAGGATGTTAATATACTCAAAGAGATACTCGTCAATATGGGCGCGGACGTCACATTTACGCCCGGCGACTGCATGCGCATCGATCCTTCCGGCATCGACCGTTTTTCCATCACATTCGACATGGTGAGCACGCTGCGCGCGTCCTACTATCTTCTGGGCGCCATGCTTGGGCGCTACGGCTATGCGGAGCTGGCGCTGCCCGGCGGCTGCGTGATCGGCCCCCGTCCCATCGACCAGCATATCAAGGGCATGCGCGCTTTGGGCGCAGAGGTCATACTGGAGGATGGGCTGGTCAAAGCGCGCGCCGCCAAGCTGGTGGGCGCGGAGGTCTATTTTGATGTGGTAAGCGTCGGCGCCACCATCAATGTGATGATGGCGGCCGTACTGGCCGAAGGCCAGACAATACTTGCAAACGCCGCCAAGGAACCGCATGTGGTGGATGTCGCCAACTTTCTCAACATGATGGGCGCGCGCGTCAAGGGCGCGGGTACGGACGTCATCCGCATTACCGGCGTACCCAAGCTGCACGGCTGCAATTACGCCATCATCCCCGATCAGATCGAGGCGGGCACATTCATGATTGCGGCGGCCGCCACCGGCGGCAACGTGATCATCAAAAACGTCATTCCCACGCATTTGGAGGCCATTTCCGCCAAACTTATGGAAAGCGGCGCAGCGGTGGCGGAAGGGGATGACGGGCGCGAGTTCTTTATTCAGGTCACGGGCAACGGCCGCCCGCGCGCCATCAATATAAAAACGCTGCCGTACCCCGGCTTCCCCACGGATCTGCAGCAGCCCATGATGGCATATCTTGCGCGCGCGCAGGGCAACAGCTTCATTATGGAAAATATATTCGAGGAACGTTTCAACCACGTGGGCGAACTGCTGCGTATGGGCGCAAGCATCACCCTTAACGGCAGGACCGCCATGGTAGAAGGCGTGGAGCGCCTGACCGGCGCGCCGCTGTATGCTTCGGATCTGCGCGCGGGTGCGGCGCTCATTGTAGCCGCGCTGGCCGCCAGGGGCACTTCCACCGTTCATAATATTGAATTCATCGACCGCGGCTATGAATATCTGGAACAGAAGTTTGCCGCTCTGGGCGCGGATATCAAACGATGCAAATTGTAACGCTTTTACACGGGAAAGTGTAAAATCCGTCTGATTCGGGTTCGATAGGGATATACAAACACGTCGAAAATATGGCATAATAGGAATAACACAGTCGGCATATTCGTAGAGCAAAAGTGCGATGTATGCCGGCGTTTGTGTATTACACAAATTATCCGGGAGGCAGGTTGTATGGCAAACGATCTTTTCAGCGGTCTGGGCGGGCTGATGAAGGGGTTATCCGGCTTTATGCCGCAGGATGACCCCGATGTGAAGGTCATGACCGCGCAAACGGAACTCAACGACCTCACCGCACAGGAAGCCGAGCTGTATGCCGCCATCGGCAAAAAGGCCGTGGCGCTTTACGGGGACGCGCCCTTTGCGGAAGAAGGCGCACGGCTGCGGCTGCTAAAGGAAAACATCGCGCTTGCAGAGGCCAGGCTCAACGGGGCCGTGGCCGAAAAGGAAGGCCGCGAAAAGCAGGAGCAGGAGGCGAGAGAGAGATGCACCTGCCCATCCTGCGGGCATGAAAACCCCGAAGGCGTGAAGTTCTGCCAGGAATGCGGCACCAAGCTGGGCGGATCGGATAAATGCTTCTGCGGCGAATGCGGCGCGCAAAACCCGCGCGGTACGCGCTTCTGCGGCGAGTGCGGCGCCAAGCTTCCGCAATAAGGGGAAGCGTATGGCAAGCTATAAACAGCCCTGCATGCACTGCGGCCTTCTGCTCGAACGGGATTCGCGCTTTTGCCCGCGCTGCGGCAGCGGCAGCCCTTTCGGGTATCTTTGCCCGTCCTGCCTGCGGCCCGTGCAAAAAGGGTTTGCGGTGTGCACCGGCTGCGGCCGGCCGCTGTACGTACCCTGCCCTAAATGCGGCGCCATGACATTCGTACAGGAGCGCTGCGAGCAATGCGGCGCTAGCCTGATGGTCGCCTGCGAAAACAGGCGCTGCGGCCAGATGCAGTTTTTTCAAAACACAAAATGTACCGCCTGCGGCAAGAAGCTGCCGGCGAGGTAACCATATTTTCAAATCAACTGCGTATTCAGGGGGATAGATATGCTCAAATCGTTCACGCGCAACTATGAAGACAACTCCACCGATGCGGGTTTCCAGTTCACGTTTTATTGCGATATCTGCCAGGATGGCTACAAAAGCTCGTTCATCGAGTCTGAGACCTATAAAAGGGGTAAGGGTCTGCGCGGCCTGGCACAGGGCGCGAGCATCGTGGGCAGCCTTTTCGGCGGGCATCTTGGCAACCTCGGCTATTCCATCGAACGCGGCGGCGGCGTGCTGTCCGAACGCTTTGAAGGCCAGAGCCCGGAGTGGCAAAAAGAGCATGAGGCCGCCTTCGAGCGCGCGCAGAATGAGGCGCAGCAGCATTTCCACCGCTGCCATGGCTGCCGCCAGTGGGTCTGCGACTCCGATTTCAACGAGGACGAAGGATTGTGTGTGGAGTGTGCGCCCCGTCAGGAAGTTTATGTTGCCAAAGCCCGTGCGGAGGCCATGCGCCGTAATATAGACGAAGCGGCGGAGAGCAGCACCGTGTGGAAGGGCAAGCTGGAGAGCAAAACCACTGTTTGCCCCGTTTGCGGCAAGCCTGCGGGCAACGGCAAGTTCTGCAACAACTGCGGCGCGAGCATGGCGCGCGTTGCCTGCCCGGCCTGCGGCGCGCTGATGGCGCCCGGCATCAAATTCTGCAACGAGTGCGGCGCAAGCATGACGGCGCCGCGCGCTCTCAAATGTCCCGCATGCGGGGCGGAAGCCTCGCCCGGCGTAAAATTCTGCGGCGAGTGCGGCGGCAAACTAAGCTAATATTCATTAAGGGGGGTATTCTATGGCATATTGCAACCAATGCGGCACACAAATAGGGGACGACGCGCGTTTTTGCACCGCTTGCGGCGCGGTACAGGATGGCGCGCCCGCGCCCGAAGCGGCGGCCGAACCGGCGAACCAGGGGGCGGCACAATCCCAGTACGGCCAGCCCTATGCGCAGCCCAACTATGTGCAGCCCAACTATGTGCAGCCCGGCTATACGCAGCCCAACTACTCGCAGCCCAATTATGCGCAGACTCCTCCGCCGTATGGCGCAGGGTACAATGCGGCTCCCGCCGCGCCCAAAAGCAATGTCATGAGCACATGGGCCTATGTAGGCAGCATCCTTCTGATGGCTATTCCCCTTGCGGGCTTCATCATCGCGCTGGTTTGGGCGTTTGGCGGCACGGATAACCTTAACCGCCGCAACCTTGCGCGCGCCACGCTGATCATCTTGCTCATCGGAATCATACTCTGCGTACTCCTGTTTGTTGCGCTGGGCGCAATGATCGCCACCGTGATTGACCAGCTGGGCTTCAGCAACTATTACGGAGATTATGGCTGGGGTTACTCCAACGAATTCTCCGAAGACTTTTTCGAGGATTACTTCAAAAACTACAGCATGCTTGAACCGGCTGCGTAAGCAGCTTGTCGAAAAAGTGCCTTGTGGCACTTTTTCGAGGCTTGCAGGAACAACCTGTGTCTGCGGTGACGGCGACGGCCCGCAGGCCTAGTGTCCGAGGCGTCTCCCGCCGAGGACCGGTTGTTCCTGCAAGGAAAGCCTTGCGCCGCAAGGCTTTCCGCCGCCACCGCACATGTCG
>JAVBWI010000012.1:0-51133 GCA_036677445.1 Clostridia bacterium
GAAGTATTTAAACATGAAGCACCTGGAGTATCAGGTAGAACCCGATTTTGCCGCCAGCTGAAGTGGCAGACGCACGGCCTCGTTCCTTTTTGCGCATAATTCTTGACAGTACCATTACGGGATTGTATGTGTGAACCTTATTGAATTGAAACCGTGAAATCCCTTTTTCGGAACTGCCTACGCAGGCTTTGGAACGGGCGTTTGTCATGGATGAGTATTCTGTTGATACAAGATACTCATAAATACAAACAAGTAATTTCTATAAGCCTTATAAAGGAATTGCTAAAAACAGGGTCTCGTGGAATCGTAGATTAGATGAATGATAATTTTAATAGTTTCTTTGTTAGGGTTGAGATCTAGCGCCTTAAAATAGTGCTCAAGCGGATATTCGTGGGCAATGATTAACTCCGGCAACAGATCCCAGCCCATATTCGTTTCCGATATGGGCTGGGGAGGGGAAAAAGGAGGAGGTGTATGCATTCTTAATATTTTCCTGATTATAAACAGTAATGAATGTCTGCTTGCCCATTGCTACTCTGTCAGAAGCACATGGAGGAACGTTACCGCTCCGGTTGTTTTGGTCACTCGATTATATCGGGAAACCAGTATCGGGATTGCCTGCGCTGCTTGCTGGAATCCATTTTATGCAGATTTGCAAGCCCTTCAAATACAATATCTATCGCTGTCTGCTGCCCGTCTCCCGCAGTAAAGGGTTCGCGTGTGACGAGATTATTGTCTACGGATACAACCGCGCCGCCGCGGCGGCCGAAAAGATTCGCGAGCGTGACAATGGCTGAAGACTCCCGGTCCCAGTACAGTACGCCTGCACGGTGGTAGTAATCGATGATTTCCATATGCCGGGGCTGGAAGTAACCGCCCACGGAAAGCCGCCCGCAACCGACATGCTCGCTGTCGCCAGACCGGCCAACGCCTACGCTATAGCGGGCGCCAAGGCTCTCCGCAGCCTTTACAAAGGCAGTAACAAGCTCGTAACTGCATACGGCGGGGTATCCCGCATGCACATAGGTTTGGGACATACCGTCATCCCGTACGACGCCGCTTGCAATGATGACATCGCCGCTTTTGATGTCTCTGCCTATTGCAGCGCCGCCGCCAAGGCGCAGGAACGTGGTTGCCTTTGTATAATGCATGAGCTCAACGAGCACTAGCTCGGCTTCCGGCGCACCGCTTCCACCGCTGACAATGCTGATGTGCGCGCTCTTATAATACCCGCTGTATGTCGTGAACATACCGCTTTTCCCTGCGATTACGCCGTTTGCCAGCCGCTTTCCCAGCAGAATCGCGGGGTCTTCGCCGTAGACGAGCAGCGGATCGCGTACCACCATGATTACATAATCGCCCACGAGCGACGGGTCAACCTGCGTAAGTGCGGGCTTACCGTCGATGGTAAAACCGCCGGGCTTCATGATGTCCGCATAATCGTAACGGAACGCAATCCTTTCAAATGGATCAAGCATAAGTCGCACCTCTACTTTCCAATAATCTCTAAATAATATTTTCTGTTGCGGGGCCCGTCAAATTCAAAAAAGTAGATGCCCTGTGACAATCCGATCACAAGCTCTCCTTTTTCAATAATGCAACTTAATGAAACGCCAATCACAGCGGATTTGATATGGCCGGATGCGTCCGTGGGCGTATCGAATTGGTGCTTAAAATCGATACGCGTTGGCACCAGGCGGTTCACTTCGTCCACGATATCCTCAAAGCCAAGCTCATCCATGCGCGATATCACCGTAACGCCCGCAGTGGAATGTGGTACCCACAGCGCTGCAATCCCGTTTTGCACGCCGCTTGCGGCGATTGCTGCGCGGACCTCATCTGTGATTTCAAACAGACCACTTTTGTTTGTTTTGATTGTAATCACTTTCATGACATGTTCCCCCCTCAGTCCACTATCAGTTCGCTGCTGCGGATATTCGGCAAGCCTTCCTCCGACCAGAGACCTTTATGGCCGCGGAAATATTCATTCCCCGCAGGTACCTTGATATGGGCAATAACGGCCGCAGCAATTACGGAAGCGAACAGCGGAAAGAATTCCTCGGGCAGGCCTTCAGGCAGGCGTATGGCCGGGTAGCCCTGAAAAGCCTGGCCGCTTGTAACGATGAGCACGGGACGCTTCTGATGTACAAGCGTCTGTGCTAATTCGAGGCTGCGCCGGATGCTGCGGGCGTTGTGAGGCGCGAACAGAATTGTGGGAATACGCTCCGGGTCGTTGAAAAAGAAGTTGATATGCGCAAACTCTTCAATATCCTGTGAGGTGGCGATAATGCCCACCGCCTCTATCGCCTTGGCGGCGCCAAAATCCGCGGCGGAGCGGCATGACCCTGCACCCAATAATTCGATGCGCCCGGTTTGGCCACAGAGTGAAGCGAATTCCTTGAACGCTTGTACGTTTTCTGAGAGCGCGGCCTGCAAATCTTCGCGATATGCATAAATTTGCTTGCGCAGGGCGCTCGCTTCGTCCATTGTGACATGGCCCTTGACCTCTGCAAAGCGGATGGCCAGCAGATATAATGCCATCTGCGCCCCGGCATACCCGCGTACACCCGGTGCCGGTATGAACGGAGGCACCCGCACGGCGAACACCGCGTCAGCGTTCTGGGCCATCCGGCTGCTTGGGACGCCTGTCAGCGCCAGCGTCCGTGCTCCATTGTGGCGTAAAGCGGTCATTGCCTCCACCGTACGGGCTGCCTCACCCGAATTGCTGATACCCACGGCAAGTATGTTTTTTGCGGGCTCTTGTAAAAAGCCCGCCACGTATCGCGACGCTTGCATGGAAGTTACCGCATGCGCATCGATGCCTGCCAGCCGCGCGAAAGCGAAGCTGGCGCCGAGCGCGGCGTTGTAAGAATCGCCGCTGCCAAAGAGAGTGATCTGTCTGGTGGAAAATATATCGGGTGTGGAGACGGCTTGCCTTGCGGAAGCCTCAGTGTCCCGGAAAATTTCCTCCATTAACCCGGGAATGCTGTTTGTCTGCATGCTTAACGGATTGCTTTCGCACATAAACTTACCTTTCCTTCTATAGCAGCTTTTCCACACGCAATTGTAACGCCCTTTGTTTTGCCCTTGCGCGCAAGTGATCGTCGACTAACGGCGGCACGCTGTATTGCTCAATAATGAAGGACGCAGAAACCGCAGCACAGATGCCTGCTTGACGGATATCCCCATTACTTTCGCAGTATCCGGCCAAAAAACCGCCGGTGGACGCGTTGCCGCCGCCCGTCACATCCACAACGGATGCCGCCGCTGCCGGAATATGATAGAGATGCTTCTTATCGCTGACGAGCGCGCCGTTTGCGCCCATACGCAGTATTAACACGCGCGCGTGCATATCGTGCAGCGCTTTGACGATCGCGATTGGGTCATCCAGGCCGATCAAACGCTTCCCTTCGGTTAGATTGATTGAAAAAAGCTCCATTGTACTTAGGCATTCCGCAATTGTGTCCCGGTTTTTCGGCGCGGCCGCCGCACCAAAAATCTCCCAGATCTTAACCATGGGATACCGCTCAAAGTATCGTTTTGCTTCTCCCCAGTAATTCTCTTCGCAGTCCTTGAAAAGATACATACCCTTGCAACTGCCGTAGCTCGCAGGGATTTCGTCAAATTCCGCCTGCATGAGTCGATGGCTGCCATACCCGGGGATCAGTATTTCTTCGCGTTCTCCGTCGGGGAAATACTTCACCTGCGCATGTGTACAGCGCTCCCGTCGGGGCGCGCCCGCCACGTCAATACCGTTTGTCAGAAACCATTGATCATATTTGCCTGCAAAATCGGGGCCTATACCGCTGCATATGCCCACGTTGTCCGACCATAGGCGCATGCCGACGGCGGTGTAAGCGCCGCCGCCAAGCTGGTTCTTCATAACCTGACCGTCTGGAAGATAAATATCATCGATGATGATCTGGGTAAGTACAAAATAATCCGGCATGCTACGCTCCCTTTTAGTGGTCGAACATTTCAAAATAACGGATCAGCCGGTCACATATATACTCCAGCAACCGTTCTCCCTTTTCGGGAGTAGCCTTGGACGCTGCGCCGATGCGCCCGTCGTCAGGAGAGAGTTGTTTGGAAAGCCACCCAATGTCGTAATCGGAGAGCAAAGCGCGCACGTCGAGTTCTGACGCCAGTGCATCGCCGCGCACAAGCTCGGGCATGGCGTACTGCAAAACGGACGTTTCCAATTCGCCGCCATGGATGTCCACACCGACCGGCGTATCCAACAGGGGCTGCGCATCGTCAAAAAAGCGCGAGCCGAAGAAATTTACATTGTAAACAGTCACACGGTATGTTTGAGCCCATTCCTGACCGTAGGCGGCGAATATAGGCGTATTTCCGCCGTGCGCGTTGAGTATAACCAGATGCTTCACGCCGTGGCGTTCCATATCGGAAAGAATATCTGCCACCATGCGGCGGATAGTATCCACGCGAAGGCTGAGCGTACCGGGAAAATCCAGATGTTCATGGCTGTTGCCATAATGCAGGGCAGGCAGGAACAGAAAATTGCGCAAAAAGCGTTTGGATGCCTTTCGGAAAAGTGCCTCGACTGTAAGCTCCAGCAAAAGATCATCCGTACCCAGCGGTAAATGGCGGCCATGCTGCTCAAGGGAAGATATGGGCAATACATAGGTGACTGTGTCTGGGCCGAGCTTTTTGAGCTCGGCCCAGCTCATACGGTTCAAGTACGCCAGCATCGTGCGATCACCGGGCCTTTCTGAGCATTGCGTGCATCAACTTCGAGGCTTTTTCCGTAACGGCGGCCTCATCTGCAATATGGACAAGCCTGCCGTTTTCCGCTACAAGGTTTCCCGCAACCACCACAGCCTTTGCTGGGCGCGAATACCCTACGGTACCCAGAAGGCACGTGGGGTCCAGGTCTGCGCCCACGAAATCCAGCATGTTGACATCCAGCATGAACAGGTCGCCCGCCTTGCCAACGGCCAGACAGCCAATATCGTTGCGGCCGAGAATCCGTGCGCTGCCGCGTGTTGCGAGCTTGAGTATTTCATAACCGGTCGGCGCGGCGGTACTGTAGGCGAGGCGATGCAGGAGATAGGAAGCGCGGATTTCTGCGAGCAGATTGGAGGAGTCGTTGCTTGCGCTGCCGTCCACCGCAAGTCCGACCGGTACGCCGAGCCGCAGCATGTTTGGTATGCGGCATATGCCGGAGGCGAGCTTCATGTTTGATACGGGACAATGTGCGACGCCGGTTCCTGTATCGGCGAGTAATTGCAGCTCCTCATCGTTGAAGAAGATACCGTGGGCATACCATACGTCGCTTCCTAACCAGCCACAGTCCTCCATATAGGCCAGGGGACGCTTGCCCAGCTTTTCGAGGCAGAATTGTTCCTCATCCTTTGTTTCGCACAGGTGCGTATGCAGGCGTACGCCGAGCTGCCGTGCGAGCGAGGCGGATTCCGTGAGCAGCTCCGTTGTCACGGAAAACGGCGAGCAGGGAGCTAGCGCGATCTGGCGCATACTGTATGCGGATGGATCGTGGAATTTTCGGACGATCCGCTCGCTGTCCTTCAATATAGTATCGACGGATTGCACAAGGTCGTCGGGGGGCAGGCCGCCGTCGCTCTTTCCGCGAGACATGCTGCCACGGGTTGCGAAAAAACGGATACCAAGATCGCCTGCCGCCTCGAACTGCATGTCGATGAACTCTTCGCTGCCTGTCTTTGGAAACACGTAATGGTGATCCATTACGGTGGTGCATCCGTATTTCAGCAGTTCGCCCATGCCTACCAGAGAGCTGTGGTAAATGCAGTGATCGTCGAGCCCCCGCCATATTTCGTATAGCGTGACCAGCCATGGAAAGAGCTCCATCTTTTGCACTTTAGGCAAATTCCGCGTAAAGGTCTGGTACAGATGATGGTGCGTGTTGATGAGGCCGGGATATACAAAGCAGCCGCTTGCATCAATCACATTGTCCGCCGTTTTCGCTTCGCTGCCGATGTAACGGATAATGCCGTCCTCAATCAGAATGGAAGCGCCGTAAAGGACGCTGTCCGCATCATCAACCGTGATAATCGCTTTTGCGTTTTTAATCAATGTACTGGCCATACTGTCCTCCTTATTTCGCGTTATTTCCAGAAACCGGAGATACTCATGTCCGCAAAGCCTTCATAATGACGACCGGGCTGTGGGGGAAAGAACAGGTGCTCCGTGATACCGGAAACGTATTCCCTGCGGCCGTTTACAGTGCAGCACCGTGCGGTTGGCCTTGAATCCTTGCCACGGAAGGCAATGATGCGTCCATCTACGATGACCATGGAGTTGCCGAATGGGTCGCCGCATTCGATGGCCTTTAGTGCATCCGTACCTACGGAGCCCGGAGGATTGTCGATCACTTGAAGATCCGCCTCGCGGCCGACTTCTATTTTACCGGTGTTCAGACGGTAAAGATCGGCCGTGTTGCCCGTTGCCATAGCAATGGCGGTTTCTGCCGGTATGCCATTAAACGCCGCCGCTTTTACGATGGCGCGGTTGATTGCGCCCGGCAACGAAGCCTGGCCCGTAGGCGCATCGCTGCCCACAATAAGGCGGTGTAACTGTCCTTTCTTGGCCATATGCTGTATGATCTTGTTAAAATTCACAAAGTTGCCGTTCACCACGAGTTCGAGCGGGATGTCGCATTCATCCATCAAACGCTGGATATGGTCGAACGATACGGCTGTGGAGCCGCCGTTGGTATGCGCAACCTTGTTGGGCTTCAGCTTCATAATTTCTTTGGACGTGACCCGGGAAGAACCGGGGATGGACGGAGGCGCCAAATGTACGGAATAGAAGAAGTCATACTTCCTGGCCCATTCAAGCATGGGGGAGATCTCCTCGGGGTCGGAAAGACCGCCGCCGCCAATCTCTGCAATCAACCATACGCCTGCCTCGTGCATTTCTTTAAAGTCCTGCTCCGTCAAGCCGTGGACAAGCACCAGTGCGCCGCCATGAAATTTCAATGCTCCGCCTGGACGGAAGCGGTCAAACACGCGCTTGGAAAGGATCGCGGCAGCCTTGCAGCCGATTGCGTCGTCATAAAAACGCGGCCAACCAGGGCCCTGCTCGCCTTCGGAGATCATGGAAGTCGTGCCGGAATACAATGCATCGGAATAGGTACCCACTGAACCGCGTTGTGGTGCGTAATCATCCAGCGTGTTGTGGATGTGGCAATCGATCAGGCCGGGGGCAACGATTTGCCCGTCAACATCCACAACGGTTTCGATGCCGGAGGCGTTGACCTTGCCCTCATAGCCGATTTCCACTATTTTACCGTCTCTGACTACAATCGTATCGCCGGGCAATATACCTTTTCGGATGTCTCCGCTTACAATCTTGTCGATCGATTTAATGATCAGGTTGCTCATATACAGATCTCCTTTTTTGAATAATAAAAGCTGAATTTTCCAAAATCCTGTCATATATGACTGAGAGTATAAAGATATACTAACATGACCGTCGTACGTCGGTCAAGATGGTTTAGATACAAAATATTTGCGAGGCGTTATTTAGCGAAAATCCAAGAAAATAAATGGATTTTTTATGTTGTTGACAAATGCGGACGATACAAATATAATAGAGGCTATAAACAATAGTTCGTCGTACGTCGTATCAGAAAGACAATAAGCAAATGTTCATATTACTTAAACAAGCTTGAGCAGCGAATAATGAAAACTATGCAGAATGAACGAACATATAAAATTGGCATAATAGGCTGCGGCGCCATTGCGCAAATGATGCATATGCCGTATATACAGGACACTTCGGGCATCGAGCTTTATGCGCTGTGCGACGTATCGCATACGGTCCTCGAAGGCTGCGGCGAAAAATATAAAATTCCGCCCCAAAGGCGCTTCCTGGATTTCAGGGAAATGCTGGATACGGTTGAGCTGGATCTTGCGGTCATCAGCACGATGGATCATTACGCGCCGTCGCTGGCGGCTTCGCGGGCGGGGGTCAACCAATTGATCGAAAAACCCATAGCGTTCAATTTGCGTCAAGCGAACGAAATGATTGACCAGGCAAGGCGAACCGGTATGTTTCAGATCATCGGCTTCATGAAGCGATACGATCCAAATTTTCTCTTCTTTGCTGACCGCGTTAAGCAAATCAAGGACATTAGGTATGTGCGCGCCCACAACTTTGGGGGCAACATGGATATTACCGGGAAGATATACGATCTGTTTACGCCGGATGATATCACACACTGCATCCTGAACAAAACTAGGGAAGAAATGGAAGCCGCCATGCGCGAGGTAGTCGGCGGTAACGAAAAGCTTTACGGCGCTTATTTTAACCTGTTGATGGGTGCAACGCATGATTTCTCACTGTTGCGTGCCATGTTTGGGGAGCCGCGGCGCGTGGATTACGTTTGCGCTTCCTCTGTGGTGACCGCGGTGCTCCGCTATGAGGGAGTGCAATGTGTGTTTGAGGGCGGTTGGCTTGATAAAAGGATGATATGGGATGAGGAACTGTCCGTGTATTCCGACGGCTGCAACATTTCCATCCGCTTTCCATGGCCCTATTTGAAAAACGCGCCCTCGGTTGTTCATATCAACGAGACGAATGCGGACGGCGCAAATGCGCAGAAGCAGGTTGTTGTGTCTTTCGATGAAGCATATCGCCGGGAATGGCGGCATATCCGGGATTGTCTGGAGGGCGCGGCAGAGCCCCTTACGGCTGCGGCGGACGCGCGCGACGATCTTGCGCTGTTTGAGCAGATGATTAAATGTGCGGAATAAGCGGAGGCACTTGTGAAAGCACGATATTGGTTTGGACCGGCGTTGCCGGCCAAATAAAAAATAAGGAGCGAGAAGATATGAAGAAACGTGTTGCTTTGATCCTGACGGTCATCATGATTGTCACAGCATTGGCAGGATGCACTCAGAGCCCCGCGTCCGCGACCACTCCGGCGGAGACGCAACCGAGCAGTGAGGCAAGCGCTGCGCCGGAAAATTCCACGGTCCCGAGTGACAACTCCGTGACCGTTGGCCTTTCCATGTACACGCTGGAGTATCCCTTCTATGTAACGATGCATGACGCCTTTTTAGAGGCCGCTAAGGAAAAAGGCTGGGAAGTCGTCGTGACGAATGCCAACACCGACGTGAGCGTACAGCTGAATGATTGTATGGATATGATCAACAAAGGCATTGACGCGCTTGTCCTGACCAGCTGGTATGGCGATGCGCTGGCGGATGTGTTTGACACTTGCGCGCAGAAAAACATTCCTGTATTCATGATGGATACGTCCACTTATCCCGAGGGTGCCACGTTTGTCACCAAGATCGGTACCGTCAACTATGACGGCGGTTTGGTTGGCGGTATGTGGACGGGGAAGTACCTGACCCAGAACGGCATTACGCAGGTGGATGTGATCGGTTTGCACAGCGGCGATCAGGTTTCTACCGATCGTTTTACCGGCCTGATCGACGGCATTAAAAAAGCCGGCGTGGAAGTGAACATCCTGCATGAGTATCATTCCAAGTCCCGTGAAGAATCCATGGCTAACGCGGAAGATGCGCTCCAGACATACAAAGAGATCGACTTATTTGTATGTACGTCCGCCCAGCACGGTATGGGCGCATATGGCGCAGCGCAGGCGGCTTGCCGCGATGAGATGAAGATCATTGCTTACGACGGTGAAAAAGAAGAAATGGACGAAATTGATAAGGACGGCATCTACCTTGCCACAGTCATGCAGATGCCCGCGGACATGTCGCGCACCATTGCGCAGCAGGTTGACGAATACCTAATTAGCGGCAAGGCTCCCGAGCAAATTCAGTCTTCGCCCGCCGGCGTTTATGGCCCGGACGGCGCAATGACGGCGGCCGAAGTGGACGCAATGTAACTGACGCAACAGGCGCGCGGCGGTATCCGCGCATTTCAACACATATCATGGTCATGCATGGACAGCCCATGCATGACCATGGATAATAAAAAGCATCAAGGAATAGGAAGAGAATATGCGCGATAGTCTGCTTGTGTTAAAAGGGATAAGCAAATCTTTCCCTGGCGTGAAGGCGCTTTCTAATGTGGATTTGGATCTGCGTCGGGGCGAAATTCTTGCGCTGGCGGGAGAAAACGGCGCTGGCAAATCCACCTTAATGAAAATATTATCGGGCTCCTATAAAAAAGATGCGGGACAAATCATGTTCAACGGCAGGGAAGTGGAAATCGCCTCCCCCCGTGCGGCGGAACGGATTGGCCTGTCCATTATTCATCAGGAGCTCTGTATCTTGAAGAACCAAACCATTGCGGAAAATATTTTTGTTGGACGCCAGCCGAGATCGGGCGGGATTATAAACTGGAAACGCATGAATAGCGAGGCTGCAGCTTTATTCGATAAGCTGGGCATTTCTATGAACGTCAAGTGTAAAGTGGCCGGCATGAGCGTAGCGCAGCAGCAAATGGTGGAAATCGCAAAAGCAATCAGCCATGAGGCCAAAGTGGTGATCATGGATGAACCGACTTCATCCCTGACTGACCGCGAAACAGCACTTTTATTTAAGATTATGAACGATTTGCGCGACCGCGAGATTTCGGTCATTTTTATTACGCACCGGCTGGATGAAATTTTTCAAATCGCGGATAGGGTGGCGGTTCTTCGTGACGGACAGAGCATTGGGACAAAAGAGATCAAGGAAACGAACAAGCGCGAATTGATTTCCATGATGATTGGCAGGGAACTTACAAAGCAGTACCCTGAACGAACTGCACAGATCGGGGAATTGCTCTACGAGGTGAAGGACCTTACAGACGCTTCCAAGGTAAAAGGCATTTCCTTTGGGGTACGGCGCGGTGAAGTGTTGGGTTTTGCAGGTCTGGTGGGTGCGGGGCGGACCGAAACGCTGCGCCTGGCATTCGGCGCCGACAGTAAAACCGGCGGCAAGATATTTATGGAAGGCAAAGAGATCAATGTTAAGTCGCCCAGGGATAGTGTGCGTAACAAGATTGCCTTTGTAACCGAAGACAGAAAAGCGGAAGGGTTGCTGCTCCGATCGGCCGTTAAGGAAAACATTGTGATGGTAGCGCTGCAGAAGATCAAAAAGAACTGCATGCTCAACATGAAAATGGAGCGTGAGGCGGCCGAGCGGTATGTAGAAAGCCTGCATATCGTAACGCCCACGGTGAACCGGAAAATCATGTTTTTAAGCGGTGGCAACCAACAAAAGGTCGTCGTTGCCAAATGGCTGTTTCTGGATGCGCAGGTCATTATGCTGGATGAGCCTACGCGTGGAATTGACGTCGGCGCAAAGCGGGAGATTTATGAAATCATCAACAATCTGGCGTCGCAGGGCAAGGCGATCATCGTCGTCTCTTCCGACATGGAAGAGATCATGGGTATCAGTGACAGGATACTGGTAATGCACGAAGGAACGATTGCAGGAGAAGTGAAACGGGAGAACTTCTCTCAAAATATCATATCAGAATATGCAATAGGGGGAGCGCGGTTATGAGTGAGAACTTTACTGGCAGGCAGGAGTCCAGCGCCATTACAACGGTTAAAATGGTAGGCAACAAGCTGGGTATCTGGCTCATTCTGATCGTGCTGTTCATATTTTTATCCATCACGACCGGCGATACGTTCCTGACACAGGATAACCTCATCAATGTTTTGCGGCAGATCTGCGTCGTGGGCGTCGTGGCGATTGGCGCGACCTATGTGGTATGCGGCGGCGAGATCGACCTGAGCTCGGGAGCCCTTGCGACATTAGCGGGTTGCCTGAGTGCTATGCTCATTATGAATCATGGTATGGACGTTGGCATTGCAATTGCGCTTATGCTCCTGCTGGGTATTGCGGTGGGTGTGATAGTGGGGCTTATAGTAACCACGTTTAAAGTACAAGCTTTTATTACTACGCTTGGCGTACAATATGTGCTCAATGGCGTCGTCATGCTGATGACCCGTGGCACGCCGATTACGGGACTTCCGCAAAGTTATCTGAATCTCGGCCGCGGCTATGTGGGCAACGTTCCGGTCCCGGTCATCATACTGCTTTGCTTAGTGGTGCTGGCGGCGTTCGTGTTCAAATTCACCGTGTTTGGACGCAATGCATTGACGGTAGGGGAAAATAGTGTTGCCGCGCGTCTTTCGGGTATTAATGTACAGTGGACGAAAAATGCGGTGTTTGCTATAGCGGGCTGCATGAGCGCATTGGGCGGAATTATGCTTGCGGCGCGTTTGTCATCCGGCCAGCCAACGGCCGCTGCGGATCTCTCGCTTCAGGCTATGGCTGCGGTATTCGTGGGCGGTACAACGAGCAACGGTACACAGAATGGCGTGCTGGGCACGCTTGCAGGCGCGCTGTTTATCGGCCTGATCAACAACGGACTGAATCTGTTAGAGGTGGATGCATATTGGCAGAAGATTGTACTGGGCTTCATTATCGTGTTTGCCGTAGCGCTGGATACCTACAGAAATACCGCAACGAGCAGTAAAGAATAATATGGAAAAAAAGGAGAAAATGCGCTATTATGAAGAAAGCGCTGATCGTCTATGGAGGGTGGGACGGACATGAACCTGAAAAGACATCGTTCCGCTTTAAAAAGATATTGGAAGCCGAAGGATTCAACGTTACACTATGTCAAGACCATGCCATTTTGGGCGATCAGGGGAAACTGCTGACGTTTGACCTGTTTATCCCCATGTGGACGCAGGGTGAATTGCTTGACGATCATGTTTATAACATTTCGGACGCGGTGGAAAACGGAATGGGTGTTGCCGGCTGTCATGGCGGTATGTGCGATGCGTTTCGCAACAACGTGGAATGGCAGTTTGTAACCGGGTCGCAGTGGGTAGCACATTCCGGTGAGAAGTATTACCACCATTGTTCGGTTCTTCCAGAGGACGGCATCTTCAAAGATCCTGTGCCCGACGGCGCCTTCCAGATTAAATATAGGGTAAATATCAGGCATCAATCCAGCTCACCTATTGTGGAAGGTATAGACGATTTTGATTTATACAGCGAGCAATATTACCTGCATGTGGACCCGGCAGTGGATGTACTTGCGACAACGCTCATTATCGACAGCAGGGGGCCTCATACGCCCAACGGTATTGTTGCTATGCCGGTCGTTTATACGAAGCGTTGGGGAAAAGGCCGTGTATTCTATAACTCGCTGGGGCATCACAACAGCGTGTGGGATATCCCGCAGGCGGCCGAATTGATGCGGCGCGGTATGCGTTGGGCCGCAAGAAAATAGCAAGGGGAGGCGTATGCAGAATCGGATATGGATAAGTTTATAAAGGAAAAAACACTCGCGACAAAGGCGTACGATTATTTACGGTCCAGGATTTTGGAGATGGAACCTGGAAGAAACAGGCTGCCCTCTGAGGAAGAACTGTCAAAGTCGATGGGCATCAGCAGGGCGACGGTCAGAGAGGCGTTGAAATACCTTGCCATGGAAGGGGCGATCAGCACCATCCACGGCAAAGGTACCTTTGGGCATCCATCCGCGCTGAAGTGGAAAAACCGTGTCGATATGTACAGCGATTATTACGTCATGCTTGCCAAAAGTTATAAAAACGTAAAGGTGCATGTTCGCTGGCAAAAGGATACCTTTCCGAGTGCATTGTTCCGGAAGCACTTTGGAGATTCCGTGCTGAAAGCGCTTTCGATGGGCTGGGCATATGAAGCAAATGGCAAGCCGATGTTGTTTTGCTGTTTTGAAATGTGCAAGAAATTCTTTAACCGGCCGATTGTTGCCTGCGAAAATCTTGATGTCGTATCACTCCCCCGGTTCAGTGCAATGTGCATGCAAGCCACGATCGACAGCTGTATTGCGACACAGTCGTTCGGCAGTAATCCCGAGGCGGCGAAAGAATTCGGCCTGCCGCCCGATGCCGTGATGGTCTGTAATGAAGAGCTGATTTACGATATAGATGACAATCTCGTCGCTACCGGCATGGTATACGCGCATCCTGAAAACATGCGCTTCATTTCGGTTGCACAGTTTGAAACATAATTACAGAGCATTTGAAAAGGATTGAAATATGAATAGTTTTAAGCGTGTTTATGGCAGTATATTCGGTGCGGCGGTAGGGGATGCCATGGGCGCGGTGACGGAAAGCAAAACGCCGGATATGATAATCGAGCGGTTTGGCGGCTATGTGGACGATCTGCTTCCCGGCCCGGAGGATACGTTTGTCAGCGGCTGTGAAGCCGGGACTGTTACGGACGATTTCAGCCTTGCTTATTATACCGCGCAGGCAATTTTGGACTGCGGAGGGGCTGTGACTGACGGCGTTGCAAAAAGTGCGCTGATCGCATGGTCGGAGCACCCGGAATTTTACCGCTTTGCGGGTCCAACCACTAAAGCCTCGGTGGACAAGCTCAAAGGCGTACCCATGCCCCGATCGGAATTATATTTTCTGGCATGTGAAAACGGGAAAGCCACGAATGGTTCAGCCATGAAGATATTTCCTGCGGGGCTGGTCAATCCGGGTAATATCGATAAGTCTATAGAAGACGCCATTACGCTTTGCCTGCCTACACATGATACCGATGCATCGCTTTCAGGCGCGGCGGCCATTGCCGCGGCTACGGCAATAGCGGTGACGGGAGCCAAGCTTGACGATGTGCTCCAGGCCGGCTTATATGGCGCGGAAAAGGGGTATGCCCTAGGGCGCCGACATGGAAAGCGCGTATCCGTGCCTTCGGTGCAAAAACGTATGGAGTGGGCTATTGGCATCGGAAAGCAGCATATGGGCTGGGAGGAGACGATGATTATGCTTGGCAGCTTGGTAGGTGCAGGAATTGCTGTGGCTGAAGCCGTTCCTTGCGTATTTGGTATATTGGCCGCGTGCGGTGAGGATGCGATGTCGGGGGTCAAAATGGGCGTGAATGTGGGTAATGATACGGATACTGTGGCAACCATGGTTGGCGCGATAGCTGGCGCTATGGCAGGAGCGGATGTGTTTCCCTCGAAGTATGGCGATATGATTGACAAGGCGAACCGTTTTGACTTAAGAGGTCTGGCAAGGCAAATTGCCGGCATGTTTTATTGAGTATGGAAAAGGGCTGCTATATCATCACCATCGGCGGCGTATGCTTCGATGAATACTATACCACGCCGCATTGGATTGACGAAGGGGATAAATGCATTATCCAGCATAAGGCATCCGTCGTAGGCGGTATGATTGCCAACGCGGCCTGCGTTATGGCGGGATATGGCGAGAATACGTTTTTCGTAGATGTCATGAACGATGGGCCGAGCAACAAAAAACTGCTCGACAATCTGAGCGGTTATAGCGTAAACACGGATTTTGTGAGCTATGGCGATATGCCGGATTCAAAGTGTCTGATCATTACGACGTCCCGAGAACGAACGATTTTTGTGGTTGATCGTGGACCCGCGCGGCTGTCTTTTTCTGCTCGTCAGATAGAGCTGTTTCTACATGCCGGATATGTTTACAGTACCATGAGTGATTTTCAACGTTGCGACGACGCGCTTCATTTTGCAGATATGCTCCGCGCAAACGGGGTGAAGCTCGCATTCGATGTTGAACCGTCTACGTTCGACACGAATGAAGCTCCGCTTTTTCAAAAGGCGGATATCCTGATGTTTAACCGGCAAGGCATAGAAAAGTATTGCGGAGGTGGTACCTGGGAGGAAAGCGTACAGGCGCTGCTTCAGCGTGGTGTTTCAGCCGTCACGGTTACCTTGGGCAGCAAAGGATGCTATGGCGCGATGGGCCGCGATGCGATATATCTTGACGGTATCGATGTGCCCGTTGTAGATACCACGGGCGCGGGCGATACGTTTAACGCTTCGTTCCTGCACTGCTATAAAAGCGGCGAGAGCCTGCGCTACGCACTTCAATTCGCAAACGTCGCGGCCAGCCACTCAGTGACTGTTGCGGGAGCACGCGGCGGTGTAAGCAGCGCGGCGTATGTGGAGCAGCTGATGCGGCGATTCTACGGCCATGATGCGGCAAGTGGTTTGAGTATTCAGGAGGAGAAACGATGGTGAGGCCCATAAAGATAACAGAGGAAAACTTCAAGGCGTTTGGACAGTATTCCAATCTGCAGCGGGAAAACAGGCTGTCCGGTGTAAAATACGAAGAATACATCTCTGCTGAGAAATACGTATATCAGCCCATGCGCTTTGGCATGACGATATGCAAAAACGAAAAGCGCTTTTATGTGGATAGCATGGAGCGCCATTTAACCACGGAGGAAATCCTCATTTGCGGCGACAAGCCCATTGTATTGAGTGTAGCGGACAGCAATCCATATGGGGAGCCGCAAGCTGAAGATATCCTGGTGTTTTACATGGAGCCGGGTGACGTTGTTATGCTTGCAAAGGGTATATGGCATGACGCGTGCCAAGCGGTGGAAGCCGATGCATTTTATTATTTTATGGCACATGGAACTGGCAAGGGCGATGAAATAAAATGGCATGCCATACAACCGGCGCCTGTGGCGGTTGAGATTTAGAACACGTATCGGTCAGATGCGGAAGCATCGTTCTTTTACACGGAAAGGAATCAATATGATTATTAAGGCAATACGAGCGGATCAAAACGCTTTTGCAAAATATGGGTGCGCGGTTCATTTGACGGATTATGAGGAATTTGCAGATCCTATCCAGGGCTGGCGGTGCTGGATAACGGAGAAATTTTGTATGGACCAGGCTGCACGCATCGGGATGGGTTTCACGCGGGAGGGCGCCCCCTACACAGTGGAAAACATGAAACGCGACGCGAATACGAAAAAGCTGTTCGCTTGTGGAGCGGGTCCGGCTATCTTGGCCGTTGCGGATACCAAAGCGGACGCTGCGCAGGCTGGCGATGTGCGCGCTTTCCTTTTGGAGCCCGGCGACTTTGTGGTAATCAACGAGGGAATCTGGAATGACGCCTGCCATGGAGTGAGTGGCGCGACCCACTATTTCTTTTTATCTCTAGAGGATGAGGAAAGTACCGAATACGTTCCTATTAAAGGTGGTACGTTAGTCGTCGACGCATAATTGGTTGGCCCAATAGCCCCGCTTTTTTATATTGATGCCGCTTAATCGTTAAAACCGACAGCGCTGTTGTAATCTTGCAAACCACGTTTCCATATTTTGTTTACGCAGCTACATGAAGTTGAAATTGCTGCAGCGATGTGCGTTAAAATAGTTGAGAAAATTGCACGTGAAGGTCGTAAGTTTGGGCTGGGGTTGGTGCTTTCATCACAACGCCCAGTGAGCGTTCCCCTATGGCTCTTTCTCAACGTTATAGTTCTCTACTTTACGGAATTACTAATGACCGAGATCAAGAACCGGTAAGTAAGCTTGTTCCGGATAATTTGAGAGGATTACTCAAAACCGGATGGCTTCCACTACGGCGAACCTCGGACGGTGGACAGTAAGCACAACATCATCGTCAACATGCATATTACAGTATTACATCTGCCCATATCTATGATTGCGTGCAATGCCCGACATATTTGCACAAATACAAAACAGGCTGGGTGATATGCCATTTTTCATGGGCCTTGACGCAGGCTGTCACAATGTATTTGTTGCACGTCAGTTCAAAAACGCAAAATCCAGCCCGTTCTAGGATATCACAGACATACGTACGCCCATGGTACAATGGGCAAATACCGTTTCCGATACCATCCTGAGTTGAACTGCTACTCTCATACTTTCTCGATATGACAGATCGGGATATTGGGAAAGGCTTGAATCTACAACGGAGCACCGTGCAGTATCAGCGCTCAAGTGCATTGAAGCTTCTTAACAAATGGCTGGAAGGACTTCATGATGAAGAAATATGATGTAAGGAATAACAAACTAATCCCATTTGCAACTATTTGCCGCGCAACTGCAGGAGATGTGAAGCAATTCAGACAGTATTAGGGCATTTCGACGGACGCGAATGGAAATGTTACACTCTATCAGTATAACGCCCTAAACCAGGTAAGTACGACAACTTATCCCGGAGACGTTACCATTCCGTCCCTCACGGTTATTATCAGTACGACGTTATGGGACGTTCAGTCCGCACCTAGGATACGATCGGCAAAGAAATACTTACCACATATGATAATCAGGGAAGGATACTGAACCAGACTGAACGGAAAGCCGACGGTACGCAGAGCATTACCGTCTCAAACAGCTATGATGCAAAAGGGAATACAAGATTTGCTACGGATGGGAACGGAAATATAACGGAATACACCTATGACGCTATTGATAGGGCACAGACACAAACAGATGCCGGGAAAATTACTACTTACGCATACGATTTAAACGGGAACCTGCTCTCAATAACGGATTGGAGAAACAATACCTATACCAATACATACGATGCGATTAACAGGCTGATAGAAAGGAAAGACTCCTACGGCAATACGATTGAACGGCTGGAATACAATCGAAACAACGTACAGACGGCTTCTTATGACGCCCTTGGGCGCGGGAAGGTATTTAGCTATGACCGCAATCACCGGTTATTAAGCACAACGGATACTGGAAACCATACAGCAAGCCAAACATACGATAATGTTGGTACATAAGCAGCGAAACGGATGGGAATGGAAATACGACCTCGTACGAATACGATGAATATCACCGATTAGTTTCCGTTACGAATGCAAAGGACGAAGTAACATCTTATACTTATGATAGAGGTTTGGAGCGTCCAGGAAGGTGAGCAACGATTTGACAAGCGATGAATTTATTCGTGGCGCGCAGGAAGCCGGTAACGTCGTGGAAAAGGTATTTCTGCGCGATAAAAAAATCGGTTATTGCACCGGCTGCAGCGTCTGCAACAACACGCATCAATGTGTGCAGCGGGATGACATGGTGAAAATCCTTGACAAAATGGTCAGAGCCAACGTGGTTTTGGCGACCCCGGTTTATTTCTACACAATGGACGGCCAGATGAAAACGCTGATCGACCGCACCGTGCCTAGATATTCAGAAATCTCGGATAAAGACTTTTACTTTGTCGTGACCGCCGCAGATACGGACCAAAGTATGCTGGAGCGTACCATCGGAGGCTTCTGGGATTTCACCGAGGACTGCCTGCCGAATTCGCATGAAAAAGGCACCATTTACGGCGCCGGTGCGTGGAAGGTCCGCGACATAAAAACAGCCCGGCCATGCGGCAGGCTTATGAGATGGGCAAACAGGTATAAGGAGGATGACCATGTCTGTCGTTTATTTTACAAAGGAAATTACGCCGGGGAGTCTAGTGCGCATTTACGAGGCACTCGGCGTAACCCTTAAGGGAAAGGTTGCCGTTAAGATTTCCACCGGAGAACCGGGCGGGCACAACTTCCTGCAGCCCGCGCTGATCGGGCCGCTGGTGAAGGCGGGAAGCATCTCAAGGAAACTTCGTCGGAGAGCATCTGAAGAACTACGATTCCATGCTGATGCTTTCCCATTTCGAAGGTCACTTGATGGGTGAGAGCCCATGACAATTTCCGGAGTAGCTAAAAAATACGAAGTAACCCCCGATACCCTGCGCTATTATGAGCGCATTGGTTTGTTGCCCGATATCGCACGAACCTCGGGCGGCATTCGGGATTACTCTGAATCGGACTGCCGGTGGGTGAAATACATCAAATGTATGCGCTCGGCAGGCGTTTCGGTGGAAACGCTTGTGGAATATGTTGCGCTGTTTCACCGGGGAAAAGAGACAATTCCGGAAAGAAAGAAGCTGCTTATGGAACGGCGCGAGCAAATCGTTGCGCGAATTCAGGAACTGAATGACATTTTGGCAAGGCTCGACTGGAAGCTGGACGGCTATGAGGAACGGATGCTTCAATATGAGGAAAACCTGGAACAATAAAGCTGCAAAAAGCCATAAAGGTGCATTGTGAACCCCCTTCCGTTTTTCCGAAAGAAGGCATCCTGCACCACGCGGAAGGTGTTGACCTCATGCCCGGCAACATCAAGTTCGGCACTTGAGGTTTCGCTGGTTAACACCATGAGTCGGGAAACGGTGCTGCACAGCTACATCAACGCCCCAAGGACCACTACGACTATGTGCTGATCGACTGCATGCCTTCCCTTGGCATGATGACCATCAAGTTCTTGGCGGCAGCGGATAGTGTGATTATCCGGTCAAGGGTATGAATGCTTCAGACAATCGCCCGTGTGCGCCGTCAGATCAATTCCAGGCTGGCCATCGATGGCGTGCTGCTGACCATGGTGAATTATCGTACGAACTTCGCAAAGGACATATCTTTCATTTTGCGCCGGGATTACGGGGACAAGCTGAGGGTGTTCACAACCGAAATCGAGCAGGAAACAACCAGTGCGAAGGCATTGTTTTTCTTTACGGTGCTCAACGGGATATGTTCGGAATGTCTATGAGTTTAACGCACTTTTTAGAACCGTTTACGTCTGCTACATGGTTTGAGCCCGTCGACGACAAAGTCCGGCAGGTGGAAAAGCTGGAACGGCTCATGGCGTCGGCTGTCAGCCCGCATTGCGGGCTGACAGGTGTTGCGCCGGGGCGTTTTTTTATGCTTAGCCGCGGCGCTCGCCCTTACCAGTTTAGCGCCGCGAACGACCTCAAAGCGGAAATATTATGCTCATCCCTGAAAAAATGGGCTATTTTAACGATGTGGTTTTTCATATACGCCTCGGCGTCGTCGCCGTCACCTGCGACGATGGCGTTGATGATCTGGCGATGCTCGCTGCAAGAATCCGATATGCGCCCGGGTTGGCAAAGGACGTCTATATGGTACCGGTAGGTAATGGAATAGATTTTGCTTATGATGTCGCAAAGGTATTCGTTATCCGCCATGGCGATAATATAGTGGTGGATTTCATGGGATAAGGAATAATAGCGGGAGAGATTGTTGTCCGCCAGCGTCCTTTCCATGTCGTCCAGCAAGCCGTTGAGCGCAGCAATATCCTTTTTCTTTACGTTTTTGCTCGCGAGCCGCGCGGCAAGGCCCTCGTTTACGGCGCGGATGGACAAAAGGCCTATCACGTCGTTAATGGACAGCTGCCGCACCACCGCTCCCTTATTGGGAACATGATGCGCAAGGCCGTCCGACACAAGGCGCTCTATGGCAAGCCGCACGGGCGTCCTGCTCACGCCGTAGGCGGCCGCCAAATCCTTTTCTATCAGCCGGAAACCGGGGGTGAACTCCCCGGAAAAAATTTTTTGGCTTATCAGGTCATAGACCCGTTTTACTTCCGTGGACTTTTTCGTGCTTTCCATACAATACAACCCGTCTCCAAAATATCATATCTATCATATAGAATTGCCAGAATCCAGTCAAGCTAGATTTTACCGATTGCTAAGCGCCGTGCGCGGTACCTATTATGGAGGAAGCGTCACAGGCATCAAAAAATCGAGGTGGAGAAAATATATTAAATGCGTGTACAGACATTGACGCCCTCGGATGTGTATGCTATAATCGAATAAATTGCATGCAATATAATACTAATTTACATGCACTTCTCTATATCAGAAGCATTAACCACGATAGGATTAGGAGACAGAGAATGAACCGCATCTATACTGAAGAAGAGTACCGCCTTTTCACGCCCGGACCTATAAACATACCAAACAGGGTCGCGCACGCGGCGGCTTTGGCAAACTACCACCACCGCACCGCTTCCTTTAGGCACATACTCAAGGACACGCTGGAAAATCTGAAGCCCCTGTTCGGCACGAAATGCCCCATACTGCCCGTGCACGCTACGGGGAGGGGTACGTTGGAGGGCGTATATACCAGCCTGTTTTCTTCACGCGACACCGTAATCTCGGTGGCAAACGGAAGCTTTGGCGAAATGGCCGTAAAAACACTCAACCGCAACGGCATCCCCTGTGTTCCCTGCTTTGCCGGCTGGGAAACCCCGGTGGATATAGCCACGCTGGAGAAGATCATCGTGGAGAATAAGCCTACTGCCATCACCACGGTGTGGAACGATACCTCCACCGGCGTCGTGAACCCGATCAGGGAGATAGGCGCGCTTGCGCGCAAGTATGGCTTGCTGTTTGTGGCGGACACGGTCAGCGGCCTTGGGTGCATGCCTTTCCGGTTCGACGAATGGGGCGTGGACGCCGCCGTGGTGGCGTCGCAGAAGGGCCTGATGTCGCCCGTGGGCATAAGCTTCGTGGCCGTCACCGACCGTGCCTTGGAAGTCTGCGACAAAAACGACAGTCACCGCTTCTATATCAATCTTTCGGACATATTCAAAAACATAAGCGGCAAGGGGGAGACCCCGGGGTCCACGCCCGTGTCGTTGATTCTCTCCGTAAACGAAGCGCTGAATATGATAAACGACGAGGGTCTCGAAAACGTATTTAAAAGGCACAAGGCGCTTTCACGCGGAACCAAGAACGCTCTTGAGGCGCTTGGGTTTTCCCTGTACCCCTTTTCCTGTGCGGCCCGCTCCGATTCGCTTACGGTGGCCCGGGTGCCGGAAGGCGTAAGCTCACAGGAAATCGCAACAAAGCTTGCGGATTCGTACCATATACTGATCAGCAAGGGCCTTGGGAATACGGCGGGCAACCACGTCCGCATCGCGCATTTGGGACATTGCCACGTGGAAGACATGCTGCAATGCGTGGCGGCGCTGGAGGCGGCGCTGGACGAATGCGGGATAAAGGACACGTTCGGAAAAGGTACAAAAGCATTCCTGGAGGCATATCGCAATACGCTGCGTGGAGAGTAACATGGCAAAGACCATCGTTGAAAAAGTGTTGAGCCGTAAGTCGGGCCGCGATGCACACGCGGGCGATATCGTTGTCGCCCGCGTGGACGTGGCGCTGACAAACGACGCGTCCGGCCCACTGATGATCGACTATTTCCGCAAAATGGAAGCGGATTCGGTAGCGCACCCGGAAAGCGTCGTGGCAATTCTGGATCATTATGTGCCTTGCCCGAACAGCCGCGTGGCGGGCCTTCATCAGAGCCTGTACGATTTTAAGGAGCAGTTCGGGATACGTCTGGTGGATGGCGGCGAGGGCATCGCGCATCAGGTATTCGACGAGCTGGGGTATGTGAAGCCGGGCAGCCTCATCGTGGGCGGGGATTCCCACACCACGACGCACGGATATCTGAACTGCCTGGGCATAGGCGTGGGCGCTTCGGATCTCGCCTGCGCCGTATACGCCGGCGAGCTGTGGTTCAGGGTGCCGGAAACGATCAAAATCAACCTGACCGGCGCTTTGGGCGAGGGCATTTGCGGAAAGGATGTCGCGCTTTGGTTATTGGGCGCGCTTGGAAGCGACGGCGGAAACTATAAGGCCGTTGAATTCGGCGGCGACGGTATCTCCTGCCTTACCATAGACGACAGGAAGACCATTTGCAACCTTTTCGCGGAGTGCTGCGCCAAGTGCGCGATCATGCCCTTCGACAAGGTGGCCGAGGAATATTGCAAAGCGCGCGGCATAAGCTGCTCGGAAGCGGTGAGCGCCGACGAGGGGTGCCTCTACTGCCGGGAGATCCAAGCAGACCTTTCAAGCATACCTCACATGGTTTCCGTGCCCCACAGCGTAGCGGGTGCGGTCCCGCTTGAGACGCTTGCGGGAACAAAGGTGGATATGGCCGTGATCGGCACATGCACAAACGGCAGGGTAGGCGATTTCACGGCCATTGAAACGCTTCTCAAAACCGTGAAAGAGCCCTTCCGGGCGGAAACGCTTGTCATACCCGCGTCCAGAAAGACGTATCGCGAAATCATTCGCCTGGGCATTGCGGACATGCTTCTTTCAAAGGACGCGATGATACTGCCGCCCAGCTGCGGACCATGCTGCGGGAGCAGCCCCGGCGTTCCCCGGGACGGGTTCAACGTCATTTCCACCGCCAACCGGAATTTCCTTGGACGTATGGGGAACGTAAAAGCGAATATTTACCTGTCCTCTCCTCTCGTAGTCGCGGCGTCGGCAATCGCAGGCAAAATGATCGACCCAAAGGAGCTAATGTGACATGATCGAATACAGAGGACTGGCCTTTTGCTTTGGCGACGACATCAACACGGATTATATCATTTCATCGCGCAGGAAAAAGGACACCATCGACCCCGCGGAGCTGGTCGCGTACCTAATGGAGGATATACGGCCGGGCTTCGCGCAGGAGTTGAGCGGCGTAAGCATACTCGTTGCGGGGGAAAACTTCGGCTGCGGCTCGGCGATGGAAGTGGCGGCGCAGGTGGTGCGGGAAGCGGGTATCCCGGTGGTCCTTGCGAAGTCCTTTGCGCGCAGCTATTTCAGAAACGCCGTCAACAACGGCATACTGCCGCTGCAGACCGATACCCGGCGCTTCAAAGAAGGGGACATGATAGCGGTTTCAATGGGCGATTTGTCCATCCGTGTCCAAAACGAAACCACGGGTTATGAAACCAGCTGCCCGGCCTTCAGCCCGCAGCTTCAGGAAATACTTTCGGCGGGCGGACTCATCCCGTATATGAAACGGAACAAAAAGAGCAGGAGGGCATAATGGAAAAGAAAGAGAAAGTAAGTCGTCAGAGTTTGCGTAAAACCTATACCGGCTTTATGGACAAACTGGTGATCGCCGTTGGCATCGCATGGATGACGTTCCAGATACTCCTGGCTTCGCAGGCGATCTATATAACGCCTTACAAAGTAAGGCTCATCCACCTCGCGTTCTGCCTGGTAATGGCGTTCCTTCTCTCGCCGATCACCCGGCGGGCGCGCCTGGACAGGCTCGGCATTCTCAATATCGCGCTGGTGGCGGCCGTGCTGTTCGTGTTCGGCTACTCCCTTCGGCGCGTCGACGTGCTGGCGCAGATGGCGGGGCGGAGCGAGCTCATCGACACCATACTCGGCGTGGCGCTGCTCGTGCTGATGTACGAGGGCGGAAGGCGCGTGGTAAGCCCCGGCCTCACCGTTCTGTCGCTGGTGGTCCTTGCGTATGCGCTGTTCGGGCAGTACCTTACGGGCGCGCTCGCGCACTCCGGCTTTAGCGCAAGGCGCATTATAAGCCATATCGTGCTGGGCGGCGAGGGCGTGTTCGGCTTCGCGCTGGGCGTTACGGCGGAAACTCTCGTAGTGTTTGTGATATTCGGAGCCGTTTTGCAGGAGGTTGGCATCGCGGATTACTTCTACGATCTCGCCTGCGCCATATGCGGCAAGTCCAGGGGCGGCCCCGCCAAAGTGGCCGTCGTTTCGAGCGCGCTTATGGGTATGGTGAGCGGAGAAACGTCCGCGAACGTGGCCACGACGGGCGCGTTCACCATCCCGCTTATGAAGCGCGTGGGCTACAGCAACAATTTCGCGGGCGCGGTGGAGTGCACGGCCTCGGCCGGCGGGCAGGTGCTTCCTCCAATAATGGGCGCGACGGCTTTCATGCTAGCCGATACGCTGAATATCCCCTACGGAAAGCTGGCCGTAGCCGCTATCCTCCCCGCTCTGCTTTACTATGTGGCGGTAATAGCCACGGTGCACTTCCGCGCGGTAAAACTCAACCTCAGAGGCGACAAGGATGCGAAAGCCAACTGGCTGGACCTTTTCAAACGCTCTTACCTGCTGTTGCCGCTTGTGGGCATCGTGGTATTTCTTATGCTGGACTACACGCCCACCTTCGCGGCTTTCTGGGGCGGAATCGTCACGGCGGCGGTATTGTCCTTTCTCCGGAAAGAGACGCGGCTGACGGTAAACAAGGTTGTCAGCATACTCGCCAGGGCGGCGAAAACCACCATGGCCCTCGGCATCGCCACAGCGATCGTGGGCGTTATCGTGGGCGCGTTCTCCCTTACCGGCATAACGATGACGCTTTCCAAGCTGATATTTGACGCCACAGGCGGCGTGAAGTTCCTTACGCTGTTCATGACAATGGTGGTGGCGATGATTCTCGGCATGGGCCTGCCCACCTCGGCGGCGTACGTGCTTACGAGCATCAGCGCCGTTCCCGCCCTTACGACCTTCCTGGGGCTGGAGCTGCTGCCTTCCCACCTGTTTGTATTCTATTTCGGCTGCATGTCCACCATCACCCCGCCCGTCGCCACGGGCGCATACGCCGCGGCGGGCCTGTCCGGCGGCAACCCCAATAAAATAGGCTTCATTTCCATGAAGCTGGCCATAGCGGGCTTTATCGTGCCCTTCATATTCATATACTCGCCCGAGCTTTTGTTAGGGCTGGGTGGGGGCACGGTCTGGCAAACGCTGTTCGTCTTTATCGTAACGGGCATCGGCCTGGTACTTTTAAGCGCAGTGTTTGAAGGGACGATGTTCCGGCGCATCCGGCTGTGGGAGCGGGCGGCGCTGCTTGTGATCGCGGTCATGCTGATATGGCCCGACACCGTCGTATCCTCCATAGGCCTCGCCCTTGGGGCGATTGCCGGGGTATACGAGTTTATATACAACAAAAGGCATCCTGAGGATGCGCCAATTACGTCTGTTCATCCGAGCTGATCGGATATTCAGAAAAATGTACTTTATAAAAAGGAGTGAAAAACAATGAAGAAGGTACTTGCACTGCTTGTTTGCGCGATGCTGGCGCTGTTGAGCTTCGGCTGTGCGGCGGTAGAGACGGCGCCCGAAGCCGGAGGAACCCCGGCGCCCGAAGCTGCCCAACCCCCCGCGGAAGCGGCCCCCGAACAAGCGTCCACGAATCCCGCGGATGTTCGCCTGAGCATCGGTACGTCCAGCTTGGGTGGCAATTTCTTCACCATGGGCGCGGCCATGGCGTCCGTGATCATCGATGCCAACGGCTATGTGGTGACCGCCCAGGCTACGAACGGAAGCGCCTACAACGTCCAGGGTGTAGCCGACGGCGAGCTCAGCATTGGCATGTCGCAGGCCTCCGTGGTGGCTTCCGCCTGGAACGGCGTGGAGCAGTTTGACGGGGCGCCCATCAACAATATCAGAACGCTTTTCAATTACAGTTCGACGCCCGTTCATATTCTCGTACGGAAAGACTTCGGAGCCACCGACGTCTCCCAGCTTGCCGGCGCACGGATAGAATGCATGACGCCCGGCGACGGAATCGAAAGCTCCGCGCTGAAGTTCCTTCCCGCGTTCGGCGTTGCCGTCGATTCCGTAACGCTTGAGTACAGCGGTAACCGCACACAATCCGCTTCCAGGCTCAAAACTGGCCAGATCGACGCGATTTTCGACGCGACGGGCATAGGCGCTGCCTGGATGGCCGACGTGATCGGCAACGGCTCCGAATTCATGCTGCTCAGCCTGACCGACGATCAAATCGCCACGATGTGCGGCACCTACGCCGAAATGACCAAGCTGATCATCCCCGCCGGCTCCTATGCGGGCCAGGATGCGGACGTGCAGACGGTAGGCTACTGGACGACCATCTACTCGAACGAAAATATGCCTGACGACGTCGCCTACAACATCGTAAAGTGCATATTTGAAAACAAGGAAGCCCTCGTGAAGGCCCACACCTTCTTCTCGGACCTCGCTCCCGAGAACGTGGTGGATCAGTGTATCGCACCGCTTCACCCCGGCGCCGAAAAGTATTATAAAGAAATCGGCGTGATCGGCTGAGCGAACAGGATCTTTAAGGAAATGGCGCAACAAGCACCATTTCAACCCATAGCATTCCCCGCCGGCAAATCCCAAAGGATTTGCCGGCGGGCTCAGTTGCCTGCCAATATGGCAGGCTACATATTATAAGGCATCAAGCGGAGGCATCAATGAGTAATTACAATTCGTTTCCCGAATTGATCGACGAGGCAATCGTCGAGAGGGCGCGGCATTACGGCTCAGCGGGGCTGGCGGACGGCATGAAATCGCTGGGTATACCAAACGACGGCTGCATGGAGGCATCGGTTCTGCCCCTGGACAAAAACAGCCGCATGGCGGGTACGGCGATCACGGTGGAGACGGAGAACGGCGACAACTTCCCCATCCATGTGGCGATTTACCAGGGCAAGCCCGGGTATGTGCTGGTGATAGACGGCAAGGGCTACGCCGGCTGCGCGTATCTTGGGGACCTCATAGGCGGTGCCGCCAAAGCGGTTGGCATAGACGGCATTGTGGTGGACGGAATGGTGCGCGACCGGGTCGGGCTTGAAGAAATGGGCCTGCCCGTTTATTCCAAGGGACTCATGCAAAGAGGCCCCACAAAGATAGGCCCCGGCAAAATCAATACGAAAATAACCTGCGCCGGCGTGGAAGTATGTCCGGGCGACCTGGTGGTGGGGGACGCGGACGGCGTAACCGTCGTTCCGTGCGGCATGATAGAAGCCGTGTTCGAAGCCACCGACAAAAAGCTCAGCTACGAGGCAAAACGCAGGGAAACCATAGAGGAATACGAAAAATGCAGGCTTACGGGCGCTCCTTTGCCGCAGCTCGCTCCCCAGTGGGTCAAAGACATGCAGGAAAAGCAATGACGGAGGCGGAGCATGGTTACGTTTCATGACATCGAGGCGGCGGCAAAGCGCATAAAGCCGTATGTATTCAGAACCCCGCTGCTGCGCGTTCCGGCGCTGGACGCGCTTGCCGGCTGCGAGGCGTACATCAAGCCCGAAAACCTGCAGTATACCGGCTCGTTTAAAATACGCGGCGCGACAAACCGCATCCTGCAGTTCACGGAGCGGGAAAAAGCGGCGGGCATCGTATCCGCAAGCTCCGGCAACCATGCCAAGGCCGTCGCCACCGCCGCGCGAAGGCTCGGCATCCGCGTGTGCATCATCATGCCAGAGAATCCGAACCCCTCCAAGCTGGAGGCGATACGGGAGCTCGGCGCACAGGTGCTGTTCGAGGGGACGCTGTCCAGCCAGCGCGCGGCAAAGGCCAAAGAGCTGCAAAAGGCCGGGCAGATACTGGTGCACTCCCACGCGGACCCGCAAGTGATCGCCGGCCAGGGGACCATAGGGCTGGAGATACTTGAGGATTGCCCCTCCATGGACGCCGTTGTGGCTCCCATAGGCGGCGGCGGGCTGATAATCGGAATCGCTACCGCCGTGAAGCGCCTCAGCCCCCAAACGAAGGTGATAGGCGTGGAGCCCTCGGGAGCGGCCCGTTATACGCAAAGCCTCCGGGCGGGACGGGCGGTCACGCTGGAGAAGACCCGCACCATCGCGGACGGCACCAGGTGCGACCACGCGGACGAAAACAACTTCGAAATGATACGTACGCTTGTGGATTCCATCGCGCTGGCGGAGGAGGAGGACATTCGGCGGGCAATGCGCCAATACGTCCAAGCCGCGAAGATCGTAGCGGAGCCCTCGTCCTCTCTCGGGCTCGCGGCCGCTTTGGCCGGAAGGCTGAAATTCAGCCCGGGCGACAAGGTATGCTTCGTGGTGACCGGCGGCAACAACGATATTGCGCTGCTTCGGGGTATATTGCGGGACGGTGAGTAAAATGGACATTCTGCGCGCAACGCGCTGTGAAATCAATATAGCGGCGCTCGAAAGGAACGCCGACAGGGCGCGGACCCTGTTCGGCCGGGAGATCACGCTGATGGCCGTTTTGAAGGCCAACGCCTACGGCCACGGGGCCGTCGCCATGATGCGCCACCTTGTGAACGCGGGTATCCAGTGGTTTGCGGTGGCGGCGATAAACGAGGCGCTTGAGCTGCGCCGCCGTTTTCCGGAGCCCAACCTGCTGATACTGGGGCACACGCCAAACGAGCTGCTGCCCCGTGTGGTGAAAAACGATATTATCCAGACCATATATTCCTATGAGCAGGCCGCCCTTCTCGACGAAATTGCGAGGGAACAGAATAAAACGGCGCGGGCTTTCATCAAGGTCGAAACGGGGTTGGGCCGCATAGGCTTTGCGCCCGTAGAGAAGAGCATAAATGCCATTCAAAGGATCAAATCCCTTAAAAACCTTAACGCGCTTTCCGTTTTTTCGGCTACAAGCGGCACCGACGACGCCCATGAAAGGATGCAGCTGAAGGTTTTCCACGCGTTTTTGGACGGGCTGGAAGCAAAGGGGCTGAAGTTCGAATTCACGCACATCGCCAATGGGAATACGGTAGGGCGCTGCCCGTGGATGCTGGAGGAAACCCGGTTCAACATGGTGCGGCCGGGATGCATGTTTTTCGGCAATTCATTTTTCCCCGGCTTTGAGGAGATCATCGAAATGAAATCCCGGGTCATAAGGGTGATGGACATACCCGCCGGGCAGGGCGTGGGCTATAAGCAGAACTACGTGCCGAGCCGCCCCAAACGCATCGCCACCCTGCCCTACGGCCATGCCGACGGCGTGCCCGTGGCGCTCGGCGGCGGCAACGGGTATGTGCTCATCCGCGGCAGGCAGGCCCCGTACGAAGGGAAGCTCTGCATGGACATGTGCATGGTGGACGTTTCGGAAATACCGGGCGTGCAGGAAGGCGACGACGTGGTCGTGTTCGGCCATACCGGCGGAGCGATGACGTGGGCGGAAGCGGGCGAAAGGTCCGGCCTGACCGGAAACGCCGTAAAGGCCATGCTCCAGCGCCGCGTACCGCGGGTCTACCACAGGGACGGCGCGCTCCAGTACGTGGTGGACGATACAGAGCCGCAGCTTATTTAACCGGCCCTGCCGGGGAGGGACGGCGGGCAACACCCGCCGGTGGATTGCTTGGAAACTGTAAACGACTTTTCAAAGGGGAACATCCGTTCAGGCATATTGAAAATAGCGGCCCCCATGTGTATCGCGCAGTTTGTCCACGTGCTGTATAACGTGGTGGACAGGCTGTTTGTTTCGCGTATCCCGGTTACGGGGATGGATGCGCTGGCGGGCGTCGGGCTGACGTTCCCCATATCCATATTGATATCGGCGTTCGCTAACCTGTGCGGCCGGGGCGGAGGGCCGCTGTTTTCCATATCGAGAGGAAAAAAGGATCTCGCCGACGCGGAGCGCATCATGGGCAACGCGCTCTCCATGCTGCTGCTGTTCGCGGCGATCATAACCGTATGCGGCGTGGTATGGCAGGACCGCATACTCGCTTTCGCGGGGGCCGACGATTCCACGTTCGTTTACGCAAAGGAATACCTGTCCGTATACATACTCGGCACGGTATTTGTGATGCTCAGCATAGGCATGAACCATTTCATAAACGCGCAGGGCTTTGGAAAAACCGGCATGTTGGCCGTGGTCATCGGCGCGGCGGTCAACGTGGCGCTGGATCCGGTTTTCATATACGCGTTGGGCTGGGGCGTAAAGGGAGCGGCGGCGGCTACGGTGATTGCCCAGGGCTGCTCTTCCGCGTGGATCATAGTATTTCTTCGCAGTAAAAAGGCGATCGTGCGGCTCAGGCCCTCCATCATGCGCATAAAGCCCGCGGTGGTGAAGCGCATCGCCGCCCTTGGCCTTGCGGGGTTTACAATGGACGTTACCAACGGCGTGGTGAGCCTTGCCTGCAATACCATGCTGCAGGGAATCGGCGGCAGCATGTACGTTTCCGTTATGACGGTGATAAGCTCCGTGCGCGAAATCGTCGAGCTGCCGGTGCTGGGACTCAGCCACGGCTCACAGCCCGTTGTGGGGTACAATTACGGCGCGGGGGAGTATGCAAGGGTCCGGGCGGGCATACGCTTCGTAACCCGCTGCCTCATGACGGTCTGCGCCGTCTGCTGGGTATTGCTCATGCTGTTTCCGCATGTCGTCGCGGGCATATTCAACGAGTCGCCGACGTTTCTTGAAACCATCGTTCCGTGCATGCGCATATATTTTGCGGCGTTCTTCTTCATGTCCTTCCAAATGGTAGGGCAGTCGGTCTTTGTCGCGCTGAACAGGACCAGCCAGGCGATTTTTTTCTCCGTATTCCGCAAGGGCATACTTGTGGTCCCCATGATCCTTCTTTTGCCAAGGATACCTTCCCTCGGTGTTTTTGGCGTCTTCGTGGCGGAGCCGATATCCCAGATCATCGGCGGACTGTGCTGTTACATCAGCATGCGGGCAACCGAGAAAAAACTGCTGCACGCCGGGCCGCAGACGGCCGCGCCGCTATGAATGCTGCCTCACATGGCTAAAGCAGGATGCGCCCAACTGCCGTATATGTGGATGCAGAGCTGTGGCGGCCCTGTCCGGGTGGATACCATTGGGTCGAGCGGGATCTGTGCAGCCGCTGCGCGGACAGCAATAAAGGCCTGCCTTTATGGCAAGCCTAAGGTACCGGTTAAAAACGGCGTTTGCAGCCGCAGTGGCATCTGCGTTTTCCACAGCAGGCGCAGACGCCAGCAACAGCCAGCAAGGGCAAAAGGCAACCGCTCATAATCATCACTCCTTGTAATTTATTTCCAAAACAAAGGGCAAAGAGACAGTATATATTATGTCACAAACATACTATGCGTGATAAAAGAGAATAGCCGTGAAAAATAAGCCGGAAATCGTAACCGTCTTTGAACTTATAAAATCGCACACAAAAATGCGGTACGCAAAGCCGAACATCGTCGCTACGCAGATGCGGCGCCATCAGCTGATTGGAGTGAGCACTTTGCGTATATCGTACATCTCATCTAATATCTGATAATTGATCTGAAAGAAATAGTCGATTATCCAAAAGCTTACGCCGGCAAGGTTATGTAACTCGACAAGCTCAAAGCGCGTGCGGATACCGCCCTCTTCTTCGTACCAAACGATGTGCTGCGCGCCTGCCGAGTCCTCATAGTTAAAATATAAGGCGCCTGATTCCGGATCATAGTTTATGACGGCGCCTGTACGCTGCGCAAGGCTTTTCGCCTGTGCGGAAGAAAGCGGCTGTGCCAGATCGCCTTGCTGATACGGCAGCGTCCAATCGTAGAAATAGATGGGTACGCCTATAAGCAGCTTTGATTTTGGCACGACAGAAGCAACATCATCGATCGTACGGCTTAAATACTCCACAGGTGCAATTGCCATAGGCGGCGCATATGCATATTCCCGGTTGCCGAGCCTTAGAATGATACGGTCCACAGATTGCCAGTATTCCCCATCATGCAGCCTTTCGCTGAGCAATCCGGGCTGCTCGTCCGCAACATCCGGCATAATTGCCACAACAACGATGTATCCAAGCGGGTGTAATTTTTGTACGGCCATATGCACAAACCGTGCATATGCGGGGAAATCGGAAGGATAAATAAATCCGAAGTCAATATTCAGGCCATAATAATTTTGGGATTTTAGTTTGTTGATTACAGTATTTAAAATGGTTTGCTGCAGCTGTGCATCCGTCAATATGGTATGGGCCAAATCGCTCGAATACCTTCCGTCTCCATCCATATTGGTAATGACCATGAGCGGCGCTACCCCTGCATTGCGTGATGCCTGAATCAGCGGCGTATCGTTTATCTGGGTAAGCGACCCGCTGGCGGTTACATGGTAGCTGAATATGCTCAGGTAGGTAAGATAAGGCAAAGTTTCAGCCAGCACCTGGCTGTTCACAGTGGGGAAGACATATCCATTCACGTCGATCGTACGGCTCGTTTGTTTAGACTCCGGGATAATGATCTTTTGGCCGGCCGAAATATTGTCTGCATCGGTGATGTCCGGGTTAGCTGCGCGCAATAACTCGGGGGAGATATCAAACAGTCGCGCAATGGAATAAAATGTGTCTTCAGGCTGTACGATATAATCGATCATACGATACACCTTTTCCACCGAATTCAGATTTCACTATTCTATCATACTAGTTGATGAACTGAACAATGTCATCTGCCAGACTTAATAACCGGGTTTTCTGTGGAGAATGCTGCCTTATTTCGCCCGCTATCGGTTGAAAGGGTGGGAGTATCAGAACGAACAAGCCGGGGACTTACGCCGTGCGGCTTCGCGTAAAACCGGTGGAGATGGGGAACAACAAAACCCCCGTTATGGTAAACGGGGGTTTCATGGCGGGCGGTTGGTCTTCATAATATCTTGGCCAACTGAACGACCCGCATAAACATATTATGTGCGGCTTAAAACAGATTATTCTGCTGCGCGCGGCGCATATGCGCATATGAATGCGGGCGCAAAACCTCCGCATACCGTCCCGACTTGGCGGGCCTTATATCCAGAACTGCCTGAGCATCCCGTAGGTAAGCTCATCGGCCAACCTGTACGCCTGTTCCATGAATCTATCATATGCTTCAATGTCACTTGCAAAATCACCGGCAGTGATGCTCATAATCTGGCGTTCGGTGGCATCCACAAGCTCATGGAGCAGTATCTGCATCGTCGCCATATCCCAGTACCTGTTGATCCGTGAATATTCCTGCGCCAATTCATCGGCAATGCCATATAAAACCTGCCTCTGTTCCGCAACAGCCTCCAAGTTATTATCCCTATACGCTTCGGTCATCATTTCTAAGGTTCGAACATATCGGAGATAATTCTCCCTTACCCTATCTCCCACCTGTTGGCTGTAGTATTGGGTAAACAGGCCCGCGAATGCGTCCGCGATTTGCCCCAGGCGCGCTTCTATCGCTTCCCGGTTCCCAAGATTGAATACAATGCTGATAATAAACGCCCTGATCCATCGATTATTATCCACCCATAATCTGCGGATGGTGTTGGAGAGCTCCACTTGGCTGGGCAGAAGTCGTCCCACAGGCGGCTGTCCCATATACATATAGCCATCCCCTTGTTCATTGCTATAGCATTGTATGCGCGTCCTTGCAATATTAGTTTCTTGGAATAAAAGGTAGCAAGAGGAAACGTATCTGCGCTTCGGGAGACGAATGATATGTAAAGAGCAGCAGGCAGGGCGCAGAGAGAGAAGCGCTGTACCCATGATCAGGCACCTTATAAAACCTCTAGTCGAGGCAGGTTTTTTTTGCTGTGCTCAATGCCGCGGCCGCTATAAGGGGGCAGCCGCAAGCTCTGCGACGGCGCGGGCTGCCTTACTTCAGCTTGATATAGTTCAATTTGGCGCCGTTATCGCTCACGCGTTCGCTCTTGATATCAAACAGCCCGAGCGATTTGATGAACGGGGTCAGCTTGGCGAATCCAAAATTGCGCACGTCAAAATCCGGATAACGCTTGACCAGCATGCTGCCTATGGTGCTGATAAACATCCAGTCGTCCTCGTCGGAATTTTCCGTTACGATCATTTTAATGGCTTCCTTGATGGTTTCAAGGTCGGTAACGGGTTCGTCGATGGGCTCCGGCGGCTTGGGCTCGGGTGCGGGCGCGCGTTTTTCAGGCTTCGCGGCGGCCTTTTCGGGCCTTTGCTCCTTTAGGGACCGTTCTGGCTTCTGTGAATCGGGTCTTTCCGTCTTGGGCTTTTGCTCGGCGGTCGCGAGTATGTCGAGGTATTTGAACAGATTGCACGCCGAAATGAACGATTTCGGCGTCTTGCGCTCGCCCATCCCCACCACGATCATGCCCGATTCGCGCAGGCGCGCCGCAAGGCGGGTAAAGTCGCTGTCAGAGGAAACGATGCAAAAGCCGTTTACCTGCCCGGAATACAGAATATCCATCGCGTCGATGATCATGGCGGAATCGGTGGAGTTTTTGCCGAAGGTGTAGTTGTATTGCTGTATGGGCAGTATGGAATTATCCAGCAGTACGTTTTTCCATGAAACCAGCGCGGGCTTGGTCCAATCGCCGTATATGCGCTTATAAGTTGCAATCCCGTCTTTGGAGATTTCATCGAGTATGATTTTAATATACTTGTCCGACACATTGTCGGCGTCGATCAGTACCGCAAACTTATTGTCACTTGCCATTGGCATCACCTCATTCATCATTCATAACGGCGTATTGCCGCTTAATAATTGATTATACCATGGGAACGGGTTACATGGACAGCTTTTAGAAGCGCAGGGAAGGTCCGGCAACCCGTTCGGCTAAATTCTCTTTAAGCATTGCCGGTTCGCCGCATATGGATACATTTCTTCCATATTTATTTCCACATGGCTGGCATTTGTTGCTGTCACAGGCACGCGTTTTCGGGCGGTTTGGAATGCGTGTAGATGTAAAAATTGGCGGATTCGCCATCAAGTACAGGGAGCCTGCCATTCTCTTTACATGGATCTGACAGGGTCTATACACGCAAGTTCTATAGTATGAGTAGAGTAGACAGAAAAACATTCAGGCCCTTGTAGAGTTGCTCCGAAAGAACGGATCGGGTTTAGGAGGAAACGATGTGAAAAAAAGCTACGTTCTCGATACCAACGTGCTGCTGCAATCGCCTTATGCCATTTACGCCTTTGGAGAGAATGACGTGGTCATTCCCGAGGTGGTACTCGAGGAGCTGGATCGCTTTAAAAAGGAGCCTACGGAAAACGGCGCCAACGCACGTCATATCGCGCGCCTGCTGGACCAGATGCGTACAAGCGGGAGCTTAACACAGGGCGTACCGCTGCCGGGGGGCGGCATTTTGCGCATAGAGCTGAATTTTCATGATATCGTGCTGCCGGAAGGATGGGAGCCGCACAAGGCGGATAACCGCATTCTCAAGGTGTGCAAAGGCCTCAATGACCAGAACAAGCAGGCGATATTGGTCACCAAGGATATATTCGAGCGTATCAAAGGGGATATTATCGGCATTACCGCGCAGGATTTCCAAAATGAACAGGTTGCCGTACCGGTGTTGCAATACAGCGGGCGCTCGGAGGCTTTCACCACCCCCAGAAAACTGCAGGAATTTTTTGAAAAAGGCTGCCTGAGCGCAAAGCACAGCTTTACAATAGACGAGCAGACATTAAAAAAGCAGCCGTGCGCATTTCTCACGCATGAATTCGTGGTGCTGCACAACGCCGAAAACAACAAACAGACCGCGTTGTGCAGGTTTGACGGCGAGCGGCTCGTACAGCTGCGGTATCTGGATGAGCGGCCTTTTGGCGTAACGGCGCGCAATGTGGGTCAGCGTTTTATGCAGGAGGCGCTGATGATGGATTGCGACGACGTGCCGCTTGTCATCGTCAAGGGCGCGGCCGGCACCGCAAAAACATTCTTCGCGCTGGCGGTAGGGCTGCATAAAATACTCGAGCAAAAGCACCGCGAATATACCAAAATACTCGTGTGCCACCCCAATGTGAAATTCGACGAGGATATCGGCTACCTGCCCGGCAGCGAAAGGGAAAAGCTTGCGCCGTTCATGCGCTCGGTGATCGATAACCTGGAAATATTGGTGGACAGCGACGAAAAGGAGCGGTATCGGGATCAAAACGAGCTCAACGGCAAGGTGGATGAATTGTTCGCGCGCAACATCATCACCACCGAGGCGATCGCTTATATTCGCGGACGATCCATACAAAGAAACTGGGTAATCATCGACGAGGCGCAAAACCTCAGTCCCAAGCAGGTCAAGGGCATTGTTACAAGGGCGGGCAGGGGTACAAAGCTGATACTGCTCGGCGACCCCGCGCAGATCGATCATCCGTATCTCGACAGCCGCACAAACGGACTCTGCTATGCGTCCGAACGCATGAAAGGCAGCCCGTATTGCTGCCAAATCACCATGAGCGACGCGGAATGCGAGCGAAGCCCGCTTGCATACGACAGCGCTACGCGCATGTCGGATTGACATACGAATTGCGAATAGAACCGGCTGTCGCTGGAGCTGGAATCATCACAGGAGGAAAAATGAAACGAAAAGTTGGTTTGGCGACGCATTCATGGTGGATCGACGGCGATATGGTGCGCTTCGAACAGGAACTGCGTATATTCGAAAAATCCGGAGCGGAATATTGTGAGCTAAAGCTGCAGGGATTGGATGCGATAGCGGGCGGCCGGCTGGTACCCGAGAGAATCAGGCAAATTCAAAAGATACTGCTGTGGCATGACACGCTGCGTATCACGCTGCACCTGGGGCTGCATTTGCCGGATGCGCGATCCGCAATATCTTGCGAACAGATATTCCGCGCGGGCATTGCCCTCGCACAGGAACTGGACTGCGAGGCGATAGTATATCATGCGGGCGGCGGCGAGCCTGAGCCTCCGATGGAAAGGCAACTGGAGATGCTCCTGCGCCTGCTGGAGCAAACGGGCGATATCCTCTTATGTATGGAAAACGTGCCGCCGTATGATGCGCCAAACGACTGTATGGGAGCATCGGCGGAATCCATGGCGGCGTTCTGCAAGCAAATCGGCCACCCGAATTTCCGGCTGGCATTTGATATCGGCCACAGCTTCCTCGCAAACCGCGCGGATAAAGCAAAACTGCTTGCCGACTTAAAATTGCTGCTGCCATACGCCGGGTATATACATCTGCATGATAATTTCGGCATTCCGTATCAAATAGGGCTCCGGAATTTCGGGCGGCACATCGTTTTGGGCGAAGGCGATCTCCATTTGCCGCTGGGATGGGGGGAAGTGCCGGTGACGGAGGTGCTGCAGGCGCTTGCAGCGTATGAAGGGATCATTATACTGGAAATCGAAAAGAGGTTTGAGGATCAGTACGCGGCCTGTGTCAGAAAGGTAAGCGGCTTGCTGCAGCCGTGACGAAAAAAAGCTGACAAAGCCCATGGGACTTTGTCAGCAGCCAAGATACAGGTTCCTAATTTAATCAGTGCTTACCGAAGTAACCGCTGATTAATTCGGAACGTTGTCTTGACGGCTGCTTTCGCGTCCTGATGCGTCGGTAAAATCTTGAAATAGCGCTGCTATTCCTTCGATTTTGCTCCTTGCAGGCCCCGAAACCATCTCGTCAATCCATCATCCCTCATTTAATCAGTGCTTACCTAAAATACGGTCTCGTACGGCGGAAAAATGTTCCGCTACGCTTTCGAGCGTATCGCCCCGGACATCCCCTTCCAGAAGAGGGAGCACGGTGAGTATCTTATCCTTGAATTCCGTATGGATCATATCCATATATTGCAGTTCGAGCGCCTTGCGCTTGCTCCAGAATTCGTTGCCGCGGCAGAACTCTTCGGGAATGATGCGGTTGACGACCACGCCCGCCACGGGTACGCGGTGCTTATTCAGAATGTCCATCGCCCGCTTGGTCTCCATGATGGGCAGCTTTTCCGGGTTCAATACGAATACGAACTCCATACTGCCGCTGTCAATGAGTATATCCCGTGCTTTCTCCATCTTCAATTTGCGGGCATTGAGCAGCGCAAGGGTTTTGTCTTCCTCGATCTCTTTTTGCCTGGCCTTGTTTTCCGTACTGATCATTTTCATCAAGCTTAACGCTTGTTTGCGTTTTTTTATCATGCTGTCCATCCAGCCTCCCAACAGTTCGGGCAGCGACAGCAGGCGCAGCGTATGGCCGGTCGGTGCGGTGTCAAACACGATTCGGTCGTATTCCTCGGCCCGCTCCTCAACGATCTCTATGAATTTATCGAATATTGCGGCTTCCTCCGAGCCGGGTGAAAGCACCGCGGCATCGATTTGCCTGTGGATTTCGTCCACAATGACGGGGCTGATTCCGTGCGGCAGCTGGGATTTTATGCGGTCGGTGTACAGCCTGCTTTCGAGCTCCGCATCTATCTCCAGCGCATAAAGGTTTTCGGCAAGCGGAACGATCTGTGCGCCTATCGTAACGCCGAACACGTCCGCAAGGGAGTGCGCCGGGTCGGTGGAAACCAGCAGCGTCTTATCGCCGGCCTTTGCGCAGCTGATCGCGAACGCTGAAGAACAGGTCGTTTTACCTACGCCGCCCTTGCCGCCGAAAAATACGATCTTTTTTCCGTTGCGCGGGTCATATGCATGATTGCCGCCCGCCGCAGGCATTTTTTTGCTTGTAAACATAGTATTTCTCTCCTGTCGTCACACGTCGTACAGATCAAGCTGCGCCCATTTTTCTTCCCAGGTCCATTGCCGCTGCAGCATGCGTTTTTCCCAGCTGCCCATCGTATCGGCAAAGTATGGCAGCAGCTCGATGGTATAATAGGAAGTCTGCATCGGAAAGCCCAGCATGTCGCCAAAGCAAAGCAGCATAAAATTATCCTCCGCGTCATACGCTTCCTTCTTCAGGAAGCGTGTGGAGCGCTCGCGGAAATCCGCCGCAGACTTAAGAAAAAGCCACACGCTATGTAGCCAGTGCGTAAACTTGTTGTCTCCGCTCATATTCATTACTCCTTTGGGGGGTATGTAGCTTCCCTGTATCGGCAAAACTGACGGGTGCGCCGCATATTGCGGCAGGATCGCCGCCGCAGCTACAGAAAATGCGATGCCCGGCAGGCATAAAAAAGATATTTCCTATCATCAGTATAATACACTGCGCCGGTTAAAAAAAGCCGCTGTTTGGATGGAATTTGCGTCATTATCCCCGGCGTACGGACATACAGAGCCATATGAAGGAATAATCGCATTCTGACTTGTATTTCCTACATGCGACCGGGGTAGTCTCTTTAGACGCAGCATGTAAACAATATAGCAAGGCCCAACGCATGCTTAGCGGCATCCCGGTTTGACTTCAGCGCTTTAATGTGCTACCATCTTGTTAAGAACTGTCGGCAGAAGCCGGTATATACGCGCGGCATGCGCAGGTGCGTTTATAGTATCCTTCGGAACTTATACCATGAAGGTATACGCTTTTCCGCGAAAGGGAAGGCATATATTTTCTTTTTTTGGAGGATAGTATGATGCATTCGAAATCCCTGAAAAACCTCGTTGCGGCGGCCGTATGCCTCGCCCTTTGCATGGCGCTTCCCTTCTTGACCGGGCAAATTCCCGAGATCGGCAGCATGCTTGCGCCCATGCACATCCCTGTGCTCCTTTGCGGCTTCCTTTGCGGCTGGCAGTATGGGCTGGCGGTGGGTTTTATCGCGCCGCTGCTGCGTTTTGTGCTCTTTGGTATGCCGCCTATTTTTCCGACCGGCGTGGCGATGGCGTTCGAGCTTGCGGCGTATGGCCTGTTTGCGGGTCTGCTGTATCGGCTGCTTCCTAAAAAGATACTTCATATTTATACGACTCTTTTATTTTCCATGCTGGCAGGCCGCATTGTATGGGGTATTGTACGGGCGTTGCTCTCGGGCGTTGCGCAGAGCGAGTTTACATGGGCGATGTTCCTGTCCGGTGCGTTTGTTTTGGCCATACCGGGCATCGTATGCCATATCGTGTTGATACCGGTACTGGTAATTGCGCTAAAGAAAGCAGGTTTGATGCAGAATGCATGAGATTACGGAAGTCCTTCGCCGGCATTTTCGAAAATATCCGCGTATGCAGGCGCAGGACGCTGTAAAGCTCATTTGCCAGAATGAACTGGGCGCTGGGCACCTCATTACGGAGCAAACCGGCAGCCTTGCGCAGTTGAATCAGGAGCTAGCGGCCGTGGAGCAGAACCCCTATGCGTTGCTTTCTGAAAGCATAGGCAACGGCATGTGCCGCGTGCATCTTGCCGCGCTGGAGACGGCCGGTATTCCCGCCGATACGCTGCATCGCGTGTTCGCCGCAAGCGCGGCGGCCATACAGGGCAGCGCGGAAGTATGCGCGGAAAAAGTGGAACTGCTGCGGTCGTTGAGCGCGCGGGGCGAAACACCGTTTTCTTTCGCCGCGCTGGACGATTTTCTGGTGGAGTATAAGGCGGACGGATGCCCGCTGATTTCCCACAGCCGGGTATACCGTGAGACATATTCTCCCGCCTACCGCGTGATGGGGGAACGTTATGCCATGTTCCTTCCGTTGTTTGCGGCCATCGACGCGCGGATGGACAAAGGACGGATAACAAGGCTGGGCATCGACGGAAAATGCGGCGCGGGCAAGACTACGCTTGCGGCGCTGCTTGCGACCGTCTACGACTGCAGTACCGTCCATATGGATCACTTTTTCCTGCCGGAAGCGCTGCGCACGGCGGAGCGCCTTGCACAGCCCGGCGGCAATGCGCACCACGAACGGTTTGAAGAGGAGGCCGTCCCCGGCATCATAAGCGGCGGCGGGTTTCAATACCGCAGGTTTGACTGCGCGACGGGGGAGTACGCCGAGCGCATACAGATAGCGCCAAAGCCGCTTATCATCGTGGAAGGCTCTTACAGCCTGCATCCGCTGCATGCTTCGCTGTATGATCAAAAAGTCTTTTTGACTTTACCCGAAGAAGCGCAGAAAAAGCGTATCGAAAAGCGCTGCGGCGCGCAGGCATATCGGCGTTTTGTGGAGGAATGGATTCCCCTGGAGAACAGATATTTTGAGGCTTATGATATCCGGCAGGGCTGCGATTTCGTGTTCAATACATAATAAACTGTATCAGTGGATCCTTTAAAGGAGCTGTCTCAACTGATAAAACCGGCAGGCAGACTTGTCGGCTGTTATATTTATGGTATCGCCGCCTACGGTGGCGACGAGAGATTATTTTTATTTAATAGCGGGCGGGCTTCGCCCCCCGCGCCCCCTAATACGCGTTTGGCCTACTGTACGACCGAAGGTCGGTGGGCTTGAAACCCCACCCTTTGGGAGTTGATGAGCGGTATAGAGCTGCTTTTTCCATTATCCATAGCAAAAAGTAGGCTGCTCAGATTTTTGCATCATCTGAGACAGCCCCTTACTGTTACATGGTAATGCTAGTTTCCTTGCTGATTCTGGTATATTAGCCTGTCCCGCTCGCGAATCTCCGCACGCTTGATTTTGCCGCTGACTGTCTTGGGCAGCGCGTCCGTAAACTCTATGACGCGCGGGTATTTGTACGGCGCAGTGGCGGTTTTGACGTATGTCTGCAGCTCTTTTTTCAGCTCTTCGGAAGGCGAATATCCCTTTGTGAGCACGATGGTGGCTTTGATGATCTGCCCCCGCGTGGCGTCGGGCACCGGCGTGACGGCGCACTCAAGCACCGCGGGGTGCTCCATCAGTGCGCTTTCCACCTCAAACGGCCCTATGCGGTAGCCGGAGCTTTTGATCACGTCGTCCGCGCGCCCCACATACCAGAAATACCCCTTGCCATCCTGCCACGCGGTATCGCCGGTATGATACCAGCCGTCGTGCCAGGCCTGCGCGGTGAGCTTTTCATCCTTATAATAACCCTGGAACATACCCACCGGCTTGCCGTTTTGCGTGTTGATGCAGATTTCGCCGACCTCGCCCAGCGTAGCAGGGTTGCCTTCGCTGTCCAGCACGGCTACGGTATAACCCGGGGTAGGCTTACCCATGGAACCGGTCCGTACTTTCATACACGGGAATGTCGCCAGCAGCAGCGTGGTTTCCGTCTGGCCGAATCCTTCATGGATTTCCAGGCCCACCTTGGCCTTGAACTGCTCGAACACCTCGGGGTTCAAAGCTTCGCCCGCGGTAGTCACATGCCTGAGCGAGGAGAGGTCGTATTGCTCCAGTGGTTCCTTGATGATATAGCGGTACATGGTCGGCGGCGCGCAGAATGTGGAAACATGATACTTCTGCAGCTTGTCCAGTATGTCCGCCGCGTGAAAACGGTCGAAATCATACACCAGCACGCAGCCTTCGCAAATCCATTGTCCGTACATTTTGCCCCAGGCCGCCTTGCCCCAGCCACTGTCGGAAATGGTGAAATGCAGCGCGCCGGGCTGCACGCAGTGCCAGTGCCGCGCGGTCGCGATGTGCCCGAGCGGATACAGAAAATCGTGCGCGACCATTTTCGGGTAACCGGTGGTGCCGGAGGTAAAATAGAGCAGCATGGTATCGCTGTCGCATGCTTCCTCCTCGCCCAGAGGGCGTTCAAATACGGGGGAGGCCGCCTTGACCAGTTCGTCAAAGCATAAAAAGCCATCGGGCAGGAGCGTGGCCGCTTTGCGCGGCGGACGTACCGCGACACAGAATTCCACCGTCGGCGAATCCTTGAGCGCCGCCGTGATCTGTGCGGGCACATCGTCCTCTACGGTGGCAATGACCATGCGTGCGCCGGCCGCGTTGAAGCGGTACGCATAGTCTTTGGGCGTAAGCTGGTGGGTGACGGGTATGGCGATCGCGCCCAGCTTATGCAGCGCCAGCATGGTGTACCAGTATTGATAATGGCGCCTGAGCGCCAGGAGAACGATATCCCCTTTTTTGATGCCAAGCGACCGGAGCGCGTTGGCGGTGCGGTTGCTTAGCTCCCTGATATCGGCGAATGTAAACCTGCGCTCGGCATTGTCGGGGCCCACCCAAAGCAAGGCGCATTGGTTCGGGTGTTCTTCGGCCAGCGCATCCATCACGTCAAACGCGAAATTGAAATGCGCGGGCGGGGTAACGCTGTAGGTGGAACAGAATTCCTGGTAAGTCGTGTATGGTTTATTGGTACTAAGTCGATCGAGCAGATTCAAGGTGAATCACATACCTTTCCGGGGTTGGGTTACTTGACCACAACCGCTAAAAACTTTGCGGGTTTATCGTTGAGTGCGGTCAATGCATGCGGTGTGGAGGAGTCGTAATAGATTGCGTCTCCGGGGTGCAGCGTAAGGGTATCGTCGCCCATCACAATCCTGGCGTCCCCCTCCAGAAGATACTGGAACTCCTGGCCCTCGTGGCTGTGCAGATCCGGCATGTTGGCCGACTCTACCGTTACGAGGAAAGGCTCTGCGCGCTTGTTGCGGAAGGTATGCGCCAGCGCCAGGTAGGAGTACGCCTTGCGGCGCTCTACCTTGAAGCCCCGGCCCGCGCGCACAAGCGAATAGGTGGACAGCCGCGGGGTTTCCCCGCTCATCAGGTCCGATACCTCAACATTCAATATACGTGCCGCATTGAACAGGAAGCTAAAGGAAAAATCCTTCTCTCCGCGCTCATATTTCTCATATTCCTTTTCACTGATGTGGACAGCCTTTGCCATCTCTGGAATAGATAAGTCGGAAATCTCACGCAATGCCCGCAGGCGAATGCCAATCTCCATGAGTTGTTCCGTCATGTCTGTACCTCCTTTATCTTTTTGAGCCGCTACAATATATTCGTCAACGACTTCTTCGTTTTCCAGTTTGCCGCGGCTGATCGCGGCCTTTGCGCCCGGGCCGTTCTGCAGGCCCAGAATTTCAACGCCAAGCTCCCTGAGCTTGTATTTCTGTATCTTGCCGCTTGCCGTCATGGGGAATTCGTTGAGGAAGCGCACATAGCGCGGCGCCTTGTAGCGCGAAAGCCCGCTTTGCACGTATTCGCGCAGTACTTCTTCCGTTGCGGCCGTATCTTCCTTTAGGATGACGAACGCCAGTACTTCCTCGCCGTACTTCTCATCCGGAACGCCGACTACCTGCACATCCGATACGGACGGGTGTGTGTAGAGGTATTCCTCCAGCTCCCGGGGGTATATATTTTCGCCGCCTCGTATTATCATATCACGCAGGCGGCCGGTTACGGAATAGTAACCTTCCGAATCCACCGAGCATAAATCCCCTGTGTGCAGCCAGCCGTCTTTGTCGATTGCCTGACGCGTTGCCTCGGGCATTTTGTAATAACCCTTCATCACCTGATACCCGCGGGTAAGGAACTCGCCCTGCTCGCCTGCGGCTACTTCCAGGCCGGTTTCAGGGTCCACCAGCTTGATCTCCATGTTGGGCTGGCAGCGCCCAACGGTTGCAACGCGTTTTTCCAGCGGGTCGTCTACGGCGGTCATTGTGGTAACGGGCGAGGACTCCGTCTGCCCGAAGGCGATGACGATCTCGGGCATATGCATTTCGGCATTCACACGCTTCATTACCTCGATCGGGCAGGGGGAGCCTGCCATGATGCCGGTACGCAGAGAGGAGAAATCAAAACGCGCGAAATCCGGGTGGCTGAGTATGGAAATAAACATGGTCGGTACGCCCAGCAGGGAAGTGCAGCGTTCCTCCTGCACGGCCTCCATCACGGTCAATGGGTGGAAACGATCCACGATCACCATCGCCGAGCCGTGCGTCACGCAGGAAGTAATGCCCAGCACGCAGCCGAAACAATGGAACAATGGCACGGGAATGCATTCCCGGTCATTTTCAGTGAGCGCTTTGCGGTCGCCTATGGACTTGCCGTTGTTGATGATGCTGTGATGCGTAAGCATGACGCCCTTGGGAAAGCCCGTGGTGCCCGACGTGTATTGCATATTGGTCACGTCATAGGGGCTCACCGCAGCCTGCGCGGCGAAAAGTTCGCTTTCGGGAACCTGCGCGGCCATTTTGAGTATATCGTCCCAATGGTAGGCGCCGGGGGTGCACAGCCCGCCCAATGTAATGACATTCTTCAGGTAAGGCAGCGCGGCGCTGTTGAGCGCGCCGGGCTCTGCCGTCTCCAGCTCCGGGCAGATCGCCGTGAGGTGCGGCAGATAGTCGTTGCCGCGGCCGCCGGCACTGAACACCAGCGTCATGGAATCGCTCTGGCGCATCAAATATTCCAGTTCATATCTTTTGTAATTGGTGTTTACCGTTACCAGTATGGCGCCGATTTTTGCTGTGGCGAACATCAGCAGCACCCATTCCACACAGTTTTCGGTCCAAATGGCCACATGGGAGCCGTTTGTTACGCCCATGGCCATCAAGCCCCTTGCCACCTTATCGCATTCCGCCTTGAAAGCGGCGTAACTCAGGCGCGTATTGCTTTTGCGCTCGACCACGCAGTCATGATCCGGGAAGCGCAGCGCTTGCGCATCCAAAAGATCCCCGAATGTCATTTCTATCAGTGTGTTGAACTCCGCGTGCGCAAGCTGGCGTATGCAGTTTTGTATCCGGTCCATAGTGCCCTCCCAAATCAAATAAGATTGTTGGTATAAAAAAACGCCTTCGCCTCCTATACAGAGACGAAAGCGCTGCTTTCGCGGTACCACTCCGTTTGCGCATTATAACAATGCGCCAACTCAACGGGCACAATCATGCCCTGCCCCCGATAACGGTGAGGCATTCCGGCCAAGCCTACTCGCGAAAATACTTTCGGTTGGCAGCTCCGGGGCCAGATTTCAGCGTTCCCCTTACCGCCTCGCACCACCCGGCGGCTCTCTGAAAGGTTCCTGCTTGCTATTCCCCGTCATCGCGTCAAAAAATGATTTGTGTACGATTATACGTTGCGGCGTTGTGACTGTCAACATATATTTTATTGGGCAAGCAAGTTATTTTATTAACGCGTATACACTGGTATGCGTGATTATACGTGCTGAATCCAACCCAGCGCACGCTGCACCGCGCGCTGCCAATCCGTGTAGAGCGAGTTGCGCGCCGCCTGTTCCATCTGCGGCGCAAACACGCGCTCGGTCCGCCAGTTGGCGGCGATCTCCTCCTTGCTTGCCCAGACGCCGACCGCAAGGCCCGCGAGGTACGCCGCGCCCGCGGCCGTGGTTTCCACATTACAGGGGCGGCGGATGCGGCAGCGGAGCATATCCGCCTGAAACTGCATCAGCACGTTGGATACGGAAGCGCCGCCATCTACTTTCAGATCCGTGAGCGAAAAGCCGCTGTCATCCTCCATCGCCGCGACAAGGTCCGTCACCTGGTAGGCGATGCTCTCGAGCACCGCGCGGGCAAAATGCGCGCGCGTGGTGCCGCGCGTTATACCTACCATGGTGCCGCGCGCGTACATATCCCAATACGGGGCGCCAAGGCCTGTAAACGCGGGCACGAGATAGGCGCCGCCCGCATCGGGCACGCTCTCGGCCAGAATGTTGATTTCCGGCGCGCTCTGTATCATATTTAAATCATCGCGCATCCATTTGATGACGCTGCCGGCGTTAAATATGCTGCCTTCCAGCGCGTATTCCGCTTTTCCCGGCGTTAACCCCCACGCGATGGTGGTCAGCAGCCGGTTGCGGCTGAGGATGGGGCGCTCGCCGATATTCATCATCAAAAAGCAGCCCGTGCCGTACGTATTTTTCGCCTGCCCCGGCGCATAGCACGCCTGCCCGAACAGCGCGGCCTGCTGGTCGCCGGCGGCGCCTGCGATGGGTACGCCGCATAATGCTTCCAGGCCGGAAATGCCTGCGGCAACCGTACCGTACACATGGCTGCTGGGGCAAGGCCGGGGCAGCATTGCGGCGGGGATATCCAACGCTTTGAGCAGGGTGCCGTCCCATTCGAGCCGGCTGATGTCGAACAGCATGGTGCGCGAGGCGTTCGTATAGTCGATCACGTGCGCCTTGCCGCCGGTAAGATGCCAGATCAGGAAGGTATCGATGGTGCCAAAAAGCAATTCCCCCCGCGCGGCGCGCGCGCGTGCGCCCTCCACATGGTCGAGTATCCATTTGATCTTGGTTCCGGAAAAGTAGGCGTCGATCAATAGCCCGGTTTTCTTTGTCACATACTCTTCCAGGCCCGCCGCCTTGAGCTGCTCGCAAATATCCGCCGTGCGGCGGCATTGCCAGACGATGGCGTTATAAACTGGCTTTCCGGTATCGCGCTCCCATACGACGGTGGTCTCGCGCTGGTTGGTGATGCCGATGGCGGCAACGTCCCTCGCGTGAACGCCGCTTTGCGTAAGCGCATCAGCCACGGCACGTTTTTGGCTTTGAAGTATCTCCAAAGGATCGTGCTCCACCCAGCCTGCGTGCGGATAATGCTGTGTGAACTCATACTGCATGCTGCCTGCCGCATTGCCTTCCCGGTCAAACAGTATGGCGCGCGAACTGGTCGTACCCTGATCCAGCGCTAGAATATATTGCTTCATGGCGGGAACTCCTTCCTGATTGTGCGGATGTGCTTCCTGTATGCGCCGCAAATGGATGCATCGCGGCCGCGGATTTGTTCAATGCTATTGTAAACCATTCCCACCCAACAGGCAAGGGATAGCGTTTGACCGGGCGGATATGCTTCCTTAATAAAGGGCCGAATGCGCTCCGGCGCCGTTATAAGGCGTTAAAAAACAAGATAGGAATAGAAATCAAGAGAAAAATCAACAATAGAAGTGGAATGATGGCATAATATAACGAGAGACAAAAAATCATGCGTATTCGGTGGGAGATTGCGCTTGCAGGGACTGCCGACGTGTTCTATTATAGAACGTGTTAGCACTCGACTGTAGTGAGTGCTAACAAAATCAATAAATCAATCAAAACAATAGCAATATGAAGGAGGTACGGATCATGAAACTCAAGCCTTTGGCAGACCGTGTCGTCATCAAGAGCCTTGAGAGCGAGGAGACCACCAAGAGCGGCATCGTACTGCCCGGCAGCGCCAAGGAAAAGCCCCAGATGGCGGAAGTGCTCGAAGTCGGCCCTGGCGGTACGGTGGAGGGAAAGGAAATCACCATGTACGTCAAAGCGGGTGACAAGGTGATTTATTCCAAATATGCCGGTACCGAGGTAAAGCTCGACGGTACGGAGTACATCATCGTACGGCAGAACGATATTCTGGCTGTCGTGGAATAACCCAAAGCGCATAGCGGAAGGAGAATAGAAATCATGGCTAAGCAGTTGAAATACGGAGAAGACGCCCGCCGTGCACTGGAAAAGGGCATGAACCAGCTTGCGGATACCGTTAAGATCACCCTCGGGCCCAAAGGGCGCAATGTCGTGCTGGATAAGAAATTCGGCGCGCCGCTTATCACCAACGACGGCGTGACCATCGCCAAAGAGATCGAGCTCGAAGATCCGTTTGAAAACATGGGCGCGCAGCTTGTCAAAGAAGTTGCTACCAAGACCAATGACGTCGCGGGCGACGGTACCACCACCGCCACCCTGCTCGCGCAGGCCATCGTACGCGAAGGCCTGAAGAATGTTGCCGCAGGCGCCAACCCCATGGTGTTGAAGCGCGGCATTGAGGCCGCCGTGTTGGAAGCCGTTGAAGGCCTCAAAGCGCTTAGTAAGCCGGTCAGCGGCAAGAATGCGATCGCGCAGGTTGCCTCCATCTCCGCCGGGGATGAAACCGTCGGCACGCTGATTTCCGACGCGATGGATAAGGTCGGCAACGACGGCGTCATCACCGTTGAAGAGAGCAAGACCATGAAGACGGAAATGAAGCTCGTCGAAGGTATGCAGTTTGACCGTGGCTATGCTTCCGCCTACATGGTTACGGATACCGATAAAATGGAGGCTGTCCTCGAGAATCCCCTCATCCTCATCACTGAGAAGAAAATATCCAACATTCAGGAGATTTTGCCCGTGCTTGAGCAGGTCGTGCAGCAGGGCAAGAAGCTTCTCATCATCGCCGAGGACGTGGAAGGCGAAGCACTGGCAACCCTCATCCTCAACAAGCTGCGCGGCACATTTACCTGTGTGGCAGTCAAGGCCCCCGGCTTTGGCGACAGGCGCAAGGCCATGCTGCAGGATATCGCCATCCTCACCGGCGGCCAGGTGATTTCCGACGAGCTGGGCATGGATCTCAAAGAGACCACCATCGCGCAGCTGGGTACCGCCCGCCAGGTCAAGGTTGACAAAGAAAACACCACCATCGTGGAAGGCGCAGGCGAGCCCTCTGAAATCAAAGCCCGCATCAACTCCATCAAGGCGCAGATCGAGGAGACCACCTCTGATTACGATAAAGAGAAGCTGCAGGAGCGCTTGGCCAAACTGGCCGGCGGCGTTGCGGTGATCGCTGTGGGCGCAGCGACCGAAGTGGAAATGAAGGAGTTCAAGCTCCGCATCGAGGACGCCCTGAATGCTACCCGTGCCGCTGTGGAAGAGGGCATCGTGCCTGGCGGCGGCGTTGCGCTGGTCAACGTGATCGACCGTGTCAAAGCGCTCGAAGCGAATGCTGCCGGCGATAAGAAGACCGGCATCCAGATCGTCGTGCGCGCACTGGAGGAACCCATACGCCAGATTGCCATGAACGCGGGCCTCGAAGGCTCCGTCATCGTAGAGAACATCAAGCATTCCGGCAAGGCCGGCTATGGCTATGATGCTGCCAGGGATGAGTACGGCATGATGGAGGAGAAGGGCATTATCGACCCCACCAAGGTGGCGAGATCCGCTTTGCAGAATGCCGCTTCTATCGCAGCCATGGTGCTCACCACCGAGAGCCTTGTTACCGACATTCCCGCGCCCGAGCCTGCGGCTCCCGCCGGTATGGGCGGCGGCCCCGGCATGTATTGATGAAAAAGCGAGCAAACGTTAGCTAGCAACAGCGAACCCGCGGCGTGTATTCGCCGCGGGTTCACTTTGTTTATGCTCAATTCAGAATTTGTTTTGCCTAAAATCGTAATATCAGATGGAATAAAACATTAATATTCGGAATATATAGAACGATATAAAAGCGCACATGTAAAACATATTGAAATATTCGCTGTTTTTTATTGCCAAGACAAAACAACATAGAAAACAAGAAAAATAGAGAGATATAGTGCGATTCTGTCTGATAATATGAATAAAATCCTGTATATGAGTTATAATAGTCAAATATAAAAAAAATCGCGCAAAAGAACGAATTGTGTCAGGGCGTTCTCTTTGTTATGATAATCGAGTGCCTTGCGGGAACAACCAAAAAGGCGAAAGAGCACCTTGAAAACTATATAGTGCGAGAAGAAAGAAACGCAATTTTTATTGAGGAACCAGCAAACGTACGGACAACGAAAGCGCGCAAGCGTGAAGTTGAGAAGTAAAACGAAGAAAGAGACAGTTTTTTAAACTGTTGAGTAATTTAA
>JAVBWI010000013.1:0-22482 GCA_036677445.1 Clostridia bacterium
GAAGTATTTAAACATGAAGCACCTGGAGTATCAGGTAGAACCCGATTTTGCCGCCAGCTGAAGTGGCAGACGCACGGCCTCGTTCCTTTTTGCGCATAATTCTTGACAGTACCATAATATTAGAATGTAATAGTAATTCTGTTATACTAAACACCCTTACCAGCTTTTAAAGAAAGCGCCCCGAAGGGCGCAATTTGATGCAATTTTTTATCCCACTATTCTTTCTTGTCATCTGTATTCAGTGAATGATGCGCTTTTATAAGCGCAGAAACATCAATCATCGGCAAAGTATACGGATCGGGGTAGCCTAATAATCCCACCGCACCTAGTAGATGTGCCCTTGCATTAGTAACAAGCATAACAATCCCGATTCTTTCAGTTTGCATTAGAAAATTATCATAAGTCATGCTTGCCTCACCCTGAGGATGCCTATACTCACATGAGGATTCATAAATAATTTCATATCGCAATTCCGACTTCTCGTTTAGCGCTTCACATTTTATACTAAGTCGAATTATGCTATACCAATGGGATTTGCTCTGATTATCATCGGGCGCATCATAAGGTTTTATGTCATAAGCTATTTGAGTATTAAAGCGCGTTTCTCCATCTTCAAGAAGAGCGCTCCCAGCAGTAATACCGCACCTCAGCACCTGAAATTTTCGGCTTTGCAAGCTTGAAATTAAAGTAGTCTCACTCATTTAGCATGCCTCCGCAACAGTATCCCAATCACCAGAAGAATGACTTTCTGAAACTGAAAACATATTTTTCATGTTTGTAATTTCAGAAAAACGTTCCTTCTCATTATAGCCTATTATTCCTTCATCAAAGCGGATAGAATACTCGTTCTCTTCCGAAAGAGATATTTCAAGCTTTATCCCGCCCCCGAGCTTATTAACATAGTCCCATAGCCGTGCAACACTAGGGTTGTATAAACCCCCTTCCATTTTCGAGACCATCGCTTGAGTTATTCCGCATTGCTCTGCGGCTTCAGCTTGAGTTTTTTCCAATTCGAGCCTAAGATTAATAAGCTGCGCCGCAATGTCCGTCAAAAAATCATCCCGCTCAAGCTCTGCCTTGCTTACATTACTCATCATGCTTTCAATTGTCTCAAAAGCGTCATGTAAGCAGGGGTCATTCCTTTTCATCATCCAATCCTCCTTGTTTATCCACTACCAAATGAGGGACTGCTAGAGTACGAGCTCCTTCTTTCTGTTTTGCGCAATCAGATTATTATCATCGTAACTAGTTTTTCCCCCGCGCTTCTTATCCTTCTCATTAAAAGCGCATAATAATATAATAATTTCTTTGCTTCTTCCCAAACAGTATAAAATACGAAGGTTTTTGTCCCCTTTCACTGGTACCCGCAATGAATACAATCCCCCGCCTATGTTTTCTGCGAATTTCGCCCGTACTGCTTTCTCTGTTCCAATCTGGTCCAATAACTTGAGTTTTTTCCTAAGCTTTCGAAGAACATTGTCCTTCGCTTCTTCTAGTTCCTCAGGTGGGCGATTCCAACCCTTAAAAAGATTACAGAGATCATTATTAAGGTATGGGACTAACTCGCATACTCTACTGCTATTATACAATCGAAACTGCTTGATATTACCGCAACCATCCAAGTCCATAGTACCAGTGCTCGCCCCCTTTAACCTTGAAGTATATTAAAACATAACTTATAAGTTATGTCAAGCATAATCTTATTCGTAGCAGGCTTAATAGCCTACTCAATTTATTTCTTTCGCAATTTTGCTATTTCTTTCTGTATCCAATTCACCTGCTGCGAAAGCGCATCAAGCCGTTTATTATCTTCGAAAGCGAATGAATCATCCTGCTGTTCAAGATGCTGGAGATAACCGTCTTCAATAATTGAACTGGGGTCAAATTCATCTGAGCGTTTTTTTCCTGCCAATAATTCAACAGGCACGTCATATAGAGAGGCTAGTCTTATAATGGTTTCAAGCCTAGGTTCGTGCTTCCCATTTTCATAACCGCTATATGTTTGCTTTTTACATTCAAGTATTTTACATAGTGCATTCTGTGAGAGATTTGCACGTTCACGCAAACGTTTCATGTTTTTTCCTAAAAGAACTGCCCGTTCATCCGCAGTAATTGGATGCTTTATATACTCTCCGTATTTCCCTTTATCGATTTCTTTGAAAAACTGCTCATCGTCAAATTGCTTAGCCATTTTCTAACACCTCTGAAAGCAGCATATCATGATGCTCGTATTATTACAAGAATTTCGTATTTTCCATAAACACGCCTTGACAGTACGATTTTATAGTACTATTATATTAGTACGGATATCTAGTACAATACTCATAAGCTCGTACCATACTTGCTATCCAATTAGCAGAGGCAACGTATCCGCGATTAGGCAGCTTTATGCGCCATACTGGATGGCTGGAGGGGAAATCAAGTAAGCTTGCTACCCAACCCCTTCGGCAAGTGAACTATGGCGCATAAAGTTGGAGCCGTCAAGAGGACGTGGAATAAATCCGGCAAGCCGGTTTTATGCCGCGAAAGCCTCTTGACAGCTCCAATTGAAGATAGAGGGCGTACGGTTGTAAAAGAAAGCTTAAATGCAACTCTGGTGGATGCTGGGGCGCGGCACGCGCTGACTGCGGGCATGCAGGGGTCAGGGGACCCTGCGGCCGGCAGCAGAGCGGCCGCCTCCATACTTGACTAAGTAACACATTTCACTTATGGAAGGAGGTGAAAACATTGAAATCGTTATCTTTTACAAAGCATCAGATATATGAAAACAATATAGGTATTCTAAAATACTATACAGATCAACATTACAAACTCATTGGTATGAAAGCAGTAAGAATTGCTGGGTTTGAAAAATCCTCTCAAAAAGTAGTCACCGAAAGAGGTACTGCTGGAAACAGTATCAAGCTAGATGGAAGTCTATCCCGTTCGAGACGAATTATATTTGAACTAGCACTATGTAATCCGTGGACTCTTTTTGTGACTATGACTATAAATGGCGCGAAAAATGATAGGAATAATTTGAAAGCTTTTTTTACTGTACTCGCAAAGTGGATTAACAACATGAATTATCAGCAGAAGTTAAATATTCGCTATCTGATTATACCGGAGCCTCACAAGGATAATGCTTGGCATTTTCACGGGCTCATGATGGGTATTCCTTTTCAACAACTCAAGCCTTTTAACCTAGAAGACAATATCCCCGAGAAAACCAAACGCAAGATTCGGCAAGGGCGCAAGATAATGAACTGGATGCCTTATTGCGAAAAATTCGGATGGGTAACAGTTGAACAGATAATAAGCCATAACCGCTGTGCAAAGTACATGATGAAGTACGTTACAAAAAAACTCATGGAATCACGTATAGAGTTAAACCATCATGTGTTCTATGCATCAAAGCACTTACGTCGTGCGGAGGTTATATGTCGTGCTCCTCTACGCCAATCATTTGAACCGAGTTTTCAAAATGATTATGTTCGTACAAAAGATTTCAATAACGCACAGGAACCATTACAGTACTTTTTTGAAAAGGAGAATTTACAATGAATCAGTCAGTTCTTACTGCAAAAGAAGCTGCGGTAATCCTGCGGATAAGCGTAAGTACAATGTATCAGTTGTTGAAGGAAGGACGCGTGCCATGCATTCAAATAGGTCAACGCAGGGTCATACCACGTGAACGCTTCATGGAATGGATACAGGCCGCAACAGTGGGGGGCAAACTATGAGGGGAACCGTTACGAAAAAGAATGACCGCTGGTATCTTGTCTATTATGTAGGTAAGGACAGCAACGGCAAATGGAAGCAGAAGTGGGAGGGCGGCTTCGACACCAAAAAAGAAGCAGAAAAAGTCCTGCGTACTCGTATCCAAGAGATTGAAAGCGGCTTCTTAAATGCCGTAGACAATTCCACCGTTGCTGTATATCTGCGGCATTGGCTGGAATCCTATTGCATACCTCGCCTAGCACCGAATACAGTGAGTGGCTATCGCATCAACATTGAGCGCCATATCATACCGTATATAGGCAACATACGGTTGAACCAATTGCAACCAAAGGATATTCAGGCGCTTTACGGCAAGCTTGCCAATGTAGGGCTTTCTGGGACAAGCATTCGTTACGTGCATAATAACCTGCATAAAGCCCTTGTGAGTGCTGTAAAAGGCCAAGTCCTGCAACGTAACGCCGCAGATTATGTGGACATTCCTTTAGCCTCCAGATTTGAAGCGGAGCCGCTCACTCCCGAACAAGCCAAGAAGCTGATAGCAGCATGCAAGGATACGGAAATCTATATCCCTGTGTTGCTTGCACTTATGCATGGGTTACGGCGTGGGGAAGTGCTGGCGCTGCAATGGAACGATGTAGATTTTAGTAACGGAACGCTATTCGTCAGGCGCTCTGCAAACTATATCAAGGGTGAGTTTTCATTAAGCGATACAAAAACCAGAAACAGCCGTAGAACGCTTAGATTATCACCGACAATGGTTTGCAGCTTACAAGCACACAAGGCCTTACAGGACGAATGGCGGGCAGAATTCGGGAAGGGGTTTAATCCTTATAATCTTGTCATATGCCGCAAGGATGGCTCCCCTATGACTCCCAATGCCGTGCAGTATTTATTTAAGGAAGTACTGGCGGCAAACAATCTGCCGGATATCCGTTTCCATGATCTGAGGCATACAAACGCAACGCTCATGCTGCGTAATGCAATACCTGCGAAAATTGTATCCGCTATGCTCGGTCATTCGACAGTGGGTATAACGCTAGACACTTATTCCCATATGATGACGGATATGCAAGATGATGCTGTTTCTGCAATTGAAAACATGCTCAAAAAGTGAAAAATCCATGCTCATTTGTTGAGATTGGTCATGCCCCTTGAATGATGGTAATTTTAGCATTATATTGTTAAATAGTAGGGGTATAAAATTTATGGAACGCGAAGCAAATTCAGAAAAAAAATACACTATCGTACTAACTGAAAAAGGTATATCTTACAAGGTTATAAAATTAGTCTTTCACAACGAAGGCTTTGCTTTTTTCATGCCTTATCATAGTGCTAGGAGTGGTGTTTTAACAAAATTGAGGTTAGACTACCGAAAACATGAACAGTCTTCAGAAATAGATGAGCGCGTAACTTTTTCTTCGGATGACAGTGTTAAACTATCTTATCATAATGATGGTTTTATTCAGTTTTCTAGCGCAGGGAGCACTAAGATAATTTCTGGGAGAGATCCCGTAACAAAAAAAGCAAAAGGGCTTGGCATTATGTCAAACCCATTAAATGATGTTATCAAAAGCGGTCCTACATTTGGTGCCACGTTATGGGGGCTCAATGACTATTTAGTTTATCAAAATATCTCAAGGGACAAAGGCATTATAGAGTTTGATGAAAACGATTATTATTATAGGGATAGTAATAAGAGCGACTGGGATGGATATGCCCTAGAGGTTTTTTTATTCAAATATGATGAATGCAAAGCGTACATTAAGCAATTGACCAATAACAAGTATGTGCTTCCAATTCTTCACAACAATTATGAAATACCCAATACTCTATTTGTTCATAGAATCATTCCAAATTTTTCCGAAGAATACGTAATCGGTATCATCATAACAAGAATTAAGACTCGTTTTTCGGCACCATCTGGTTACTGCTTAAATAGTGCAAGCGAAAGGGTCAGCAAATATATAGGTTATTCGCTATTTGCTATATACCCAAGTGGTAATCACAGCCCTACACGAAAGAGTATACGTTATACGGGAGACATTAAGCCCAAAGCCAGTTTTATTAAACGCATTTTCTGTCAGCATTCTGATCCTCCAAAAATTATCTTAGATAGCAAGATCAAAGATTGAATGTTAGAACTTTATTAGAAAACTTCTGTCATATGAAGGGTATAATACGCGATGCAAACAAAAAAGCCCCCATTTTCGGGGCTTTTCTTGGCTGCGGAACTAGGATTCGAACCTAGACAATACGAGTCAGAGTCGTAGGTGCTACCATTACACAATTCCGCAAAGCAGTGTAGGCGGTTGTAAAAAATTATAATCCCGTGGTGCCGTTCGCTCTGTTATAACACCCGCCTCTCGGCAGGTGGGTGCGCTGCGGCAGATCGGGCCTTCCCGACCGTATCGGGCATGGCCGTATCCTGCCAACGCGCGCTCCCGACGTCACTCTGTGGGTTTATAACCGAGACGTGACGCACACCATAGGATTAATTGGTGGGATTAGTTGGGATCGAACCAACGACCTCTACGATGTCAACGTAGCGCTCTGACCAGCTGAGCTATAACCCCAAACCGACCGGCCTTCCGCCGGGGTGCACATACTATTATACATAAAAGGCGCTTAATTGCAAGCGGAAATTTGGCCCTGCCATACTCGCGGAACGCCCGCAATTATGCTATACTTAGGGCGAGGCGGTGATAGGATGGCTTATTTTTCCCACGGCGATACGCGCCAAAAGCTCATGCTTCTGTATTTTCTGGATCAGGTGGATTTTGAGCTGACGCGCAACCAGTTCTTCCGTATTTTTGCCGAGCGGGACTGGATGGATTACTTCGATTTTCAGTCGCGCCTGACGGAGCTGGAGGAGGATGCGCTGGTCGCCGCCATCCCCTGCACGTTCGGCCAGGGGTACCGCGTCACGCCGCAGGGCGTGCAAACGCTTAAAATGTTTGAAGAGGAGCTGCCGCATTCCCTGCGCGAAAAGCTTTCCGCCTGCGCCAGGGAAAACCGGGACAGCCTGCGCAGCGAGGCGCAGTTTTCTGCCCGGCAGACGCAATTGCCGGACGGTGGCTACCTTGCGGTGCTGCGGCTGATGGATAAGCGCTCGCACATACTCGACATCTCTTTACAGCTGCCCACCGCACAGCTTGCGCAGGCCGCCTGCGACGCCTGGCCTGAGCAGGCTGAAAGCATCTACCAGACCCTGCTGCACAAGCTGGTAATGAAGGAAAACGAACCCGGTGGATGAACGTATACATGGCATTTAGGGTTCGTAACAAACACGCATAATTGAAGGATGCATTCCAGGAATAGGCTGACTGCATCCGGAGGAAACAATGCGCAGGATCCGCAGGCACAGGGCCGCGTATGCGGCGCCGCACAACCGTTACCCGCGTCCAAACGGCGAGCAGGGTTTTTTCCGCCGTATACTTGGCGCGCTCAAAACGGCGGGCGCGTTTTTGCTTTCCATCGCGGTGTTTCCCCTGGCCGCGCTGGCGTCCCTGCTTGGAAAAAAGCGCGGCAGGCGTATGCCTGTGGCCACTTCCGGCGACGGCGCGGCGGATTTTCCCCTGCCCTTCGCGGCTCCTGTATATAGGAAAGGAGGCGCGCGGCCCCTCATCCCGGCAGGCAACGCCAAACTGCTGCGCGCGGTGGATATGGCGCTGCTCGGCACCCTTGCGGCCGCGTCCCTGTTTTTCGGGTGGGCGCTGCTGTACAGCGACACTTCCATACCGGTTACGCTCTGTGTGAACGGGCAGACCCGCGCCATACTGACCAAAGCCGAATCGGTGGACGAGCTGTTCGCACGAAACAGCGTCGCGCTCAGGGAGGACGACGCGCTCAATTACGAAACGACCTCCGCGCTGCTCCCGAACATGGAGCTCACCGTGGATTCCGCTTTTCCGGTGGCGGTCGCCTCCGGCGGGAAGGTCACCATATTGCGGCTGCATGGAGGCAGCGTGGGCAAGGCGCTGTCGCTCGCAGGCGTAAGCTACGACGCGGATGACGAGATCACCGCGCTCCCCTTTGCGGATGTGGAGCCGGGTATGCACATACGGCACATCGATGTAGAAAAGGAATATGAGACGGTCAATGAGGTCATCGAATACCGTGAGGAGACCATTAAGGACAATACCGTCTATATCGGCAACGACACCGTGCAGACGGAAGGCGTCAACGGCGAAAGGCTTACCGTGCGGCAAATCATCTACCGCGACGGCGTACTCTCCTCCCGCGAGATCATGAACCAGATCATACTCAAGGAAGCCGTAGATGAAGTCAAGATCGTCGGCACCAAAATACGCTACCAGACCAGCCTGACCGGCGACACGCGCGTATGGAAGCCCAAGCCCACCGGCGACCAAATCAAAGAAACGATGGTGGTCAGCGAAATTACCGCCTACACGCATACCGGCAGCCGCACCGCCACCGGGCGGTGGCCCAAGGTAGGGTATATCGCGGTCAACCCCAGCGTCATTCCTTACGGCACCAAGCTGTACATCCCCGGCTACGGCTACTGCACCGCACAGGATACCGGCGCTTTCCGGCACGAAGAGGGCGGCGCCAAGAACCAAATCGACCTGTTCATGGAAACGGAGAAGGAATGCGTGAAATGGGGACGCAAACGCAACGTGACCGTATACATACTCAAATGACGATGCAAACGGATGATAACAGTATGGAATTCCAATCTCCCCTGTGCAGCCCAGGCGGCATACGCGAGCGGTTAAATGCGTTCGGCCTCACGCCCAACCGGGCGCTGGGGCAGAATTTTTTGGCGGATGAAGGCGCGCTCAATACCCTGCTGGACGCCATGCGGGTGGAAAATCTGCCGGTGCTGGAAATCGGCCCGGGCTTGGGTGCGCTCACACAAGGGCTGTTGTCGCGCGCAAGCCGTGTCGTCGCCGTGGAAAAGGACGCCGCCATGGTGCGGGTGCTGGAAAAGACGCTCAACTGCGATGCGCTGACATTGATTGAGGGCGATATACTGCGGGTGGATTTCTCCGAACTCCATGCGAAGCTTGGCGGCGGGGAATTTGTCGTGGCGGGCAACCTGCCCTATTACATCACCACGCCCATTGTGCTGCTGCTGCTTTCATGCGGCCTGCCCATACAAAGCATGACGCTGATGCTGCAGCAGGAGGCGGCGCTTCGCTTTTTCGCGCAGCCGGGGGAACGTGTGTACGGCCCGCTTACCGTAGCGGCCGCCTGCGCGTACACCGCCGGGCAGGTGATGACGCTGCCGCCTTCGGCCTACTATCCGCAGCCGGACGTGCATTCCGCCGTGGTGCGGCTAAGCCGCCGCGGCGCGCCGGTTCCAAACGGGTTTGTGGGCTTTTTGCAGGGGGTTTTTGCCATGCGGCGCAAAACGCTCCTCAACAACCTGCTCGCTATGGGCTATGCGCGCGGGGCGGTACAGCAGACGCTCGCTTCCCTCTCGCTGCCCGCGGGTATACGGGCGGAGGCATTGCCGCCGGAGACGCTGCTAAGGCTGTATCAGGCGTTTGGCTGCTGATATAGTCCTGCGGACTTTGCCGGCGGTTTTTTTTTGCGCTTTTGCGGATAGTCTGTTATACTATAGTTTGCGACTTTTGCCATGCCGCCCGCATGGAAAGAATAATTTTTATATTGAAAAAGACGAGAGGTAACGCCCGCATGGACTTTCCCCAAAGGCTCGCCGAGGCCGTCGCCGCATGCTGCGGCCTGGAAGCCGCCGTGCTTCAAAACATGATCGAAATTCCGCCCGAAAGCAACATGGGCGACTTTGCCCTGCCCTGCTTCCGTCTGGCAAAAACGCTGCGCAAGGCGCCGCCGGTGATCGCGGCGGATATTTGCCAAAATACTTCCCTGCCCGATTTCGTGCAGCGCGCCGAAGTGGTGGGCGGGTACGTCAACTTTTATGTAAAACCCAACGCGTATGCGAAGGCCGTCATCCAGGCCGTACGCGAGAACGGCGAGAACTACGGCGGCAGCGACGAGGGCGCGGGGCGCAACGTCTGCATAGATTATTCTTCCATCAATATCGCAAAGCCGTTCCATATCGGCCACCTGAGCTCCACGGTGATCGGCCATGCGCTCTACCGCATTTACCAGCACATGGGCTACAATTGCGTGGGCATCAACCATTTGGGCGACTGGGGGACGCAGTTTGGCAAGCTGATCGTGGCGTATAAGCGCTGGGGCAACAAGGCGCAGGTGGAGCAGGGCTCCATACGCGCGCTGCTTGATCTGTATGTGCGTTTCCACGAGGAAGCCGAAAAGGACGAATATCTCAACGACGAGGCGCGCGCGTGGTTCAAGCGCATTGAGGATAACGACGAAGAGGCGCTGGAGCTTTTTGAGTGGTTCAAGTCCCTCACGCTCAAAGAGGTCTCCCGCGTATACGACATGCTGGGCATCGCGTTTGACAGCTACGCGGGCGAAAGCTTTTATAACGACAAAATGAGCCGCGTGATCGAGGAACTGGAAGAAAAACACCTGCTCAAGCTGGACAACGGCGCGTATCTGGTGGATCTTTCCGAATACAATATGCCGCCGTGCATCGTGCTGCGCTCCGACGGCGCGACGCTCTATGCCACGCGGGATATCGCCGCCGCGCTCTACCGCAAGGACACCTACGATTTCGCGAAATGCCTGTATGTGGTGGCCTACCAGCAGGACCTGCATTTCCGCCAATGGTTCAAGGTGGTGGAACTGATGGGCTATCCGTGGGCGAAGGATCTTGTGCATGTCGCGTTCGGCATGGTCAGCATGCAGGACGGCACGCTTTCCACCCGCAAGGGCAAGGTGCTCTTTCTGGAAGAGGTGTTGAACGCCGCCGTCGAAAAGACTCTGGAAGTCATCACACAAAAGAGCCCCGACCTTACGGACAAGCCTGCGGTCGCCCGGCAGGTCGGCGTGGGCGCGGTGGTATGGAACGCGCTGTATAACAGCCGTATCAAGGACGTTGTGTTCAGCTGGGACAAGGCGCTCAATTTCGATGGCGAAACGGGGCCGTATGTGCAGTACACCCACGCGCGCTGCTGCGCCGTGCTGCGAAAAGCGGAAGTTGCCGACATTCCCGAAAGCCTGAACTATGAGCTTCTGAGCGACGAAAACGCCATGCGCGTCGTGCGCGCAATGGGTGATTTCCCCCGCGCCGTGCGCGAAGCGGCGGAAAAGAACGAGCCCTACCTCGTATCCCGCGCGGTGGTGGCCGTTTGCCAGGCGTTCAACAAGTTTTATTACGAGCAGCGTATTATCGGCGAGGAAGAAAGTGTACAAACCGCGAGGCTGGCGCTCACCGCTGCGGCGCGGTCGGTCATTTCCACAGGGCTGTATCTTGTGGGGCTTGCGGCGCCGGAGCGTATGTAATAAAAAACATTACCGTGTCTTCAATACTATAAGGCAGCAACTAGTAAAGTACCTGAATATACCATTCGGGTGATGGATATTGAAATTCCAAAAGGGGGATCATCGTATCATGCTGGACATTAAACGTATTCGTGAAAATCCCGATGCGCTGCTGCGCGCCATGGAAAACAGGCGCAGCAAGGGTGCGGACATATCCTCCTTTTTGGAGACGGACGCAGAGCGCCGCAGGCTGCTCGTGGAGGTGGAGTCGCTAAAAGCGCGCCGCAACGCGGTAAGCGCCGAGATTCCCAGGCTCAAACGCGAAGGGACGAGCACCGATGCGCTGATGGAGGAAATGAAGGATACCGCGGCGCGCATCAAAACGTTGGACGCCGAGGTTGCGGCGCTTGACGAAAAGATACAGGAGTTTTTATATTCCATCCCCAATATTCCGCACGAAAGCGTGCCCGTTGGCGCGGACGACAGCGAGAATATGGAAGTGCGCCGTTACGGCGAGCCGACCAAGTTCAACTTCACGCCCAAAGCGCACTGGGATCTGGGCGAGGACCTGAAGATACTGGATTTCGCCACCGCCGGCAAGGTCACGGGCGCGCGCTTTACGTTCTATCGCGGCCTTGGCGCGCGGCTGGAGCGCGCGGTCATTAACTTTTATCTGGATACGCACACCTGCGAGAGCGGGTATACCGAGATATTCCCGCCCTATATGGTCAACCGCGCCAGCATGACGGGTACGGGCCAGCTGCCCAAGTTTGAAGAGGACGCATTCAAGGTCGCCAATACGGATTATTTCCTCATCCCCACCGCCGAGGTGCCGGTGACCAACATGTTCCGCGACCAGATACTCGACGGCGCGGAGCTGCCCATCAAGTTCTGCGCATACAGCGCGTGCTTCCGTGCCGAGGCGGGCAGCGCCGGGCGCGATACGCGGGGGTTGATCCGCCAGCACCAGTTCAACAAGGTAGAGCTTGTCAAGTTCTCAAAGCCGGAGGATTCCTATGCCGAGCTGGAGAAGCTGACCAACGACGCGGAGCTTGTGCTCCAGCGGCTGGGGCTTCCCTACCGGGTGGTGGCGCTCTCTACCGGGGACCTGGGCTTCTCTTCCGCCAAGACGTACGATATCGAGGTGTGGATGCCCAGCTACGGCCGGTATGTGGAGATCAGCTCCTGCTCCAACTTCGAGGATTTCCAGGCGCGCCGCGCGGGCATCCGTTTCCGCCGGGATTTAAAGGCCAAACCGGAGCTGGTGCATACCCTCAACGGCTCGGGCGTGGCCGTGGGCCGTACCGTAGCCGCCATATTGGAAAACTACCAGCAGGCCGACGGCAGCGTGAAGATACCCAAGGTGCTGGTGCCGTATATGGGCGCGAATGTTATAGAACCTTCTTAAACTTGTCGAAAAAGCGCCATCGCATTAAGCATTTTCAATGCATAATGCGAAAGGAAACAGGGTTCTAAAATCGATCCACCGGATCGATTTTGCACCGTTTGGGGCACGAACCCGGGCTGCCGCGCTAAGTGCTTGAATAATTATTCGCCGTACACTTAGCGCGACAACCCCTTTTTCGAGGTTCACCACGCAAGTTGCCGCTCGGTTTCCTGCTTGCGCAGGAAAACTGTCGCGGCAACTTGCGTTACAAGGTGTCATTTTGCACCGTACATGCCGCTGCAAAATGACGGATTAAAAGCCCTCGGTTGTATGAACGAGCGGCTTTATTTTAAAAAGCTATGTAGAAGTTAATCACTGCTCCTGCCTTCATTCGCAAGCGGCGGCATGCACGGCGCGAGTGTAAAGCGGTTCCTGCAAAACTCAAAGAAGTGCCGCAAGGCACTTCTTTGACAGGGCTACAGCCCAAACAGCGCAAGCAGGCGCTGCCAGAAAGTCGGCTCTTTCTCCTGCACCCCCGGCGGTTCGTCGGGTTCGGGCGTTTTGATTTCCTCCGTCATCAGCACAAACTGCACCAGCTCCACATTGGCGTTCTTTTGCGAAATGAAGGACACCGGTTCAAACTCTTCAAATGTGTACTTTTCCAGCATTTCGTCGATTTTATCCTGCATTTGCGCATCCATATCGGCGGTTTCATCCCGCATGTCGTCCGTGCCGTCGGCAAGCTCCAGCATGCCCTTGTGAAGGTCCGACATGCCGGAGGCCAAATCCGTGCCGCCCGAACGCAGGCCGTCAAAGCCGTCCACAAGCTTTTGATAGCCGCGGTAGAGCTGTGAGACGCCGGAGAGATATTCCTTCAAGCCACCGTGGAAATCGCCGTAGTTGGAAGCCAGCTTGTCGATACCGTCCTTAAGGGACAGCATGCCGCCCGCCATCTCCTGAAGCTGGGCAGGAAGGGCTTGTATGCCCGCGTCAAAGAGCGCATACTGCGCAAGCAGCGCGCCCGCACCGGCGGCGAGGCCGCTTTCCCCGCTGATGCCAGCGTTTACCCCGGCGATCATGCCGCTGTTGGCGTCCAGTTGGTCGCGGGCGGCGGTAAGCAGCCCGATGAGTTGCTCGCTTCCTTCCGCTCCCTCCAGCGCAGCGATCTGCCCCTTGATGGAGTCGATAAGCGCCTGATTGCCCGATAGCAGGTCCTCCGCATGCGACAGGCCGCCCTGCAGCCCGTTTAAGCCGCCGGAAAGCCCTTCCAATCCGCCGCGTATGGCGGCGGAAGCCGCGGCCAGCTCCGTCAGGCCGCCGATATCCACGGAGTCAAAGGCGGACAGGCCGCTTTTAATGGCATTGAGCGCGCCGAGTATCTGTGAAGAGCCGTCCTTCAACTCCGGGTTGCCTTTCACCAGTTCCGAAAAACCGTCCTCCAGCTCGTTCATGCCGTCCCACATCTCCAGCAGGCCGTCGGTGAACTGGTACAGGCCTTCTTCCATATCGCCGCCGCCATTTGCGAGCGACCGCGTTCCGTCGTTGAGGTTGCGTATGGCATCCTGCAGCTTCACAAGGTCTTGCGTCATACCGCCGGTTTCGGGCAGTTCGAACGACAGGGAAAGTGGAACGGCGCTGATCTGTATGCCGCCCATTTCAAAATCGGCCGCCTTCATTGTTACGCTGTATTCCGCATTGGAATCCGGCAGCTTGATGAAATTGAGCACCTTGTTTTTGCCGGCCGCCGCGATGGTCGCGTCCTTGGCCGCAATATTACCGCAGCGGACGCTGTCCAGCGTCATGGCAACCTGCAGCGAGTAGTTCTGCGTAAACACGGGGTCGGCATCGGGGTTTTCGTCTATGCGCAGCACGATTTCCAGCATGCCGCTCGCGCCCGCCACCTCCTTGGCCGATACCGGCTTGCCGTTTAATAGATAACTGATGCCGACCGTCCAGGGGAGCTCCACAGATTGCAGGTTGCCCTGATAAAAAAACTTGCCTTTCTGGGCATTGATGCGGATGGCATCCCCGCGTGCGGCAAGCTCGTCGGCCGTCGTCAGGTTGATAATCTCATCATAGTTTCCGTAGTCTGTAAATGACCCCCCCTGCTCCAGCGTAAAGCTGTTGACGACATACGCGCTTTTCACGGTACCGTCGGCAAGCAGCTTTGCGTATATCACTTCATCCTTTAATGGCTGCACCGCAGGCTGTAATGAGAACGCCCGCAGCGGGAAAGCGAGAAACGCCAATGCTGCGAGGAGCAGCGCCGCGCTGCGTTTACCGGTTTGATTCATGGATATACTCCTCCTTCCCGGCCCTTCTTAGTGTTGTTTTCTCAATGAGTTTATCGGAAAGCAGCAACAGCCCCGGCAGCATCGTCAATACCAGCCCTGCCGAGAGCATAGCCCCCCTGCCCAGCATAGCGCCAAGCTGGCTGACGATCCCGTTGCTCGAAATAACGCCCAGCATCATGCCCGCGATGGTCAGTATGCTTGCGGGGGTAAGTATGGAGGCCGCGGTATCCGTCACCGTCCGGCGGGCAGCGGAACGTTTATCCATACGTTTGCGGTTATTCATATACTGCTGCACGAACAATATGCCGTAGTCTACCGTGGCGCCCAGCTGTACGGAGCTGATGATCTGGTACCCCACATAGTTGAGCGACGAACCCGCAAAATAGGGAAGGCTCAAATTGATCCAGGTGGCGCCCTCAATCACCAGCAGCAAAATCAGCGGTATGCTCAACGAACGGAAGGTAAGCAGCAGGACCATCCCTATGGCGATAACGACAGCGACGGTGACCAACTTGTTGTCGTTTACGATGGTGTGCATCAGGTCGTAGTTGACCACGCTCGGCCCCACAAGATGATAGGCGTCCGGATAGTAGCCGTTTGCCGTATTGCGTACGGCCTCTACCAGGCGGAAGGCTTCCTCTCCTTCGTCGGAGGTATCAAGATAAAGTATGATCCGGCTGTAGCCGCCGGAGCGAAACTGGGAAAGCTGTTTGTCGTTAAGCAGCTCCCCGGGTATCTCCGCACCCACCGTATTCACATAGGATATAACGGAGGTCACGCCCTCTGCTTGCTCCAAATCGGTGCACAGTTGGGTTTCCCCCACAATATCCCCCTGCGGTACCAGCAGCACCATCTGCACCGACTGCCCGAAAATGCCGTCGATTGTATCCTGATCCAGCTTTCCCTGCGAATTGGCGCTGTTCATACCGGAAGAGCCGTAAATAAAGTGTGTCTGCCGTTGGCCGAGGTACCCGGGGACAATCAAAACCATTACGACTATCGCAAGCGGCACGCAAATACGCAGGACAACCCCGCCGAATTTTTCAAAGCGCGGCAGCAGCGGCCGGTGATGCGTACGGTCCATCAGCTTCGTGGATAGGATGGCCAGGACGGGCAGCAGCAGCATGACGCTTATGAAGCTTGCCATGACGCCCTTTGCCAGCACAATGCCCATATCCGGGCCGATTTTAAAGCGCATCAATACCAGCACGACAAAGCCGATCACCGTTGTCATGCAGCTTGCCGCAATGGCGGAGAAGGAGTCCGCCATTGCCTTGGACATGGATTTTTGAATATCCAGCCCCTCCTGACGGTGGCGCGCAAAGCTGTGCAGCAGGAAAACGGCGTAATCCATGGAAACCGCAAGCTGTAAAATGCCGCTGGTGGATTTTGTGATGAAGGATACTTCCCCAAGAAAGACGTTGGTACCTTCATTGAGCAGCACCGCCACGCCGATGGTGATGAAAAACAGCACGGGCTCAAACCAAGAGCTGGTGGAAATCAGCAGCACCAGCAGCACCAGCGGTACGATAAACAGCACGATCCTGGGCACCTCGCCCGTGGCGGAGCTTTGCGCGGCGGCCTGGTTCGCCGCCTCGCCGGATAGCACCCCGCGATCGCCGATGAACGCCCGCAGGGAGGCGATGTGATCGCCCACATTGTCGGTGGCGACCGTCAGGGAAAACAGCGCGCCGCCGTCCTTGTACCACGCCTCCACCGTTTCGCTGTCCTGCATTTCCAGAGGCTCGTAAACATCCAGCACGTCGTCCAGCCAAAGTACGCTCTCCACGCCGGGCAGTTCCTGAAGCTGCGCCTTCAGCTTAAGCGCCTGCGGTATGGTAACGTTCTGCATATATACGGAAAGATTGGGGATGCGCTGATCGAACCGCGCTTCCATTACCTCCAGCGCTTTGGTGGACATGGCGTCGTCCGGCAGATAATCGGAAAGCCGGTAATTCGTGCGCACCATCGGCATGACCAGCAGGGACGCGATTACAAGAGCGGCGAAGCAGATCAGCACTGTTTTTTTGTGTTTGAGTATGAATTCCGCCGCTTTTTCCAATGCTTTCCCCTCGCGTTTATATACAATGCGTTGATTTTTGATCGCTTGTATATTATAGTGAAGGCGGGCTTATCCGTTCAATAGTTAATGCTCGGTCTGATGCTGATTTATCAACACATGCGCGCCGGCTGTTCAATTGGGAGGAGCGAATTCATGGAAAGTTCAAATACCGACCGCCGCACACGCAAAACCAAAGCGGTTATACGGCAGACGCTTACCCGCATGCTGATGGAAAAAGACCTGAAGGATATTACCGTGAGCGACCTTACGGAGCGCGCGGATATCAACCGGGGCACATTTTATTTGCACTATAAGGACATTTATGACCTTTTTGAACAGACCGAACGGGAGATTTGGGAAAATTTCAGCGCGATCATCGCCAAGCACAATACGCAGGCGAGAGTCGATTTTATGCCGATATTGCTGGAGCTTTTGAAATATGTCGCGGCAAACTCCGATATCTTTATTGCCTTTATGCGCACAAGGGAGACGCGGTTTTTCGACCAGTTTATCGAAATGAGCCGGCCGCGAAGCAAGCAGGAATGGAAAAGATTTCTCGGTGGCGGAAAAGAAGAATTTTATGATTACTATTATTCCTTTGCTGCGTTCGGCTGCGTCGCCCTGCTCAAGCGCTGGTTCGACAACGGCATGCAGGAAACGCCGGAATGCATGGCAAAGCTCGCCGAACAGCTGATGGTCAACAGCATCAGTAATTTGGATTAAATCGCGATGCGCGCAGTATGCATTGATCAACCCAAGAATTGGTCGTCTTTGACTGCAGACACTTCTCGCAGTGTGGCGGATCGGTCATACAGTTGGATGGAAACGCGTACCAAAGGGAGCGGGGGGCGAAGCCCCCTGAGACTTGAGAACCGCCGGAGAGCGACATGTGCGGTGGCGGCGGAAAGCCTTGCGGCGCAAGGCTTTCCTCTCAGGAACCGCCGGTCCTCGGCGGGAGACGCCTCGGACACTAGGCCTGCGGGCCGTCGCCGCCACCGCAGGTACAGGTTGTTTCTGCAAACTCGCAAAAGTGCCGTATGGCACTTTTCCGCCAATCTATGCCTGCGCCCGTATGCGGTTGCGCTGGATCTTCCCGGAAGTTGTCCGCGGCAGCGCCGCAACGTACTCAATGACGCGCGGGTATTTATACGGCGCCGTTATATGTTTGACATACGCCTGCAGCTCCTGCGTGAGCTTTTGCCCGCTTTCATAGCCGTCGTTAAGCACAATAGTCGCCTTGACGACCTGCCCGCGGATGGGGTCGGGCGCGCCGGTGATGGCGCATTCGTGCACGCTGGGGTGGGTAAGCAGTACCGATTCGATTTCGAACGGCCCTATCCGGTAGCCGGAGCATTTGATCATGTCGTCGTTGCGGCCCACAAACCAGATATAGCCTTGGGTATCCTGAAAGACGAGGTCTCCTGTGTGGTAGACATAGTTTTCATCGTGCGCGGGCCGGAGCCGCCCATCCACCCAGTAGCCGCAGAGAAGGCCCTCTGGCCGGTAACGGTCCAAATTGCGCACGACCAGTTCGCCGGTCACTCCCGCCTCGCAGTCCTCCCCGTTTTCATCGACGATATGGATATCGTAAAGCGGGGAGGGCTTGCCCATAGAGCCGGCGCGGGGCGGGAACCACCCAAAATTACCGACCATGACGCTGCTTTCGGACTGGCCGAACCCTTCGTGGATATGCAGGCCGGTCGCTTCTTCAAACGCGTGCATGATCTCGGGCGCGAGAGGCTCCCCCGCCGTGCCGCAATGCCGCACGGAAGCGAAATCCTCCTTCGTCAGCCCCTCTTTCATCATAAAGCGGTAGATGGTCCCCGGTACGCACAGCGACGTCGGCCGGTAGGTGCGGATGGTCTTTATGAGGTTTTGCGCGCTGAACCTGTTATCCATGTCGTAGCCCAGTATCGCGGCGCCGCTGATCCATTGGCCGTAGATGGAACCCCAGCCGAACTTCGCCCAGCCCGAATCCGCGACGGTAATGTGCAGCCCGCCGTCCTGCACCTGCTGCCAGTATTTCGCCGTGACAATGTGGCCGATGGGGTAGCTTTGGTCGTGCATCACCATTTTGGGCATGCCCGTGGTGCCGGATGTAAAATACATCAGCATCAGATCCTTGGCGGTGAGCGTTTGGTCGCGCGCATAATCCGGCGCGGCGGCTTCCATGCCCGCGGCAAAATCCAGCCAGCCCTCGCGCCGCTCGCCCAAGAGCGCAAAGAACTCCACGCTGGGGCTGTCGGGCCGCGCGGCTTCCACCTGCTCGACAACCCACGGGTCGCTCACGGCGATGATCATGCGGATTTTCGCCGCCTGCGCGCGGTAGGCGATATCCTTCGCCGCAAGCTGGTAAGCCGCCGGGATGACGATGGCGCCGATGCGGTGCAGCGCTACGGCGGTCACCCAGTATTCCCAGCGGCGCTTTAAGAGCAACATGACCATATCGCCTTTCCGGATGCCCAGTGAAACAAGATAGCGGGCCGTTTTTTGGGACAGCGCCGAAATATCCGAAAACGTGAACGTGCGGCTGTCGCCGTAATCGTCGCACCAGGTCAGCGCATGCCGGTCCGGTTCCCTGTCCGCCCACGCGTCCACGACATGCGTCGCAAAATTGAAATCCGCCGGATAGGAGACCCGATAGTTCTTCTTGAAATCTTCATACGACGCAAACTCGGTTCTGTTGGTGAAATTTTCGATCATGACACTCTCTCCTCTAAAAATAATTTTTGAAACTAATCGCAGGCAATAAAAAAATCCACGTCCTGCAACAACAGGACGTGGATCACGCGGTACCACCTGAATTCGCATGGATAGACTCCACGCGCACTTTAGCCGGAACGGAAAGCAGTATGCCTCGATTCCGCTTCCCTTGTAACGTGGGGAAAGCACGGCGGAGACTACTGGGGGAATGCTCCCGGTTCGATCCGCTGCTCTGAGGCTACTTCGGCAATGTCCAAACGCAGCGCTTCCACCGTCCGCTGCTCTCTATGCCTTGGAGAAAATCGCTTACTACTCCTCTTCGTCGCGTTTGCAATATATTGTGTGTAATCTTAGCACAAGGCCCCAATGCTGTCAAGCGGCGTTTTTGCATAAATTTTCACGCCGGACCCCTGAAACGAGGGGAAGGATGTATATCGTTATTTCTATTTCATTTGGATAACCTCTTCATAAAGCGGGACGGAATCCGCCGCGCCGGGGCGGGTAATGGCGATCGCGGACGCGGATGTGGCGAGCTTCATGGCTTCCTCCGGGGTCAGGCCAGTACATACGCCGCGCAAAAAATACCCGGTAAAGGTATCGCCCGCCGCCGTGGTATCTACCGCCTTTACCTTGTTTGCCCGAACAGAACAGCTTTCTCCGCCCTTGCGGTAGATACTGCCCATGGCTCCCAAAGTAAGAACAATTCCCGTGTGCGGATAGCGCGCTGAAAGCTTTTCCGCGATTGCGCCATATTCACGTTCTCCGGAAAGAAACATTCCTTCCACTTCATTTACAAGAAGATAGTCCAGCAGTTCCAAAGGAAACTGCTTTACCCCCTCCGTCATCGGCGCGGCATTCAAGGCCGTGGCCAGACGCATTTCATGTGCTGCCGTAAGGATTTCCCTCACAAGGTTTGTCTCGTTTTGCACCAAAACCATATCGCCCTGTGTAAAATGGGAAAGCACCTCGCGCACGTAATCGATCGTCAGGCAATGATTGGCCCCCGGATATAGAATTATGCAATTCTGCCCCGCTTGGTCCACCTGAATGACCGCATGGCCGGTGCCTTCGCCAATCTGCCGGATAAACCGGGTATTTACGCCCGCCTCCTGCAGCTTTTCGCAAAGGAACGCCCCTTCCGGGCCGATCATACCGGCATGATACGTCACAAGGCCCGCTTTTGCAGCGGCAACGGACTGATTCAGCCCTTTTCCGCCGCACCCGACCGACCGCGCCAGGCTTGCCTTTGTTTCCCCGGGACGAACGAATTGATCCATGTGATACGTATAATCAATATTTAATGAGCCAAAGTTGAGCAGTTTCATAAAGGCCTCCCAAGCATCTGTTTATCATCCATTGTCCGACCTGATCGGCCCTACACTTCCCTCTAAGGAATCCACACTGAGCCCTCCCGCTCGCAGCCATGGATATTCCGAATTTTGCACGGCATACTTTCCGCCGGCAATCTCAATATCCACGCCCGATATATACCCTGCTGCGTCGGACGCTAAAAACACGAGGGGTTTCGCCAGGTCCTCCGGCACCCCCAGGCGCTGCAGGGCAATATTCTGCGTATAATGCCTCCGGTTTGCCGCAATTGATTCCGTACTGATTTCGGTTACGATCATACCCGGAATATAGCCGACCACCCGGATGCCATACGGGGCCAGATTCGCAGCAAATGTTTTGGTGAGGCTGGATACCGCCGCCTTGGTTGCCGCATAAACGGCGCCTTCCGCATGGGGGATTTTTGCCGCATAAGAAGACGCGTTTAAAATCACGCCGTCCCGTCCCTGCGCAATCATATGCTTTGCCGCGATGCGGCAACCGAAAAATACAGCGTCCAGATTAATTCCCATCATATACCGGTATTCATCCGAAGTAAATTCCATCACGGGCCGATTGATTGCAACACCTGCATTGTTCAGCCAAACGTCAATGCCGCCTCTCTTTTTTGCAATATCCTCCGCCATGGATTCCATCGCTGCCGCATCCGTTACATCAAGCCGGTAGATATCGATTTGCAGGCCTTCTTTTCCGGCGTCTTCCCGCATTTGCTCAAGCGTTGATAACCGTCTTGCGCAAACAGAAACCACCGCCCCTTCTCTTGCAAACTCCATTGCCGCCGCCCGGCCTATTCCCGTAGCGCCGCCGGTTATTACCACGCTTTTGCCCTCTAAGTTCAAATTCATTTTATCTCCCACTCCCCGGCCGGCTTTGCGTAGGATGCAAAGATCTCCGAGCGGCATTTCATTTTCTCAATCCCGGAGACCCCTGTCCTTCTGGTTATGTAATCAGCTACAGTCTCGCTACGCCGCTTTTGCGCGCGGCCCCGGCCACGGCGGCGGCAACGGCCTTGCCCACGCGCGGGTCGAACGCCTTGGGGATAATATACTCGGCGCTCAGCTCCTCATCCGAGATCAGCCCGGCCAGCGCATAGGCGGCCGCGACCTTCATTTCGTCGTTGATGTCGCTTGCGCGCACATCGAACGTGCCGCGGAATATGCCGGGGAAAGCGAGCACGTTGTTGATCTGGTTGGGGAAGTCGCTGCGGCCGGTGGCGATAACCTTCGCGCCGCCCGCCTTCGCGTCATCCGGGAATATTTCCGGCGTGGGGTTGGCGCAGGCAAACACGATGGCGTCCTTCGCCATGGACTTCACCATATCCACCGTGACCGTGCCGGGGGCGGAAACGCCCAGGAACACATCCGCGCCTGCCATGGCGTCGGAAAGCGTACCCTGCTTCTTTTCGCGGTTGGTAATGCGCGCCATCTCTTCCTTGATGGCGTTCATTCCTTCCTTGCGGCCTTCATAAATGATACCCTTGCGGTCGCACAGCGTGACGTCTTGAAAGCCGTCGGCCAGCAGCAGCCTGGTAATGGAAATGGACGCCGCGCCCGCGCCGTTGACCACGATCTTGACGTCTTCTTTTTTCTTGCCCACTACTTTGAGGGCGTTGGTCAGGCCCGCAAGCGTAA
>JAVBWI010000014.1:0-181070 GCA_036677445.1 Clostridia bacterium
CAATGTGGAAGAAAAGGATATCTTCCGCCCCGCCGCATGGGCGGCGTTCGGCACCGACGGGCTTGAGGGCGCGGATTACCGTGCCTGCGCCGCGTTCGGCCCGCTGTATAAGTAAACTAACGCAAGAAAAAGGGGCTGCCTCAGCTTTTTTGATCTGAGACAGCCCTTTTTTGCGTTGCTAAAATATCGCACCAACCGACCTAAGCCTCCGATTCGCGCATACAATGAGGCGAAGGGGGAGTAGACATGGAAAGAAGCTTAAGCATAGGCATGCAGGCGCCGAATTTTACCGCCATGAGCACGTTCGGGCCGGTGGAAATGGAACATTTCAAAGGCGTATGGCTGGTATTCTTTTCGCATCCGGGGGATTTTACGCCGGTGTGTACGACGGAATTCGTGGCATTCGCACAGGCGGCGGAATCCTTCGCAAAAATGAAAACCTATCTTCTGGGGCTGAGCATCGACTCCAACGCCTCGCATCTGGCGTGGGTATACAACATCTACACCACTACCGGCGTACAGATCCCGTTCCCGGTCGTAGCGGACCGCATGGGCGACATCGCGCGCATGTACGGCATGATCGCGCCCGATGTCAGCACCCAGTCCACCGTACGCAACGTATTCATCATCGATCCCAGCCAAAAGATACGCGCCATACTGGCCTACCCCATGAGCAACGGCAGGAGCATCCCCGAGATACAGCGGCTGGTTGCCGCGTTGCAGTGCTCGGATGCGGAAGGGATGGTTACCCCCGCAAACTGGCAGCCGGGGCAGCCTGCCATGGTGCCGCCGCCGCAGACATACAAAGATCTTTTGCAGCGCGCGGACAGACCGGAAACGCTGGGCCTCGAGTGCAAGCAATGGTACTGGTGTTATAAAGAATAGGCGATGTTAATTTTGCTGCATCAGCGAAAGCAGGCGGGCGTAAGCGTCCTCCCACGCCTGTGTGTGCTGCGGTTCGCAGGTTTCCACCTCTACGGAATTGCGCACCACCGCGCGCACGTCTTCAATGCCGGAAAGCTCGCCCAAGGCCACCGCCTGCAATAGAAGATTGCCGAAGCATGCGCTTTCGGTAGGGCCGGTGACCACGGGCTTGCCTATGGAATCGGCCGCCATTTGGTTCAGCAGCCTGTTTTGGATGCCGCCGCCCACGATGTTGAGCGCATCCAGCGGCGCGCCCTTGATTTCCTCCAGCCGCTCAAACGCCCAGCGGTATTTGAGCGCAAGGCTCTCGTATATACAGCGGGCGAGCTGCCCCTGCGATTCCGGTATGGGCTGGCCTGTGCGAGCGCAGTATTCCCGCACCTTGTGCTGCATGTTCCCGCCGGTAAAGAACTCCTTACAGTCCGGGTCGATAAGAGAGCGGAAGGGCGTTTCCGCCCGCGCCGCTTCCACGATATCGTTCCAGCCGATATTGCTTCCCGTGCGCAGCCATTCCCGGCGGCATTCCTGTATGATCCACAGGCCCATGATGTTCTTGAGCGGGCGGAATGTGCCCTGTACCGTGCCTTCGTTGGAAAAATTGGCGCGGTATACCTCCTGCGTGAGTATGGGCGCATCCGTTTCCACGCCAAAGAGCGACCAGGTGCCCGAGGAGCAGAACGCAAAATTCCCTTCGCCGGGTATCGCCGCCACCGCGGAGGCGGTATCGTGCGTGCCTACGGCCGCAAACGCCGCGCGGTTGATGGAAAGCTCCTGCGCCACGTCGGGCAGCAGCTTGCCGCGCAGGGTGCCCGCGCGGTCGACGCGGGTGAAGATATGTTCCGGCAGCCCCAGCGCGCGGATGGTTTCATAATCCCAATCCTGCGCGGTGGGATTGTACATCATGGAGGTGGTGACGTTGGAGTATTCGCTCGCGCGCTCCCCGGTAAAGAAATACCCTAAAAGGTCGGGGATAAGCAGCATGCAGTCGGCGTTTTCCAGCGCCGGGTCGTTCTCCCTTTTGCGGCGGTAAAGCTGGTAGAGCGTATTGAAGTTCAGGCTGGCGATGCCGGTCCGCTCAAACAGCGTTTCGCGCGCAACAAGGGGCCATACCGCCTCCATATCCGCATCCTGCGCATACCGGTAGCTGCGGGGGTTGCTTAAAAGGGCGCCGTTTTTGTCCAGCAGGCCGTAATCCACGCCCCAGGTATCTATGCCGAAGGCATGCAGGTCTCCTGCGCCCGAGCGGGCGAAGGCATGGAAAGCGGTTTTCATCTGCTGGTTGAAGTTCAATACGTCCCAATACAGCACGCCGTTGAGGCTGACAAAATTGTTCTCGAAACGGTGCAGTTCGGTAAGCTTGATGCACTCGCCGTCAAAGCGGCCGAGTATGCCGCGCCCGTTGCTCGCGCCCAAATCGAACGCCAGAAGGTTGAGTGTCCGCATGCCTTCCTCCTCCTATGCCTCAAATAAAATATGCGGGCGCAAAGCCATAAAAGCCTGCGCCCGCTACAATCAGCCTATTGCCTTTGCGTTGGCGAGCAGGTATTTTTCCGCCTCGCTGCTCCACAGGCCGTTGTTGGCGGAAACGATCTCGTGCAGCTTTTTAAACAGCGGGTCGGTCTTGCCCTTTTCCTCAAAGTCCGCAATAGCGGTCAGCGGCATGCTGATCTGGGTATAGATGAGCTTCTTGCCGCCGGGTATATGGGGCAGGTTGAGCGTGGTTTCCACCACGCAGTCCAGGCCGCCCACATGCGTAACCATGGCGGCGGGGTCAAGCTTGCCCGCGTTCATCATCGCGATGGCCTCGCGCATGTCGTCGATATTGCCGCCCGAGGTGCCCACGATGTGGTGGTAGGCATAATGGACGTTATAGAAGTTCATTTCCGCCTTGAAGTTGGGGTTGGAAGGGCCGGCGAAGAAGTTCAGACAGCCGTCGTGGCCGAGTATGGCGTCGCCCTGTTCCACCACGGGCTTGACGGGGGCAAACACCATGACGTCGTCATAGCCGGTGCCGCCGGAAAGCTCGATGAGCCTGGCTACCGGGTCCTCCACCGTGGCGGTGTTGACGTAGATCAGCTCAACGCCCTGCGCTTTGGCGTGCTCCGGGGTGTAGATGCTTTTTGCGCGCGCAAGGCGGGCGTCGTCAATGTCCGTCACCACCAGCAAGCCGGGCCTGCGGTCGCAGTGCAGTGCATAATCGATAGCCCCAAGGCCCATGGGGCCTACGGAAGCCAACAGCGCCATTTTGCCGCCCTCCACAATGCCCATTTGGTGCGCATAGCTGCCGGGCTGGGTGTGGTACATGGCATGGAACGTGCCCACGATGCAGCTGACCGGTTCCGCCAGCGAACCGTAAAAGTATACGTCGGAATCGTAGGTCAACAGGCAGTCCATCTCCAGAATTTCCATGGGGATGTTGACGACCGTGGCGTCGCCGCCGCAGTTGCGGTAGGAGTAACCGGGCGCTTGGAGCGAACCCTTGTAGAAATGCGCGGGCTGTATGGCAAAGTTGTCGCCGGGCTTGAATTTATTCTTCCACTTTTCGCCTACCTCGAGTATTTGGCCGCAGAACTCGTGGCCGATGATGGTCGGGTTTGTCGCCACGTCGTCAGGCACGCGCTTATGGGCCGCGCCCTGGCTCGCGGCCTTGTAGGAGCTCATGCAGATGCTGTCCGAAACGACCTTTGCCCGTACCTCGTTTTTCGCGAGGGGGTCCAGTTCGAATTCCTCCAGACGGAGGTCGTTTTCTCCGTAAAGCCTGACTGCCTTTGTCTTCATAGTCGATACATCCTTTCCGGGCAATGCCCTCGCTCATAGATTTTAAAAAATCTTCTTCCCGCCGCGCTCATGTGCGATGAGCGACCAGGCGGCGTCGATCAAATTGGCAAACTGGGGGTCTTCCATGGCCTTGCAAACAAAATCCTGCCGCGGGGAATTGATGTCCTCGCCGCTGATCTGGTACATGCCGTATTGCTCGCACAGGCCGCGCAGCCGGTCGAGCTGCGCGCGCGTATTGCGCGGGGGCATATAGGTCACGGCGCGAACGCCGTTTTCCTTGAGCATTGTAAAGACCTCGTCAAGGTAATCGTCCTCGAACTTCTGCGCCTTTTTGTCGCCCGTCACGCTGTCCACAACGTCGCCGAGATAGGCGTAGCAGAATATCGCGCCAATGCGGTCGGAAAACGCCACGGCTTGCTTCAAAGGCAGGCACTCATCCGTTGCGGGAAGAAATATCAGCGGCACAAACGCGCTTTTTAGAATGCCCAAGAGATCATACTCGTAGAAGGGGTGCGATACATCGCGCATTAGCTTATGCTGCTTTTCTGAAAGCGCAACGCCGGTGGACTGCAGCAGCGAAATCAGCTCTTCGCCCCGGCCCGCTTTCCCGATCAGTTTTTTCGCGAGCGCGAACATCAGATGCCGTTCCGTCACGCTGCCGCCGGAGGCGTATTCCGAAAGCGGAAGCACGTCCGCGTCGAAGTCCAGTGAAATTTTGTAAGGCGAAAGCAGCTTATTAATCCCCTCTGTCATGGCGCGGTTGCGCGCGTTGCGGCGCTCGCGAAGCGGCGCGAAGAACGCCTGCGCCTCGTCGATACGCGTATGCGGCAGGGCGTGCATGGTCATATAGCTTACGCCGATCTGGTCGGGATTATTGGTGCGGCGGTTTTCAAACGCCGTTCCCGCCATGGAAACACGGCATTCGAGACCGATGGTGGTGGGCAGTTCCAAAAGCTCGCCCGCTTCCAGAAACTCCTTTGCGCCGCCGATGCTGTCGTGGTCCATAATGCCCGCGGTGCACAGCCCCGCCGCGCGCGCAAAGTATACCGCCGCCGTGGGCGAATAAGGCGAAAAAGAAAAAGTCGTGTGTATATGGTTGTTGATATAGCGCGGGTCGGCCGCGGGGAACAGGGCGGTCTTGCGCAATTCACAAAGTGCCGCAAGCCGCGCTTCCTTGGTGCTTTGGTTGAGCTGTTCGAGTATTTTTTGTTCTATCATATACTTTTCTTACCCTTTACGCGGTCGTTTCTTCCAACTGCTGACAAAGTCGCGCCGACTTTGCGCATTGCCTATTGCAATAGCGCCTTAGTGCAGCATGTTCTGCCCGCCCGTCACGGGGATGGCCTGGCCGGTTTCGTAGCTTTGCTCCACCGCGTAAAATATGGCTTTCGCCACATCGGCGGGGAAGCAGCCGCGGCGCATGGGTACGAGGCTTTCGTAATGGCGTTTCACATCCTCGGTGGTCTTGGCGCCGGGCACCTTGCCCGCTTTAAGGTATTGTACGAATAGCCCGCGTTCCGGGTCCATCCACAGGGGACCGTCCAAAAAGTTGCCGGGGCAGATGGCGTTGACCTTGATACGGTAAGGGCAAAGCTCCAGCGCGAAGCTTTCCACCAGGCCGACGCCGCCGAACTTGCTGCCCGCATAGGCAAAGTTTTTGTTGCTGCCCACAAGGCCGCTTTTGGAATTGATCTGTATAATATCGCCCGTCCATTGCGGATTGGCGGCATGCTGCGCTTTCATTACCCTGGAGGCGTATTTGACGCAGGTAAAGAAGGCCGTGTAGTTGATGGCCGTTACAAACTCGAAATCCTTCTTTTCCAGTTCCTCCAGGCTGCCGGCCTTTAATACGCCCGCGTTGCTCACGAACAAATCCAGGCCGCCGAAGCGTTCCACCGTCGCGCCGATCATGGCGGCAATGCTTTCCTCGCTGGATACGTCTGCCTTTACGCAGAACGCGCGTTCGCCCAGCTCATTGGCTACGCTGCGCGCGAGCGGCTCGTTCAAGTCCGCAATGACGATGCTTGCGCCTTCGCGGTAAAGCTCTTCCGCTATGCCTTTGCCAAAGCCCTGCGCGCTGCCCGTTACGACGGCGACCCTGCCGCCGAGCCGGCCCGGTACAGCGGGGCGTTTATGTGCGTTTTCGGCCGCGATGGCCTCCCATTTGCTCATGTCGATCATGAAACCTTACCTCCCGGCATGCGGTGAAAAATTCCCTGTGCTTAGCATGCTTTATTATAGGATAGCATATCACAAAACCCGGCAATGTGTAAAATACTTTCATCCAAAATGTTTGAAAACAACAACATAGTGTGACAAATCCACAATAAAAGAACATCGGCTTGCGACATGCGTGCAAGGCGTGCTATCATGCCGGTAAGGCAGACTGTTTTTTACATTCCGCATGGCGCGGTATTTAACCTTATGCGTTGGATTGAAAAATACGGCAGGGGAGGGGATCGCGATGCAGCAGGCCGGCGCAGAAAGCGCGCAGCGCATTTTGATCGTGGAGGATGATTCTGTCATTGCGGATATGGTTGCGCAGGGGCTTTCCCGGTGGGGGTACACACCCTGCCCGGTGGAGGATTTTGCGCAGGTGATCGCGGCGTTTTCGCACTGCGCGCCGCAGCTGGTGTTGATGGACGTGTCCCTTCCCTATTTTAACGGCTATTACTGGTGCGCGGAAATCCGAAAAGTTTCTTCAGTGCCGGTGGTGTTCCTTTCTTCCCATACTGAGGATATGGATATCGTGATGGCCATGCAGATGGGCGGCGACGACTATATCACCAAGCCGTTTTCCATGGAGGTGCTGGTGGCGAAGATTCAGGCTGTGCTGCGCAGAAGCGCGGGCATGCCCCAGCCGGAGCCGCAATTTAGCGGCGCCCGGCTTGCCGCGGGGGAAGGCTGCTTATACACGGAATTCGGAAAGCTTCCGCTTACGAAAAACGAGCTTCGCATTTTGCAGCTGCTGCTTGAGCGCAAGGGCAGCGTCGTATCAAGGGAAGAAATCATGCTGCGCTTATGGGACAGCGACTGCTTTATCGATGAAAATACGCTGACCGTCAACATGAACCGCCTGCGCAAAACGCTGGAGCCCGCTGGGCTTGAAAAGTGCATCGTGACGCGCAAGGGGGAGGGGTATCTGCTGCATGATGGGTAAGTATATCGTCTACCGCCGGGCGCTGTTTCTATACTATATGTTGTCCGTGGGGCTGACGGTTTCCTTCTGGCTGCTCAACGGCATGGAAAGCGCGGATGTGCTGTACAGCCTGCTGCTTATGACGACGGTATTTTTTCTGATCGTCGTATTCGATTATGCTTCCATGCGGCGGCGGCACAGGGAGCTGCAGGGGATATTGGAGAACCTTTCCGCCTTTGAGCAGCAGCTGCCGGAAGGCGCGAACCTGATCGAGCGGGATTACTGCGCCGTCGCCGAAGGCTTTCAGGCGCGCGTGCGGCAGGAGACGGAAGCGCTCGAACGCGCTCATCACGCGACGATCGACTATTATACGCTGTGGATGCACCAGATCAAAACGCCCATCGCGGCCATGCGGCTGCTGCTCAATAGCCCGGAATGCAACATTGCGCTGATGCAGCAGGAGCTTTTCCACATTGAACGCTATGTGGAGTTGGCGCTGCAATACGTAAAGACAGCCGACCTTGCTGCCGACCTTGTGCTCGCCCCCTGTGCAATAGAACCGGTGGTACGTGAATGCGTGAAGAAGTTCGCGCCGCTGTTTATAGCCAAAAAGCTCAGCGCGGAGATCGCCCCGCTCCACCTCACCGTCACCACCGACGCCAAATGGTTCGCCTTCCTCTTTGAGCAGTTATTGTCAAACGCCGTAAAATACACCAAAATCGGCGGCGTGAAGATATACCCTTCCGGCAACGCGCTCATACTGGAGGATACCGGCACGGGTATCCGTGCAGAGGATTTATCGCGCGTGTTCGAGTGGGGGTATACCGGCCGCAACGGGCGGCTGGATAAACGCGCGACCGGCATCGGCCTGTATTTGGCCCGCCGCGTGGCGGATGCGCTGGGCATGCGGCTGGAGCTTTCCTCCGCGCCCGGCCAGGGCACGCGCGTGCGGCTCCAGTTCCCGCACAGCCCGCCGCTTGTGTTTGAGTGACAAAACTGTAAGGTTGCGCGCGGGAACTGTAAGCCGCTTCGATGGCGGGTTCGAGCCCCGGCTTGTTAGAATACCTCTATAAACCGCCCGCGTGGCAAACGGAAAAGAGGTACGAATATGGAACTGCTCAGAATCGACAACGTCAAGCGCGTGTTCAATACCCGCCTGGGCTTGAAGCAGTGCGTCGCGCTGCGCAACGTGAACTTTGAGGTGTGCGCAGGCGAGTTTGTCGCCATCATGGGCCCTTCCGGCTCGGGCAAGAGCACGCTTTTAAACATCATCGCATCGCTGGATAAACCGAGCGGCGGCGACGTGTATCTGGAGGGCAGGAGTCTTAAGGCCATACGCGAACGCGAGCTTTCGGAATTCCGGCGGGATAATCTCGGGTTCGTGTTTCAGGATTTCAATCTTCTGGATACATTTTCCCTGAAGGATAACATCCTGCTGCCGCTGGTGCTCTCGCGCATGGCGCTCCCGGAGATGGAAGCGCGCCTCGTGCCGATAGCCAACGAGCTTGGCATTACGGAACTGCTCAACAAATTCCCTTACGAGGTCTCGGGCGGCGAAAAGCAGCGCGCGGCCATCGCGCGCGCAGTCATCACCAACCCGCGCCTGATACTGGCCGATGAACCGACGGGCGCGCTGGATTCGCGCTCCTCCTCACAACTGCTCAAGCAGTTTACCGCGCTCAACGCGAAGGGACGCACCATACTGATGGTCACGCACAGCGCCATGGCGGCAAGCCATGCGGGCCGCGTGCTGTTTATACGCGACGGCGAGATATTCAGCCAGTTGTACCGCGGGGAGGATAACAACCGCGCGTTTTACGAGCGCATCGTCGCCAACCTCACCGTGCTTGAGGACGGGGGTGCGGACATTGGGTAAAGGCTTTTACTTCCGGCTGGCCTGCGCCAACGTAAAGCGCAGCCGCCAGGTGTATCTTCCTTATTTCCTCGCCACCGCCATTATCGGCGGCGTTTACTTTCTGATACTGGCCATGATATTTTCGCCGGGGCTTACAAATTTGCCGGGCGGCGAAACAGCCCGTGCGGTGTTCACGGCGGGTATCGTGGTGTTTTCCATATTTGCGTTCATGTTCATGCTGTATATCAACGCCTTCCTGATTAAACGCAGGAAAAAGGAGTTCGGGCTGTACAGCGTGCTGGGCATGGGCCGCCGCCAGGTGGCGCGGGTGTTAAAATGGGAAAACCTGCTTGTGGTCGGGGCGGGCGTAATCGCGGGCGTGCTGCTGGGCACCGTGGTCGGGCGGCTGTTGTTCCTGCTGCTCATGAATATGCTGCATGCGGTGGCGGGCAGTACATTCCAGGTGCCGTTTTTTGCCTACCTTGGCACGTTGGCGCTTTTTACCGCGGTATTTTTAACGACATCCATATACAACGGAATCCGGGTGCGGGTCGCCGATACGTCGGAGCTTCTCAAAAGCGACAGGCAGGGTGAAAAGAACCCCAAAGCGGTTGTCCCCGTGGCTATCCTCGGTACGTTACTGCTGGGCTTCGCTTACTTTATTGCGCTCACTACCACCAATATGGGCATGGCGCTTGGGCTGTTCTTTCCGGCGGCGATGGTAGTCATCATAGCGACCTACATGCTGTTCCACGCGGGCAGCATCGCGTTCTTGCGGTTGCTGCGGCGCAACAAGCGGTTGTATTACAAACCGGAGAATTTCATCGCCATATCCGGCATGTTCCACCGTATGCGGCAGAACGCGCGGGGCCTTGCGACCATTTGCGTGCTATCCACAATGCTCATCGTAACGGTTGCGGGCACCTGTTCGCTGTATTTGGGGCAGGAGGAGATACTGCGTGAAAATTATCCCTACGACATACGCGCAAGCTTTTATAATGAAGAGCAACAAGTCGATCTCCAAGCGTTGGATCAGAAACTTTCCGCGCTTTCTGCACGTCACAACGTAACGCTCGTAGGATCACCCGAAAAGCTAACGGATGAAGCGCATGCGCCCAGATCTAACCCCGGTCGGATTGTGCAGCGGGAAGCCTCTGAATTTGTGCAGCTGAAAAATGCTGTCTTTCTGGATGATACGCTGATGCTGGATGTCGCAGGTACGGAAGAAAATTGCACGGCCTTTGCCGCCGCCCTTTCCGAAACGCTGTATACGGATTACGAGGTTCATATTGCGGATGTGTTTTCCGCACGTGTCGAAGGGTACGCCATCTATGGCGGGCTGCTGTTCCTGGGCGCGTTCTTTGCGGTGCTGTTCCTCGCTGTGGCGGTGCTGATGATTTATTTTAAACAGGTTACCGAAGGACAGGAGGATAAAGAGCGTTTCTCCATCATGCAGCAGGTGGGCATGCAGGATACCGAGGTAAAAAAGACCATCGACAAGCAAATACTGTGGGTGTTTTTCCTGCCGCTCTTCGGGGCGCTGGTGCATGTGCTTGCGGCAAGTAAAATGATCGCCAAAATGCTCGAAAGCTTTATGCTTTTCAATACCGGGCTTACGCTTTCGTGCATACTCGTGACCTCCGCCGTGTTTGCCATTGTATACCTTGCGGTGTACCGGCAGACGGCACGGGTATATTACCGGATCGTAAAGCGGTAACAAGGGATACAACAGAAACGGGAGAGCTGCGCTCATGACAAAGCGCATACAGCTCTCCCGTTTTACGGCATTTCCTGCCGCCATTTTTAGATTTCCGCCCTGAGCCGCTCCACCAGCTTTTCAATATTCTGCACCGTTTGCCTGTTGAGAAAATGCTCGATCAGCTCCACCTGCTCCAGTTCTTCCGGCGTACCGTTTAGCATGCACAGGAATTCGTGCAGTACATCGTGCCGGTATAAAAGATACGCGCCTTCCTTTTCGCCCAGCGGCGTGAGCTTGAGATATGCGTATGGCCGGTATTCCACATAACCGCGTGCGGCAAGCTGCTGCACCATTTTGGTGACGGAGGAGGGTTTGACGTTGAGTCTTTCGGCGATCGCCTGCACGCGCACCACTGGATCCAGCCGCGCAAGGCGGCAGATCATCTCCAGATAATCCTCCATGGTGCGCGTGAGCATCCGTTTTTGTATGCGGTCATACCCGTCGAGTGTACGGAAATCGCTCATATTTGCCTTCACCCTTCTTTTGCACGGCGCATAGTATTGTGTACGGGAAAAATCTTTGCGTTACTGCAACATATGAAAGGGAAGGGCAGAGTATGATGATGGATAGCCTTTTAAACGTGCCGGTCGGCATGTCTGTGCGCATTGCGGCGCTTTCCGCCGTGGGCGCCACGCGCAGGCGGCTTTTGGATATCGGTCTTACCCCCGGCACACGGACCACCTGTTTGTATGAAGCGCCTTCGGGCGATCCCAAGGCGTATTGGATACGCGGCGCGGTCGTCGCGCTGCGCAACGAGGATGCCGACAGGGTGCGCCTGATGGCGGGCGGCTGCGGGGAATGACGGAGGCGGCCATGGGCATGACGGCGGAATCGATACGGCTGTATGCGCAGGATACCGGCCTGCGCATTGAAAAAGAGTCCGAGAATGATCGCGTGGTTGCGCTTGCGGGCAACCCCAATGTAGGCAAAAGCACCGTATTCAACGCCCTTACCGGCATGCGCCAGCATACGGGCAACTGGCCGGGCAAGACGGTCGCGAACGCGCAGGGCCGTTGTACGCAGGAGGGAGAAGGGTATGTGCTGGTGGATCTGCCGGGTACGTACTCGCTTATGGCCCACTCGGCGGAGGAGGAAGTCGCTCGCGACTTCCTTTGCTTTGGCGGGGCGGATGCCGCCGTGGTGGTGTGCGACGCCACCTGTCTGGAACGCAACCTGAACCTTGTGCTGCAAACGCTGGAAATCACGCCCCGTACCGTCGTTTGCGTCAACCTGATGGATGAAGCAAAGAAGAAGGGGATACAGCTTGATCTGACCGCGCTGGAACGTTTGCTCGGCGTACCGGTAACGGGCGCCGCCGCGCGTGACGGCAGGGGCCTTGATGCGCTGATGCGGCGGGTAGCGGAGGTTTGCGTCGGCGCGCCGACACAGCCCATATACGTGCAGTACGACGGGCCCATCGAACAGGCCGTAAAATTGCTCTTGCCATCGCTTGCCGCCGTGTTGCGCGGCGCGCTGCCCCCGCGCTTTGCTGCGCTCAAGCTGCTTGAAGGCGATGAAACGCTGCTTGGGCGTATCGACGAAGCGCTGGGCTTTTCGCTTGCCGCACATGAGACGGTGCGCGCGCCGCTGGCGGAGGCGAAAGCGCTGCTCGAACAGGAAGGCTACGACGGCGCGCGCCTGCGCGACCGTCTGGTCGCCTGCCTGTACCGGCAAGCGGAGCATATTGCGGCAAGCAGCGTGCGGCATACGGATGCGGCCTATCAGGCGCGGCAGTTGAAGCTCGACCGTGTGCTTACCGGCAAATGGACGGGCGCTCCTATCATGCTCGCGCTGCTCGCGCTGGTGTTCTATTTAACAATCTCAGGAGCGAACGTACCTTCCCGACTGCTTTCGGATGCGCTGTTCTGGGTGGAAGACCGTCTGACGGATTGGTTTATGGCAATGCATGCGCCCGCATGGCTGCACGGCGCGGTGGTGCTGGGCATGTATCGCGTACTCGCATGGGTGGTCTCCGTGATGCTGCCGCCCATGGCGATATTCTTTCCGCTCTTTACCCTGTTGGAGGATTTCGGGTACCTGCCCCGCGTCGCCTTCAACCTCGATCATCAGTTCCGCCGTTGCTGCGCCTGCGGCAAACAAAGCCTGACCATGTGCATGGGCTTTGGATGCAATGCCGCGGGGGTGATCGGCTGCCGCATTATCGACAGCCCGCGCGAGCGGCTCATAGCCATACTTACCAACAATTTCGTGCCCTGCAACGGGCGGTTTCCCACGCTCATCGCCATACTTACCATGTTTTTTATCGGCACGGCCGCCCTGCCGGGGGATACCGCGCTTGCCGCACTGATGCTGACGGCGGTGATCGCGCTGGGCATATGCATGACATTTTTGTGCTCTCGCCTATTATCCAAAACATTGCTGCGCGGCGTGCCCTCGGCCTTCACGCTGGAGCTGCCGCCGTACCGGAAGCCGCAGATCGGCAAGGTGATTGTGCGCTCCATATTCGACCGCACACTGTTTGTGCTTGGCCGCGCGGTTGTCGTAGCCGCGCCGGTGGGGCTGTTCATTTGGCTGCTCGCGAACATCCAGGCGGGCGGCGTTACGCTGCTTGCGCACTGCACGGGCTTTCTCGATCCCTTCGCGCGCTTTTTCGGGCTGGACGGCGTGATACTCATGGCATTCCTGCTCGGCCTGCCCGCCAACGAGATCGTGGTGCCCATTATCGTCATGGCGTACCTCGCGCAGGGCAGCCTGCTGGAGCTCGATTCGCTCGCGGCGCTAAAGGATTTGCTGGTGCAAAACGGCTGGACATGGGTGACCGCCGCCTGCACCATGCTGTTTTCGCTGATGCACTGGCCCTGCACCACTACGCTCCTGACCATCAAGAAGGAGACCCAAAGCCGGAAATGGACGGCGGTGGCCTTTCTGCTGCCTACCGTATGCGGGCTGCTCGCCTGCGCGCTGGTCGCTCTGGTCGGGAGAATGGTGGGGTAAAGCTTTCACACAAAAAAGCGAGCCTTGGCTTTGACCTTGGCTCGCCTTATTATGGGTGTTCTGCTCCTGCTGCCTATTCGGTTATTTCCAAATAGAACTACAGGGGGTGATTTTCATAAGGCAGAACCTGTCGCCCATTTTGATGCTTTTTAACAGATCTATAACGACCGCACAGCCAAAGGCTTTTTCAAAAAGAACCTTGCTGTATCCCGTCGTGCATTGGCACCATGCGTCGCTATCCAATTTATCCATCCCGGCAAGCATGGGGCAGGGGCAGAAGGGAAATTGCAGATAGAGTTCCCCGTCCGCGCAAAATAATCCCGCCGCCTTTGCCTTGTCCTTGCCTGCAAATTCCTCCAGGCTGGAAGACGATTCAAGCAGTTCTTTCATGAGCGCCAATTTTTCATCCATACCGTATCCGCATTGGCAGCGCATTCTGATCTCTTTGACGGCAGGCCGGTCAAAGCGGTCTACTAATCTGCCCATGGCGGATTTCACCCATGCCGCATCATCCTCCGATGCGGCCTGCCCGCGTTCTCCGTATACGATTTTTGCCGCCGTTTCGTCGTTGCTCGCAGCCTTTACGGCATGGAAAAGCGACTGTTCCTGGATTTTTCGAATATCAAACATCGTAAAACCTCATTTCTCAATTTTTTGTGAGCTGTGGTTTTAGAAGTTGTGCACAAAAAAACACACCCAAACAGTGTGCAACCGCAACAAGGCATATCCACACAACTCTCCCCACTATTTACTGCTACTCAAATGCATAACAAACAAAGGCTATCTTTATAGCCGTGGTTCATTATTCCGGCGCATTTAAAAATCAGTGAAAGATGGGATCGAACATGGGGACATCCTTTCGTCATGAAAATTCAGCCTATATTACCATATGGGAACTATTTTGTCAAAGCGCATAAAGCCGCTATGTCACAAATTTGTAGCCAAAACCCCAGACGGTAACGATGAAGGTATCGTACGGCTTGATGTTTTCACGCAGGGTTTTGATATGCGTGTCCACCGTCCTGTCCGAGCCGGTAAAATCATATCCCCACACCTCGTTGAGCAGCGTTTCCCGCGAAAAGGCTTTGTTCGGGTTCTGGGAAAGGAAAAACAGCAGGTCGTATTCCTTGGGGGTCAATTGCACGGCGCTGTCGTCGATGTATACCGCCCGCGAAATCGTATCGATAAACAGGCCGCTGAAAGTGATCTTTGCAGGCGTAACCCTGTTCAGCCCGCCCGACCGGTATAAAAATACTTTGATGCGCGCAAGCAGCTCCGGCGCGGAAAACGGCTTTGCAATATAATCGTCCACGCCCAGCTCAAATGCGTTGAGCTTATCCTGCTCGCCGTACTTTGCGCTTACGATGAGTATGGGCGCATCCGAAACCTTTCTGATCTGACGGCACACGTTCCTGCCGTCCAGCTCCGGCAGGTCCGTATCCAGTATGATGATATTATAATCGTGCCGGCGGAACAGCTTGAGCGCGGCAATACCGTCGGCGGCTTCATCGAACAAATACCCCTGTGCAGTCGCCATCTTTTTGATTGCGCTGCGAACGGCGCTGTCCTGATCCGCGATCAACAGGCGAATATCGTTCATGCAGACACCTCCGTAAGACATATAGAGCAGGTGAAGGATATGTATAATTTTATTTTATTATGTATCTTGCAACTATTCAACGGAATAACTGTAAAATGCCAAAATAGAAGGGCCTGTGTGCAAAACGCAGCCCTTAGATTGCAGGGAAACTCTTCTTTTTAGGGATGTGGGGGATTCGAAATCCCCCACATCCCATTCAATGCTATTTGCCTCTGTTCGTGTAATCCGAAATCACACTTTTGAGTATATTGACGGTTTCCGCGATATCCGCCAGTTCGCCTTTGAGCCGGGTGTTTTCCGCCTCCAGCGAAAGAACGCGAACCGATTCCAGGTCTTCGCGCGTGCGCTTGGCTTCCTGCACGGAGGCCGCGGCGCGGATGTTCTGTGCTGCGAGATCGCGCTTTTTTTCCGCCGGCTTCACGCCCAAATCAAACCGCTCAGCGGTAAGCTCGTTGAACTTGCCGCGCCGGACATAATGAGTATGCAGCAGCTCGTGGGATTTGTGGCTGTTGGGGTACTCCAGATACTCCTTATACAGCGCGGTGATAAACGGGTTTTCGTGGGATTTTCTGATCGTCTTCGCTTCGTCCTCGCTGTACAGGCCGCCAAGCCGTTTTACCCGCACGTCCGGGTCGCCGGAACGCGGCTGGCCGCCGCCCATGATGCATCCGCCAGGGCACCCCATGACCTCGATAAAGTGGTATGGCGAAGTCCCGGCCGCCACCTGCTCCATCAGCCGGTTTGCGCCCTTCAGGCCGCTGGTGACCGCAACGCGGACGGTAACGCCATCCAGGAATTTGTACGCCTCCAACGGGTCTTCAATGGTAAGCGCGGCATCCTTCACCTGTTCCAGGCCGACGATGGGGGTCACGTGCAGCCCGTCAAACGGCAGCTCCCGCCCCGTCACAAGCTCGTAAACGGTGCGCAGCGCCGCTTCCATCACGCCGCCGGTGAGCCCGAAAATATCGGCCGCGCCGGTGGACATGCCCAGCGGGTTGTCGAATTCCTCATCCGGGAGAGCGTTAAAGTCGATGCCCATTTCCTTGATCATGTTGGCAAGCTCCCGCGTGGTGAGCACGGCGTCGACATTGGGTTCGCCGCCGTTTTTCATTTCCGGCCGTACGATCTCGCATTTTTTCGCCGTGCACGGCATGACGGAAACCACGAAAATATCCTTGGGGTCGCGTTTGATCTTACCCGCGTAGTAGGATTTCACAAGCGCGCCCAACATGGTGTGCGGGGACTTGCAGGTGGAAAGGTGCGCAAGCGAATCCGGGTAGGTATGCTCCACATACTTGATCCAGCCCGGGCTGCAGCTCGTGACCATGGGGAGTACGGCGCCTTCGCCCGTGAGCGCGTTTTTAACGCGCGAAAGCAATTCCGTTCCCTCCTCTATAATGGTAAGATCCGCGGTGAAGTTGGTGTCGAACACATCGTCAAAGCCCAGGGTTCTAAGCGCACAAGCAAGCTTGCCGGTGACGCGCGCGCCGGGCGCATACCCGAATTCCTCGCCTATGGCCACGCGAATGGTGGGGGCCGTCTGTACGACGACGCGCTTGGTTTTGTCGTTGATGGCGTCCCATACCTTTTGTATGGAATCCGTTTCCTTGAGCGCGCCGACAGGGCAAACCACGGTGCACTGCCCGCAGAATGCACAGTTCACGCTGCCGATGGGCAGCTCCATCGCAGGGCTGATCACCGTCTTAAAGCCCCTGTTTTGCGCGTTGATGATGCCGATGCCCTGAATTTCGTTGCATGCCGTCACGCACCTTCTGCACAGTATGCATTTGGACATATCCCGCGTGATGGAAACAGAGGTGTCGATGACGCACTCGGAGCGCTTGCCCTCAAAGCGCGTTGCTTCCACGCCCAGCTTCTTCCCGAGCTCCTGCAGTTCACAGCTTTGGTTGCGTTTGCAGCTGAGGCAATCCTTGGAGTGATCGGAAAGCAGCAGCTCATAAAGCACCTTGCGCGCGCGGCGCACCCTTGCGGAATTGGTGTGTATGACCATGCCCTCGGCGACCTGGGTCATGCAGGAAGGCTGCAGCGCCTTCGCGCCTTCCACTTCCACCACGCAGATCCTGCAGGAGCCGAATTGATGCACGCCCGTAAGGTAACAGAGGCTCGGAATACTGATGCCGTTTTGCCTGGCGGCTTCGATGATGGTGATATTATCCGCCACAGAGAACCGTTTGCCGTTGATCGTAATATTCTTCATGCCGCTCACCTCCTGTCGCAATGCAGGCAGCGCATTGCTTCGGCCATCGCCCGAAGCTTGTGGTAACCGAGCACCACTTCGTCGAATGAATTCTTGCGTTTTTCCGGATCAAGCTCGTCGATTTGGAAGCGACGGTGCTCTACAATTTCATCGTCGCTGAAGTTGTCGGGGATGTCGATGGGCGCGCCTTTGTTCAGCTTGCCTTTGCCGCCCAGATACTGATCGATGGATATGGCCGCATGCTTGCCGTCCGCAATGGCCTGTATGACGGTATCCGGCCCGCGGGCGACGTCGCCGCCGGCAAAAACGCCTTCCATGGTCGTCATCATGGTGTCGTTGTTGATAATGAATGTGCCCCAGGGAGTAACGCCGATTTCGCTTTTCTTAATAAAAGGCAAATCGGAATATTGGCTGACCGCCGGGATGACGGTATCCACGTCGATAAAGAAGTTGGAGCCTTCAATGGGTACGGATTTGCGCCTGCCGTTTTTGTCGAAATCGCCCAGCTTCATACGCAGGCATTCAACCTTTGCCACTTTGTTGCCCCTGCCGCCCACAAACCGCACGGGCGCGACCAGTTCAATGAGCTCGATTCCTTCCTCAATGGCGTCCTGCACTTCCTGCGCGTACGCGGGCATGGCGTCCCTTGTTCTCCTGTAGAGTATTATCACCTTCTCGGCGCCCAGCCTGAGCGCTGTGCGGGCCGAGTCGATTGCGGTATTGCCGCCGCCGATAATCGCTACGGTTTTTCCAAGTTTCACTTCCCTGTGCAGATTGACGTTTTTCAGAAAGTCGATGCCGTGGATAACGCCGGTTAACCCCTCGCCGGGGATATTGACCTTTTCCGGGAACTGCGTGCCTGTCGCGACGTATATGGCGTCATACTGAGACTGGAGCGTTTTGAAGGTAATCTCCTTGCCGACTTCGGTATTCAAGTGAATGTTGACGCCGGCCTGCGCAATCAAGTCGATCTCGTGCTGCAGCACCTTTTTGGGCAGCCGGTATTCCGGTATGCCGAACGCGAGCACGCCGCCTGCGACGGGCTCCGACTCGAACACATCCACCTCGTAGCCGATCCGCACCAGGTAGTATCCGCAGGTAAGCCCCGAGGTGCCCGCACCCACAATGGCGACGCGCTTGCCGTTCTTGGGGAACACGACGTCTTTTGCATACGGCTTCTCGTTTTTGTAGGCGTAGTCCGCGACAAAGCGCTTGAGTTCACAGATGGAAACTGCTTCATCCAGCGCCCGCCTGCGGCATTTATCCTCGCAGGGATGCGTGCAGATGCGCCCGCAGACGGCGGGGAACGGGTTTTCCTGCCGAACGAGATTATAAGCGTCGATAAAGCGCCCGGAGGTGATCAGCCGCATATACCCTGGCACATTGACGTTTGCGGGGCAGGTGTTTTCGCACGGGGAAATAAACATGGATGAACATACGCTGGAGCGGCAGTATTTGCTCCGGATATGCTCCTCGTATTCCTCCCGGAAATACTGGATGGTGGAAAGCACAGGGTTTGGCGCCGTCTGTCCCAGGCCGCACATGGCGGTATCCTTTATGGTTTCGCCAAGCTCCTCCAGCAGTTCGATATCGCCTTCCTCACCCTCGCCTTTTGTAATGCGTTCGAGTATTTCCAGCATACGCGTGGTGCCGATGCGGCAGGCCGCGCACTTGCCGCAGGATTCGTCCCTGACGAAATCCATGAAGAACCTTGCGGTATCCACCATGCAGGCGTCCTCGTTCATGGCGATAAGGCCGCCGGAACCCATAATTGCGCCGAGGGATTGAAGCTGTTCATAATCGGTGGCCGTGTTCAGGTTATCCCGCGTGACGCAGCCGCCGGAGGGGCCGCCGATCTGCGCGGCTTTGAACTTCTTTTTATCCTGCATGCCGCCGCCGATATTGAAGAGAATGTCTCCGAGCGGCTTGCCGATAGGCACTTCGATAATGCCGGTGTTCACCACGTCTCCGGCGAGCGCGAACACTTTGGTGCCCTTGCTTTTCTCGGTGCCGAAGCCTGCGTACCATCCGCCGCCGCGCAACAGAATTTCGGGAATGCTTGCGAATGTCTCTGCGTTGTTGATGATGGTGGGCGCACTGAACAGGCCGGATTGGAACGGGAAGGGCGGCTTCTGCCGCGGTTCGCCGCGGCAGCCTTCAATGGACGCCATCAGCGCCGTTTCCTCGCCGCATACGAACGCGCCCGCGCCGATACGAATCTCAAGGTCAAAATCGAAGTCGCTGCCGAACAGCTTTTTTCCGAGCACACCCCGGTTTCTCGCGTCCTCTATGGCTTTTGTAAGACGTTCCACCGCGATGGGGTATTCCGCCCGCACATACACATAGCCCATGTTCGCGCCGATGGCGTAGCCGCCGAGCATCATGCCTTCGATGACGGTGTGGGGATCGCCCTCGAGTATGCTCCGGTCCATGAACGCGCCGGGGTCGCCCTCGTCGGCGTTGCAGACGATGAATTTGCGCTCTCCCGCCGCGTCGTGCCCGGCCTGCCATTTTATGCCGGTGGGGAACCCTGCGCCGCCGCGCCCCCGCATGCCGGATTTTTTCACTTCGTCTATGACTTGCTGCGGACTTTTTTCATTGAACGACTTTGCAGCCGCAAGATACCCGTTTTGGCTGATATAGGCGTCTATGCTGCCGTATTCGATCACGCCGCAGTTCCTGAGCGCGATTTTGACCTGTTCCTTGAAGAAATCGATGTCGTCGATTTTGGGGACGTGCTTTTTCAGGGAATGATCATAGAAGGTATGCTCAACTAAAATTTCGCCGCAAAGCAGGTGCTTTACGATCACCTTCCTTGCAATTTCCGGCGTAAGCTTTGTGTAAAAAATCCGTTCGGGAAGTATCAGCATCACCGGGCCTGCGGCGCAGGTGCCCATGCACCCGGTTTCGCGCAGCAGCACCTGATCCTGCATGCCGATATTGTACAGTTCATCCGCAACCGCGTCCCTGACCTCGGCGCAGTTGGAAGAAACGCAGCCCGCGCCGCTGCATACAAGCACCTGGTATTTGTAGGCGGCCGTATGTTCGTTGTAGGCATTTTTTATCTGTTCAAGATCCGCAATGCCGTTGATTTGTTCATTCATGGTCGTCACCTCCTTCGATACTTCGACAGGATGGCGTCCAATTTGTTGATATTCACCTGCTTGTAGACCACATTGTCTATCATGATGGCGGGCGCCAGCCCGCACGCCCCGATACACCGGGCGACCTCGAATGTAAATTTTCCGTCGTCGGTCGTCCCGCCGATTTCAACGCCGAGTGTCTTTTGTAAGGCCTCCACGATCTTTTTGCCGCCTCGTACATAGCAGGCGGTGCCAAGGCATACCCGTATGGTGTGCTTGCCGCGGGGCTTTGTCGAGAAGAAGGAATAGAAGGTGACCACGCCCGAGACCTCGGACAGCGGCTTATCAAGCGCGCTTGCGATATACGCCTGAAGCTCCAAAGATAAATGCCCGTAGATTTCCTGCGCGATATGAAGGATCTGAATAAGGCTCCCTTCCTTATCCCTGTAAAGGTCGATGGCATTTGCGATTTCAGCGAATTCGTGTTTGTCGTCATTGTCCAGACACATGCAATTGCTTTGTTTCTCGCTCATTATTTCGCCCCCCTTACAAAATACTTGCCGATGCGGACTTACAAGATGTGTGCAGCAGCTGCTTCGATCCATATCAAGTTTATCAGGAAAATGTTAGGGATTTATTAACCTTCCGTCAAAGATGCCTGGATTTTGTATACATTTTTCTGATATTTTGTGTTTTGGGCGGCGTATCCTAACATTTTCAACACAACTGCCCGGCTGGTACACAAATCCGCATATTTTGCATATGTTACATAAATAACGTTTGACTTTTTGTTTTTCCCGTGGTAACGTTATAAAAAATTTCAACCAAGAGGTTTAACCACATGACGTCACCGTTTGTCAGCGGCATTGTCCTGATTAGCATTATTCTCCTCGGGCTGGTAGTCCGGGGTTGTGTTCGTGCTAATCGGTGGGTGGCTGCAAGCATCGGGTAGGTTTAAAAAAACCAAAGGCCCTGCAGTGAATTCACTGCAGGGCCTTTCTTTTTACCATGAAATACGGCCTTACGGCTGTTGAATAAATCTGAAGCAATTTTGACGGGAGGATAAGAACATGCTGTTGACGGGCGCCGAGATCATCATAAGGGTGCTGTTGGAGCAGGAAGTGGATACCGTGTTCGGGTACCCCGGCGGGACGGTGCTCCATATCTACGACGAGCTGTATAAAAACAGCGACAAAATCACGCACTATACCACCTGTCACGAGCAGGGCGCCGCTCATGCGGCGGACGGTTACGCGCGCGCCACGGGAAAACCGGGCGTGGTGATCGCGACCTCGGGGCCCGGCGCCACCAACCTTGTAACGGGCATCGCGTGCGCGTATTTCGACAGTTCGCCTGTAGTTGCCATCACCGGCAACGTGCCCGTCGGACTCTTGGGCCGGGACAGCTTTCAGGAAGTGGATATCGCGGGCATTACCATGCCGGTCACCAAGCACAATTACATTGCCAAGGATCTGGACCGCCTTGCGGATACGCTGCGCGAAGCGTTCCAGGTCGCCTTATCCGGCAGGCCCGGCCCGGTGCTGGTGGATGTCCCCAAAGACGTGCAGATGGGGAAAACGGAATATACGCCGCGCCCCAGGCAGCAGTGCCGCCCGCTGCCGGCCGTCTGCGAAGCGGATATCGAACAGGCCGCGCGTCTTATCAGCGAATCGGAGCGTCCGTACATCTATTGCGGCGGCGGCGTCATATTATCCGAAGCGTCGGAGGAACTGCGGCGGTTTGCGGATAAGGTCGACGCACCCATAGGCGTGAGCATGATGGGGCTGACCGCGGTGCCCGCTTCCAATCCCCGGTTCTTAGGCATGATGGGCATGCACGGAAGGTATGCTTCCACAAAAGCGCTCAATGAAAGCGATCTGCTTATTGCGGTGGGCACGCGTTTTTCCGATCGCGCGACGGGGGACAAGACGGAGTTTTCCATGGGGCGGAAAGTGCTGCACATCGATATCGATCCCGCCGAAATCAGTAAAAACATATTGGTCAGCAAAAGCGTGATCGGCAACGTGAAGGCGGTGCTGCAGCGCCTCACGGACCGCCTGCCGCAAATGGAGCACGCGCGGTGGAGCGCGCAGGTCAGTCAGATGAAACAATGCGATCTGAACGGGATTGATATGCGCGAAAGCGTGCTGACACCGCAGAACATCATCGAGGGCGCATGCCGCCGGATGGCGCCGGAGGATATCGTAGCCACAGACGTAGGCCAGCACCAGATGTGGACCATGCTTTACTACCGCTTCTCTAAGCCGCGCACCCTAATCTCCAGCGGAGGCTTGGGCGCAATGGGCTTTGGCATGGGCGCCGCCATCGGTTCCTGTATGGGAACCGGGCGCGGGCGCACGCTGCTCTTTACGAGCGACGGCAGCTTCCACATGAACATGAGCGAGCTGGCGACGGCGGTCTCCAATGACCTGCCTCTTATCATCGTGGTGCTCAACAACGGCGTGCTGGGCATGGTGCGGCAGTGGCAGGCACTTTTCTTCGAGGGCAGATATTCCAGCACCTCCCTGCACCGCAAAACCGATTTTGTAAAGCTGGCGGAAAGCTTCGGCGCGCTTGGCATGCGGGCGGCGACTTTGGAGGAATACGAACGCTGCATTGAAAAAGCGTTTGCCTGTCAAACCCCGGTGCTTATCGACTGCCAAATCGACCCGGACGAACGGGTGCTGCCCATGATACCGCCCAACAAGGGCATCAGCGACATCATTTTAAAGTAAGGGGGATGCGGCATATGGAAAGAGAGCAGTTTATCGTTTCCCTGCTGGTTGCAAACCATTTCGGCGTACTCACGCGCGTCGCCGCGCTGTTTGCGCGGCGCGGGTTCAATATCGACAGCCTGACTGTGGGCGAAACGGATAACCCGGATTTCTCCAGGATGACAATCGTCGCGCAGGGCGACGAGTATATCAAGGAGCAGATCGTAAAGCAGCTGCAAAAGCTGGAGGACGTGAAGCTGGTCCAGCTGATGAAACCCGTGCAGACGGTACAGCGGGAGCTGCTGATCGTCAAAATCCGCGCGGAAAAGGGCAGGCTTTCCGAAATCGTGGAAGCGGCCAACACCTACAGGGCGAGCGTAATCGACCTTTCGCCCGACTCCATGCTCATTGAAATCACAGGCGAACCATTGAAGCTCAGCGCGTTCGTGGAATATATCCGGGAGTACGGCATCATCGAAATGTCCCGTACCGGCCCAACGGCAATGGGCCGGAGCACTTACTGTCTATCGGGCGAGTGAAATTCACTCCGCGCTGCGATATAAAAAACAAAAATTTAAGGAGGCAACGATCATGGCAAATCTGTATTACGAAAAGGACTGCGACCTTACCCTGCTCAAAGGCAAAACCGTGGCGGTGATCGGCTATGGCAGCCAGGGGCACGCGCATGCGCTCAACCTGAAGGAAAGCGGCGTAAACGTGGTGGTCGGCCTGTATGAAGGCTCCAAATCCATGCAGGCCGCGAAGGATGCGGGCCTTACCGTCAAGCTGACAGCGGATGCGGTCAGGGATGCGGATATCGTAATGGTGCTGGTCAACGATGAAAAGCAGGCCGCGCTGTATCACAAAGACATCGCGCCCAACCTGAAAAGCGGCGCGGCGCTTGCGTTTGCGCACGGCTTTAACATCCACTACGGCCAGATCGTACCGCCCAAGGATGTGGATGTGATCATGGTAGCGCCCAAAGGTCCCGGCCACACCGTGCGCAGCCAGTTCCTGGAGGGAAGAGGCGTGCCCTGCCTGATCGCCGTGCACCAGGATACGAGCGGCAAGGCGCGCGAACTCGCGCTCGCCTACGCGATGGGCATCGGCGGCGCAAGGGGCGGCGTGCTGGAAACGACCTACCGGGAAGAGACGGAAACCGATCTCTTTGGCGAGCAGGCCGTGCTGTGCGGCGGTGTAACGGAGCTTATCAAGGCCGGGTTCGATACGCTCGTGGAAGCGGGATACCAGCCGGAAAGCGCTTATTTCGAGTGCCTGCACGAGATGAAGCTCATTATCGACCTGGTGGTGCAGGGCGGCCTTTCGTTTATGCGCTACTCCATCAGCGATACCGCCGAATACGGCGATTACAAGGTGGGCAGCCGCATCATCACAGAGGAAACGCGCAAGGAAATGAGGAAGGTGCTCGGCGAAATCCGCGACGGCAGCTTCGCGCGCGAGTGGATACTGGAAAACCAGGCGAACAGGCCGTATTTTAACGCCCGCCGCCGCCAGGAGCAGTCGCTGCTGATCGAAACCACCGGCGCCGAGCTCCGCAGGAAAATGAGCTGGCAGAAAGCGGGCGGCAATGGAAAGTGATCGCATCAAATGCGGCGCGGCGCGCGCGCCGCACAGGTCGCTGCTGAAGGCAACGGGGCTTACCGACAACCAGATCAAAAAGCCTCTGGTCGGCGTCGTGAATTCGTTCAACGAGATCGTGCCCGGCCACATCCACCTGCAGCAGATCGCGCGCGCCGTCAAGGACGGCGTGCTCGCGGCGGGCGGCACCCCCGTCGAGTTCAATACCATCGCTATTTGCGACGGAATCGCCATGGCGCACGAGGGCATGAAGTATTCGCTCGCTTCGCGCGAATTGATCGCGGATACCATCGAATGCATGGTACGTGCGCATTGCTTTGACGCGCTGGTGTTTATTCCTAACTGCGACAAGGTGGTGCCCGGCATGCTGATGGCGGCGGCGCGGCTCAACCTGCCCTCGGTGTTCGTTTCCGGCGGGCCCATGCTCTCCATTATGGGGCGCGACGGCAAGCATATGGATCTCAACAGCGTGTTCGAGGCGGTAGGCGCGCTCAGCGCGGGCCGTATCGACGAAGGCCAGCTGCAATATTATGAGGATAACGCCTGCCCCGGCTGCGGCTCCTGCTCCGGCATGTTCACCGCCAATTCCATGAACTGCCTGTGCGAGGCCATCGGCATCGCGCTGCCGGGCAACGGCACCATCCCGGCGGTATACGCAGAGCGTATCCGCTTAGCAAAGTCGGCAGGCGAACAGGTGCTTGCATTGCTTACAAAAGGCATCAAGGCGCTGGACGTACTGACGCCGGCGGCGTTTGAAAATGCGCTGTGCGTGGATATGGCGCTGGGCTGTTCCACCAACACGGTGCTGCACCTTGCGGCCATCGCGCACGAAGCGGGGGTGGATTTCTCGCTGCAGCGCGTGAACGAGCTGAGCGCAAAGGTGCCAAACCTCTGCAAGCTTGCCCCCGCGGGGCCGCACCATATGCAGGACCTCTATGCCGCGGGCGGCGTATACGGCGTGATGAGCGAGCTAAAGCGGGGCGGCTGCCTGGACGGCAGCGTATTGACAGCGACGGGCGAAACGCTTGCAGAGAATTTGCGCGGCGCTAAGGTATACGACCATGAGGTGATCCGAAGCATGGAAGCTCCGTATTCGCCCGCCGGCGGGCTGGCGATACTCTTCGGTTCGCTTGCGCCTAACGGGGCGGTGGTCAAGCGCAGCGCGGTATCGCCGGATATGCTGGTACACCAGGGCCCCGCACGCGTGTTTGATTCCGAAGAAGACGCGATGCAGGCCATATTGGATGGCAAAATCGTACCGGGCGACGTGGTGGTCATCCGCTACGAAGGCCCCGCCGGAGGGCCGGGCATGCGTGAAATGCTCTCTCCCACGTCGGCAATTGCGGGCATGGGGCTGGACCGCGAAGTGGCGCTGGTGACGGACGGGCGCTTCTCGGGCGCTACGCGGGGCGCCGCTATCGGGCATGTTTCCCCCGAAGCCGCCTCCGGCGGCAACATTGCGCTGGTAATGGAGGGCGACATGGTTTGCATTGACATCCCCAACTATAAGCTGGATCTGCTTGTACCCGAAAGCGAGCTTGCACGGCGCAGGCCGGCTCTGAAGGGTAAAGACAACACAACAGTCAAAGGCTACCTCGCAAGGTATGCCCGCGGCGTCTCCTCGGCGGAACGGGGCGCAATTATTTATTAAGAAAGGAGGATGCTTGAAATGGATCGGATGATTCGCATTTTTGACACGACGTTGCGCGACGGCGAACAATCGCCCGGCTGCAGCATGGATATCAGGGAAAAACTGGAGGTTGCCAAACAGCTGGAAAGGCTCAAAGTGGACGTGATCGAGGCGGGGTTCGCCGTCTCTTCGCTGGGCGACTTTGAATCGGTCAGCAAGGTTGCAGGGCTCATCAAGGACTGCATGGTCGGGTCGCTTGCCCGGGCGCTGCCCAAGGATATCGATGCGGCCTACGAGGCGGTGAAGCGCGCAGAGGCGCCGCTGATCCACACATTCATTTCCACCTCGCCCGTGCACATGCACTACAAGCTGAAGATGACGCCGGAGCAGGTGTTGGAACGTACGGCGGCAATGGTAAGCTACGCACGGTCGTTATGCCCGCACGTGGAGTTTTCCGCAGAGGACGCCACGCGCAGCGAGCCGGAATTCTTGAAGCGGATCGTGGAAGCGGCCATTGAAAACGGGGCGGCAATCATCAATATCCCGGATACCGTAGGCTACGCCACGCCCGAACAGATGGCGGAGCTGATACGCTATCTCAAAGAAAACGTCTATAACATCGACCGCGCCGTACTTTCCGTGCATTGCCACGACGACCTGGGGCTGGCGGTCGCCAACTCGCTCGCGGCGATCGGCGCGGGTGCGACGCAGATAGAATGCACCATCAACGGGTTGGGCGAGCGCGCGGGCAACGCGGCGCTGGAAGAAATCGTGATGGCCCTCCATACGCGAAAAGATGCATTGCAGGCATCCTGCCGTGTGGACACCACCCAAATCCACCGGTCCAGCCGCCTGGTGTACGGAATTATAGGCATGGCTGCGCCGCTGAACAAGGCCATTGTGGGCGCGAACGCCTTTGCGCACGAATCGGGCATTCACCAGCACGGTGTATTGTCGGAGCGCACCACATATGAAATCATGTCGCCCGAGTCCATCGGGCTGAGCAAAAACAAAATGGTGCTGGGCAAGCACAGCGGCCGGCACGCGTTTGTGGAGCGTACCGCCGACCTTGGCTACAAGCTGAGCGAAGAGGAGATCAATAAGTTTTTCGAGGAGTTCAAGAAGCTCTGTGATAAGAAAAAAACGATCGGCGATAACGACCTTGAAGCCATCATTACCAGCAAAATGGCGCAAAACGGCGGTATTTACAAGCTGAAGCGGTTCGACCTGCAGTCCGGTAATACCTCGAAATCGACCTGTGTGGTGCAGCTTGACAAGGACGGCGTGGAGCTTGAGGACGTCGCCCTGGGCGACGGGCCCATCGACGCCGCCTACAACGCCATCGACAAGCTGGTGGACGGCCCGCCCTACGCGCTGGAGGATTACTCCATCCATTCCATTTCCGAAGGGAAGGACGCGCTGGGCGAGGTCATCGTCAAGCTCAAAGCAGGGAGCAAAACCATCACGGGCAGGGGGTTGTCGGTGGATATTATGGAAGCAAGCATACTCGCGTACCTCAACGGTGTAAACAAGCTGCTGGAAATGGGGGACAAATATGAAGAGACTGGAAATCCTTGATACCACGCTGCGCGACGGCGCGCAGGCGGAGGGCGTGTCGTTTTCCGTGTCGGATAAGCTTCTGGTAGTACAAACGCTGGATGATTTCGGCATAAGGTATATTGAAGCGGGCAACCCCGGCTCCAACCCCAAGGATATGGAGTTTTTCAGGCAGGCGGAAAAGCTGCGGCTTCGTTATGCGCAGCTTGTGGCCTTCGGCAGCACCCGGCGCAAGGGCATCCGTGTGGAGGAGGACGCAAACGTCCTCTCCCTGCTGCAGGCCAATACGCCCTGTGTCTCGATATTCGGCAAATCGTGGGATCTGCATGTAAAAGAGATTCTCAAAGCCACGCTGGAAGAAAACCTTGCGTGCGTGGAGGATACGCTGTTCTTCTTTAAGCAAAAGGGAAAGGAAGTCATATTCGATGCGGAGCACTTCTTCGACGGATATTTGAACAACCCCGATTACGCCATGCGGGTGCTCGAAGCCGCAAACCGCGGCGGTGCTGATGTGCTTTGCCTGTGCGACACCAACGGCGGCACGCAGCCCATGCAGCTTTACCGTATCGTCAAAAGCGTCTGCGACCGCTTCCCCAATAGTCGCATCGGCATCCACTGTCATAACGACGCGGGCTGCGCCGTCGCCAATTCCCTGCTGGCAGCGGATGCGGGCTGCGTGCACATACAGGGCACGTTCACGGGTATCGGCGAACGCTGCGGCAATGCGGACCTGAGCGTCATCATACCGGACCTGCAGCTCAAGAACGGGTACGACTGTGTGAACGGCAACATCGAAAGCCTGTATGAAACGGCGGTTAAGGTTTCGGAAATCACCAACCTTGCCCTGCCCGGCAATAAGCCGTATGTGGGCGAAAGCGCGTTCGCGCACAAGGGCGGCATGCATATTGACGGGGTCGACAAGCTTTCCCGCTCCTTCGAACACGTTGGCCCGGATATGGTGGGCAACAAGCGCCGGTTTCTGCTCTCCGAGGTATCCGGCAAAAAAGCCATACTATTAAACATTCAAAAAATCGCGCCGACGCTTACGAAAGACAGCCCCGAGACCGCCGCCATACTGGAGCGGCTCAAGGAGCTGGAATACCGGGGATACCAGTTCGAGGTGGCCGACGCCAGCTTCGAGCTGATGGTCAAAAAAGTATTGGGCGCCTTCCAGCCGCATTTTTCATTGAGCATGTACAAAACCAGCGGGGAATTCCCGCCGCCGGACGGCAGCATGAGCTCGCACGCCATGATCAAGATCACGGTCGGCGGCAGCGACGAGGTGACCGCGGCCGTGGGCAACGGCCCGGTGCACGCGCTGGATTTGGCCCTGCGCAAAGCGCTGTGCGTGTTTTACCCCGTTCTTGGCGACGTGTATTTGATCGATTACAAGGTGCGCGTGCTGGATACGGGGCAGGCGACGGGATCGCGGGTGCGCGTGCTTATTGAAAGCACCGACGGGCAGCGAAAGTGGATCACTGTCGGCGCGTCGACGGACATCATACAGGCGAGCTTCGAGGCGCTTGTGGATTCTCTTGAGTACAAACTGTGTATGGAGAATGAATAAATGGGAATGACGATGACACAGAAAATCCTTGCGGCCCACTGCGGCAGGGAACAGGTCACCGCAGGCGAAATCATTATGGCCGGGCTGGATCTGGTGCTGGGCAACGACATCACCGCCCCCGTGGCCATCAACGAGTTTTATAAGGCGGGATGCGGGGATGTTTATGATCAGGCAAAAGTCGCGCTGGTGATGGACCACTTTACACCCAACAAGGATATCAAGGCCGCCGAACAGTGCAGGCAGGTGCGTGCGTTCGCAAAGGAAAAGGGCGTTTTGAATTTTTTCGACGTGGGCGAAATGGGCGTGGAGCACGCGCTGCTGCCGGAGAAGGGGCTGGTCGTATCCGGCGACCTCGTGATCGGCGCGGACAGCCATACCTGTACCTACGGCGCGCTGGGCGCGTTTTCCACCGGCGTAGGCTCCACGGATATGGCGGCCGGCATGGCGACCGGCAAGGTCTGGCTCAAGGTGCCCGCCGCGCTGCGCTTCCGCCTGACCGGCAAGCTAAGAAAATGGGTTTCCGGCAAGGATGTGATACTGCACATCATAGGCAAAATCGGCGTGGGCGGCGCGCTGTACAAATCCATGGAGTTTACAGGCGACGGCGTCGCGTCGCTTTCTATGAGCGACCGGTTCTGCATCGCCAACATGGCCATCGAGGCGGGCGCGAAAAACGGCATTTTTCCGGTGGATGCGCAAACCCTCGCTTATGTGCGGGAGCACAGTACGCGGCAGCCCGTGGCGTATGCGGCGGATGATGACGCGCAGTATGAACGCGTTTATGAAATCGACCTTTCCGCCATCAGGCAAACGGTCGCATTCCCGCATCTTCCCGAGAACGCGAGAACGTTTGACAGTATCCCGGAAATCCGCATCGACCAGGTCGTCATCGGCTCCTGCACCAACGGCAGGCTGGAAGACCTCATCGTCGCGGCGGAAGAGCTCAAGGGCAAAAATGTCGCGAAGCACGTGCGCGCCATCGTCATTCCCGCCACGCAGCAAATCTATCTCGACGCGATGGAGATGGGGCTGATCCGGACGTTTATCGAGGCGGGCTGCGTAGTCTCCACGCCCACCTGCGGGCCCTGCCTTGGCGGGCACATGGGAATCTTGGCAAAAGGGGAGCGTTGCGTATCCACCACCAACCGGAATTTCGTGGGGCGTATGGGCCACCCCGAAAGCGAGGTTTATCTCGCAAGCCCGGCGGTCGCGGCGGCGTCCGCCATCGCGGGCAGGCTGGCGCAGAATGATTTAGGAGTGAGGTGAAGCGAATGAAAACACAGGGCCATGTCATCAAATACGGCGACAACGTGGATACGGATGTCATCATCCCCGCGCGCTACCTCAATACCGCGGACCCCAAAGAGCTCGCCGCCCATTGCATGGAGGATATCGACCCGTCGTTTATCAAGCGCGTACAGCCGGGGGATATCATCGTTGCGGGCAGCAACTTCGGTTGCGGCTCCTCACGCGAGCACGCGCCGCTTGCCATAAAGGAATCCGGCATTGCGGCGGTGGTCGCAAAGAGCTTTGCGCGCATATTCTACCGCAACGCCATCAACATCGGGCTGCCTATTCTCGAGTGCGACGCATCCTTTGATGATGGCGACGTAATGGAGATCGATTTCGATTCGGGGCAGCTCAAAAACCTGAATACGGGGGTCACGGCCGGCTTTGCGCCCTTCCCGGCGTTTTTGCAGGAGATCATATCCGCGGGCGGGCTGCTCAACGCGATACGCGGAGGGAAAGTATGAACTATACCATTGCGGTAATCGAAGGGGATGGGATCGGACCGGAAATCGTGGGTTCCGCCATGTGCGTGCTGGAAAGAACCGGCGCGCGCTACGGACATGCGTTTACCTTCACCAAGCTGCCCGCGGGCGGCGCGGCGCTGGACCGCTTTGGCGTCCCGTTGCCGGAGGAAACGGTGGAGGCCTGTTTAAAAAGCGACAGCGTGCTGCTCGGGGCCGTCGGCGGGCCGAAATGGGACACGCTGCCCGGGCATCTTCGCCCTGAAAAGGCGCTGCTGGGGTTACGCAAAGCGCTGGGCCTTTATGCAAACATCCGCCCTGCGAAGCTGCTGCCCGAGCTGCGTGCGGCCTGCCCCCTGCGGGAGGATATCGCGTCCCGGGGCTTCGACATGGTGATCGTGCGGGAACTGACGGGCGGCATGTATTTTGGGCAGAGCGGCAGAAGGGAAGGCGCTTTGGGCGCGGAGGCGTATGACACCGAATGCTACAGCGAAACCGAGATTGCGCGCATCGGCCATATCGCGTTTCAAATGGCGCAAAAGCGCGGCAAGCGGCTAGTTAGCATCGATAAGGCGAACGTGCTGGAAAGCTCCCGCCTGTGGCGGGAGGGTATGCACCGGCTCTCAAATTCCTATCCCGACGTGGCGCTTACGGATATGCTGGTGGACAACGCGGCCATGCAGCTCATCAAAAATCCTGCGCAGTTTGACGTGGCCGTGACCAGCAACATGTTCGGCGATATCCTGTCCGACGAGGCCTCGCAGCTGACCGGTTCCATAGGGCTTTTGCCCTCCGCGTCCCTGGGCGATAACAAACGCGGCCTGTACGAGCCCATTCACGGCTCGGCGCCGGATATCGCGGGCCAAAACAAGGCGAACCCAATCGCGGCGGTTTTATCCGCCGCCATGATGCTGCGGTGGTCGTTTGCGCTTTACGAAGAGGCGGATTGTATCGAGCATGCCGTTTCCGCCGTTCTCCGGGCAGGCTGCCGCACCGCGGATATCGCGCAGGGCAATGCGCCGTATATCGGATGTGAAGAAATGACCGCGCAGATACTGGGGTATATTTAGATAGGAAGAGCGATCATATAAAAAGTCCCATCTGGCGGCATGTGCGTCAGATGGGACACCTTGCGTGCAGGCAAGCGGTGAGTGAGCCTGCACGAAAAACCTCGCAAAAGTGGCAACTACCACTTTTGCAACTGTTAGAACAACCCGCTTATCTTCCCGTTCTCATCCACGTCGATCTTCTCCGCGGCGGAAAGCTTGGGCAGCCCCGGCATTGTCATGATGTCGCCGGTGAGCGCCACAATAAAGCCCGCGCCCGCGGAGATCTTCAAATTCCGCACTGCCACGCGGAAGCCCTTGGGCGCGCCAAGTAGCGCGGCGTTATCCGAAAAGCTGTACTGCGTTTTCGCCATACAGATGGGCAGGCTGCCAAAGCCGAGCTGCGTAAACAGCTCCGCCTGCTTTTTTGCCGCGGGCAGAAGGTCCACGCCCTCGCCGTGGTAAATGTCGCACACAATGCGCTCCAGCTTTTCGTGTATGGGCAGCGCCGTATCGTAGCAGAACCGGAAATCGCCCGGCTGCTCGCATAGCTTTATAACAGCCTCCGCCAGCGCCATGCCGCCTTTGCCGCCCTTTGCCCACACCTCGGAAAGCACGGCGTTGACATTCAACTCGCGGCACTTTTCCTGCGCCAGCGCGATCTCCGCTTCGGTATCCGTCGGGAATCGGTTGAGCGCCACCACGCAGGGCAGCCCGTATACGGAGGTAATGTTCTCCACATGCCGCAGCAGGTTGGGCAGGCCCTTTTCCAGCGCGGCAAGGTTCTCCTCGCCCAGCGTGCCCTTCGCGGCGCCGCCGTGGTGCTTGAGCGCGCGGATGGTGGCGACGACCACCACCGCGTCGGGCACAAGGCCCGCCATGCGGCACTTGATATCGAAGAACTTTTCCGCGCCCAGGTCCGCGCCGAAGCCCGCCTCGGTAATGGCGTAATCGCCCAGCTTCCGCGCCATCTGCGTGGCGATGACGGAGTTGCATCCGTGCGCGATGTTGGCAAACGGCCCGCCGTGTATCAGCGCGGGCGTGCCTTCGAGCGTCTGCACCAGGTTGGGCTTAAGCGCGTCGCGCAACAGCGCGGCAAGCGCACCCTCCGCCTTAAGCTGGCCCGCCGTTACCGGCGCGTTGCCGAATGTATACCCCACGATCATGCGGGAGAGTTTGTCTTTAAGCATGGCGGTATCGTTGGAAAGGCAAAGCACCGCCATGATTTCGGAGGCAGCGGTGATATCGAACCCGTCCTCGCGGGGCATGCCGCCCGTATTGCCGCCCAGGCCGCAGACGATGGCGCGAAGCTGCCGGTCGTTCATATCCATGCAGCGTTTCCAGGTGATGCGGCGGGGGTCAATTCGCAGCTCGTTGCCCTGGAAAATGTGGTTGTCTATCATGGCGCTTAAAAGGTTGTTCGCGGCGCCGATGGCGTGGAAATCGCCGGTAAAGTGCAGGTTGATATCCTCCATGGGCACCACCTGCGCATAGCCGCCGCCCGCAGCGCCGCCCTTTACGCCAAACACCGGCCCCAGCGAAGGCTCGCGCAGCGCCACGGCGGCGCGCTTGCCCAACTGCCTGAAGCCGTCGGCCAGGCCCACGGTGGTGGTGGTTTTGCCCTCGCCCGCGGGCGTGGGGTTAATGGCCGTTACCAATATCAGCTTGCCGTCCGGCCGGTCGGTATTATGTAAAAACGTACCGTCGATCTTTGCTTTGTAATTGCCGTAGTATTCAAGGTATGCTTCGTCAATGCCCGCCTCGCGCGCGATATCCCGGATATTGCTTATGGGTGCCTGCTGTGCGATCTCAATGTCTGAGGGAAAGTGCATGTGTCCGTAACCGCCTTTTACTCGTTGTTGCATGCCAGGTCAGTATTCCACGCGTGATGGATGCAAGGATGCCCGCCCTGCGATACCCCCAAAAAACATGCTTATCTAACCACAATAATATAAAATAGCGAATATGTACAGCCGATTTCCGCAAAAATCGACAACTTTCGGATATGAAAATGATGCGCAGGCAGGGAGGTTTCTCCTGTTACTGCGGTCTTCCAAGGGTTTGGCTAAAATCAGCATGGGGTAAGAAATGCATCCCAGACGGCCTGCGCCGCTGCCTGCACCCTGCTGTTGCTGTCGATTACGGTATGCGCAAACGCGCGGTAAATCGGCGCGCGCTGTTCGTACATGGCATACAAATCCGTTGAAAGCGGCCTGCCCGAAACGGCAAGCGTTTCAATATCCCGTTGCAGGTAAAATATCCGCCCGTTCTGCAAAAGAGCCAAACGGTTTTCACATAACAGCGGCGCGCCGCCGCCCGTCGCGATGATGCGCCCGCCTTCGCGCGCCGCCACAGCGACGGCAGCCGCTTCCCGCACGCGAAAGCCCGCTTCGCCCTCCCGTTCGAATATTTCAGGAATGGATATGCCCGCTTCCCGCTCGATAAGCGCGTCGGTATCGATCAAGACCCGCCCCGCTATCTTGGCGAGCGCCCGCCCGACGCTGCTTTTGCCGCAGCCGGGCATGCCGATGAGCACGATGTTAGTAAGCTGCCGCGTCAGCGCCGCAACTATTTCCTCTATGCGCGCCTGTGGAATCGCAGTGTTTGTAAAATGCTCCGCCGCCGCGTGCGCCTGCGCCACCAGCATAGGAAGCCCGCCCGCGCAGGGGATTTTGCGAAAACCCGCTTCCAGTATCAGCCGGGTGCGCAGTGGGTTGTAAACGACGTCCAGTACGCCGGAAAGGCTGGGGAAAGTATCCAGCGAAACCGGGCAGTCCGCAACGTTGGGGTACATGCCGACAGGCGTGGTGTTGATGAGTATATCCGCGTCCGCATGGCGGTCAAGGGTATCGTAATTGTTTTCTCCGGTGCGGGAAATCACCACGATATTACCTGCGCCCAAATCCTCCGCGGCAACAGCCGCCGTACGCGATGTGCCGCCGGAGCCGAGTATCAGCACCTTTTTGCCCTGAAAGGCAATGCCCGTGCGGCGGGCAAGGTATAAAAACCCGTCGTAATCCGTGTTATGTCCGGTGATGCGGCGGTCTGAGGAATACAGCAGCGTGTTGACGCTGCCGATTCGCTTGGCGGCGTCGGTCAGCGTATCGCAGTATGGCAACACAGAGAGCTTGTAGGGAATGGTCACGTTCAGCCCGCCAATACCCGGCTGACGCAGAAACGCCGCAAGCTCCCCGGGCGCGAGCGGGTACAGCGCGTAATCGTACCCGCCGAGCAAATTGTGTATGGTTTTGGAATGGCTGTGCGACAGCTTTCCGCCGATTAGACCGTATCGCATTTTATATCTCACTGTAGCTTCCCAGGAAACCGAAATGCGGGTTGGTCTGCGAAAGCTCTTCCATAAGATCCATTACCGCGGGCGTCCAAACCGAAGCCTCCAGATCCAGATAGAACAGGAACTCGAACGCACTGCCCGCGATGGGGCGGCTTTCAAGCTTGGTCAAATTCAGCCCCAGCACCGAGAATTTGGAAATCAGGCTGTACAGTGAGCCGGGCTTATGCGGCACGGATAGCGTCAGGCTGATTTTGTTTGCGCCGGGGTAGATGGCGGGCTCGCGCGCGATGCAGATAAAGCGAGTGTAATTGTTTGCGTTGTTCTGCACGCCCTCCTTGAGTATGTTCAGCCCGTAAAGCGTAGCGCAGTCATGCGAGGAGATGGCGGCAAGATCCGTCCGGTCCGTTTCCGCGGCTATCTGCGCGGCGATCGCGGTGTTCTTTACGGCGTTGATCTTCGCGTTGGGGAACAGGTCGAACAGGTTGCTGCACTGCTCCAGCGCATATTCGTGCGAGCAGATTTCGCGGATATCCGAAAGCTGTACGCCCGGCTTCGCCATGAGATAATGGTTGACATGCAGCTTTACGCTGCGCACGATGCTGAACTCGAACCGGTCCAGCAAATCGTACACGCCGTTGACCGAGCCGGAGGAGCTGTTTTCAATGGGCAGCACGCCGAACTCGCAAAGCCCGCTCTGCACCGCCTGAAACACGGCCTCAAAGCTGCGGAAGTACATGATGTCCGAGGCCGCGAACAACTTGTCGCATGCCATCTGCGAATATGCGCCTTCCACGCCCTGGCAGGCGACCACGCCGGAGGAGGGGAATATTTCGTTTGCAGGCTTTTCCGCCCTGCGTATCATGGCCGTCAGTTCCCCCTGCTTGGCCACAAGCCGCATCTGGTAGGAGCGGCTCATCTCAAAGAGCGTGGAAAAGAGCATTCGGGCATACGCTTCCAGGTCTTCGCCCGCCAGGCGGGAAACCCGCAGCAGCACCTCGCGCTCCCGCGCTTTGTTTAAAACGGGTATACCGCTCTGTTCCTTAAACGACGCTACTTCTGCACAAAGCGCCATGCGCTCTTTGAACAGCGCGATCAAGCTATCGTCCACCCGGTCGATTCGGTCCCTGATTTCCTGCAAATCCATAAAAGCATGTTCCTCCACTGAAAAATGTTTATAAAACCATATCCAACAGCACGGCGGCTGTCGCGGCTTCCACACAGGGTACGGCGCGCGGCACGATACAGGGATCGTGCCTGCCGGAAACCGAAAGCGCAACGATTTGCCTGCTGGTCATATCCACGCTTTGCTGTAGTTTCGCGATGGAAGGCGTCGGCTTGAACGCCGCGCGCAGTAACAGCGGCATGCCGGAAGAAATGCCGCCCAGGCTGCCGCCGTGATGATTGGTGGCGGTTTTAATGCGGCCGTCTTCTACCACAAACGGATCGTTGTTCTCCCACCCGCGCAAAAGCGCGGAGGCGAACCCCAGCCCGAACTCCACGCCCTTTACGGCGGGGATGCCGAACAGCGCCTGTGCCAGGCGGCTTTCCAGCCCGCCGAACATACCGCGGCCCAAGCCTCCGGGGGTTAGTCCTATCGCGCAGCATTCCACTACGCCGCCCACCGAATCGCCCTCCCGCGCGGCGGCGGAAATGGCTTCGCGCATACGCGCGCCCGCCGCTTCATCCAGCACAGGAAATTCGGCTTTGGCGGGGGAAAGCAGCGTCTCCGCAGTGATGTGCACAGGGTCAAACGCGGTATCCGCAATGCCTGCGATGGACTGTATATGCGCGCCAACGGCGATGCCCCGGCGCGCGAGCAGCTGCAGCGCGATGCCGCCCGCAATGCAAAGCGGTGCGGTCAGGCGGCCGGAAAAATGCCCGCCGCCGCGGAGGTCCGCGTGATCGCCGTCGCGCAGCATGGCGGCGTAATCTGCATGGGAGGGGCGGGGAACAAAGTGCAGCGCGTCGTAATCCCCGGAACGCGCGCCGGTATTGCGTATGATGGCGCAAAGCGGCGCGCCGCAGGTGTATCCGTCCACGAGGCCGGAGAGTATTTCGGGTTCATCCGCCTCCCGCCTTGCTGTGGCGTAGGGAGCGTTGCCCGGCGCGCGGCGGGCAAGGAATGCGCGAAGCGACTCCATATCCACCGCTTCGCCCGCGGGCAGCCCGTCGATCACCACGCCGATGGCTTCGCCGTGCGACTGGCCGAACAGGGTATACCGTATGCGTTCCCCAAAGCTAGAGGACATGGATGTTCCCTCCTAAATCCGCATATTCTTCAAAAAACGACGGGTAGGATTTGTTTACGCATTCCGCGCCGCAAAGCGTGGTCGTACCCGAGGCGACGCTTGCCGCGATGGCGGCCGCCATGGCGATGCGGTGGTCGTTGCAGCAATCCACACTGCCGCCCGTAAGCGTTCCGCCCGTGACGATCAGCGAGTCGGGAAGCTCCCGCACATGCACGCCCAGCGCGCGCAGCATATTGGCGGTGGCGGCAAGGCGGTCGCTTTCCTTCAGGCGCAGGCGCCGCGCGTTTACAAGCCTGGTTTCACCACCGGCAACGCTGCCCAGCACGGCGAGTATGGGCAACAGATCCGGCGTTTGCGATACGTCCGCCACAATGCCCGCAAGCGGCGAAGGGGAAACCGTGACCGCATGTGCATCACAGGCAACCTCTGCGCCGAAGCGGCGCAGCAGTTCCAGTATGGCGCGGTCGGGCTGCGCGGAAAATTGGCTCAGCCCCGTGCAGGATACCCCGTTGCCCAAAGCGCCCGCCGCAAGGAAGAACGCCGCGTTGGACCAATCGCCCTCCACATCGATGATGCCCGGCGAACGGTAGCTTTGCTTTCCGGGTACGAAATACCCCTGTGCCGTCCGTTCCGCCCGCACGCCAAAGCGCGCGAGCACGGCTAACGTCATGGACGCATAGCCTTCGGATTGCAGGGGGCTTGAAAGCAGAATCTCGCTGTCGCCCGCAAGCAGCGGCAGCGCGAACAGCAGACCGGAAATATACTGGGAACTGATATCTCCCGCAATCTCAAATGTGCCTATATGCAGTTTTCCCGTCAGGGTAAACGGCAGACGCGGAGCATCCGCCGTAACGCCGTGCGCGCGCAGGCAGGCGAGCAGCTCCGAAACAGGGCGTTCGGGCAAGCGGCCGCGGCCGGTGAAGCTTACGCGTTCGCAAAGCGCCGCCGCAACCGGCATCAAAAGGCGCAGCGTGGTGCCGCTTTCGCCGCAGTCCAGCACAGGGTTTATGGGAAGCTTTTGTATGGGGAAAACCGTCAGGCTGTCCGGCTTGTCCAGCAGGGGCGCATGAAGCGCGCGAAGACAGAAAATCGTGGCGTCGATATCCGCCGAACGAAAGCCGATATGGAGTTTAGTAGTATCGTCCGCAAGTGCCGAGGCGATCAAGAGCCTGTGCGCGTCGGATTTGGCGGGGATGGCGGTGAAGCTGCCTTTTAGTGCGCCGGGGCGTATGGCGATATTCATGCCTGTTCCTCCATGCCGGATTCCAGCCATTCGAGAAGCTCGTTCACGGGTAGCTCCAGCGCTTCGCAGCGGCCGATCTCGCGGGGCACGATCAATGCGATTTTGCCGCCCTGTCGTTTTTTATCCGAGAGAGCCGCTTCGTATAACAGTTCTGCGGAATAGGGGGAGCGCACGGGCAGCCCGCATGCCACAATGGTGCGGATGATTTCGCCCGCGCATGCTTCTGTGCACAGGCCGCGGCGCATCGCCGCGCGCGCCATTACCGCCATGCCGATGGCGACCGCGTGCCCATGGGGTATCGTGAATGCGCTGCACGCTTCCACCGCGTGCCCGGCCGTATGCCCGAAGTTCAAAAGCCGCCTTTTTCCGTGATCCAACTCGTCCTCCGCCACAATATCGCCCTTGATACAAATGCAGCGCAGCACGATTTCCGCGAGCATTTCCGGCGTGAGCGTCGAAGAAAATTGCGCGAACAGGTTGGAGTCGGCGATCACGCCGTATTTCACGCATTCGGCCAATCCATCCGTGAAAACATTGGCGGGCAGCGTTTGGAAAGTATCGCAATCGCAAAGCACAAGCGACGGCTGGTGGAACGCGCCCGCGAGGTTTTTGCCCGCGGCGAGGTCTACGGCGGTTTTTCCGCCCACGGAGGAGTCGACCGCCGAGAGCAGCGTGGTGGGCAATTGCACATAGCGTATGCCGCGCAGGTACACCGCGGCGGCAAACCCCGCAAGGTCGCCCGTCACCCCGCCGCCCAGTGCGGCGATGCAGTCCGTACGCGTCACATACTGCTTACCCATAAACTCCAGCAAAGCGGATAGCGTTGCGATATTCTTGCTTGCCTCGCCCGCGGGAAAGGAAAAGCGCAGCACAGTAAAGCCCGCTCCCTGCAGCGAGGCCGCTACGGCTTGGCCGTAGAGCGCATCCACCGTGGAATCCGCAACAAGCACCATCGTACAGCAGGGTATCCGTCTTGCAATCAGCGTCCCGGCCCGGCGCAACAGTCCCCGGCCGACGAGTACGTCATAGGGCCTGGATGCCCGGATGTGTACCGTTTGCATAGCGCGCTTCCTCCTCTTCCATGTTTCGTTTGGCTGCGCAGCCCAGCTCCAGCAGCCGCGATACGGCTTCTTTATCGTTCGCGCGAAGCGCTACTGCATAGCGGCATAGCCGCGCGGTCAGGGCTTCGATTTCTTCAGCCAGGTAGTCACGGTTTTCCAGAAACAGCTCCGTCCACATATCCACCTTGAGCGTCGCCACACGCGTCATATCCTTCAGGCTTCCGGCCGAAAAGCCGGTATGCCGCGCCGCCGACGGGCTTTGCGCATAGGCGCTTGAAAGCACGTGCGCGAGCTGCGAGGTGTAAGCGATCATGCGGTCGTGCTCGTCAGGGTCGGTCAGCTTAAGGTAACGGAATCCCATCGCGCCGAACAGCCCGCAAAGCAGCTTCCATATATCCTCCGATAGCGGTGCGTCGGGCGTGAGCAGCATGGAAGCCCCCGCGAACATATCCTTATCCGCGTTGGAGTAGCCAAAGCGCGCCACGCCTGCCATGGGGTGCCCGCCGAGGAAAGTAAAGCCGTGCGCTTTCGCGATGGGCGCGATCGCCGCGCACACGGCGCGTTTGACGCCGCACAGATCGATCAATAGCGCGCCGCGCCGGATATACCTTGCGTTCCTGCGCACCCATTCGACAGTGTCCCGCGGGTAAAGCGCCACAAAGAGCAAATCGCACTGCGGAATGCTTTCCTCATCCAGCATGCCGTCGAGTACATCGTCGCCGGCGGCTCTCGCCATCGTATCGGCGCTTGCGTCTTCGCCGAATATGCTGTGCGCGGTATACGCCTTTAACGCCTTGGCGGCGGAGCCGCCGATGAGCCCCAGGCCGACGATCCCGACGGTAAACCCCATTATTCCATACCCCGCACCGCATCGCGCACAGCCGCGACTTGCCTTGTAAGCGCCGCAAAACGCTTGGGCGTAAGCGACTGCTGCCCGTCGCACAGCGCGTGCGGCGGGTCGTTGTGCACCTCTATGATGAGTCCGTCCGCGCCGGCGGCCGTGGCGGCGAGCGCCATGGACGGAACCAGCTCCCATTTGCCGGTGCCGTGGCTCGGGTCCACGATGACGGGCAAATGCGAAAGCCCCTTGAGTACGGGCACCGCGGAAATATCCAGCGTGTTTCGCGTGTAGGTCTCAAACGTGCGTATGCCGCGTTCGCAGAGTATTACCTGCCCGTTTCCGCCCGCCATCAGGTATTCCGCGCTCATCAAAAGCTCCTCGAATGTGCTCGAAAGCCCGCGCTTTAACAACACCGGCTTGCGCATGCGGCCCAGCTCCTTCAAAAGCTCGAAATTCTGCATGTTGCGCGCGCCCACCTGTATAAGATCGATCTGATCGAACAGCGGCAGCTGCGAAATATCCATGATTTCGGTCACGATGGGAAGTCCCGTTTCCGCCTTGGCCAGAAGCAGCAGGCGGATACCTTCCTCGTGCAGGCCCTGGAAGGCATAGGGGGATGTGCGCGGCTTGAATGCGCCGCCGCGCAGCATATTGGCGCCGGATAACTGCACCGAACGCGCGACGGTGCAGATCTGCTCCTCGGATTCCACCGAGCAGGGGCCCGCGATTGTAAGGAAATTGCCGCCGCCGATTTTCGCGCCGGCGATATCGAGCACGCTGTCCTCCGGGTGGAAGTGGCGGCTGGCGTTTTTGTACGGCTCCTGCACGCGCTTGACGTCCGCCACGATGTCCAGCGCCTTGATCATGTCGATATCCACCTCTGAGGTGTCGCCGACCAGGCCGAGTATCCTGTGCGTTTCACCGAGGCTTTCGTGGATGGTCAGCTTTTTGCTTTTCAGCCACGCGAGCAGCGGCTTTAATTGCTCGGTCGTGACATGGGGCTTGATGATGACGATCATGGCTGCAACCTCTATTCTTAAAATTATTAACCTATAAAAAAAGCTCCGCAGCGGGAGTTCGCTGCGGAGCGGTGTTTGCAGTATTTGCGCCCAATGCGCGCCTGCAATTGCCTTTATGCAGCCAAACTCCAATACGCCTTGCCATAATAGCCTGCAAAGCGAAAGTAGTAATAGCTGCTAAAGTACAACCGGGTCATACAATATCTCCTTCACCCGAACGGAATGTTCGGGAAATCGGGGCGGAACCAACGCATTTGCCTGCGGCAAACATTGGCTTTATCCGGTATGGGATGCATCATACCATAGATCGGCCGGTTTGTAAATATATTATTTCCCCATGCCGTGCAGCGCCTGCTGCAGCACCGCGTCCGGCGCCGGAACGGATTTTTGCGCGCGGGTATACGCCAGCGAGCAAATGAAGGAGGTGAACGGGCAAACCAGCACGAGCCCGATACAGCCTACGAACGTATGCAGCAGCTCCGCCGCGATCATTTTCGAATTGAATATGCTCATCAGCGGCGTGCCCTGCGCCATGTACACCATCATAATGGAAATGTAGCTGCCCATATACGCGAGCAGGAGCGTGGTCGTCTGGCTGCCCACCACGGACCGGCCGATGGTAAGGCCGGAACGCATCAGCGCCGCTCTTTGTATGCAGGGGTCGGCTTTTGCGACTTCGTCCAGCGCCGCGGAAATATCGATGGCAAGGTCGAGTATCGCGCCCGAGCAGGCAAGGTAGATGCCTGCCTGGAATATTGCTGTCAGGTTCAGGTTCTCAAATCCCGCGTACAGCAGCGATTCCGACCACTGCATCACCGCCCCGTGTATGTTGAACCATTTTCCCAGCAGGATGGCGAGGAGACAAGTAAACAGCGAACAGGCGACGGAGCCCAGTATGGCCGCATACGCTTTTTTTGTAAAGCCCGCCACCAGCAGCAGCGTCGCCACAGTGATGAGATTCCCGATCAAAAGCGCCAGCAGTACGGGGTCATAGCCGCGCAGCATGCCGGGTATGAGTATCTTCCATATGGAAAGCAGCGCAAATGCGAAGGAAAGCAGCGTCCGGATGCCGGTGAAGCCGGAAAGCAGAATGATGCCCGCGGCAAACAGGCCGATGAGCGCCAGTTCCTTATCGATGCGGTAATGCTCCACCATATTGGCGAACACGATGTTGTTCTCTGTATCCCGCTCCAGTAGCACCCAGGCGGTATCGCCGGGGGAAAACGCCTTATCGAATTCCAGCTTGCCCGTATAAAAGTTGGTGCCGGGTACTGTTTCGCCCTTGTGGCTGCCGGAGAGGATTTCAATGACGCAGCTTTGCGCGCCCTGTTTTAAAAGACCCGTGTTATATACGCCCTCGTTGTTCACGGAAACTACGCGCGCACGCACGCCTTCCGAATTGAGGTAGATCTGCTTTTCAAAGCCTGTGTCCATCACGATTAGCAGCGCGATCATCGCCATAAACACAAGGGTAAATGTAAGCTCCTTGCGGTTAAAGCGTATGCTGTGCACGCGCTCTTTCAGCTTTTGCAACAATTGCAGCAATGGTATGCTCCTTTCAACATCCCCCGCCCTGTATTAGAAAGGGCAATCAAAGCCGATAGGCCTTGCTACAGAGAGTTAATAATCCTGCTTGAGGGTTTTATCGGTATCGGCGCTTTAAAGCGCCGACGATTATTGCTTACTTTAAGGAAACTACGTTTCCCCAAACCCCTTCCTTATGCCGCCGTACGCAGGGGGTGCGGGGGGCAACGCCCCCCGCTGTTAAAAATCATATCGCGACGGCCCGCAGGCCTAGTGCCCGAGGCGCCTCCCGCCGAGGACGCGCCGCCGTAGGTGGCGATACCTTACGAAAAACAAAGTATGTGCATATCATTTTTGACGAAAGCCGGAGGGCCTTTGATAGGGAAAGCTTCCCCGCTTCTTTTGATGCGGGGAAGCGCATGTCTTTTTTAAGGGACTTAGGCCGCTACACCGCAGAGCTCAACGAGCTTTCTGAAGATATCCGTATTGTCGTAAGAGCCGCCGAATGCCTCCGCGCCCACGCCCATGGCGTATACGGGTACGGGGGTGCCGGTGTGTGCGTAGGAGGTCCAGCCGATGCCGGCTTTGTTGTTGATGATGTGTGTCAGCGTGACCGAAAGCGGATCGTACGTGCCGTAAAGAAGCTCTGTTTCCTGGTTCGCGGTGCGCTCTTCTGCGGGCAGCACGGACTGCTTGAAGGCGCTTGTCAGCTTTTCATATTCATATTCGGTGAGCACAAAGTTCTTGTTTTCTTCCAGGGCGGCGTCCGCGTCGTCAGGCGCGATCAGGCCGAAGTTTTCCTTAATGGCCGGGTAAACGTCCGCGAACGTGAGCTTGGGGTTCTGCTTTTTCATGGAGCCGATGAGAGAGTCGAACGCCACATAGGACATCTTCTGGCGGCTGATGATATCAAACGCGGTATTGTAGCCGGTCGCCGCATAGCCGATTGTCATGCCGCCGGTCTCATGGTCGCCGGTGACGAGTATGAGGGTTTCATCGGGATGCTCGTTGGCGAAGTCCACCGCAACCTGTACGGCGTCTTCAAACGCGTATACGTCGGCGATGGCGGCCATGGCGTCGTTCGCGTGGCAGGCCCAGTCGATCTTACCGCTCTCGCACATCATGAAGAAGCCGTTTTCGTTGTCCAGAACGTCGATGCCCTTCTTCACGTAGTCCGCAAGCACAAGCTCGCCTTCCTTCACATCCATGGCGTAGGGCAGCGCGCCGGAGTCCTGCGTTACGGGGGTAACTGCATACACCTTGCCGGAGGTGTTATTTAGCGCCAGTATTTCTTCCTTGGTATCGGCGATTTGATAGCCCTTCTGTTCAATGACATTGTAGATATCTTCCTTATCGCTGTCCTTGCCGGCGGGCTGGCTGGACGTGCCGCCGCCAAAGTAATCGAAGTTGCTCGAAGCGAGCTGCAGCGCGATGTCATAGTAATCGTTGCGGGAAGCGATGTGCGCATAGAACGCCGCGGGCGTCGCGTGGTTGATGGTAACGGAGGAAACGACGCCGATCTTCACGCCTTTGGCCTTTAATAGCTCCGTGATGCTTACGGGAACCGTGGTCTTGTCCACGTTCAGGCCGATGACGCCGCTGTGTGTCTTCACGCCGCAGGAGATCGCGGTGGCGGTGGAGGCGGAGTCGGGGCAGAAGGAAGTGGAGTCATGCGTGGTGGCAACACCAGCCACGGGAAACTTTGCAAAGTTTAGAAGCTCCGGCGTGACTTCCCCGGAGATATTGTCCCCGCGGAATACCTGCGCGGCGTTGACCTGCACGTGGGACATGCCATCGCCGATAAACACGAACACGTACTTGGGTATCTTGACTTCTTCGGCTGTTTCGACATCCTGCATTGCAGGTGCGTCAGGCGCGGGCGAAGCCGCTGCGGCCTCGGTTGCCGCCGGCGCAGTTGCGCCAGTCGTGCATCCTGAGAGCGGCAGCACTGCCATCATCAGGCAGAGTACCATCATCAGTATACTTTTTTTCATGATTCATTCCCCTTTACTTTAATAATATATATGTCAACGGATAGAATTGTAGCCGAACGATGCATGGTTCCAATAAAGGGAAGTTAAAATTTCATTCAAATTTTCAGGGGTTATGTAAAATCTCGAATTGGTTTATCAAAAAAACACCGAATGCCTTTAGGCATCCGGTGCGGTATAGGAAACCGGCGATGCAGATTTATACGAGCGGAACCGGCACGAACCCGCCGCCGCGTTTTAATTCCATCACCTGCTGAAACCCGATGTCGCGCAGCAGCGAGATTGCCATGGCAAAGTGGGCGTCCAGCTGATCCGCCGCGTGCGCGTCCGAGGAAAGTATGACGGGTGCTTTGAGCTCCAGCAGCCGTTTGAGTAAAAACGGGGCGGGGTAGGGCGTCTTTGTGAAGCCCCTGGTCATGGCGCCGGTGTTGATTTCGAATATGACGCCGCTTTGCGCCGCGGCCTCGAGCGCTTCGAGCGCCGCGTGCCGGTATGCGGGGCTGTCGGCGTTAAAAAAGCGGTTGCCCAGGTTAAACTTGGTCACAAGGTCGAAATGGCCGAGTATATCCATTTTTCCCGTTTGCGCGTAGGCCGCGATCTCGCGGTAGTACGCCTGCGCCGCCCGCAATCCGTTGCCGCCGAAGTGTTCGTCCACACAGGCGCGCAGCAGCTCGGGCGTGTTATCCACCGCGCAATACTGTCCGTTGACGGGGATATAGTGCGCCGATCCTATTATAAAATCGTACCCGTCCCTAGGTTGAGGTTCGCTTGCGTCATTCTCCAGACCCAGAAAAATCTCGATGCGCCCCGCGTATTGCTCCTGCAGTCGGCGCACTTCCGATTGGTAGGCAAGCGTTCCGGTGGGTGTCATGCAGCAGGAAGCATCGAACGACGTATACGCATGGCCGGAAAACCCCAGGGATCGGAAGCCGCGCTCAATGGCGGCCTGGACCATTTCACGCGGGGAATTCACTCCGTCACAGTAGGTGGTATGCGTATGCAGGTTCGAATACACCCTCATTGCAGCGTCTCCTGTTTAACTTTATGGTCTACTACATGCCGCTTTGACAGCTCATGGCGGATTTCATCGGGCGTGATGCCCATTTCGCAAAGCAGTACCAGCAGGTGGTAGGCAAGATCCGACACCTCGAATATCGTTTCCTCGCGGCTATGTTTCATTGCCCCGATGATAACCTCCGTGCATTCCTCGCCGACCTTCTTGAGTATTTTTTCCTTGCCCTTTTCAAAAAGATACGTGGTATACGAGCCTTCGGGTAAAGTCTCCTTGCGGTCTTTGATCAGCGCATACAGCGCGTCGACGGAGAATTTACTTGGGGCTTCTCCCTCAAAAAGCCGGTTGTGAAAGCAGCTTTCCTTTCCCAGATGGCAGGCGGGGCCGTCTTTTACCACCTGCACCACCAGTGCGTCAAAGTCGCAATCCGCCGTAATGCGTACGATATGCTGCACATTGCCGCTTGTTTCGCCCTTACGCCAAAGCGCCTTGCGCGAACGGGAATAAAAGCAGGTGCGCCGCTCCGCAATGCTGATGCGAAGGCTCTCCTCGTTCATGTACGCTACGGTGAGCACCTCGCCGGTAAAATAATCCTGCACAACGGCGGGGAGTAATCCCTGCGCGTCGAATTTGAGCTTTTCCAATGCCGCCATGCTATATCCTCATTTCAATTCCCTGCCCGCGCAGGTACAACTTCAGGTCGCGGATTTTGACCTCCCTGAAGTGGAATATGGAGGCGGCGAGCCCCGCGTCCACACCCGGCACGCTTTTAAAAAGCGTTGCGAAATGCGCCATATTGCCAGCGCCGCCGCTCGCGATAACGGGTATCTTCACCCGCGCGCAAATGGCCGAGAGCAGCTCTAAATCAAACCCGTCGCGCACGCCGTCGGTGTCGATGCTGTTGACCACCAGCTCGCCCGCGCCGTGCTCCGCGCCGTATTGCGCCCAGTTTAGCGCGTCCATGCCGGTATCCTCCCGGCCGCCCTTCTGGAAAATATGGAACCTGCCGTCCACCCGTTTGACGTCCATGGAAAGCACTACGCACTGGTCGCCGTATTTCTTGGCTGCCGCTTCGATCAGCCTGGGGTTGCGTATGGCGCCGGTATTGACGCTGACCTTATCCGCGCCGCATTTTAACACCCGGTCGAAATCCTCCACCTCGTTGATGCTGCCGCCTACGGTGAGGGGAATGAATATCTCTCTGGCGGTGCGGGTCAATACGTCGGTAAACAGCTTTCGCCGTTCGAAACTTGCGGTGATATCGTAGAATACCAGCTCGTCCGCGCCGCTTTCGTTGTAATAGCGCGCAAGCGCCACAGGGTCTTCCACATCCTGTATGCCTTCGAAATTCACGCCCTTGACCACACGGCCGTCGCGGATATCCAGGCAGGGGATGATGCGTTTGGTGATCATATACTACTCCTCTTCTGCCGATAACGCTATGACGCGTTTTAAGTCCAGCTTGCTCACATACAGCGCCTTGCCAACGATGGCGCCGTAAGTTCCCATATCCCGCAGGGCGATAATCTCATGCTCAAAGCTGATGCCGCCGGAGGCGACCACGTTTAAAGCGGGGATTTCGCGCAACGCGCGGTAAGCATCCAAATTGGCGCCATTTAGCTCCCCGTCCTTTGCGATGTCGGTGTAAATGACCGTCTGTACTCCTGCGTCGGATAAGCGCCTGCAAAACGCGAGGGAATCCACGTTCGTTACCTCCAGCCAGCCCTGCACGGCCACGCGGCCGTCCCGCGCGTCCACGCCCACGGCGATGCGCTCGCCGTACTTTTTCACCATTTCTTCCACAAAAGGAAAGTTGCGCACGGCCACCGTACCCAGTATCACGCGGTTAACGCCCAGTGTCAAGTACCGCTCGATGCGCTGCTCGTCGCGTATGCCGCCGCCTACCTCCACAAACAGCCCGTCCGTTTTGCATATGGCGCGTATGGCGTCGAAATTCATAGTTTTTCCGTCTTTGGCGCCGTCGAGATCTACCACATGCAGATTTTTTGCGCCCTGTTTGAGAAAATCTTGGGCAGCCTTCGCGGGGTCATTGCCGTATACCTGCATTTGATCGTAATCGCCCTGCTTCAGGCGAACCACCTGACCGCCGCGTATATCGATTGCGGGGAATATCTCCATGTTTTGCCTCCTGCAAATTAGGTAAGTGCTGATGAAATGGGTACGCTGTAAAACGCCTTGAGCATGTTCAGGCCCGCCGAGCCGCTCTTTTCCGGGTGGAACTGCGTGCCGTACACATTGCCTTTGTGCACCACGCCGGGTACGAACGTACCGTAGTCCGAGCCTGCGACAAGGCTGTCCGCGCACTCCTTTGCATAGAAGGAGTGGACATAGTATACATAGTCGCCCTCTTGCGTATTCGCCATAAACGGGTCGCCGGGCTTGACAATATGCAGGCTGTTCCAGCCGATGTGCGGCACTTTCATGCCGGACGGAATATCGTCGTTTAAAGAGCAGATGCTCCCCGCGAGGTACCCGAGCCCCGCGTGTTCGCCGTACTCAAAGCTTCGCTCAAATAAAAGCTGCATGCCAAGGCAGATGCCCAGCAGCGGCTTGCCGGAAGCGACCTGGCGATTGAGCACCGAAATCAAGCCGCGTTCCGAAAGCTTATCGATCGCGTCGCCGAACGCGCCCACGCCGGGCAGTATCACGCGCTCCGCCGCGTCGATTTCGGCCGGGTCGTCCGTAACGATGCTTGCAATGCCCAAATGTGCAAGCGAGCCGCTTAAAGAGAATAAGTTGCCTACGCCGTAATCGATGATCGCGATCATGCTTTCGCCTCCCTTACAGCAGCGTGCCTTTGGTAGAGGGGATTTCCCCCGCGTGCTTTTCATCGATAGCCACGGCCGCCTTGAGTGCGCGGCTTAGGCCCTTAAACGCCGACTCTATGATGTGGTGCGCGTTCGTCCCGGCTATCTGCCGCACATGCAGCGTCAGCCCCATGCCGCGGCAAAGCGCGAGCAGGAATTCCTGTATCAGCTCCGTATCGAAATCGCCCACCTTTTGCGCCGGTATGGCGAGGTCGTACCCGAGATACGCGCGGCCGCTGATATCCAGCGCGATCATAACGAGCGCTTCGTCCATGGGCAGAAGAAAGCTGCCGTAACGGCTGATTCCCCGGCAGTCGCCAAGCGCCTGCGCGAAGGCGCGGCCTAATACGATGCCGATATCCTCCACCGTATGGTGGTAATCCACATTCGTATCGCCATGGCAGGATACGATCAGGTCGAACCCGCCATGCCGCCCGAATAGCGTGAGCATGTGGTCCAAAAATCCGCAGCCTGTCGAAACCTCGGTTTTGCCCGCGCCTTCCAAGGCGAGGGAGAGTGTGATATCCGTTTCCACCGTTTTTCGTGCAATGCTTGCCGTTCTCATATGGTTTCCTCCCATAATTCGTCGGTTGCTTTTAGAAGCGCCTGCATCTGTTCCTGCGTGCCGATGGTGATGCGTACGTAATCGGCGATCCGCGCCTGCGTAAAGTGCCGCACCAGCACGCCTTTTTCCTTCAGCTTCAAATAGTATGCCTCGCCGTCCATGCGGTTGGGCCTGGCGAATACGAAATTGGCTTGGGAAGGCAACACGGTGAAGCCGCGCTTTGTAAGCGCCTGCGAGGTAAATTCCCGTACCTGACGTATAGTTTGCGTACAGCTTTTAAAATATGCCGTATCCCGAATTGCTGCCGCGGCGGCAAGCAGGGAAAGGCGGTTGATGTTGTAGGGGTTAAAGGAAAACTTCATGCTGTTAAGGTCGGCAATGAGCTCCTCGCACGCAAGCGCGTACCCCAGCCGCGCCCCTGCGAGGCTGCGGGATTTGGACATGGTCTGCACCACCACCAGGTTACCGTACCGGCCGATCAGCCCATAGGCGCTCTCTGCACCGAAATCTACATACGCTTCATCCACTACGACCACATGATCGGGGTTACTCTTTACTATCGTTTCAATCGCGTCAAGGCTTAACGCCCGGCCGGTGGGCGCATTGGGGTTGGCCAAAAATACTGTGCCGTCCGCGGGGCAATACGTTTCCGGTACGACGCGGAGCTCCTCGTCAAGCGGGTTTTGCCGCACGGGTACGCAGAATATCCGTGCGAACACCTTGTAAAACCCGTAGGAAATATCCGGGAAGCAGGCGGGCGTATCCGCGTCGCAAAACGCCTGAAAGCAGAAGGAAAGCAGTTCGTCCGACCCGTTGCCCAACAGCACGTTGCTCCGCTTCACGCCGAAGCTGGCGGCGATGGCGTCCGCCGTATCCCGCGTATCCGGGTCGGGGTAGAGGTTGAGCCGGGCAAGCTGTGCGGCGCTGATGGCCTCCAGCACGCCCGGCGCGGGCGGGAAGGGACTCTCGTTGGTGTTCAGCTTGATATACTGGCGGTTTTGCGGCTGCTCGCCGGGCACATAGGGCTGCATATCCGTAAATCTTTTTGAAAGATACTTGCTCATAGCTTTATTCCTCGTCCTCACCGTCAAAACGGATGGTGATGCTTCTTTCGTGCGCGTTGAGACCCTCGCGCCGCGCGAAATCCGCTACCTGCGCCTTCACCTGCCCCAATGCTTCTTTGGTGTAGTATATGAACGACGATTTTTTGATGAAGTCGTCCACCGAGAGCGGCGAAGCGAACCTGGCCGTGCCGTTGGTTGGCAGCGTGTGGTTGGGGCCGGCAAAATAATCGCCCAGCGCCTCCGGCGCGTAATGCCCCAAAAATACGCTGCCCGCGTGCTTCACCAAACCCAGCAGCGCAAAGGGGTCTTCAACGCAAAGCTCCAGGTGCTCGGGGGCGATGGCGTTGCTCCATTCCACGGCTTCCGCGAGCGAGCGCATCACCACGATGCGGCCGTGCGCTAAAACGGATTTTTCCGCGATTTCCCGGCGGGGGAGCAAGGCAAGCTGCCGCTCCACTTCACTCTGCACGGCTTTTGCCAACAGCCCGCTGTCGGTCAGCAGTATGCTTGCGGCCATGGCGTCGTGCTCTGCCTGCGAAAGCAGGTCCGCCGCCACAAAGAAGGGATCGGCGCTGCCGTCCGCGATGACGAGTATTTCGCTCGGGCCCGCCACCATATCGATATCCGTCAGTCCGTACACCTTCCGCTTTGCCGTCGCAACGTACATATTGCCGGGGCCGGTGATTTTATCCACGCGAGGGATGCTCTGTGTGCCGTAGGCGAGCGCGGCGATGGCCTGCGCGCCGCCGGCCTTATAAATCTTATCCACCCCCGCGACATACGCTGCCGCGAGTATGGGGGCGGCAATGCTGCCGTCCGGCGCGGGCGGGGTTGTGAGCACGATCTCCTTTACGCCCGCGATCTTGGCGGGGATGGCGTTCATCAGTACCGTGCTCGGGTAGCTTGCGGTGCCGCCGGGGATATACAGCCCCACGCGGTCGAGCGGGAGTATGCGCTGCCCTATAAGCACGCCCTCGCGCTCGCTCATCACGAAACCCTGCCGCAACTGCTTCTGGTGGAAGGCGCGGATATTCACCGCCGCCTGCGTAAGCGTCGCCAAAAACGCCGGGTCGGTGTTGTTGACCGCCTCATCGATTTCTTCCTGCGTCACCGCAAATGAGCTGAGGTCGGCGTGATCGAATTGGAGGCTGTATTTGTACAGCGCGGCGTCCCCGTTTTCGCGCACGTCCTGCAGGATACTTTCCACGACCGCTTCCGCCTCGCCGTATTCCGCGCCGTAGCGGGTACGGATGGCGGCGGGGCTGCTTTGTGTGCTGTAAAGCAATTTCATCATTGTTGGAGCGCCTCCGATAACGCATTGACCATGCCGCAGATCTCCTGCTGCTTGAACTTGTAGCTACTCACGTTGGCGATGAGCCGTGCGCTGCTCGGCGCAATGCGCTCATATACCCGCAGGTTGTTTTCCCGAAGCGTGGTGCCCGTTTCCACGATATCCACGATCACGTCCGAAAGCCCGAGCAGCGGCGCAAGCTCAATGGAGCCGTGGAGCTTGATGATCTCGATATCGCGGTTGCGGTCCTGATAATACTGCCGGGCCACGTTGGGGTATTTTGTGGCGACGCGCAGTATGGAATCCGTGTCCTCTTCATAGCCGTTGGGCGCGGCGACGGAAAGCGCGCATTTGCCTAAGCACAGGTCCAGCAGCTCATACACGTCCGGCTGCGTCTCCAAAAGAACATCCTTGCCCACCACGCCAATGTCCGCGGCGCCCCGTTCCACGTAGATGGCGACGTCCGAGGGCTTTATGAGCAGGTACCTTACGCCGGTTTTTTCGTCCTCGAACACCAGTTTGCGGCTTTCATCGCTGAGCGTGCTGCAATCGTAGCCTATGGAAGCGAACAGCCGATACACCCGGTCGCCCAAGCGTCCTTTGGGCAATGCGATGTCGATCATGCGTTTACCTCCGTGAGCGTATTTGCGTCAAGCTTATATACCTTGGCGCCGTCCGCGTTTTCCGGCACGGATTTTGCCGCGCACACGCGTTTGCCGGATTGTACGAGCTGTTCCACCGCATGGTGCAGCGCGCTCAAGTCCGCGCCTTCTTCATAAAGCACGACCGCGTCGTAGCCGCTGTGCACGGGCAGCTTCAAATACCGCTCCACCTCGTCGAAATAAATGGCGAAGCCGATCGCCTGCAGCTCCGGCTTACCCATGCGCCTGAGCAGGTGATCGTAGCGCCCGCCGCTGAGCACTGCGCGCGGCACGCTTCTGACATAGCCGCGGAACATCAGGCCGTTGTAATATTTCGAATCGCTGGTGATGGAAAAATCCAGCCGCAGCGCGTTTGCCGCGCCTTCCTGCCGGAACACGTCATAAAGCGATTGCAGCTCGCTTACCGCCGCGTGCATCGCTTCGTTTACGGCAAGCGCGCGCGCCTCCTTAAGCGACGTTTCCATATCGCCGTAAAGACGGGTGAGCGCAAGCAGCCGTTCGCCGTCTTCGGCGCCAACGCCATACTGCCCGATCAGGCGGCTGAGCTCGTGCGCGTTCTTGCTTTCGATGCAGCGTAAAAATCCCTTTTTCGCTTCGGCGGGAGCATCGATGCTGTCGAACAGGCCGACCAAAAAGCCCATGTGCGAAACATCCAGCACATAGGCGTCCTCAATGCAGGCAAGGCTCTTTAAAGCGAGATTGACAAGCTCTATATTGGTATACGGCGTGACTTCACCGATGTACTCAAGGCCGATTTGGAAAATCTCTTTATACTCGCGCACCTCGCGGGACATACGGTACACGCTTTCGGTATAGTACAGCTTTTCCGGCGTACCGGCGGTCGCGCGCGTGTTTTTGACGATGCTCATCGTCACGTCCGGCTTCAACGCCATCAGCTTGCCGGAAAGATCCGTAAACGTGATGATCTGGCCGCTCGCCAAAAAATCCTTGTTCTTGGTGTAAAAATCATACTCCTCGAACCTGCCCATACGGAATTTCTGGTAGCCGTATTGTTCGTATATGCTGCGCAGCAGGTAGGCGACCTGTTCGCTTTTTCGAAGCGTTTCCAATTTCAGTTCCAAGACGCGCTGAACCCCCTATTGCAAAAAGAATGGACTTATCATACTACGCTTTAGCGCGGTAGTCAAGTAGCACGATAAAGCGGAAAGGAAAAATACAAAAATATATTCTCAATCATTACCATATAGGAAAAGGTATAAACAAGCAAGTATCGCTGAAAGCGCCACTACTTTCTGGTTGTAATGGAGGGAGCAGGCGGTTTGTAAAAGAATAGCCCGCCGGTATGTACGGCGGGCAAAAGATGTAAGTGAAGCTGAACTGCGATCAGGTTTTCGTTATGATGATGCTTTCCACGCAGTTGGCCACGTCCTCGCAGTCGTCCAGCGCGTTTTCCAGTTCGCTGTATATTTTATTGCGGCGGATCAACTCGATCGGGTCCTTTTCGTTTTCAAAAAGCGCCCGTATCGCATCTTTGTAACAGCGGTCCCCCATTTCTTCAATGCGGTTGATCTCGATGATCAGCTCGTGCAGCCGGCTGCTTTTCTTTCCGCGCTTCAGCTCCGACATCAGCAGCGCAAGCCCTTCGCAGGCGTTCACCACAAGCTCCGCCATCGCTTTCATGGGGGGGGTTATATTGGTCACATGCATCATCCAAAGGTTATTTGCCACGGAGTCGATGCTGTCGACGATATCATCCGTTTCCTTCGCAATCCGGTAGATATCGTCCCTGTCGATAGGCGTAATGAACGCCACGTTGAGTTGCTGGCACAGGATGTGCATATGCGTATCCGCATCCTGCTCGGTTTTCTTGATGGCGGCAAACTTTTCTTCGCTCAATTCATAGTTATCCAACAGATCCTTGAGCATCTTTGCGCCGCATACGGCAAAATCGATGCCCTCTACAAACATATCGTAATAATTCATTTCCTTCTTTTGCGCCTTCATATTCATTTTGCCCTTTCGTTAAAAAATAGCATGCAGCAGCAATGCCATGATATATCCGATCAATGCGCACGCGGGGAAGGTCAGCACCCAGGCCGTGACCATTTCCTTTACGATACCCCAATTGACATTGGATAACCGCCTGGCTGCCGCCGCGCCCATAATGGCCGTACCCTTGGTGTTGGTGGTGCTTAAAGGGATGCCGAATACCGTCGCGCCGATCATGCACGCGGATGCGGCGATTTCCGCCGAAAAGCCCTGGTATTTTTCTATCTTGACCATATCGATTCCCATCGTCTTGATGATCCTGTACCCGCCTACCGAGGTGCCCAGCGCCATCAGCACCGAACAGAATACCATGACCCATACGGGGATGGTCAGCCCTGCGCCGGGTGCGATCACCCCCCCCAGCATCAGTGCGAAGGCCAGCACGCCAATGAACTTCTGGCCGTCCTGCGCGCCGTGGCTGAATGCCATCGCGGAAGCGGATATGACCTGTCCGACGGAAAAAAACTTGTTTGCGGTATGCCTGTTCATTCCGGCGCAGGCTTTGGCAACGGCGGCCGTCATCAGCCAGCCGGATACAAATCCGAGTACGGAGGAAATGCCAAGGCCAAGCAGCACCTTTTGCCATTCCGCCCAGCTGACGGAGGCCAATCCCCCGGTGGCCAGGGCCGCGCCGGTAAGGCCGGCAATGAGCGCATGGCTCTCGCTGGTGGGTATCCCAAACCTCCAGGCGCCCACGGACCAGCTGACGATGGCGATCTGCGCCGCCGCGAGGGTGACCAATCCGTCCTTGCCCGGCGTCAGCTCAATGATATTGCTGATGGTTTCCGCGACGGCGGTACCCATCAGCAGAACGCCCAGAAGATTGAATATCGCCGCTAAAACGACGGCCTTGCGCGGAGTCAATACCCGTGTGGAGACCACCGTTGTAAGGGCGTTGGGCGCGTCCGTCCATCCGTTTACGAATATGGATGCGCAGACAAGCAGCATTACAAAAATCAATCCGATACCCATGTATGATGTATACCTCACTTCAAAGCGAACAAATACGTGATCACAGGCGCTATAACCAGACGCTCCCTGGTATAGCGCATGGTAATAACAGAGCGGCGGGACAAAAGAACGATGGCCCGATATGAACGCTCTTTTTGCATCCAGTATACCATATTACACACACGCATGTATGGCTGTCCGCCAAAAAAACGCAAACTGCATATAGGAAAAGCGAAAAGCGTACCTTATATAACGAATTCCGGCATCCGCTATGCATGATGCCGGAATTTGATTGTTTGCCTGCGTACTTTGTATTGGCTTATCTACAGGGCAACATCAATACTCCACAACGCCCTCGTAGATGAGGCTGGCGTTGCCGGTCAAATATACCGCTTCATCCGTGTATTTTACGATCAGATCGCCGCCCCTTAGCTTTACGGTGATATCCGCGTTCTTGTCGCAGTGGCCGTTTTCCACGGCGGCCACCACGGCGGCGCAGGCGCCGGTGCCGCAGGCCCAGGTTTCGCCGTTGCCGCGCTCCCACACGCGCATTTTGAGCGTGCGGCGGTTGACCACGCGCACAAACTCCGTATTGATGCGTTCGGGGAAGGCGGGGGCGTTTTCAAACTGCGGGCCGACCTTCTCAATATCGATGGCGTCCACCCGCTCGCAGAACACCACGCAGTGCGGGTTGCCCACGGATACGCAGGTAATGAACCAATTTTTATTCGCTACAAAGAAGGGCTGGCTTACCACCCGGTCTCCGGGCAGAAGCACAGGAACTTCCGAAGGCGCGAGCGACGCTTTGCCCATATCCACCCGTACGGAGCGCACCTGTCCGTCGAACAGGTACAGCTTGAGACGCCTGATGCCGCTCGCGGTCTCGATGGAGATTTGTTCTTTTTTGACGATGCCCCGGTCGTACAGGAACTTGCCCACGCAGCGGATGCTGTTGCCCGCCATTTTGCCCTCGCTGCCGTCCTGGTTGAACATGCGCATTTTCGCGTCCGCGACGCCGGAGTTTTCAATGAGCACCAGCCCCTCGCCGCCGATGCCGGTATGCCGGTTGGCATAACTGATGGTGAGCGATTCCGGGCAGGGGAGGGCGCCGTCGCGGTTGTCGAAGAATATGCAGTCGTTGCCGGTGCCCTGCATCTTCCAGAAGTGCAGCCGCTGACGTGTTGCGCGCATATGGTTGATGTCCACCAGCTCCGTGTTGTTTTGGTTGAAGCGGCTTGCGATGATGGAAGCGAGCGCGTTTGCCGTATCCAGCGACGTTAAAACGGCAACGCCCAGCTGCAGCGCGCGCCGGTGCAGGCGGATATAATCCTGCACCTCGGCTTTTTCTCCCTTGCCGGTGAACACGATATAGCTGAGCTTGCCCGCTTCAAGCAGCTCGAATATGCTGTCGTCCTCCGAAATAAGGTTGACTCGCTCCACGTCGATGCCCAGCTTTTCAATGGCCGCGGCAGTACCCGGCGTGGCGTAGAGCTGCATGCCCAGATCGTCCAGCGCTTTTGCAAGCCGTACGATTTCGAACCGATCCTGCCTGTTGACGGAAATCAGCACGCCGCCCTTGCGCGCATACGCGGAGGCGGGCAGGCGGAAGCCCGCGGATAAGAGGCCCTTAAACAGCGCTTCCTCCAGCGTTTTCCCGACGCCCAGCACCTCACCGGTGGATTTCATTTCCGGCCCCAGCTCCGCGTTGACGTCGGTCAGCTTTTCAAACGAGAATACCGGGACCTTCACCGCCACATACGGCGGCGTCTTGTATAACCCCGTGCCGAAGCCGAGGTCGCGTAAGCGTTCGCCCACCATGATGCGGGTGGCGAGCTCCACCATGGGCACATTGGTCACCTTGCTGATGTAGGGGATGGTGCGCGAGGCGCGTGGGTTGACCTCGATGACGTACAGCTCGTTCTGGTAAATGAGGTACTGTATGTTGACAAGGCCTTTCGTGCCTATGGCCAGCGCGAGCTTTTCCGAGCAGTCGATGATAACTTGCAGCATGGTGTCGTTGACATTGTAGGGCGGGTATACCGCGATGGAGTCGCCCGAGTGCACGCCCGCGCGCTCGATATGCTCCATAATGCCGGGGATGAGCACGTCGCGCCCGTCGGAGATGACGTCCACCTCCAGCTCGATGCCCATCATGTATTTATCCACCAGCACCGGGTTGTCGATGCCCTGCGCCAGTATCAGCGCCATGTACGCGCGCACGTCCTCTTCGGCGTAGGCGATGGTCATGTTCTGCCCGCCGATCACATACGAAGGCCGCACCAGCACGGGGTAGCCCAGCGTTTGCGCCGCGTGAACGGCTTCCTCCATGGTTTTCACGCCCATGCCAGCGGGCCGTCTGATGCCGAACCGCTCGAGCAGCGCGTCAAAACGCTCGCGGTCCTCCGCGATGTCGATGCTTTGTGCGCTCGTGCCCAGTATGGGGATGCCTGCTTCCGAAAGGCACTTGGTCAGCTTGATGGCCGTCTGGCCGCCAAACGCCACCACCACGCCCATGGGCTGCTCCACGGCGATGACGTGCATCACGTCCTCCTCCGTCAGCGGTTCGAAATACAGGCGGTCGGCGGTGGAAAAATCGGTGGAGACCGTTTCGGGGTTGTTGTTGATGAGCGTGACCTCATATCCCAAGCTTCGCAATGTGCGCACGCAGTGCACGGAGGAATAGTCGAACTCAATGCCCTGGCCGATGCGGATAGGCCCGGAACCCAGCACGATGATGCGCTTTTTATCCGGGCGGGAAAGCGCGCGGGCCTCGCAGTTGTCGTCGTACGTGGAATAGAAGTACGGGGTTTCGGCATCGAACTCCGCGCCGCAGGTATCCACCATTTTGTATACGGCATCCCGGTGCGGCGGCAGCGGACAGCCGGAAATACGCAGTAGAGCGCGGTCGGTGTAGCCCAGCCGCTTGGCTAAAAGGTATGTGTCGGCGTCGAGCGGTTTGCCCGCTATGGATTTCTCAAAGTCGGCCAACCGTTTGAGCTTATGCAGGAACCAGCGGTCGATACGGGTGATTTCGAATATCTCATCCACGGAAATTCCCTGTTTGAGCGCCGCGAACACCGTAAAAAGCCGCTGGTCGTCCGTACTGTGCAGGCGTTCGCGCACATCCGCGTTTTCCAGACTTTTAAGGTTGAGCGTATCCAGCGAGATTTCCGCGCCGCGCACCGCCTTCATGATCGCCATCTCAAACGAAGGGGCGATGGCCATCACCTCGCCGGTTGCCTTCATCTGCGTACCCAGCTTGCGGCTGGCGTTGACAAACTTGTCGAACGGCCACTTGGGCACCTTCAGCACCACATAATCCAGCGTCGGTTCAAAGCAGGCGCAGGTCTTGCCCGTAATGTCGTTCCGGATTTCGTCCAGCGTGTACCCAAGCGCGATCTTGGTCGCGACCTTCGCGATGGGGTAGCCCGTCGCCTTGCTGGCCAAGGCCGAGGAGCGGGATACGCGGGGGTTCACCTCTATGACGGCGTACTCGAAGCTGCCGGGGTTGAGCGCGAACTGGCAGTTGCAGCCGCCCTCGATTTTAAGCGCCTGTATAATGGAAAGCGACGCGCTCCTGAGCATCTGGTATTCCTTATCCGAAAGCGTAATTGCGGGGGCGATGACGATGCTGTCCCCCGTGTGCACGCCCACCGGGTCAAAGTTCTCCATGGAGCATACGGCGATGCAGTTATCGCCCGAGTCGCGCATGATCTCGAATTCGATCTCTTTCCAGCCGTAAATGTATTTTTCCACCAGCACCTGCGTGATGGGGGAAAGCAGCAGGCCGTTTTTGGCGATGGTCAAAAGTTCCTGTTCGCTATACGCCACGCCGCCGCCCGCACCGCCCAGCGTGAACGCGGGACGTATGATGACGGGGTAGCCGATTTTTGTTGCGATCGCCGCCGCCGTTTCCGCATCCGTGGCGATGTCGGAGGGGATGACGGGCTGGCCGATGCGCTGCATGGTCTCCTTAAAAAGCTGCCGGTCCTCCGCCTGATCGATGGCGTGTGCGTTGGTGCCCAACAGCCGCACGCCCATGCGCGCAAGGAAGCCTTCCTTATCCAACTGCATGGCGATGGTCAGCCCCGTCTGCCCGCCTAAAGAGGCAAGCAGGCTGTCCGGCCGTTCTTTTTCGATGATGCGCTTGACCGTCTCGGCGGTCAGCGGCTCCAGGTAGATTTCATCCGCAAGCGTCTTGTCCGTCATGATGGTGGCGGGGTTGGAGTTGACCAGCACCACGTCCACGCCCACGTCTTTTAATACGCTGCACGCCTGCGCGCCCGCGTAGTCGAACTCGGCCGCCTGGCCGATCACGATGGGCCCCGAGCCGATCATCAGTACTTTTTTGATGTTCTTATTCAAAGGCATGGCGGTTCCCTCCCATCAAATCCAGAAAGCGTTCGAACAGAAACTGCGTGTCCAGCGGGCCTGCGCAGGCTTCCGGATGGAACTGTACGGAAAACGCACGCGCATCGGGGTAATCCACGCCTTCGCAGGTCCCGTCGTTTGCGTTGTTCATGCGGATGCTTGCGCCGGAGCGCGAAAGGCTATCCGCTACCACCGCATACCCGTGGTTCTGGCTGGTGATGTACACGCGGCCGGTTTGTACGTCCTTTACGGGCTGGTTTGCGCCACGGTGGCCGTATTTGAGCTTCATGGTGCTGCCGCCGCTCGCAAGTGCGAGCAATTGGTGCCCCAGGCAGATGCCGAAGAGCGGCACGCGGCCCAAAAGCTTCTTGATTTCCCGTATGACGCCGGTATTTTCCGCCGGGTCGCCGGGGCCGTTAGAAAGCATTACGCCGTCCGGCTTATAGGAAAGCATGGTTTCCGCCGTCGTATCGTAGGGAAGGACCAGCACCTCGCACCCGCGGCGGCACAGTTCACGCACGATATTGCGCTTGGCGCCGCAATCCAGCAGCGCCACGCGAAAACGTCGCTCGCCTTCGGGCGGAAACAGGCGCGGCGCGGGGTCGCTGACCGCCGCCACGGCGCCCCGGATGATAAAATCCGAAAGGCCTGCGGCGCAATCCGGCGTCAGTTCATCCACGATGCGCGCGTTCATTACGCCGGTTTCACGTATAATGCGCGTGATCTCCCGCGTATCCACGCCGTAAAGGCCGGGGATGCCGTGCGCTTTTAAAAAGCCGTCCACCGTTCCGCTTGCACGGAAATTGGAGGGCTCCTCGCACCATTCCCGCACGATATAGGCGGTCACGAAGCAGCCGCGGCTTTCCATATCCGCCGGTATCATGCCGTAGTTGCCGATCAACGGAAAGGTCTGCAGCACGATCTGCCCGTAATAACTCGGGTCGCTGAGCGTTTCAATATAGCCGCACATGCCGGTGGTGAACACCAGCTCGCCGGTGGGGGAGGTATTCGCGCCAAACCGTTTTCCTTTAAACGTTTGGCCGTTGGCTAACACAAGATAGGCAGTTTGCATGGTTTTCCTCCGTGTTTCCGTCTGGTATGCAAAAAAATCATTTTTATTAACCCGCAATATTTTTCAGCTTTAAGAAAAAGCGGAGCGGGAAGTGTGTTTCCCGTTCCGCTTTTACGTATCTCATGGCGATCACTCCGCTTTCCCGAGGAGCTTGACCAGCACCGCTTTTTGCGCGTGCAGCCGGTTTTCCGCTTCGTCGAAAATCTCCTTCGCGTGGTCTTCAAATACCGCGGAGGTGATTTCCTCCTCGCGGTGGGCGGGCAGGCAATGCTGTACGATGGCGTCGGGTTTTGCCGCCGCCATCACGGCGTCGTTGATCTGATAGCCGGAGAAGGCGGCCTTGCGCTTTTCGGCCTCGCCCTCCTGGCCCATGGAGGCCCATACGTCGGTATACAGCACATCCGCGCCTTTGGCGGCTTCCAACACATCCGTGGTGCAGGTGAACGCGCCGGTCTTCGCGGCCCAGTCCATAATGGCGGCGTCCGGCCGATACGCTGCGGGGCATGCGATGGCAACTTCCATGCCCATTTTGATGCAGCCTACGATCAGGGAGTTGGCCATGTTGTTGCCGTCGCCCACAAAGCAGAGCTTCAGGCCCTTGAACGTGCCCTTGTGCTCGCGTATGGTCATCAGATCCGCCAGCACCTGGCAGGGGTGCGCATAATCCGTCAAACCGTTGATGACGGGGATGGAGCCGTATTTCGCGAGATCTTCCACCTCCTGCTGCGCGTAGGTGCGGATCATGATGCCGTCAAGGTAGCGCGAGAGCACCCGCGCGGTATCCTGCACCGGTTCGCCGCGCCCGATCTGCAGGTCGTTGGCGCTTAAAAACAACGCGCTGCCGCCAAGCTGGTACATGCCCACCTCAAAGGATACGCGTGTGCGCGTGGAGGATTTCTGGAAGATCATGCCCAATGTTTTCCCGGCGAGATACCTGTGCGGCGTACCATTTTTACTGTCAAACTTGAGCTGGTCGGCCAGGTTGAGTATATCCGTAATCTCCTGTGCACTAAGGTCGGATAGCTTCAAAAGGTGCTTCATATGGCGGGTCCCTCCTTCAATATGACGGTGGCGTTGAACATAAGCGGCAGGCGTTTTTTAATTGCCGATTTCTTCTTTTAATATGGCGACCGCTTCCGCAAGAAGCGGGAAGGGGATGTTGAGCGGCGGCAGCAGCCGGATTTTGTTCTTTGCGGTGAGCACGATGACCCCGCGCTTCAAGCAGCCTGCAAGCACTTCCTTCACGGGCTTTTCCGTCTCGATGCCCAGCATCAATCCCATGCCGCTGACGGACTTTATGCCCGGCGCGTCCGAGAGTTCCGACGCGATGTAGGCGCCCTTCTCGCGTACCTCGCCGAGCAGTTCGCCGTCGATGCGGGAAAGCACGCTCAAAGCGCCGGCGGCGCTCACCGGGTTGCCCCCGAATGTGGAACCGTGGCTGCCGGGGGTCAGCGCATACTGCGTGCTTTCTGCAAACATCGTCGCGCCGATGGGCAGGCCGCCCGCAAGCCCCTTTGCGGTGGACAGGATGTCCGGGTTGATGCCGTAATGCATATAACAGTACAATTCGCCGGTGCGGCCGTTGCCTGTCTGCACTTCGTCGATGACAAGCAGCACATCCTGTTGGGCGCACATCTGCGCCACTTCACGAACATAGTCGCGGTCCAGCACATATACGCCGCCTTCGCCCTGTATAAGCTCCATCATGACCGCACAGACGTCGCCCGGCTCCAGCGCGGCCTTCATGGCTTCTATATCGTTGGCGGGCACATGCAGGAAGCCCGGCGTAAAGGGGCCGAAATCCTTGTGGAATTCTTCCTGTCCGGTGGCGGAAAGCGTGGTGATCGTGCGGCCGTGGAAACTGTTCAACAGCGTAATGATATTGGGGCGCGCCGCCGCGCCGTATTTGTCGCTTGCGTATTTGCGCGCGGCCTTGATGGCGCATTCGTTCGCTTCCGCGCCGGAGTTGGAAAGAAACACTTTTTTCATGCCGGTGCGTTCGCACAGCATCTGCGCCAGAAGCGACTGCGGTTCGGTATAATAGTAGTTGGAAGTATGCTGCAGCTTGTGTACCTGCGAAATCACGGCGTCCGCCCATGCTTCGTCCGCGATGCCGAAGCTGTTTACGGCGATGCCGCCGCCCAGGTCGACATAGCGCTTGCCGCAATCGTCAAACAGCTCAGCGCCGTTTCCGCTGACAAACGCAACATCCTGCCTGCCGTAGGTGCCTGCGATGTAGGCCTTATCCAGTTCCTTGATCGTCATGGATATCCCTCCCCTATACGTAAGAATGAATAATGTATTATTCATTTAAACATCGTGCCCACGCCTTCGTCCGTCAAAACCTCAATCAGTATGGAATGCGGCACGCGGCCGTCGATAATGAATACCTTCTTGACCCCGCGCCGGATGGCGTCGATGCAGCATTCCACCTTGGGGATCATGCCGCCCGAGATCACGCCCTCGCGTATAAGCTGCGGCGCTTCGCTTACCGGCACCTCGGAAATCAGCGTGCCGGGGTCGTTCACATCCCGCAGCAGGCCGTAGGTATCCGTCATGGAAATAAAGCTTTCCGCCTTGAGCGTTCCCGCGATGCGCGATGCGGCCGTGTCGGCGTTGATATTGTATGTGTTGCCGTCTTTATCGCACCCGACGGTGGAAATGACGGGAATATACCCTTTTTCCAGAAGATCATGTATCGGCTGGGTATTGACGTTTATGATCTCGCCCACGAAGCCCAGCTTTTCGTCATACTGCCTGGCTTCAAGCAGGCGGCAGTCCATGCCGGAAAGCCCGATGGCTTTGCCGCCGATGCTGTCGATAAGGCTGACGAGATCCTTGTTGATTTTGCCCGCAAGCACCATCTGCACGATCTCGGCGGTCTCCTTGTCCGTCACGCGCAGGCCGCCGACAAACTCGCTCTTTTTGCCCACTTTTTTGAGCATATCGGAAATCTCCGGCCCGCCGCCGTGTATGAGCACCACCTTGATGCCGATGAGCGAGAGCAGAACGATATCGCCCATCACGGCTTTTTTAAGTTCCGGGCTGACCATGGCGTTGCCGCCATACTTCACAACAATGATCTTGTTGTTATATTTCTGTATATAGGGCAGCGCCTGTATCAGCACCTCCGCCCGCTGCGCGTTTGCAATCATCCTGTCGCCCATGATCTCTCCCCTGCCCGCATTACGAGCGGTAGTCGCCGTTGATCTTGACGTAATCGTACGTCAGGTCGCAGCCCCATGCCGTAGCACAACCTTCTCCGTTGTTGAGGCCGATGATTACGTCGATCTCGCTCTCAAGCAATATGGTTTTCGCGGTCTCCTCGGAGAAGGGAACGCCCGCGCCAAATTTACATACGTCGATTGCTCCCGCCGCCGAAGCGAAAGAGACGTCCACCTTGCTGATATCCACATCCGCGCCCGCATAGCCTATGGCGCAGAGCACGCGGCCCCAGTTGGCGTCCGCGCCGAACATCGCCGCCTTAAACAGGCTGGAGCAGATGACGGATTTCGCGACCGTCCGCGCAGTCTTCGTATCCGCCGCGCCGGTCACCCTGCAGGTTAAAAGCTTGGACGCGCCCTCGCCGTCCTTTGCAATGGCGCGGCACAGCGGCGCCGTCACTGCGTTGAGCGCCGCGCAGAACGCGGCGTAATCCTCGCCCTCGCTCTCTATGATGGGGTTGCCGCCAAGGCCGTTTGCCAGCACAACTACCATATCGTTTGTCGAGGTGTCGCCGTCCACGCTTACCATGTTAAACGTATCCAGTATGTCATTGGACAGCGCTTTTTGCAATAGCGCGGGGGAAATTGCCGCGTCCGTTGTCACAAATACCAGCATGGTCGCCATGTTGGGGTGGATCATGCCCGAACCCTTGGCGATGCCGCCCATACGGCATTCGTGCCCGCCCAATGTAAAGGAAACGGCGACCTCTTTGACGGCGAGGTCGGTGGTCATGATGGCGCGCGCGGCGTCGGTGCTTTTATCATAGCCCAGCTCGCTCACAAGCGCCGGCATGCCGCTTTCTATGGGGCCGATGGGCAGCGGCTGGCCGATCACGCCGGTGGAGGCGACGACCACGTCCGAAGCCGGTATGTTGAGCGCCGCAGCGCACAGCGCGCACATTTTCTGCGCGATCTCCAAGCCGTCCGCATTGCAGGTGTTGGCGTTGCCGGAGTTACAGAGTATCGCCTGCGCGGTGCCGTTGGCTATGTTTTCTTTGGTCACAAGCAGAGGCGCGCCCTTGACGAGGTTTTGGGTATAGACGGCTGCGGCGCTTGCGGGCACGTCGCTCGCAATCAGCGCCAGGTCCTTGAGCGTTTTGTTCCTGCGCAGCCCGCAGTGTATTCCGGAAGCCTGAAAACCCTTTGCGGCGCAAACGCCGCCTGTGATTGTCTTCATAATTTACCCGTTCCTTTCTATCGTTGTAGGGCTATAGCGTAAGCCCCGCGGTTTCCGCCCGCCCCAGCATCAGGTTCATGCATTGTATCGCCGCGCCCGAAGCGCCCTTGCCCAGGTTGTCGTACCGCGCCATCAGAGTAAAGCGGTCGTCGCGGCCTTCTATTATTATTTCCATCGTATCCTTGCCCGAGAGCGCGTTCGCCGCAAGGAACTCGTTTTCGCCCGTGTAGGGCAGGATGCTGACCATCGGCTTGCCCGCATAATGCAAGGCGTAAAGCGCCTGCAGCGCTTCCAGGGATAAACGCTTGTGCAGCATTCCGGCGTGCAGCGGCACGCTCACCAGCATGCCTGCATAAAAATCCGCTACGACGGGGTTGAATACCGGCGCATACCCGAGTCCGGTCACTTTTTGCATCTCCGGCAGGTGCTTGTGCGCCTGCGCCGTGGCATAATGACGGGGGGAAGAATACACAGTACCCCGCTCGCCGCTTTGGTATTCGGCGATCATTTTTTTGCCGCCGCCGCTGTAGCCCGTGATGGAGAAGCAAGAGAGCAATGCGTCCGCATCCAGCACGCCCGCCGCGATCAGCGGGTAAACGAGCGCGATGAAGCCGCTCGCGTGGCAGCCCGGCACCGCGACGCGGGAACCGGTTGCAATCGCCTGCGCATGTACGGCGGAAAGCTCGGGGAAGCCGTAGCTCCAGCCCATAGCCGTGCGGTGCGCGGTGGACGCGTCGATGATGCGCACGCCGCTGCCCTCCGCTAGTTGGACGGCTTCGCGCGCCGCGTCGTCCGGCAGGCAGAGGAAGGCGATATCCGATTGACGGATGCATTCCTGCCGCGCGGCCGGGTCCTTGCGCTGCTCCTCACTTAGCGTCAATAACGAAATATCCGCAAACGCCGAAAGCCGCTCGTAGATGCGCAGCCCCGTCGTGCCTTCCCGTCCATCGATAAAAACCTTGTACATACGCATGCCCCTGTGTATAGTTTACTCATAATTATACATTATCGGCCTCCAATGTCAATGTTTTTACGGATATTTATTTATAAATATTGAATTTTATGCATTGCGGGTTCAACAGGCCCAAGACGGAAATGAATGAGTTGGTATTTCGCAATTCAAATTTCTATAGTAAAATGCAATAGAAGGTACGATATAGAGCCGAAATCCAGGCTGACGTCGTATTGTAATACGAAGAAACATAGGCAAATAAAGGTGGAAGGAGAGATAATCAAAGATATGCAGATGTATTGGATATTCATTTTAATTGCGATTGTCATAGCAGCTTTTTCCGACAAGATCGATGAAAAAATACCAAAAGGAAACTTTATGCTTTTAGGCGCACTCGCAGGCGCAATAGCGGGATTAGCTATCGTGGTTATATCAAAGGATGTATTAAAATTTGCTCTTAGTCTATCGATCTGTCCCCTTATCGGCATGTTTATAGGCATGCTTATCAAGAAAAAATAAGATGCCATTCGATCATATGAAGTTGATAAATTCCAGATTATGCAATTCCGAAATTTGCTCCGCATCTATTTTGTCAATGATTGAAGGTCAAAATCGGATATTTTGGATTTCGATCTTTTCACCTCTCCCAAAGCCTTTATTAAGCGGCTTTTTCGTTATGACGGGTACATATTTGAGATTTCAGAAGCCGTTTGTAATCCCAAAAGCAATTATAATATAATAAGATGCGGCACACAGTTAACAGGAATTTGACGAGGCAGACGTATGGATTGGAATTACAACTTGGGAGATGCGAAAGTCGTTTCTGCAAAAAAATTTCCAAATGAATTTATCCTTGATCTGGATTGCTCTTGGACAGACTTGCATCCCACAAACTATATCAAACGCTTGAAGTTCATGAACTATGAAATTGTTGAAGAAGATAGGGATATAACAGGACTCTTTTGGTATCGGGAAGAACTCACGTTCAACGGTCAGCAATACAGATTGCGGGTTAAGTTTATTGATAATAAAAACCATAAGCGGTTCTTTTGCATCTTTTTTAAAAATGTTGAAGTTTGCAAAGAATAAATTACCATATTCTAAAGTGATGGTGATCAATCATGCCAAGGCAACCAAATAGCCGGCTAAAACTATACGCCGACATTGCAAGAGCCTATTTAAAAAGTAAAAAAGTCTATCGTTACCGCATGAAAAAGATAGAGGATATGCGTGATAATGAAGTGATACAAAAATGCCATTGTTGGTATGAGGAGAATGCCCTTAAGGATGAATATATGACTTTTGAAGAAAAGATGCTGTCAGAACGCTAAATTCCAATTTGGTCGATGAGTGTATACGCATAATGCAAACTCTGGTCGGAGCGGATAAAGATATAAAAGGGCTTGGAAGGTTATATTTTGGGATAGCGTTATATTTCCCGTTTCAAATAAAGTCTTATTGTGCAAATCGCAGTGCTACTATGGTCTTGACAATGCGCGCAGTATGCATTACCATGCATACAAGATAAAAAAGAGGGAGACTTTATTGCCATGCGGCGATTTGGGATTTGCAACATGCTGATGCCCATGTGTGGGACGATGCGTTCCACACTGCTTTGCGTGTTGCGGATGCCGTAAGCGGCATTTACAGTAGGTGGCAATTGCCCTGCTTCGCAACGCGAGGCAGGGCTTTTTATATTTCACACTGCATGCAAAGCCTTGGAGTTAGGGTGCTGCATGCAAGGCATCGGAAAGGAAGGAACCATGCTCATACGCGATCTGTTGAAGGAGCGGCAAATTACGGTATCCTGCGAACTGTTCCCGCCCAAGCAGGATGGGGATTTGCCGCGCGCGGAGGAAGTCGTCCGACAAACCGCGGCGCTCAGGCCGGATTTTATCAGTATCACTTACGGCGCAAGCGGCGGCACCTCAAAAAACACCCTCCGCATGGCGGAATGCATCGAGGCAAACGGCGGCAACGCGCTTGCACACCTCACCTGCGTATCCTCCACCAAAGAGGAAGTGCGCAGCCTGATCGACCGGCTTGCGCAGCGCAACATTCGGAACATACTTGCCCTGCGCGGCGATATACCCGAGGACGCCGCCTTTCCCGCACCGCAGCAATACGCCTATGCCAGCGAACTGGTGGGCGAAATCAAGGCGTACGGCGGCTTTTGCGTGGGCGCGGCCTGTTACCCCGAAGGGCATGTGCAAAGCCCCAATCAGGCGGAGGATATCCGGCATTTGAAGGAGAAGGTGGACGCGGGCTGCGATTTTCTGACCACGCAGATGTTCTTCGACAACAACGTGTTGTACCGCTTTTTGTATCGTATACGCGATATCGGAATCACCGTGCCTGTCCTTGCGGGCATCATGCCCGTCACCAACAAAAAGCAGATCACCCGCATCGTGAAGCTCAGCGGTACCACGCTTCCGCCCCGCTTCCTGAACATACTGGACAAATTCGGCGACGACCCCGAGGCCATGCGGCAGGCGGGCGTGGCGTACGCGACCGAGCAGATCATCGACCTCATCGCCAACGGCGTGCGAGGCATACACATCTACACCATGAACCGGCCGGAAATCGCGGCGGGAATCATGGAAAATATCAGCCACATCATAAAGGCGGGGTAGCCCCCTTATATGGGGGAAAAGGCAGGGTAAAGAATGGAAGTGGACAGACGGGAAGCGCTCCGGTATCTGGGCTTCAAAAACGAAGAGCCGGACGCGCAGACGCAAAGCATATTGAACGCATGCATTCCGGCGCTGACGCAGGCCGCTTGTTTTACGCATGCGCTGCTGCGGCTTCCCATCACTATGGAAGGGGAAACGGTTTCGGTATCCGGATTGTGTATCCACAGCCGCTCGCTATTAAGGCATTTGGAAGGCTGTAAAGAGGGCATTCTGTTCGCCGCATCGCTGGGCGCGGGGGTGGACCGGCTGATGCAGGCATATTTAAAAACCGATATGCCGTTTGCCGTGGTGCTGCAGGCTTGCGCGGCGGCATTGCTGGAAAGCCATTGCGATGCGGTGCAGGAGCGGCTTGCGCAGGAGCTTCTTCTAAACGGGTTGTATCTGCGCCCCCGCTTTTCGCCGGGCTACGGGGATTTTGACTTGCGGCATCAGCCGGATCTGCTGCGCGTGCTGGATGCGCCAAAGAGGATCGGCCTTTGCTGCACAGAAGGCGATATGCTTGCGCCCACAAAATCCATCACCGCGCTTATCGGCATATCCGCACAGCCCGAACGTTGCCATATACACCGCTGCAACGCCTGCGATAAAGCGGACTGCGCATTTAAAAAGGAGTAACCTATGAGATTTCAGGATTGTTTAGGGTCCGAACTGCTGTTTTTCGACGGCGCGATGGGTACCATGCTGCAGGCGGCGGGGCTTGCCCCGGGCGATTCGCCGGATGTCTGGAGCATCACACACCCCGACGCGGTGCGCGATATCCATGCGGCGTACTTGGGGGCGGGCTGCAACATACTTATCACCAACACATTCGGCAACAACGCGAAAAAGCTTGCGGGTACCGGCTATACCCCCGCACAGGTCGCCGCCGCCGCGGTGGCGCGCGCGAAAGAGGCAATCGCCCGGGATTCCGGCGCGCAGAAGAAATTCGTGGCGCTGGATGTCGGGCCTACCGGCAAGCTATTAAAGCCGCTGGGCGACCTGGGCTTTGAGGATGCGGTTTCGCTGTTTTCCGAATCGATTTCCGCAGGGGCGGCGGCGGGCGCGGATTTTGTGCTGATCGAGACCATGTCCGATACCTACGAATTAAAAGCCGCCGTGCTCGCCGCAAAGGAAAACTGCGATCTGACCGTATGCGCAACCGTGGCGCTGGATACGCGCGGCAAGCTGTTGACCGGCGGCGATATCGCCTCGGTCACAGCCATGCTGGAGGGTTTGCGCGTGGACGCGCTGGGGCTCAACTGCGGCCTCGGTCCCGCGCAGATGTTGTCCGTATTAAAAGAACTGCGCGAGATTTCCTCGCTGCCTATCATATTGAATCCCAACGCAGGGCTGCCGCGCGAGGAAAACGGCAATACCGTATTCGACGTGGGGCCGGAAGAGTTTGCAAAGCTGATGGCGGAAGCGGCCGCAGGCGGCGCGCATTTGCTTGGCGGCTGCTGCGGCACCACGCCCGCGCATATTGCCGCGCTGGTACGCGCGTGCAGAGGCATCATACCGCTGCCCGTCACAAAAAAAGAACATACTGTGGTTGGGAGCTATGGCCGCGCGGTGTATTTTGATAAAAGCACCGTATTGATCGGCGAGCGCATCAACCCCACCGGCAAGCCCCGGCTCAAGCAGGCGCTGCGCGAAGGGGATATGGAGTATATCCTGCGCGAAGGCTTGAACCAGCAGGCGCGCGGCGCGCAGATACTGGACGTCAACGCCGGTCTGCCCGAGCTCAACGAACCCGCCGTGCTTACCCGGATGGTACAGGAGCTTCAAAGCGTGACCGATCTGCCGCTGCAGCTGGATACCGCCGACCCGGCGGCGTTAAGCCGCGCCTTGCGGCTCTATAACGGAAAAGCGATGGTCAATTCCGTCAACGGCAAGGAAGAAAGCATGCACGCCGTGTTCCCGCTGGTGCAAAAATACGGCGGGCTGTTGGTCGCGCTCACGCTGGACGAAGCGGGCATCCCCGAAACGGCCGAAGGAAGGGTGGAGATCGCCCGGCGTATTATAACGCGCGCGGCGGAATACGGCATAGAAAAGAAAGATATCATCGTCGATACGCTGACCATGACCATCAGCGCCGGTCAGGATAACGCGGCCGTCACTTTGGAAACGCTGCGCCGCGTAAAGGCGGAGCTGGGGGTAAAGACGTCGCTGGGCGTTTCGAACGTTTCCTTCGGCCTGCCGCGGCGGGACCTGCTCAACGCCAATTTCTTGGCGCTCGCCATGGGCGCGGGGCTGGATGCCGCCATCCTCAACCCGCATCTGGATGCCATGATGGATGCATACTTTAGCGTACAGGCGCTGCTGGGCCGCGACGCACAGTGCGCAAACTATATAGAAAACTACGGCGGGCAGAGCGTGCCGCCGCCTTCCTCGCCCGCTTCCCCCGGGCCGCAGGCTGCTCCGCCGCAACAGGGTACGCTCACGCTGGAGCAGGCCGTACGGCAGGGATTAAAACAACAGGCAAAGGAGCTTGCCACGGCTGCATTGGTCCAGAAGCCGCCGCTTGCCGTGATAGACGAAAGCCTGGTGCCTGCGCTCAACGCCGTGGGCGCGGCGTTTGAAGCGGGCACGCTGTATTTGCCGCAGCTGTTGATGAGCGCGGAGGCCGCAAAAGCCGCGTTTGAAATACTCCGCGCGCATATGGGCGCGGGGGAGGGCGAAAATTTAGGCTGCGTGGTGCTCGCGACCGTCCAGGGGGACGTACATGACATCGGCAAGAACATCGTCAAGGCGCTCTTGGAAAACTACCGGTTCCAGGTGGTGGATCTGGGCAAGGACGTTCCGCCCGAGGCGGTCGTACAGGCGGCGCTGGCACACGATGCAAAGCTTGTCGGCCTTTCCGCACTGATGACCACCACGGTAGCCAGTATGGCAACCACCATCGCCGCGCTGCACCAAGCCGCGCCATACTGCAAGGTGATGGTGGGCGGCGCGGTGCTCACCGAATCCTACGCAAAAAGAATAGGCGCCGACCATTACGGGCGCGACGCCATGTCCTCGGTGCGGTACGCACAGCAAGTCTATATGCATTGAAAGCCAATGCGAGGGCTTTGCCCCGCATCTACCCCAAGGGCCATGAATTGCAAGAGGCTGTCTCAGGTACAAAAAATCAGAGACAGCCTATTTTTCATTTAAAGACCGAGATTGATAAACCCATCGGCTTTCGGCCGTACAGTGGATGGAAACCGTACCAAAGGGGGAGCGGGGGGCGAAGCCCGCCCGCTATTAAATAAAATAGTCTTCCGTCGCCGCCGTAGGCGGCGATACCATAAGAATGTCAGCCGACAAGTTTGTCTGCCTGCTTTATAGTTATTTTGGGCAGTATTTCTACTTGTGTCGGTACTCCCGTATCTTTTCCACAATATACGGCGTTTCCTGATACACGAAATAGTTGAGCCAGTTGCCGTAGAGCAGGTTGCCGTGCGCGCGCCAGGTGACGCGCGGCGGCCGCGTACAGTCGTTTTCGGGGTAGTAGTTGAAGGGCGGCTCGATGGGGAGCCCCGCGTTCAGGTCGCGCTTATATTCGAGTTCCAGCGTTTCCGGGTCGTACTCGCCGTGGCCGGTCACGAACACGCGCCTGCCGTCGCGGCTGGCGGCGATATACAGCCCCGCCTGCCCGGAGGTAGCGAGCACCTCCAGCGACGGGTTAGCCTGCACGTCCGCAATACGCACGGTGGTGTGGCGGCTGTGCGGCGCGTAAAATACGTCGTCAAAGCCGCGCAGCAGCCTGTGCGTGCGGTTTTCGACTATGTGCGGGTATACGCCGAACAGCTTTTTGGGCAGAGGCTGCTTGCCGATGCCGTAATAATGGTACAGCGCCGCCTGCGCGCCCCAGCAGACAAAGAGCGTGGAAAACACGTTCTCCGTCGCCCAGTCCAGCACTTGGGTCAGCTCCTGCCAGTAGGCGACTTCCTCAAAATCCATTTGCTCCACCGGCGCGCCGGTGACGATGAGCCCGTCGAACTGCTCGTTCTTTACGTCCTCGAACGTGCGGTAGAATGTGTCGAGGTGGTTGTGGTCGGTGTTGCGCGGCTGGTAGCTGGCGGTGCGCAGCAGCGTGATTTCCACCTGCAGCGCAGTGTTGCCCAGCACCCGCAACAGCTGCGTTTCGGTGGTGGTTTTGGTGGGCATTAGGTTGAGCGCGGCGATACGAAGCGGGCGGATATCCTGCGTGGCGGCGCGCTCTTCGGTCATAACAAATATGTTTTCTTTGGTGAGTATATCGATGGCCGGCAGGCCGTTGGGTATTTTTACTGGCATGATTGTTCGTCTCCTTACAGTTTGGATTTTTCAAGCGCCTGATCGAGGTCGGCGATCAGGTCCTTGGGGTCCTCGATGCCGATGGAAAGACGGATCATATCCGCGGATACGCCGGCAGCCTTTAAACCCGCTTCGTCCAGCTGGGAATGTGTGGTGCTGGCCGGGTGCACGACGAGAGAGCGCACGTCGGATACGTTGGCGAGCAGCGAGAACAGTTCCAGTGCGTCGATAAAGCGCCGCCCAGCTTCCGTACCGCCCTTGATGCCGAACGTGAATATGCCGCCGCAGCCCTTCTGGAAATACTTATTCGCGCGGACATGGTAGGTGTCGCCTTGGAGCGCGGGGTAGTTGACCCAGCCGACCTGCGGATGGTTCCGGAGGTATTCGGCTATGATCACGGCGTTCTCGCAGTGCTTTTTCATGCGCAGGCTGAGCGTTTCAATACCCTGCAGCAGTAAAAACGCGTTGAAGGGGGAAAGGCAGGCGCCGGTATCCCGCAAAAAGCCCGCGCGCAGCTTGGCAAGGTAGCCCGCCTCGCCCAGGTCCGCGTAAACAAGCCCGTGGTAGCTGCTGTCCGGCGTATTGAATTCCTGAAAGCGTTGGTTGCCTTTGAAGCGAAACGTCCCAAGGTCGGTGACGGAGCCGCCCATGGAGTTGCCGTGCCCGCCCATGTATTTGGTGAGCGAGTGCACCACGAAGTCTATGCCGTGCGCTTTTGCGTCAAACAGATAGGGCGTGCCAAATGTGTTGTCCGCGATGACGGGCAGGCCGTGCCTGTGCGCGATGGCGGCGATGGCCTCGAAATCCGGTATGTTGATGTTGGGGTTACCCAGCGTCTCCAGGTAGATACAGCGGGTTTTCCCGTTGATGGCGGCCTCGATGCCGGCAAGGTCTTCCGGGTCCGCCTGATGGACTTTTATGCCGTAGCGCAGCTCGAACCGCTGGAAGAACAGCGTGTACGTGCCGCCGTAGATGGTGGCGGCGGAAATGATCTCGCTGCCGCTTTCGGCCAGATTCTGTACTGCGGCCAATATCGCCGCCATACCGGAAGAAAAGCAGACCGCGCCCACGCCGCCGTCAAGCGCCGCGACGCGCTGCTCGAGTACGGAGGTGGTGGGGTTCGCAAGGCGCGTGTAAATGCTGCCGGGCTTGGTAAGCGCGAACTGTGCGGCCGCGTCCGCCGCGTCCTCAAACTGATAGGCGGTGGTTTGGTAAATGGGGACGGCGCGCGCGCCGGTGGCGGGGTCGGGCCGATAGCCCGCGTGCGCCTGCAGGGTGTCGAAACAATACGACTTTTCCATAAAATTCTCCTCCAAACTGTATTGAATAGTTCAAGAAACTTGTTAACGCAAAGAAATAAAAAGGCCCTGCTTCGCGTCTTGCGAAGCAGGGCCGAATACGGCAAAACCTGCTAAACTGCCGGGCCGGCCGGCATTCGCAACACGCAAATTGGCGCGGAACGCATCATCATCCCGCGCATGCACATCATCATGTAACGTACGTTGAACGTCTTCATAAACTGCGTTCCTCCCTTCCTCGCGTGTCTTAGTATGCATACTACTGTATGCGGGCGTATCTGTCAAGCCCTTGTTTGAGACTTACCATGCCGCATCTGCGGTACTTTTGGTGAGTTTATGTACCTGTAGAGGAAATTATGCGCGTTTGACAAACGGGCGGATTTGTGGTATGACACTCTTGGCGTATGCCGGACTGCGCCGAAAAAAGAGGCGAAAAGAATGCGTATATATTTCAAAAAATTCTATGGCCGCTTCCTGATTTGCGGCGCGCTTTCTGTGATACTGCTGTTTGCCGCAGGCTGTGCGCAACGCGCGGCGGAACCGCCCGTTTCCACCCCCGAGAGTACGGCCCCGCCCGTTGTCATCACCCCCGGGTTTTCACTCGACGACCTGGATCTGACGGATCTTGAACAGAGCATTTCTCACGCTGTTTTTACTTATAATGCCGATAGGTACCTAAAGGGGGAATGCGCGGCGGAGGGGCATATCACGCTGGGCAAGCGCACCAAAAAGGGGCTGGAGGTAGTGTATGCCATCGCGAGCTACGGCGAGTATAACTATCAGAATGGGGAATTTGTGCAAGTAAGCGGCAGCGGCGCCATTCCCACCGTACTGGTGTTCAAAAAGAACGGTAGCCACAAGCTGCTCGAATACAAGGAGCCGGCGGACGGCGCGCGTTATGCGCCCACGCTCAAGGAACTGTTCCCTGCGGGCGAAATACGGGAAAAAGCGCTCGATCCCGGCCAGTTCGAGGAAGAATTGACCGCCCAGAAGGACCGGTATGTACAGGCGTATCTGCTGTCTCTGAACGGAGAGGTAACGGAATAAGGAAAGCAGTAACGCAACAAAGGCCTGCTCTCTGACAGAACAGGCCCTTTTATTTGCGAGTATCTGTTGTGAAGATATGCCGGCTAGGACAGCGCCTGTTCCAGCAGCGCCTTCAGCCGCACGGGGTCGGCCTTGCCGCCGGTTGCCTTCATTACGTGGCCCATTATGGCCTGCAGCGCGCTTTGCTTGCCCGCTTTATAGTCGGCCACGGCGCCCGGGTTCGCCTCCATGGCGGAAGCAAGATAACGCTTGAGCGCGGCCTCGTCGCTGATCTGCGTAAGGCCCAGGCGCTCCACGATTTCTTCTGGCGCTTCGTCCCGTTCCCACATTGCGTTCAATACCCGCTTGCCCGCGCTGCTGTTGATAACGCCCGTGCCCAACAGATCGCTCAACTCTGAGAGATGCGCCGGCGTTATGGCGATACCGGCATGTTCACCCTGTCCGCGCAGGCGGAACACTTCGGTGAGCAGCATGTTTGCAAGCAGCTTCGGGTACTTCGTCTGCTGCGCGGCTTCTTCAAAATACGCGGCGACTTCCTGCTCGGCGGTTAAAAGCGACGCATCGTAGCGCGAAAGGCCGTAATGCTCCACGTAAGTCTGCTTACGCTCTTCGGGCAACAGCGGGATTTCCCCAAGCAGCCGTTCCACATCCGCGCGGGGCAGCTCGATAGCGCAAAGGTCCGGGTCGGGGAAATACCGGTAATCGTTCGCGTCTTCTTTGCGGCGCATGGAGGAGGTCCTGCCGGTGCCCTGGTCAAACCGGCGCGTCTCCTGTATGATCTTCTCTCCTGCCTCCGCGGCGGCAGTCTGCCGCGCCGCCTCAAACTCGATGGCGCGGCGTACGGACTGGAAGGAGTTGAGGTTCTTGGTTTCTGTGCGGGTACCCAATGTATCGGAGCCTGCCGGCCGTATGGAAAGGTTCACGTCACAGCGCATGGAGCCTTCGTTCATTTTGCAGTCCGAAATGCCGGTGTAGAGTATCGTCGCGCGCAGCTTCTCCAAAAAGTCGATCGCCTCCTGCGCAGAGCGCATATCCGGCTCGGTGACGATTTCTATAAGCGGCACGCCGCAGCGGTTGCAGTCGAACAGCGTCCCCAGGTTCGCGTCGTGCACCAGTTTGCCTGCGTCCTCCTCAATATGGATGCGCGTAATGCCCACCCGCTTTTCACCCGCGGGCGTCTCGATGGAAAGGTAGCCGTGCTCGCACAGCGGCAGGTCGTACTGCGAGATCTGGTACGCTTTGGGGAGGTCGGGGTAAACATAGTTCTTGCGGTCCAGCTTGGAGTAGCTGGCGATGGCGCAGTTCGTGGCCAGCCCCGCTTTGACGGCGTATTCCACCACGGCGCCGTTCAACACCGGCAGCGCGCCCGGCATGCCCATGCACACGGGGCAGATCTGCGTGTTGGGCGGCCCGCCGAAGTCGGTGGAGCAGCCGCAGAATATTTTGCTGTTTGTCTTAAGCTCGACATGGATCTCAAGGCCGATCACGGTTTCATATGCTTGCATGGCCGTTCCCTCCAAAAGCGGATTTATTCAGGTGGTAAGCGCCGTATGCGCGCTCGTACGCCGCGCCGAGCGTCAGGAGCATGCTTTCGTCGAACGCCCGGCCAATCAGCTGCATGCCGACGGGCAGGCCGTCGCTTTCGCCGCAGGGCAGGGAAAGCGCGGGCAGCCCTGCGATGTTGACTGGCACGGTGCAAATATCGCCCAAATACATCTCGAGAGGATCGGCGGTCTTTTCGCCGATGCGGTAAGCTACCGTGGGCGCTACTGGGCAAAGCACCGAGTCATATTCCGATAGCACCGTAGAAAACGCACGGGAAATGCATGTGCGCACCTGCAGTGCCTTTTTGTAGTACGCGTCGTAATAACCCGCGGAAAGCGCGAATGTGCCAAGCAGTATGCGCCGTTTGACCTCGGGGCCGAAGCCCTCGCTGCGCGAGCGCAGGTACAGTTCCTCCAGCGTTTCGCAGCCCTCGGCGCGGTAGCCATAACGCACGCCGTCGAAGCGGCCCAGGTTGGAGGACGCCTCCGCGCTGGATATGATGTAATACGCGGGCAGCGCGTGGGCAAGCATGGGCATTTCCACCTCGTCCACCTGCGCGCCCATGCTTGCAAACTGCTGCGCGGCGGCGAGTATGGCGGCCTTGACGCCGGGCGCGATGCCCTCGCCCAGGAATTCCTTGGGGAGCGCCAGCTTCAAACCCTTCACGTCCGCAGTGAGCGCACGCGCAAACCCCGTTTCCTGCCCCGGCACCGAGGTGGAATCCTGCTCGTCGTAGCCGCAGATGGCTTCGAGCGCGAGCGCGCAGTCCTCCACGGTCTTGGTCAGCGGCCCGATCTGGTCCAGCGAGGAAGCAAACGCCACCAGCCCGTAGCGGGAGACGCGCCCGTAGGTGGGCTTCATGCCCACCACGCCGCAGAACGCGGCGGGCTGGCGGATGGAACCGCCGGTATCCGAACCGAACGCGATGGCCGCCTCGTCCGCGGCGACCGCCGCGGCGGAGCCGCCCGAGCTGCCGCCGGGCACGCGGGAAAGATCGCGCGGGTTGCGCGTGACCTGCATGGAGGAGTTCTCCGTGCTCGAACCCATGGCAAACTCATCCATATTGGTCTTGCCCAGGAACACACAGCCCGCCTCGGTCAGTTTTTTGACGACCGTGGCGTCATAGGGCGAGCGGAAATTGTACAGCATGCGCGAAGCACAGGTGGTTTTGCCCCAGGTGGTGCACAGGTTATCCTTGAGCGCGACCGGAATACCGGCGAGCGGGGAAAGCGCCTCGCCCGCGGCACGGCGGCGGTCGATCTCATCCGCCTGAAGAAGCGCGCGTTCGGCCGCGACGGAAAGGTACGCCTGTACGGCGGGTTCCACGGTTTCCATCCAGTCAAGGTACGCCTGCGCGGCTTCGCGCGCGCTGACGGAGCGGTTCTTAAGGCAGGCTGCGAGCGCGGCGGCGCTCATGCGTGTAAGCTGTTCTTTCATGCCGTTCACCCCCTATTCAATCGCGCTGGGCACGCGGATATATTCCTCGTGCATGGCGGGTACGTTCTGCAACAGCGGTTCGCGCTCGAAATGCCGTACGGTATCCTGACGGAACACGTTATTGAGCGGCACTACATGCGCGGTGACGGGCACGTCGGTGGTATCCACCGCGTCCAGCTGGCCCGCGAAATCGATGATCGCGGAGAGCTCCTGCTGCATGGCAATACGCTCCTGCTCCCCAAGGGAAAGGGATGCAAGCTGCGCCACACGGCCGATGTCAAGGGCTGTATCCGCTTTCTTTTTAATGGCGGTTGCCGCCTTGGCGGCGGCCTCTTCCCGCGCTGCGCCCGCGTGCAGGTGCAATTCTTTCAGCTGCGCTTCGTCCACGGTATCCGGCGCGTTGGTCAACAGGCAGCGGGCGTCCTTTGTCTTGGGAAAGGCGGTGACTTCGCGCAGCGAATCTGCGCCCATAAGCAGCATCACCAGCCGGTCAAGGCCGAAGGCAAACCCGCCGTGCGGCGGCGTACCGTAGCGAAATGCCCGCAGGAAGAACCCGAACCGCCGCTCCGCTTCCTCTTCCGAGAAGCCCAGCGCGCGGAACATCTGCTTTTGCACGTCGCTGCGGTGGATACGGATGCTGCCGCTGCCCAGCTCGATGCCGTTTAGCACCACGTCGTAGGCCTGCGCGCGTACCCGGCCGGGGTCGGAGAACAGGTAGGGCATGTCTTCCTCATACGGCATGGTGAACGGGTGATGCATGGCCATCCAGCGGTTTTCCTCCTCGGAGTATTCGAACTCGGGGAAATCCGTGACGATCAAAAACGCATACGCCTCTTTGCTGCGAAGGCCCAGCATATCGCCAAGCTCCAGCCGAAGCCCGCCCAGCGTGCGCCGTACGGTGGATACCTTATCGGCGCAGAACAGTATAAAGTCGCCGGGCACGGCGTCCGTGCGTGAAAGCAGCGCGTCCCATACATCGTCGGGGAAATACTTGGGCAGTATGGAGTTTACGGTACCGTCCTCGCGCAGCATGATCCAGGCCATGCCCTTCGCGCCGTAGCTTTGCGCGCGCAGTGTCAGGTCTTCGATCACGCTTTTGGAAAAGCTTGCGCCGCCTTTGACGTTGATGGCGCGCACAACTCCTTTCTTTTCCACCGCTTTTTTGAATACGGCAAAGGAGCTTTGCGCGGCGATGTCCGTCACATCCGCGATGGGTAGCCCGAAGCGGATATCCGGCTTGTCGCTGCCGTAAGTATCCATGGCCTCCTGCCATGTCATGCGGGGGAAGGGCTCCGTCATGTCTATCCCCTTTACCGCGCGCAGGATATGCTTAAAGAGCCGTTCCAGGTGGGCGAGTATTTCCTCCTGCCCCACAAAAGAAAGCTCCATGTCCAGCTGCGTAAATTCCGGCTGGCGGTCTGCACGCAAATCCTCGTCGCGGAAGCAGCGCGCCACCTGATAATAGCGGTCCAGCCCGCCTACCATCAAAAGCTGCTTGAACAACTGCGGGCTTTGCGGCAGCGCGTAAAACGTGCCCGGATGCACGCGGCTGGGCACAAGATAATCCCGCGCCCCCTCCGGCGTGCTTTTGGTGAGGATGGGGGTTTCCACATCCACAAAGCCGTCGTCGTCCAGATATGCCCGCGCGGCCTTGACCACCTTGTGCCGGAAGCGAAGCGCCTCCTGCATGGCGGGGCGGCGGATATCCAGAAAGCGGTATTCCATGCGGATATCCTCGCGTACGCGTGCGCCTTCCTCAAGGGAAAAGGGGAGGGGGTCGGCTTCGCTGAGCAGCGTGACCTGATCCGCCGCAAGCTCGATGGTGCCGGTATCCAGTCTTGGGTTGTAGGTCTCCGCATCGCGGATGCGGATCACGCCTTCCACCATCAGCACCGACTCCAGCCGCGCGCCTTCCGCCAGCGCGAACGCCTCGGCGCTTAGCATGTTGAGGTTGCACACCACCTGCAGCGTGCCCTTGCAATCCCGAAGATCAAGGAATATCACGCCGCCCATGTCGCGCTTGTGGTACACCCATCCGCAGGCCTTCACACGCTGGCCCACCTGCTGCTCGCGCAGCGCGCCGCAATACGCAGTTCTGTACATATTGCCCCTCCTAAACTAAAATCAGAGTATAAAAAAACAGCCCTTCCTCCCGTTTGGGACGAAAGACCGTAGCCTCACGCGGTACCACCCAATGTAGCGCCATAGCGCTCACTCAGTTAACGACGCGCTTTATAAATAAAGCGGATCGTCCCCGGCTGTAACGCGCCGAACGCGTCTGAGCCTACTCGCAAACTGCTTTCGGTCAGCGACTCTGAGCTGTTCTTCCTCCGCATGATCCGTACCGCTCTTCCACCGGTAAGCGGCTCTCTGCAACATTTCACGCAGGCTACTCGTCTCTTCATCGTCGTTTTATAGGTCAAACCATATTATTTACGCATTATACTGCCCGTTATGCGCATTGTCAACTTTTTTTAGCATATGTACGGCATAAGGCGTGTGTGCGGGGTATGCTAACGATAATACGCGGTTTAAGCCTGCCATTGTACGAACACGGACGCCTTGGTATGATAGGCGTAAACCGAAGGAGGCATACATGATCGGAATCATATGCGCTATGGAAATCGAAGCGGAGCGATATAAGGCCGCCATACAGGCCGAAAAGACCCAACGTATCAGCGGTATGGAGTTCGTATCCGGCAGGCTGTACGGCAAGGACTCGGTCGTAACCGTATGCGGCGTAGGCAAGGTGTTTGCCGCCATGTGCGCGCAGACCATGCTGCTGCGCTTTTCACCCGATATCGTACTCAATACCGGCGTGGCGGGGACGCTGACGGACAAGCTGGGCGTCGGCGATATCGCCATCGCCGACGAAGTGGTGCAATACGATATGGATACCTCGCCGCTGGGCGACCCGGTGGGGATGATTTCCGGAATCAACAAAATCAAGCTGCCTGCGGACACACGTATCGCAGGAACGCTGCGCCATTGTGTGGAGGCGCTTGAAGGCGTGCATGGGGAGATCGGCACCATCGCCTCCGGCGATCAATTCGTAAACAGCCTCGAACGCAAGCGCTTCATTCGCGAGCGGTTCGGCGCCATCGCCTGCGAGATGGAAGGCGCGGCTATCGGCCAGGTCTGCTATGTAAACGGCGTACCCTTCGGCCTGCTTCGCGCCATCTCGGACGGCACGGGCGAAAACTCGCATATGGAATACGGCATGTTTCTAGAGAAAGCGGCGGAAAATTCCTGCCGCGTGCTCGAACAATTTCAAATGGCGTGGAATTGATGGCGTACTGCAACGGGGAGCAAAAACCCCCGTTTTTTATCAACACAACGTTATACCCCGACCCCCGCCTGACGCAACGCGTCGCGCAGGCGCTCGGTATCCCGCCGGTATATGAAGCCGCGCATGCCGCAGTATGCCGCCGCTTCCACATTGATGGGCGCGTCGTCCACAAAAAAGCAGCTTTCGGGCGCAAGGCGGAATTTTTCAAAAAACAGCTGATAAATGACGGGGTCCGGTTTGAGCCGCCTGACGTCGCAGGAAACGAATATGCCGTCCATCAGCGCTATCGCGGGGATGCGCTGCTTGTAGCTATAAAACCGCTTGCTTGTGTTGGAAAGCAGGTAGGTGCGGCATCCTGCCGCGCGGCAATCGCGGATAAGCCCGTACATATCCGTAAAAGGCTGTGCCTCTTCATGCATGTGCGCGAACACGCGGTTGACGGCGGGGTGCAGGCGCGCGGGCAGGCGCGCGCAAATCTGCCGTATGGCTTCCTTTTCTTCGATGATTGCGCGGTCGAGCGCCGCCCATTCCTGCGTTTCAAATACCTCCTGCCGGAACCGGACGAGGTCCTCTTCGGGCACATGCGCCAGTTCCATCATGGCGGCAGGGTCAAAGGGAATCAGCACGTTGCCCATGTCAAATACGATATTGCGTATCATACCGGTCACCTCGCTTTTCACAGATGAAGCTGCATACATGTATACCGTTGCGCCGCGTATATACTATCTTACAATGCGGCGCAAGATTCATGCAACAGAGATTCTGTTAACAATAAACATTTCTCTGGTGCGGCACGCGCCGGCCGCTTGTTGCTTCTTGCGCGACAGGGGGAATGGGGCTATAATGGTTGCATGCCGTTTTGCGGCAGCATAAAATATTTGCACGAGGAGGAGAGACAATGGATCAAAAAAAATCGGTCTTTAGCGGAATCCAGCCGTCCGGCGGTCTGACGTTGGGCAATTATATCGGGGCTCTCCGCAATTGGGCAAAGATGCAGGACGATTTCAATTCCTTTTATTGCGTGGTTGACCTGCACGCGATTACCGTACGGCAGGATGCCGGGGCGTTGCGCCGCCGCTCGATCGAGACGATGGCGCTGTTGATCGCCTGCGGCCTTGACCCTGAACGCTCCACACTGTTTATACAATCCCACGTCAAGGAGCATGTCCAGCTTACCTGGGTGCTTTCCTGCAACACTTACATGGGCGAACTTTCGCGCATGACCCAGTTTAAGGATAAATCCGCCCGGCATGCGGATAACATCAATGCGGGCCTGTTTACTTACCCGGTGCTCATGGCCGCGGATATACTGCTGTATCAGACGCATTTTGTGCCGGTCGGCGCGGATCAGAAGCAGCACGTGGAACTCACGCGCGATGTCGCCCTGCGTTTTAACAACGCTTATGGCGAGACATTCACTGTGCCCGAAGCATATATCCCGCAGGTGGGCGGCAGGATCATGAGCCTGCAGGATCCTACGAAGAAAATGAGTAAATCCGACGATAACCCCAACGCCTTTATCGCCCTTCTCGACCCGCCGGACGTTATCGTAAAAAAGTGCAAGCGTGCTGTCACGGACAGCGAAAACTGTATCGCTTACGACGAGAACCGCCCGGGCGTTGCCAACCTCCTATCCATCTATTCTTCCTGTACCGGTATGGAGATGGACGCCGTCGTGCCCGAATTCGAAGGCAAGGGCTACGGCGCGCTCAAGGCCGGCGTGGCGGACGCCGTTATTTCCGTGCTGGAGCCGCTGCAAAAGAAATATTTCCATGTATTGGAGGAGCGCACCTACCTGAACGACACCATACGGCGCGGCGCCATCAAGGCGGGCGAGACGGCGGGCAAAACGCTGCGCGATGTGTACCAAAAGGTGGGCTTCAATTCGTTCGAGGTTTAATTCTTACCCAAGATAACGCAATTGCATCGATCATGTGCATAAAGGCCGGTACACTCCAAGGCGTGGAAGTGTACCGGCCTTCAGCTTGTCGAAAAAGTGTCATGCGACACTTTTTCGAGGATTACAGGAAAGCCTTGCGCCGCAAGGCTTTCCGCCGCCACCGCACATGTCGCTCTTCGGCGGTTCTTAAGTCTCCGGGAGCCGGAGCCGCCGGGCATTGCTCCGGTCTTCGCTGTTGATTGTTGAATGTCTTTGGTATGATTTGGCCCTATTTTCGAGCAGTCAACCGCTGCGCAAGATAATGCTCGAGCTGTACAAACGTATCCTCTAATGCGGACGCGTTTTTTGCGCTGCCCTGCGCGAGCGTACCGCGGCCGCCGCCGCGGCCGCCCGTCGCAGTGTTGACCGCCTGCATCAGTTCCCCCATGTCCAGCTTAATTCCTTCGGAGCAGCAAAGCACATATTGCGCCGTATCGCCCGATGGCGCGCACAGCAAAGCGAGCGTAGGCCCGCTTTCGCACAACGAGAGCGCAAGCGGGCGAAGCTGTGCCGCGGGCGTATCCGGCAACAGCCTTGCCAGGAGCCGTACGCCTTTGACTTCCCGCGCCGTGTCGCGCAGCTCTGCGGCGAGATACCGGTTGAGCCTTGCATAGAGAGACTTACATTCCCGGCGGGCTGCGGAAAGCTCCTGTTGAAGCTTTTCCACAGCGGCGGCCGTATCCTCCGTTTTGCAGGAGAAGCTTCGCGCCAGGTTGTCCGCGATATCCTGCATTTGCTGTGTGTGGGTGAGCGCGCGGCCGCCGCAGGCAAACGTCAGCCGTTCGCCGCCTTTGTAGTGTTCCGTTGCCGTTACCTTGAGCGCGCCGATCTCGCCGGTATGCGCCACATGCGTGCCGCAGCAGGTGCAGCTGTCGCCGCCCGGCATAAATACGATGCGCACTTCGCCGGTAAGCCCCGCGGCGCGTTTTCTTAGCTGCATGCAGTCAAGCTGCTCCGCCATCACATAACGAAGCTCCACCGGCAGGTTCGCCCAGATCAGCTCGTTGGTGCTTAGCTCCAGCCTGCGCACATCCTCCGGCGTGAGCGGTTTATCAAAATCCACCGTGCAATAAGAAGGCGCCATGTGAAAGCCTACGTTCGTCGCCTGAAAAAGCTCTTTGGCGGCAAAAGAAAGCAGATGCTCGCCGGAGTGCTGCTGCATATGGTCGAAGCGGCGCGGCCAGTCGATTTCCAGCTCGACCGTGCCGCCTATCGTGAACGGCTTTGCCGTGCGGTGCAGTACACGGTCGTCCTCCTCGCGCACATCCGCAACCGCGATGCCGCCGATGCGGCCCGTATCATGCGGCTGCCCGCCGCCGGTGGGGAAGAACACTGTCTGGTCCAACTCCACATCATAGCCGCCCGGCGCTTCTATACAGGCAAGCACCCGCGCTTCTATGCATTTGAGGTAGCTGTTGTCCAGATACAGTTTTTTGGTCATGGCTTGTCTCCCTTCCTCCGCCTAAGACCGCTGCGCCGTCCGATGGGCAGCAAGCTGTTTTTAGATCCAGCACAGCGACTTGAGCGCGAATACCCATAAGAATATGCTCAGCACCGAAAACGCGGAAGTAAACACGACGATTTCGCTGCAAAGGTCCGCGTCGCCGCCCATAGCGCAGGCCATGGGGAAACTGCTCACCGCGGTGGGCGGCGCGAACAGCATCAGCAAAGCCAGCATGCTCTGTCCGCGAAAACCAAGCAGCGCGCCGATCGCCAGCCATACGAGCGGAACCAAAAGTAGCCTGGCCAATACGACTCCCGTCAATGCGCGGCGATTTTTTGCCGCGGAAGCGAACGTAAAGGATGCGCCCAGCACCAGAAAGGAAATCGGCGTCGCACAGCCCGCCAGGCCCCATGCCGCGCTTTGCACAGGCGCGGGAAGCTGTACGTGCAGCAGGTTGAACGCCGTTCCCGCGGCAATGGCGAGTATCAGCGGGTTGGTCACGATGTCGCGCAATATGTGACCCCACTGGGGTTTTCCGCCCTGAAACAGTTTGAGCGCAAGCACCGCGGTCACATTGAACAGCGGTACAATGAAGGATACCAGCAGCGTAACCACCGCGATATTGCCTTCGCCGTAGATAGAAAGCGCCACCGGGATGCCGAAGAGCGCCATGTTGGAACGAAGGATACCCTGTATCATCACGCCGCGGCGCGCGTTCTCCGGCTCCAGCCGGGGGATGATCAGGTACAGCGCCAGAAAAGTCAGCAGCACGCCCGCCGCCGCGAATACGATCAGCCCCAGCGTTTCGGGGGTAAACGCGCCGGTAAGATCGCTTTCCATCATGTTGCGGAACAAAAGCAGCGGCAAAAGGATGCGGAAAACTACCTTGTTTGTTGTGCGTATCCATTGATCGTCCAGTGAGAGCGCCCGCCGGAGCGTATAACCGACCGCCATCATAAAAAACAGCGGCAGCACTACCTCCAGCGAGATGATGAAATTATCCATTGTGAAAGCCCTTCTATTTGCGCATGTACCCGTCGCGGCGGGCAATGTATGCAGTATAACATATTTTTTTTGAACACAAAAGCAGATCGTTATGCGGACAGGCAGGGGCTTGCAACAAATTCGTCTTTGGAGTATCGTAGTAAAGGACCAATCGCAATGGAAGCGAGGAGGATTTGTACATATGCAACAACCGACTTTGGTGATATTGGCTGCCGGCATGGGCAGCCGTTACGGCGGCCTCAAGCAGATCGACCCGGTGGATGAATACGGCAACCTGATCATCGATTATTCCATTTATGACGCGCTGCAGGCGGGGTTTTCCCGGGTGGTATGCATTATTAAGCATGCCATCGAACGGGATTTTGACGACATCATCGGCCGCCGCATCGCCGCGCGCACCGAACTTGTGTATGCGTTTCAGGAGTTAAATATGCTGCCTGACGGTTATGCCGTGCCCGAAGGACGCACAAAACCATGGGGGACCGCGCATGCCCTGCTGTGCTGCGCTAATGTGCTTGACGGCCCGTTCGCGGTTATCAATGCGGACGATTACTATGGCAGAAGCGCTTTTTCCACTATATACGACTATCTTCGTGCGCCGCATGCGCGCGGAGAATATGCCATGGTGGGCTATAACGTAGAGAATACGCTGACGGATAATGGCACCGTGACCCGCGGCGTATGCGACGTGTACCCGAACGGCTATCTCAAGCGCATCAAGGAATGCAGCGGCATCAAAAGGCATAACGGCGGCGGGGCCTATGAGGAAGCCGGCCGTGAGGTGTTCATTCCCGCCGGCACCACCGTCTCCATGAACCTGTGGGGCTTTGATACCAGCTTCATTGAAGAGCTTGACGCGGGCTTCCGGCCGTTTCTGGATAAGGGCCTGCGGGATAACCCGCAAAAGTGCGAATATCTGCTGCCCACCGCCGTACAGGACTCGCTGCGCAGCGGCTCCGCCACCGTGCGCGTGCTCAAAAGCCATGACCAATGGTTCGGCGTTACCTACCGCGAGGATATGCCCGTCGTGCAGGCCGCCGTACGCGCGCTCAAGGCGCAGGGGGGTTACCCTGAAAAACTCTGGAAATATTAGCCGCTTACAAAGTCCTGTGGACTTTGTAAGCGGGTTTTCTGTGGGTTGAAATGCCGCTTATGAGCGGCATTTCTATGTGCCGGCAAAGTGCCAAACGGCACTTTGCCGGGGGTCACCGCGCAAGTTGCCGCTCGGTTTTCTGCTTCGCAGAAAGCCTGTCGCGTCAACTTACGCTACGAGGTGTCATTTTGCACCGCGCAGGTCGCTGCAAAATGACGGATTGAAAGCCTCCGGTTGCATGAATTTCAGCTTGGTATTCTAAAGCTACGGGCTTGTTGGCGATCCGGGGAATAAAGACGATTTTCACGTAACGAGCGACAGTGCGTATTCATAAGCGCACTTGGTGGCCTCGTCAAAGCAGGCCATATACACGACCTGTACGCATTTCGCGTCCAAAAGGAACGCACGGATGGCGCCAATGGCTCCCTTGGCGGCAAGCTCTGCCGGAAAGCGGTATACGCCCGTGCTGATGGAGGGGAAAGCGACAGAATGGCAACCGTGTTCCTCCGCAAGCCGCAGGCTGTTGCGGTAACAGCTTGCAAGAAGCGCCGGCTCGCCGCTTATGCCGTTATGCCAGACGGGGCCGGGCGTGTGAATGACATACCTGGCTTTTAGGCGGTATCCCCGGGTGATTTTGGCTTCGCCGGTAGCGCAGCCGCCAAGCGTGCGGCATTCTAAGAGCAACTCCGGCCCCGCGGCCCGGTGGATGGCGCCGTCCACGCCGCCCCCGCCCAAAAGAGAAGTGTTCGCCGCGTTGACGATGGCATCCACCTCCAGCGTGGTGATATCCGCTAACAGCACTTGGATACGCGCGTCCATACCGGTTCCCTCCGTGGCGCTTATTCGCCGATGATCTTTACCAGTACCCGCTTCTCGCGCTTGCCGTCAAACTCGAAGTAGAATATTTGCTCCCAGGTGCCGAAATCCAGCTTGCCTTCCGTGATGGCGACTACCGCCTCGCGTCCCATGATGGTGCGCTTGAGGTGGGCGTCCGCGTTGTCCTCATAGCCGTTGTGGGCGTACTGGCTGTACGGCTTTTCCGGCGCAAGCTTCTCAAGCCAGCGCTCATAGTCGCTGTGCAGGCCGCTCTCGTCGTCGTTGATGAACACGCTGGCGGTGATGTTCATGGCATTGATTAGCGCCAAGCCCTCCCGTACGCCGCTCTCACTGATACAGGCCTGCACCTCGCGGGTGATGTTGACCAATCCCCTGCGCGCGTTCAGGTGAAAATGCAGTTCTTTGCGGTAGCTTTTCATACGTTCCTCCATACTCGGGGTTAATACAGGTTGTCAAAATCCACGACGCCGTCCATATCCCGCAATCCGTCCGGCGTGAGCGCAAGGGCCATGAAGCAGCCATCCGGATAGCCGGTCTGTACCGACGTAATGCCAAATTCCGGCGCGCTTCCATACCCGAAACGATGGTAATATTCCGGGTTGCCCAGCAGCAATACCGCGCCGTAGCCCAATTCCCGGGCTTTCTCCAAAGCGGCGTGCATGAGCGCCGTACCCACGCCCAGGCTGCGGAAGGGGAGCGATACACTAAGCGGGGCAACGATCAGCGCCTCCCGGTCACCCGCATCGTTACGGATACAGAGTCGCGAGAGCATGATATGACCGATCAGTTCGCCGTCCTCAACCGCTACGAGCGACAGCGCCGGTATGTATGCTTTGCTTGCGCGGATGGATTTCACCAACTTCTGTTCATCGCCCTCAGAATAGCGCGCGGACTTGAACGTCTCTTCTACAAGGTTGCATACGGCGTCGTATTCGTTGACCGTTTCGGGACGAATGACCATATTACAACTCCAAATATGCTCCGTTTTGCTTGAGCCATTGCCTTTGTTTTTGGTAATCCGGCAATATCCGCGCCACCTCCTGCCAGAATGCCGCGGAATGGTCGCGGCGCCTAATGTGCGCAAGCTCGTGCACGACGACATAGTCGATCACTTCAACCGGGGCCATCACGAGCCGCCACACAAGGTTGACGCTGCCCGACGGCCCGCAGGAGCCCCAGCGCCCCTGCGCGCCGGAAAGCCGGATTGCGCCGCACTGCACCTTGAGCAGCGGCGCATAATACGCGATGCGCCCAAGAAATACTTCCCGCGCCTGCTTCTGGTACCATGCGGTCAGGAGCGTCCGCGCGCGTTCAGGGTCGCACGGGGGCAGCGCCAGCTTACCGTCCGAAAGGGCGGCGCGCTTTGCATTGGCGTCATACTGCAGCGCATACGTTTTCCCTAAAAGCAGGAAGGATTCGCCCTCGGCATAGGCGTGGGTTTTACGCTGCGCGCTGCGGGCGCGTACTTCCGCCTGTTTGCGCAGTATCCAGCCCGCTTTCTCCGCCACAACGGCATGGATAGCCGCAAGCGGCAGCCGCTTTGGCGCGCGCACGATAAGCTGTGCGTCCGGCGTGATGCTTAGCCCCACCGTTTTGCGCGCGGAGCGCAGGAGCCGGTCGATATGAATGCCGGAACGGGAAACGCCGCTGGTCATACGCCTGGTTCCTGCTCCGGGTATGCTTTATCCTTCCAATACCACCATTTGCACTTTTCCGGCGCGGGCACCGCATGCTCGGCAAAATACACCGCGCAGCGGTATACGTAGAGCTGGCAGCGGTCTATTGTGAAGCCGCGGCGCAGGCAATCGCGCTGATAGACTTCCTCCGGGTCCTGTCCTATCAGATCGGCGATGCGCGCATAACCCAGCGCAAGAAGGTCCTGCTCGGTCTTGCTGCCCACGCCGGGAATCAGTCGAAGGTCGGTTTTCGGCATATCGTACCCTCCATATTCCGGTCATGTATCAGTCGGCCATGCGATAGGCGAGCTGCTCGTAGAGCAATGTACTTCCTTCATCGGCTTCCTCGGGCAAAAACGCGCGTGCCACCAGTATCGTATCCGTGGCCGGCATGTCGATGCGGCGCAGCAGCGCATAGTCCCCCTGCAGTTTTTGGAGCGTATACACGATGGTTCCCATAACGCTATTCCCCTTTATTCGCGTTTTCCGCAGCTTGCAGCGCCTTGTTCTTCTTGCTCCAGTACCGGCGGAAGCGGAAGCTTCCTTCCTTGCCCTTTGGCAATCGGGATTGCCATTTTTCATAGAACGCGGCTTCTTCCCGGCACGCGCGCATACTGATTTCATGCAATCCTGCGGCATCCGCCTGCGCGGACGCGGCGAGCCACCCCGCTTCCAGTCCGTCCCGTTCGACAAAATATTCCCCGGGCAATCGACAGCCTATGACGCTTCTGTGAAACCGTTCGCGCGTACGCCAATACCGCTCGGCCGCCGGGTCGCCCGCCTGAAATACCGGCGGTTCGGGCGAATTGCCAAACGCATAGGGCTTGAACAGCGAAATGCAGGGCGTAGAGCTGCCCGTGAGCCATATTTTTGGAGTATCCCCCAGCTCCACCACCATGCTGGAGGTGCTGTGGTCGCCCACCAGTCCGCCTGCGTGCATGCAGGGGCTGTGTACGCTCCCCTCTGCGAGCGGATTGATGACGTTGGGCGCGTGCGTGCGCAGCGCGGCAAAAAGGTCGGGAACAGTTGCCGCGGTTTCTACGGCGCAGGCGGTCTGCATGCGGCGCAGCCGGGAGCCGGAGAAATGCGAGTACAGCGGCTCCAGATGAATCCTGGCAAAGTCGCGCCGCCCGCCGCCGCTGTACGCCGTACCATCCGCGCCGATGGAAAGCCGGTTGGAAATACTGGTGCGCCCGCACTTTTGATATACCCATTCCCGGCCTGCGGTTTCAAGCACATACAGTTCATGCCCGTCGAGTATCAGAAACGCGTTGTCGTAATAAAAACTGTGGTCATACCCGCAATTGCCGCCCTGCCCGTAGCGCTCCAACAGCTCGATCATAACGGTAAGCGCGGCTTTCGCGCTTTCCCCGCGCTCCAGCCCCAGCCGCAGCAGGTCCATGCCAGTGAGGCCTGTCTTGGCATACGGCCCTTTTGTGAACACCGCTTCGTTGCCGATGCACACCCCGCAGTCGTTTATGCCCATTTCGCCGCCCCACATCCATGTCGGGCGGGAAAGCAGCATCGCGTGCGTTTGTTTGACCTGCGGTATTTCGATATACGTTGCGGCGCACATGGCCGTATCGTACGTTTTTATCGCATGGTACTCCACGGCCTGCGGCTCGTTGGGGCTGCGGTCACTGTTCTTGGCAAAGTACGCCTTGCCCTCGGCTATAAATCCCATTGTGTCACACATGGTTGCCGCCGCCTTTACTGTTTGTTTTTTGAGTATTGCCTGCGCGACCGGCGCGTGCAAGCGCCGTGATTTTCCGAACAAATTCGGTTTTTGCTGCCGTGTATCCGTCTCTGTCCTGCCGGAACTGCTTTTGCAGCACGGTTTTCAAATTACCGTATTGCCTGGCGGCATCCGAATGCGCGCGCAGGTAATCCCGGAAATATTGTTCGTCCCAATCACCCGCATAGCGCACATGTACATGGAAGCATTGCCCTGCGTATCCCTGCGGCGTATAACCTTTTAAATACATGGCGTGCGGCGCGGGGTTGTTTGGCTGCGGGCTGTAAAGGTAGCCAAGGTTCTCCATGGAGGTCTTTAGTTTAACTAAATCAGCGCCGTCTGTAATCTCCAGAAGTACGTCGACGGTGGGTTTGGCGATCAGCCCGGGCACAGCCGTGCTGCCGATGTGGTGGATACGCAGAACGTCTTTTTCACCCACGCTGCGCCGGATGGCCGATTCTTCGGCGGCATATGCTTCGCGCCATTCCGGTTTGTGCGAACTAAGCTCGATGGGGAAGAACCGCCAAAGCTCCTCATTGCTCCATTGTGCCAGCGGCCTGTCGGGCAATTTGCGCACCTCCCATAAGCTTTATGTGCCGTTTCTATTATATCCCATCGGAATGCGTGCGGCAATCGCGGGATTACTGCCCGTTCGGGACGCCGGAGGCAGGTACGGCACAAATTAGCACTCTAACCACGGGAGTGCTAAAATTTACTTTTTCACAACGATTCCGTCAAATTTCCGCAACAATGAGCGGGTATTATATAGACACAAGAAGAGGAACGGCGGGATAACAGCCCGTAAAGCGACCGATACTATTACAAACAAATTTAAGGAGGTTTGAAGTATGTTTGGTTTGACCCCGTATCGCAGGAACAATGTTTCGGGCATTGCGAACTATTTTGACGACTTTGAAAAAGCCTTCTTTGGCGGATCGCCCAGCTTCGGATGGGGAACCTTCCGCACGGACATCATCGACAAAGGCGACAAGTACCTGCTGCAGGCGGACCTGCCCGGCGTAGCCAAAGAGGATATCAGCATCGATATCAACGGCGACAGCCTGGTCATCAGCGTCAGCCACGAGCAGAGCAAGGAAGACAAGCAGGATAACTTTGTGCGCCGCGAACGGGTATCCGGCTCGTACTGCCGCAGCTTCGATGTTTCCAACGTCGACGTGGACGGCATCGGCGCGAGCTACAAGGACGGCGTGCTGGAACTGACCCTGCCCAAGAAGGCGGAAACCTCCCCTTCCGGCAGGAAGATTACCATAGAGTAAGGCGATTACGACCGGAACAGTATTTTTCCCCTTTACAGGAAAGCGAAGCGGGCCAGACGGCCCGCTTCACTTTTGTTTACAATAAAGGTCTTTGCAGGGGCTTCACCCCTGCACCCCACCCAAGGGGTACACCCCTTGGGAATCCCTAACCCTTTCAAACGCCCTGGAATAGGGCGTTTAATTGATGGGGTTCTTAGGGGAGTGACGCCCCTAAGCAGAGGTTTGGAGGCAGAGCCTCCAAACGTTTTCAACAACTCCCACCCGGTTTATGCAGCCGGTAGAACGCCTTTACATCCCCGGGCAGCGCGTGCCACGCATGCCAATATATAGCCCTTAATTTGGTACTACTTCTCCAATGGTCATTGTAAATCCAGTAAATGCATTTAGCCAGCTAGTAGATATAATAGATATTCTTTTGCTGTCAGCGCTCTTTGTTACAACGTAACTATCCTTCCGATCAAAAACCACATGTTCCTTGATTTCGAGGTCATTACAGCATACTAACGTGAAATCAATTCCGTCACATGGTGTTAATGAAGTCCAGTGAAAATTTGTCCAATGATCATAACCCTCTTCGAAAACATCTTTTTGTATTGTTAAGTATGGATACTTATAATAAGCTTCGGGTATGTCAAATGAAAAGTGCTTATATTTTATACCTGCCTCATCCTCTTCCTTAATGCTGATCATATTTTGATCAATATACGAGACTCCATCTGGTGTAATTATTCTTGTGTTTGAGAGAGAAGAATTTGATCTTTCAAAAATCGTGAGAATTGGTTTGTATTTGTTTTCTATCTTGTAAATTCTATTCGATAAAGTTCCTCTTATCTCTACTTTTCCGTTGTTCTTTCGTGCTTCTAATGATAAAACCAAGTTGGTTTTAAAATTTGTATTAAAAATACTCATACTTTCACTAATTCTTTTTTGAAAGTACGCGTTAATGCTAGTATGCTGGCTGATCTGATCTCCGGTAGGTTGCAGGATTAGTTCAAGGGCCTTTCTTTTATCAACATTATTTAGCTGCTGTAAGAAGGTTTTTGAGATTACTACTTCAGATAAAATATTTGAAATAAACTTCATGAAGCTGTTGGAATTTTTAGAAAAATCAAATATAGCGCCAATTAATAAAGCAATTCCGATTGTGCTAAATAAATTTAGCATGATTTCTAGCAGATTATATAAAAAAATAGATTGGACAACCGTTTTATTAACTAAAGCTTGTTTTCCAAGTAATGCCACAAGAATAAAAATTATACCAATATATGTCCACTTGCTAAAAAACATTAGCCACTTGCGGGAACATTGATCACAATCAATTAAGGTAGTATTTTTCTTTCTTTTCTTATATCGACATCGCGGTCTCTTCTCTTTATCTTTAGGTTCGCTAATTATATCTACTATTGGGTTAGAGGACGCACTGCCGTCTTTAAGCATACAAAAAGCCTCCTCGTTGTATTAGTGCACAATTACGAATACAATAATTACATAATATTACAGTAATTTAGAAAAAGCAACAATACTATAAGTGCATAATTCAGCGTTCCTTGCCCTTATGCAGCCGGTAAAACGCTTTCAAGTCCGCCTTCACATCCTCGGGCAGCGCATGATAGCGTACGCCGCGGATCGCTCCCTCCAGCCCGCACAGGCGGTTGTAGCAGGCGGAAGGGTCCATGGCGAGTATCCTAAGCCACGTCTCGCGGCTGCCTGCGGCCTTCAGCTCGTCCGCGGTATGGATACCGACGTCGTTGAGCTGCTGTTCCATGACCTTTGCGATGTTGGGCAGTTTCGTAAGCTCAGACATAGTTCATTCTCCCTCCATACTATGGCGCAAATGTCCAGTTTTCGTCTCCGTGGTAAATCATCTTTTTCGTCATGCCCCCGTCCACCGTAAGGCTCGCGCCGGTAATAAAACCGGCTTCTTCGCTCAACAGGAACATGGCGGCGTCCACGATATCCTGCGGCGTGCCCACCCGCCCGGCGGGGTGCTGCAGGTTATCCGCTTCGGAATGGACGGCTTTTTTTGTGCCGTCGCCATGGAAAGCGGCGGTCTCGATCCAGCCGGGGCAGATGGCGTTGACGCGCACGCGGCCTGAGAGGCTCATGGCAAGCGCGTGCGTGAGCGCGGATATGCCGCCCTTGGCGGCGGTATAGCTTTCCGTATCCGCCTGCGACTGAAACGCGCGGCTGGATGAAATGTTCACAATCGCCGCGCCCGGCGCAAAGGCATTTTCAAACAACCGCGTCAAATGATAGGACGCCGCCACGCCCAGGCGCAGCACATAGTTAAAATCTTCCCATGTGCAGCCGGAACTTAGCCCGCCCCGGTTCACGCAGGCGTTGTGGATAAGGCAGTCCACCCGTGAAAACCGCGCGAGCACCGCCCAAGCGAACCCTGTAAGCGCTGCTTCCTCCGCGGCGTCGCCATGATAAAACAGCGTGCGCGAAGGCGCTTGCGCGGCAAGCCGCGCTCCCGATTCCGCATCGGTATCCATAAACGCCACCGGCGCGCCCGCGTTTAAGAACGCCTGCACCAGCGCGCGGCCGATGCCGTTCGCGCCCCCGGTGATGACGCAGACCTTGTCCGTAAAATTCATCCGTACCTCCCCAGGCAATTTCCTATGGCAAATATCACCTTCATTATACTTGCCGGCGGACGGTTTGGAAACATGAAAAAAGCCGGCCGCTTGCTGTGCGACCGGCTACCCTTAGTTGTATACTATGCTTCCGCCTGTTTGCGCTCGCCCGCCATCATCAGGCCCAGGCTGTTGCGGGTGGCGTCCTTCTGATCCACGACGCCCATGATTTCACCCTCGTATAATACGAGTATGCGGTCGGAAATCTCCATGATTTCATCGAGCTCGGTTGAAACCAGCAGCACCGCCGCGCCCCGGTCGCGTTCCTCAACAATACGGGATTGTATGTACTTTGTCGCTCCGATGTCCAAGCCCCGGGAAGGGTGCACCGCAATGAGCAGCTTGGGCTCGCGGTCCAGCTCGCGCCCCACCACAAATTTCTGCTGGTTGCCGCCCGAAAGGTTGCCCGCGAACTCGGCAACATTGGGCGTTTTCACATTGTAGCGCTCGCACAGCCCGGTGCTGTGCCGGTCGATCCACTTCCAATGCAATACGCCGTGGGTGGAAAAGGGCTTCTGGTCGTAGCTCATCAGCGTCAGGTTCTCGCGCAGGTTCATCTTGGCGATCATGCCCATCTTGTGCCGGTCCTCGGGGATGTGCGACACGCCGTGCTTGAGTATCTCCCGGGGGGATTTACAGGTACAGTCCGCGCCGTCGATGGTGACCTTGCCGCTTTGCGGCTTCAACAGCCCCGTGATCGCGCGGATCAGCTCCGACTGACCGTTGCCGTCCACGCCGCAGACGCCTACGATCTCGCCCGCATGCACGCTGAAGGATACGTTCTTGACAGCCAGGAGCTTGCGGCTGTTCAGGCAGGTGAGGTTGTGCACCTTCAGCACCTCTGCGCCGGGCTTCGCGGCGTCTTTTGCGGTCACCAGGTTGACATCCTGCCCCACCATCAGCGCGGCCAGATGCTCTTTATCCGTGATCTCTTTAATCGGCAGGCCGGAGGCGACGACGCGGCCCAGACGCAGCACCGTGCAGCGGTCGCAAATGGCCATGATCTCCGCGAGCTTGTGGCTGATGAATATCACCGTCTTGCCTTCCCCGGTCAATTGGCGGATCATATCGAACAGGCCTTCCACCTCCTGCGGCGTCAGCACGGCGGTGGGTTCGTCGAGTATTAGAAGATCCACGTTGCGGTAGAGCGCCTTCAATATTTCCAGGCGCTGCTGCTGGCCCACGGAAAGCTGCTCCACCTTCATCCACGGATCGATCTGCATATTGTAGCGCGCGGCCATTTCGGTAAACCGTTTGGCGGCGGCTTTTAAATCCAGCACTTCTCTGTTGCCCTGATAGCCCAGCACCACGTTTTCTATGGCCGAGAGCGCGGGGATGAGCATAAAGTGCTGGTGCACCATGCCGATGCCATGCTCAATCGCCTGCTTGGGGTCGCGTATGCGCGCAGGCTTGCCGCGATAATACACTTCGCCTTCGCTTTGGGCGTACATGCCGTAAAGTATATTCATGAGCGTCGACTTGCCCGCGCCGTTTTCACCCAGAAGCGCATGCACTTCGCCCTGCTCGACAGTCAGGTTTACGTCCTCGTTTGCGACCACGCAGCCGAAGCGTTTGGTCACATGCCGCATTTCCAAGAGTGCCATGCCGTCCACCTCCTCATTCCTTGACGTAGGGGATAGCGCTCGAAGCGGGCTTGTTGCTTCTGCGGATCAGGCCGCACAGCGCCAAAATGGTAATCACATAGGGCAGCATCAGCAGGAACTGGTACGGGATGCCCGTGCTCAGCGCCTGCAGCTGGTACATCAGCGCGTTGCTTACGCCGAACACCAGCGATGCGCCCAGAACGCCGAGCGGGGTATAGTTGCCGAACACCACCGCGGCGAGCGCCATGAAGCCGCCGCCTGCGATCATACCCTCCGTAAAGAAGCTCATTTGCCCCATGGATACGAAGGAGCCCGCAAAGCCTGCCATCATGCCGCTGTACAGCACGCTCATCCAGCGGGTGCGCGCCACGTTGATGCCCACCGTATCGCACGCGCGTGGGTTTTCACCCACCGCCCGCAGCTTCAGGCCCGTATTGGTGCGAAACATCACGAACCAGGCGACGGGAACGAGCAGGAGCGCGATGTACACGGGCGCCGGCTGGTTAAAGAGTACGTCGCCCAGTATGGGAATGCCGGATAGCCCGGGTATGGGCGCCGCGGAGAAGGAATCAATCCTCGGCGGGCTGGTGCTCGCGCCGAACATCGCGCGGTTGATGGTAATGGTGAGGCCCGAAGCCAGTATATTGAGGCCAGTACCGATGACCGTCTGGTCCGCCTTGATGGTCACGGTAAACAAAGCGAATATGGCAGAGAACAGCATGGTGACGACCATGGCGATCAAAGCGCCCAGCCATACCGAACCGGTAATATACGAACCGATCACGCCCGCGAGCGCACCCACGAGCATCATGCCTTCCGTGCCGATGTTTACGATGCCCGCCCGTTCGCTGAACACAATGCCAAGGCCAGCTAAGAGTATGGGCGTGGCCAGCATGATCACGGACGCAAGAAAACTGGTGATATCCATGTTACGCCACCCCCTCTTCCGGCAAAACCCTGGTCGGGTCGGAAGGTCCCTCCGGCTTGGGGCATTCTTTGACCTTGCGTTTCCTCCACTGGAACATGGCGCGCCCCGCGATGAACACGATGACCAGCGCCTGCACCACCAGCACGACGGAGGAGCTTACGTCGGTAAGCGTCTGCATCTTGAGCGAACCGGACTGCAGCCCCCCGAAGAGTATGCCGGAAAGGAATATGCCGATGGGGTTGTTATTGCCCATGAGCGCCACCGCGATGCCCGTAAAGCCATACGTGATAGAGAAGGAGGTCATCATCAGCCGGTACTGCACGGCGATGATTTCCACACATCCGCCCAGGCCCGCAAACCCGCCCGCAAGCAGCATGGAGAGTATGCTCGAACGCTTGATGCTCATGCCCGCGTAAGCGCCCGCGGTGGGGTTGAGGCCTACGACGCGCATTTCAAAGCCCTTCGTTGTTTTCCATAGGAAGAAGTAATAAAACGCAATGGCCGCAAGCACGATGAACACGCCGTAGTGCAGCCGGAAGCTGCCGGTAAACAGCCTCGGCAGCTGCGCACTTTCAATGATCTGCGCGGATTGGGGATAAGAGCTGGAAGCGCTTTCCTTAATGGGGCCGGTAACAAAAAAGCTGATGATCTGGATGGCGATATAGTTGAGCATGATGGTGGTGATCAGCTCGCTCGCGCCGAATTTGATCTTCAGCGCCGCAACGATAAGGCCGTAGAGCGCGCCGCCCACAAAGCCCGCGATGAGCGTAAGCGGCAAATGCAGCAGCATGGGCATATTGGGAAAGCTGACGCCCACGATGGTCGCTAAAAGCGCGCCCATACGGAACTGGCCTTCCGCGCCCAGGTTGATAATGCCGCACCGCCGCGCGATGGCGTAGGAAAGCGCCGTAAACATTAAGGGTATGGCCTTCACGAAGGTTTCATCCCAGGCGTTGACGCTGCCGAAAGCGCCCTTGAACATGGCCTGGTATGCTTCCAGAGGGCTGCTTTTGGCGGTGAAGGCGATTACAACGCTGCCTATGAGCAGGGAGGCCGCAAGCGCCACCACGGGGAAGTATATGGTTTTAAAAAATGATAACAGTTTTTTGGATATGCTGCCTGCAGCCATGGTATTTCCTCCCTAATCGTCATTTGCGATGTATAACGAACAAATGACGGCCAGGGTGCTTACGCGCCCTGGCCGGAAAAGTAACCTGTTTTAAGCAAGATCGATGGTGATTTCGCCTGCGGCCAGCTTATCCGCGATTTCCTGCAGCCGGGTCTTGACTTCTTCGGGGACTTCGATGTAATAGTCGCCGATGTAGACAACGCCCTGCGCGGCGCCCATCCTGAGCACTTCGTCGGCGATGGTGCCTTCGAGGTACGCTTTATAGGCGGCCTCATAAGCGATGGATGTATCCTTCACGATGGCGACCACAGCGGCGTTGGGCGCGACGGTCTCCTGGTTGAGGCCGGAGCCGATGCCCTTGACGCCCCCTTCTTCAGCCGCTTCCATAACGCCCAGGGATGCCTGGTTGGCCATGGGGGCCAGCACGTCCGCGCCCTGCCCGATCATGGATTTGGCGAGGCTCTTGGCGGCGTTGACGTCGTCAAAGTTGCCGGTGTTGTTGGAAAGCACCTTTACGTCGGGGTTGACATACGCAACGCCCTGCGCAAAGCCCTTGCCGCCGTTCAAGATCGGCTGGATCTCAAGGCCGCCGATAAAGCCGACGGTGCCGGTCTCGGTCAAGAGCGCCGCGAGAGCGCCCATCAGGAAGCCCTGCTCGGCATCCTGAATGGCAAAGGAAGCCACGTTGTCCGCGATGACGCCGGAGTTGATCATGAAGAACTGGGTGTCGGGATAATCCACAGCGGTGGCCGCGCCGGCATCCGCATAGCTGTTGGTAGAGAGGAAGATCACGTCGAAACCTTCGTCCGCATATGTGCGGATCGCGTCGGAAACGGCGGAAGCGGGGACGTTTTCAATATGTTTGACCTCTGCGCCCAGCGCATCGATCTTCATAAGGCCGTTGTAGGCGGTCGCATTCCAGCTCATGTCGGAAATCGCGCCTTCGAGTATGAGCGCGACGCGGACGGGCTCTTCCGCGGCGGGCTCTTCAGCAGGCTCTTCGGCCGGCGCTTCTGCGGGCTGCTCCGTTGCAGCGGGCTCTTTTGCGGGCTGCTGCGCGCAGCCGGCCACAACTGCGAACACCATCAGCAGTGAAAGGACGAGAGCCAATCGTTTCATCATCTTGGTCATTTTGTTCTTCTCCTTGTTCAGTGATATTTATTCAGGGATGATACGAACTCTTCGCCGCATATACCCGCTGAACCGTATGGATTTGCTGCAATCACGACGCCTGTCCCGGCAAAAATCAATGCTTTTAGTCTATCATAGCCAATAGTAAAAATCTATTAATTTTTTTATATGCAAAAAAAAATTATTTTTCCATATTTCCGAACATGCTGTCAGATACACGCAGGGCCCCGCACGGCTCTGTACGGGTGGCACACTATCCGGGAAAGCGCCATGAAAAGGCGTGCGAAACGTAAAAGTTGTCTGCATTTTTATAGACTTTGCACAAAAAACGCATTCTATGCGTTAACGGAAAATGACAGGAAAGCATAGCGTGTCACTGGAGAATATTCGGAATTTACCAACGGGCGGCTCCGGGCGGGTTGGGGGCGTATCTTGCGCGCGCATGCAATCTGTGGAATAATGGGTGCAAAGAGAATTTGGCCTGTAAAGTCGGCGTTTTGAGCAAACGCGATTGTAAGGAGGAGCGGCCGTGCTCCCTCTCCATGATGTGTATGAAATGCAATATCCTTCGATTCGCCAGGTAACTTATGCCGGGCGCGGCATGGTATGCGCTTCGCAGCATTTGGCGGTGCAGGCGGGGCTTTCGATGCTCCGGGCGGGAGGCAACGCCGTGGATGCGGCGGTAGCCGCGGCCGCGGCGCTTACCGTGGTGGAGCCGTGCTCCAACGGCATCGGCGGCGACGCTTTCGCGCTGGTATGGATGCGCGGGCGGCTGTACGGGCTTAACGCGAGCGGCCCCGCGCCCGCGCTTGCGGATGCGCAGTCCATCCGCGCGCAGGGGCATACGCAAATGCCGGCGCTGGGTTGGCTGCCGGTGACGGTGCCCGGCGCGCCGGCGGCGTGGGCGGCATTGTCCGGCCGGTTTGGCAAACTGCCCTTTGCATCGCTGTTTGAGCCCGCCGTAGGCTACGCCGCACAGGGATATCCTGTTTCGCCGGTGACGGCCCGCGTGTGGGCGGATTGCGAAGAACAGCTCAGGTCCTCGCTTTCCAAAACGCATTTCGCCCGCTGGGCCGAGGTGTTCGCGCCAAAAGGCGTTGCGCCGCGCCCAGGGGAGATATGGGCTTCAGAGGCGCATGCACAGACTTTGCGCGACATCGCGGCTACAAAATCCGAGTCCTTTTACCGCGGCGCGCTCTCAGAACGCATCGACGCATACGCAAAAGAGGACGGCGGGTATATAAGAAAGGAAGACCTCGCCGCCTACCGCCCGGAATGGGTAACGCCTATCAGCACGCGCTACCGCGGCTATGATATATGGGAGATCCCGCCAAACGGCCACGGAATCGTGGCGCTGATGGCGCTCAATATACTCAGCGGCTATGATTTTGCACAGCGTGACACGGTGGAAACGCTGCACTTGCAATGGGAAGCCATGAAGCTCGCATTTGCAGACGGCAGGCATTACATTGCCGATCCGCATGCCATGCGTGTCACTACGGAACAGTTGTTGAGCAACGGCTACGCGGCACAGCGCCGGGCACTGATCGGCGCGCAGGCTTTGACGCCTGCGCCGGGCGTGCCCGACGGGTCGGATACGGTGTATTTCTGTACTGCCGACAGCGAAGGCAATATGGTTTCCATGATACAGAGCAACTACCAGCAGTTCGGTTCCGGCCTTGTCGTCCCGGGCACCGGCATCGCGCTGCACGACCGCGGGGCAAATTTTTCGCTGGATTTGGCGTCGCCCAACTGTATTGCGCCGCGCAAAAAACCGTATCATACCATTATCCCCGGTTTTCTGACCCATCAGGGGCAGGCGGTCGGCCCTTTTGGCGTGATGGGCGGCTTCATGCAGCCGCAGGGGCATGTGCAGGTCATCATGAACAGCCTGGATTTCCACCTAAATCCGCAGCAGGCGCTGGACGCCTGGCGCTGGCAGTGGATCGGCGGCAAGCGCATGCTTGTCGAACCGGCGTTTCCGGAGTCGTTGGCCGAGGGACTGCGCGCGCGGGGGCACGAGGTACTCTATGCGCCGGACTATTTGACGTTCGGGCGCGGACAGATCATATGGCGGGATGAACACGGCGTGCTGTGCGGCGGTACCGAGCCGCGGGCGGACGGCGCCTGCGCGGCCTGGTGAATTGGAAGTTCTGGAGGAGAATACGATATGTCCACATTCTATGTAAACGGCGTTTCCCATACGGTGGAAGCGGCTATAAAGCTGATTTATTTCCTGCGCGATACGCTCAAGCTCACATCGGTAAAGGACGGCTGTACCGAAGGCGCGTGCGGCACCTGCATGGTACTGGCAGACGGCAAGCCGACAAAGGCCTGTATACTGCGCACGGACCGGTTGGAAGGCAAACATATCGTGACGGTCGAAGGGCTTTCCCCACGGGAACGCGAGGTGTACGCTTACGCCTTTACCGAAGCGGGCGCGGTGCAGTGTGGTTTTTGCACGCCCGGCATGGTGATCAGCGCCAAGGGGCTGTTGGATCAGACGCTTACGCCCACGCGCGAACAGGTCAAGGACGCCATCAAAAACAACATCTGCCGCTGCACGGGCTACAAAAAGATAGAAGACGCCATACTGCTTGCCGCCGAATTTTTCCGGTCCGGCGCGCCGGTGGAGCATCGCGCCTTTACAGGGCTTGTGGGCGAGAATATGCACCGGGTGGATGCTGCGGAGAAATCACTGGGTACAGCCATTTATGCCGATGACGTTTACATGGAAGGCATGCTGTTGGGCGGCGCGAAGCGCAGCGCTTACCCGCGCGCGCGCATACTCGCCATAAATACGGAGAAGGCGAAGGCGCTGCCCGGCGTTTTCGCGGTGCTGACCGCGGCGGATATCCCCGGTGAAAACAAGATCGGCCACATCAAAAAGGATTGGGACGTTATCGTGCCCGTCGGCCATATTACGCACTACCTGGGCGACGCGGTGGCGGTAGTTGCGGCAGAGGACAGGGAGGCGCTGGAGCGGGCGCTGGAGCTCATTGAAGTGGAATACGAAGAGCTGGAGGCCGTATTTTCCCCGCAGCGCGCGCTGGAAGATGACGCGCCGCAGGTGCACGCTTTGGGCAATCTGCTTTTTGAGCAGCATCTTGTGCGCGGCGATGCGGACAAGGCCATCAAAAACAGCAAATACGTCGTCACCAACCATTACAGCGTGCCCTTTACCGAACATGCGTTTTTGGAGCCGGAGTGCGCGGTCGCCTACCCGGAGGATGACGTTATGCACATCATCAGCGCCGATCAGGGCATTTACCAGACGCAGCATGAGTGCGCGGATATGCTGAACGTGCCTTTTGAAAAGGTGCGTGTCACTGCGGCGATGGTGGGAGGCGGCTTCGGCGGCAAGGAGGATATGAGCGTGCAGCACCATGCGGCGCTGCTCGCGCACCATACCGGGCGGCCGGTGAAGGTCAAGCTTAAGCGCGCGGAAAGCATGCTCGTGCACCCCAAGCGGCACGCCATGGAAATGGATTTTACCACCGCCTGCGACGAAAACGGGCGGCTGACCGCCATGAAAGCGGTGCTGATAGCGGATACCGGCGCATACGCGTCTTTGGGCGGCCCGGTGCTGCAGCGCGCCTGCACGCACGCGGCGGGGCCGTACAACTACCAGGTGGTGGATATACTCGGCAAGGCGCTCTACACCAACAACCCGCCCGCGGGCGCGTTCCGCGGCTTCGGCGTGACGCAGAGCTGCTTTGCGACGGAGTGCAATCTCAATCAGCTTGCGGAGCTTGCAGGGCTTACGCCGTTCGAGTTTCGGTACCTGAACGCCATCCGTCCAGGGCAGGTGCTGCCCAACGGGCAGGTCGCGGATGAAACAACCGCGCTTGTCGAAACGCTGGACGCCGTGCGCGAAATATACGAAAAGAACCCCCAATGCGGCATCGCCTGCGCCATGAAAAACAGCGGCCTGGGCGTCGGTATCCCCGATACCGGCCGCAGCCGCATTGAGGTCAAGGGCGGCAAGGCGCATCTGTATTCCAGCGCGGCCTGCATCGGGCAGGGCATGGGTACCGTACAGGTGCAGATGTTCTGCGAAACCACCGGCATCACGCCGGACAGGGTGGTGTATGAAGCGCCGGATACCGCGCTCGCCCCCAACGCGGGCAACACCACGGCATCCCGCCAGACGCTGTTTACCGGCGAGGCGGTGGTGCGCGCGGCAAAGCAGCTGTTGGAAGCGATGGAGGAAGCGGGCTCGCTCGAGGCGCTTGAAGGCAAATCTTTCTTAGGTGAATATACGGGCATTACAGATAAGATCGGCGCGGAAAAAGTGAATCCCGTCAGCCATATCGCTTACGGCTATGCCACGCATTTGATAGAGCTGGATGAAGAAGGGTTTGTCAAACGCGCCGTCGCCGCGCACGATGTTGGCCGCGCCATCAACCCCAAATCCATCGAGGGGCAAATCGAAGGCGGCGTGGTCATGAGCCTGGGGTATGCGCTCACCGAAGATTTCCCGCTGGATCACGGGCGGCCCTCCGCCAAGTTCGGCACATTGGGGCTGTTCAAGGCCAACAAAACGCCGGAGGTGGTCTCCCGTATTGTGGAAAAGAGCCGGGGCGGTTTGGCGCACGGCGCGAAGGGCATCGGCGAAATCTGCTCCATCCCGACGGCACCCGCAGTGGCGCTCGCCTATTACAACCGGGACGGAGAATTTCGCACAAAGCTGCCGCTGGAGGGCACGCCGTACAGCAAAAAGTAATAAAAAATGCCCGTGCGGCACAATTAGCCGCATAGGCGAAACAAGGCTCATTTGAGATTATTGCTCGCCTAAAAGCTCGCGCAGGGTTTCCGTGACGTCCACGTCGATGAGCTCCCGTTCGTCCTCGACGTTGCAGTAGAGCAGCTTGTCCTCGTTGGATTTGATGACCTCGTTGCCGCCCATGTCGCCCTCAAGCGCCTTAAGCGCCGGGAAATACGCCTGCGGAAACACGCAGGGGTTGCCCCGCCGCCCGGCAAAGCCCATGGTGACGATATGGTCCGGGTGCTCCCGGAACATGTTCAACTCGCGCAGTATGGTTTCCTGCCGCAGCAGCGGCTGGTCCGCAACAAGAAACAGCAGCGCGTCCGCGTCGGATAGCGCATCCATGCCGATATGGATGGTGTGGCTCAGGCCCATTTCGGGATTTTGGTTGTTTTTGACGATAAACCCGCGGTTCTTTGCCATTTCAATGATTTCAGGGTACTGCGTTACGACCACGACGCGGTAGAACTCTTCCGACGGTATGACGTTGAGCGCGTGCTCGGCAAGCGTTACGCCGTCCAGCTTGACAGAGAGCTTGTTGCTGCCAAAGCGCCGGGCATAGCCCGCCGCCATCAGTACGCAGCCGATTTTGAAAGGTGAATCCTGCATGGTTTCCCCCTTGGATAATCTCTTTCCAGTATACCCGCTTTGCCTTTTGAAAATCAACTTGTGTGACTGCGCTGCCAAAGCGTTATATATAAAATAGATAGCGTCGATACTATGTTTTGCTAAAAGAGAATGTTATAATAAAAAAAATAAGCTGGCAACAAAAATTGTTTGCATGGAGGTCATAACGTATGAGCGTAGGGAAAAGCGTACCCCGTGTGGACGCGTTCGATAAAGTGACCGGCCGGGCCAAGTACACCGACGACCTGGTGGATAAAAGCGCGCTCATCGCGAAGGTGCTGCATTCCACCATTGGCAACGGGCTGGTGGTCAAAATGGATACCAGCGAGGCGGAGAAAATCCCCGGCGTGGTGAAGATCGTGACCTGCTTTGACGTGCCGGATATCGCCTTCCCGACGGCGGGGCATCCGTGGTCGACGGACATACACCATCAGGATGTTGCCGACCGGTTTCTTTTGAATAAGCGCGTGCGCCTGTATGGCGACGACATCGCCGCCGTTGTGGCGGAAGATGAAGTCGCCGCCTCGCGCGCGCTGCGCGCGATAAAGGTAGAATATGAGGAATACCCCGTCATTCTCGACCCCATGGAGGCCATGAAGGACGGCGTCAATCGGCTTCATGACGAATACCCCAACAACATACTCGCGCATACCGGCTTTGAAGACGGGAATTTTGAGGAAGCCATCCAAGAGGATGGCCTGGTGCGCGTGGAGGGCTGGTACGAGACCCCTACCGTGCAGCATTGCCATATCGAAGCGCCGGTTTCCTACGCGTATATAGAAGGCGGGCGTATCGTGGTCGTAAGTTCCACACAGATTCCGCACATCACGCGTCGCGTGGTGGCTCAGGCGCTGGGGTTGCCCTGGGGCAAGGTGCGTATTATCAAGCCTTATATCGGCGGCGGCTTTGGGAACAAGCAGGATGTGCTTTACGAACCGCTCAACGCGTATTTGTGCCAGCAGGTGGGCGGGCGGCTGGTCAAGCTGGAATTGACGCGTGAGGAGACATTCTTCGCGACGCGCGTGCGCCACGCGATCAAATTCCACATCACCTCTTATGTCCGGCCAAACGGCAGGATCGTCGCACGCAGCGCTCAGCTGTATTCCAACCAGGGCGCGTACGCCTCCCACGGGCACAGCATCACCTCCAAGGCGATGACGGGCTTCCGGCAGCTGTATAACGACGAAAAAGCCAAAAAGGTGGAAGGCTATACCGTTTATACCAATATTCCTTCCGGCGGCGCTATGCGCGGCTACGGTACGCCGCAATCCATATTCGCGGTGGAAAGCCACGCGGAGGATACCGCGCGGGCGCTCAACATGGACCCCATTGCTTTCCGGCAAATGAACATGATGCCGCAGGGCTGGACGGACCCGTTCTCCCAAAACGTCAATTATTTCGACAGCTTCAACCAGTGCATCGAAAAGGGAAAAGAGTACATCCATTGGGATGAAAAACGCAGGCTGTATGAAAACCAGACCGGCCCTGTCCGCCGCGGCGTGGGCATGTCGCTGTTGTGGTACAATACGGGCGTTTGGCCTATTTCGCTGGAGGTTTCCTCCTGCCGTATGGTACTTAACCAGGACGGCTCCGTACAGATACAGCTGGGCGAGACGGAAATAGGCCAGGGCGCGGATACCGCCTTTGCCCAGATGACCGCTACCACATTGGGAATCCCGTTTGAAAACGTGCATGTCGTAAGCACCCAGGATACCGATATTACCCCGTTCGGCACCGGCGCTTACGCCTCGCGGCAGACGTACGTGGGCGGCATGGCCGTCAAGCAGACGGCGACCATGCTCAAGGAAAGAATACTCAACTACGCGCATGACCTGGAGCGCATGCAGGTGTATGACCTGGATATCGTGGACGGCAACATCATCCACAAGCCGACAGGCAACGTGCTGCGCACGCTTGCCGAGCTTGCTGGCGAGGCGTTCTACAGCATGATGCATGCTGAGCACCTCACGGCGGAATCCACCTACCAGTGTAAGACCAACGCTTACAGCTTTGGCTGCGCCTTTGCGGAGGTGGAAGTGGATATCCCGCTCGGAAAAGTGAAGCTCTTAAACCTTATTAACGTGCACGACTGCGGTCAGCTCATCAACCCCCAGCTTGCCCAAGCGCAGGTGCACGGCGGTATGAGCATGGCCATCGGCTACGGTTTGAGCGAGCAAATGCTCTTTGACGAAAAAACGGGCAAGCCGCTCAACGACAATTTGCTCGATTACAAGCTCTCCACGTTCATGGATCACCCGCATCTTGAGGCACAGTTCGTGGAAAACTACGAGCCGACCAGCGCTTACGGCACAAAGGCGTTGGGTGAACCGCCCACCGTGCCCGGCGCGCCCGCCATACGTAACGCGGTGCTGCATGCCACGGGCGTCGCCGTCAACAGAATACCGATGACCCCTCATGTGCTGTTTCCGAAATTCAAGGAAGCAGGCCTGATTTGAACAGGGAAGGAAGGTAGAAAAGCATGTATGATATCGAAGCCCTGTACGAAGCAACATCCGTAGCGCATGCGATTGCACTCCTGCAGGAGCATACCGAGGCAAAGATCATAGCGGGCGGCAGCGATGTGCTCATACAAATGCGCGAGGGCAAGCTGGCGGGCAGCACATTGGTCAGCATACAAAAGCTCGACGAGCTGCGCGGCGTAAGCATGGATGACGACGGCACGCTCCGCATCCTCCCCATGACAAGCTTTTCCCATATCACGCGGGATCCGCTCATTCAGAAATACATCAATGTGTTGGGCGAAGCGGTGGATCAGGTCGGCGGCCCCCAGGTACGCAACATCGGCACCATCGGCGGCAACACCTGCAACGGCGTGACGTCGGCCGACTCCGGCTCGACGCTTGTCGCATGGGACGCGATTATGGAAATGACAGGCCCCGACGGCGTGCGGCAGCTGCCCATACGCGAGTTTTATGTGAAGGCGGGCAAGGTCGCACTGAGGCCCGCGGAGCTGTTGACCGCCATCCTCATCAAAAAAGAGAGCTACGAAAACTGCTTTGGCCACTACATCAAGTATGCCATGCGCAGCGCTATGGATATCGCGACGCTGGGCTGTTCTGTAAACGTGCGGCTCTCGCCGGATAAAAAAACGGTGGAGCGTATGCGGGTAGGATTTGGCGTTGCCGGCCCCGTGCCGATGCGCGCGCCCACCGCGGAGGAAGCCGCAAACGGCAAGCCGGTTTCGAAGGAAATTGTCGAGGCGGCCGGAAAGGCGGCGCTATTGGATGTCAACCCCCGTACGAGCTGGCGCGCAAGCAAGGAACTGCGCCTGCAACTGGTGGAAGAACTCACAAAACGCGCGTTTGCGCGCACAATCGAGCTTGCTGGAGGTACGCTATGATTCAGAGGCAGCTTGTACGTTGTACCATTAACGGCAAACAGACCGAGGCCATGGTGGATGTGCGCGCGTCGCTTACCGATATGCTGCGCAACGATTACCGGCTGACCAGCGTCAAAAAGGGCTGCGAGGTGGGCGAGTGCGGCGCCTGTAACGTCATCATCGACGGCGAGTGCTTCAATTCCTGCATTTATCTTGCGATCTGGGCGGACGGCAAAAACATCCGCACGTTGGAAAGCCTGTTGGGGCCAAACGGCGAGCTTGCGGATATCCAGCAGGCGTTCATAGACGAGGGCGCGGTGCAGTGCGGCTTCTGTACGCCGGGCTTTATTATGACGGCGGTGGAAATACTTGAAACCGGCAGGGAATACACCCGCGATGAACTGAGGAAACTGCTTGCCGGGCACCTTTGCAGGTGTACAGGATATGAAAACATATTGAACGCCGTGGAAAAGACGATGAAAAAGCGGCTGGGTATCCAATAAGCCGCCAAAACCAAAAGGAGGCGCAGCGCCTCCTTTTTTATATGCCACTATTCTCAGTGCGGAAACCGTTCGTCAAACAGCCTTTGCGCCGCCTCGTTGAGCGCGGCGACATAACCGGAATAGCTTTGAAGCAGCGCTTCGGCCTCCTCCGTAAGCATCGCGCCGCCGCCGTGCTGGCCTCCGGTCGTGCTTTTCAAAAGCGCAAACCCCAGCGCTTCTTCGCTTGCCTTTACGATGCGCCACGCCTTGGAATAGGCCATATCCATGGAAGCGGCAGCTGCGCGCAAGGAACTGAGCTCGCGTACACGTAAAAGCAGCTCCGCGATGCCGGGGCCGAAACATTTGCTTTTTGTATACAGCCGTACCGAAAGCACCGGCCGCATGTCGCCTGCATATTTCATGTATACATTGTATCCTACGCCTTCGCCGGTTGACAAGTGCGGATTGCGGGTGTTATTCTTAAAAAAGAATAACGAAACTGGAGCAAGGAACCGCCATGCGCCTGCATGAGGCACTGCATATATTGCCCGGCGTCACCGCAATGATCGGCGGCGGCGGCAAAACCACGCTGCTGCTGCGCCTGGCGGAGGAACTGAAGGCGCAGGGGCGCGTGATCGTATGCGCCACGGCCAAAATGTTCCCGCCCCCCAATATACCCACGCTGTTATCTCCTGATGCTGATAAAATCGCGTCGGCGCTGCAAACGCACCCCGTACTCTGCGTGGGGCATCAGGCACCGGAGGGCAAGCTGACCTTGCCGCTGACGGAAATTGGCAGCCTGACCGGCCTTGCCGACTATGTGCTGGCGGAGGCGGACGGTTCAAAGGGCCTACCGCTCAAGGCCCACGCGCCGCACGAGCCTGTCATGCCGCAGGAAGCAGCGCGCAGGATATTGGTGATAGGCATAGACGGCATCGGCCGCCCGATTCGCGAAGCGGCGCACAGGCCGCAGCTGTATGCGGCTATTCTGGGTACGGGTCCCGATCATATCATTACCGCGCGGGACGCGGCGTATGTCGCCGCGGCGGAAAACCTGCACGATTTGGTATTCATTAACAAAGTTGAAACGGCTGCGCAGCACGAACAGGCAAGAACGCTTGCGGCGTATTTTTCCTGCCCCGTCGTCGCGGGCGCACTGCAAAAAGAAGGGGAACTATGCTTGTTGTAATCAAAGGCGCGGGCGATATCGCCACCGGCGTCGCCCTGCGGCTGTATCACGCGCGCTTTCAAGTTGTTATGACGGAGATCCAACGTCCTACCGCCATACGCAGGGCCGTGTGCTTTTCGCGCGCCGTCACGGAGGGGAAGGCTACCGTCGAGGATGTTACGGCGGAGCTTGCGCAAAATGCGCAGGAAGTAAATAGCGTGCTTTCGCGAGGCAATATCGCCGTGCTGGCGGACCCGGAGGCCGCCTGCGTACCCTTGCTGCGCCCGGACGCCGTGGTGGACGCCGTGCTCGCCAAAGCGAACCTTGGCACGCGCATCACGGATGCGCCGGTGGTCGTGGGCGTTGGGCCGGGCTTTACGGCCGGCGTTGACTGCCACGCCGTGGTGGAAACGCAGCGCGGGCATGCTCTGGGCCGCGTCATCACAGCGGGTTCTGCATCGCCCAATACGGGCGTGCCCGGCAATATCGGCGGCTATACGGTGGAGCGCATATTGCGCGCGCCGCAGGACGGCATATTTGAGCAGGCGCTGGATATCGGCGCAGAGGTGCGGGCGGGGGATATCGCGGGCTATGTGGACGGTATGCCCATGCGCGCCGCAATCGCGGGCATACTGCGCGGCATACTGTCCGATGGCACGCCGGTACACAAAGGCATGAAAAGCGGGGACGTGGACCCGCGCTGCAAGATAGAGCATTGTTACACCGTATCCGATAAGGCGCTGTCCGTAGGCGGCGGGGTGCTGGAAGCGATTTTGCGCTTCACGCCGCAGAACTTGATCAGCTTGCGATAAAGCATAAGGAGAATACCATGGAACAGGATGTGAAGCTTACCAAGCTTGCCAAATGCGCGGGCTGCGGCGCCAAGGTGGGCGCGGGCGTGCTCGCGCAGCTTCTTGACGGCATAAAGGTTCGTCATGACCCCAACCTGCTGGTTGGCTTTGATAAAAGCGACGATGCCTCGGTCTATAAAATCAGCGATGAACTGGCGCTGGTGCAGACGGTGGATTTTTTTCCGCCCATTGCGGATGACCCGTATACCTTCGGGCAGATCGCGGCGACAAACGCGCTTTCCGACATATACGCCATGGGCGGCGAACCCAGGCTTGCGCTCAATATCATGTGCGTACCCGAAAAAATGCCCAAAGAGGCGGTGCACGCCATGCTGCGCGGCGGCTACGACAAAGCGTATGAAGCGGGCGCCATCATTACCGGCGGCCACAGCATACTCGACGACGAGCCGAAATACGGCCTGAGCGTTACCGGCTTTGTGCATCCCGAAAAAATCCTGAAGAACAGCGGGGCAAAAGAAGGCGACGTGCTGTTGTTCACAAAGCCGCTGGGCATCGGCATACTCATGACGGCGGCCAAAGCGGATATGGCAAGCCAAGAAGGCATGGCGCTTGCATTTTCCCTGATGACGACGCTGAACAAATCCGCGCGCGATGCAATGATAAAGTACCGCGTGCACGCCTGTACGGATGTGACGGGCTTTGGGCTGCTGGGGCATTTGTATGAAATGGCGCAGGGCTCGGATGTGACTATCGAGCTGGATGTGCGGCGCATCGACATTATTCCCGAGGCGCTGGAGCTTGCGCGCATGGGCATACTGCCCGAAGGCATGTATAGAAACCGCAGTTTTGCACAGGAAGGCGTGGATGCGGGCGCGGCGGAGCTTGCCGTGCAGGATGTGCTCTATGACCCCCAGACGTCCGGCGGGCTGGCCATTGCCGTAGACCCTGTGGACGCGGACGCGCTTTATGCCGAGCTTTTAAAAGCCGTGCCCAGCGCGCGGCGCATCGGCGTCGTGAAGGCGGCGGGGGAGAAGCGCATACTGCTTAGATAAAACCGCTATGCTTTGACGAGCGCGGCGACGGCTGCGATGGCGATATCAATTTCCTGTTCCGTATTCGCCCACCCGAAGGAAAAGCGCACCGTGCCCTGCGGGAAGGTGTTTAGCGCTTTGTGCGCATTGGGCGCACAGTGCAGCCCGCACCGGGTCAGAATGCCGTATTCCTCTTCCAAGCGGTAAGAAATCTCTGCGTTATCCTGTCCTGCAAAATCCAGCGATACCACCCCCACGCGGTGCTCAGGCAACTGCGGGCCTGTGACGCGTATGCCGGGGAACGCATGAACGCCTTGCATAAACCGTATGGCCAGCGCTAACTCGTGCGCGCGCAGCGAGTCTATGCCGCGCTCCATCACGAAGTGAAGCGCCTGTTCCCAGCCGAATATGCCGGGGATATTGGGCGTGCCGCTTTCAAAGCGGTCCGGCATGTAGGGCGGCAGCTCCTCGCTGTCCGAAGCGCTGCCTGTACCGCCCGAAAGGAGAGGGGTGAGTAATTCGGCAAAGTCCTTTCCTAATAGCAGCGCGCCGATGCCGGAAGGGCCGAGCAACCCCTTGTGGGCGGGTACGGCGAGCGCGCTCAGATGAAACGACTCAAAATCGATGGGGTAATGCCCGGCGGTCTGCGCCGCGTCCAGCAGCAGCGGGATACGGTGTGCGCAGGCGATACGGCCGATTTCTTCCACCGGGTTGATCGTGCCGCATACGTTGGAGGCATGGGTAACGGCGATCAACCGTGTGTTTTCGCGCAGCAGCGGCAGGAGATCTTCCGCACGCATGAGTCCGTCGCTGCCGCAGGGGATGCGGTCGAAGCTTACGCCTTCCTTTTCAAGCTGAACCAGCGGCCGCATCATGGCGTTGTGCTCCAAGGAACTGACGATGCAGTGGTCGCCCGGCCGCAAATATCCCTTCAACACCATATTCAGCCCGGCTGTCGCCCCCGGCGTGAGGATACAGTGCGTGGGTTCGTCGTGACGGAACAGCGCGCAGAGCCTCTCGCGAAGCGAAAGCGCCACGAAGCCCGCATCCGTGGCGGCGCCGTAAACGGATCGGTGGATGTTCGCGCCGATTTCATCCATATAATAACGCATGCTTTCGCTCACACCTTCCGGCTTGGGGAAGGATGTCGCGGCATTGTCGAGGTAAATGCGTTGCATTTCAGGCACCAATCTTTCTGCGATATTGCTGTCACGGAAGTACATGCGGATGCACGGCTATGCGCACCATCCGCAGGCGTTTTCTTAACGATAGTTTAACATATATACCAATCGAAATACATCTATGGAGGTTGTTTGTATGAAGAAAAACTACCTGCTGATCATTATCGCCGGCGTGGTAACGGGCATTGCGGCGCTGCTGCTGAGCGCAGGCGGAAACCCGGCTAACATGGGCTTGTGTATTGCGTGCTTTCTTAGGGACATTTCTGGCGCCTTGGGGTTCCACGGCGCGGCGGCGGTGCAATATGTGCGCCCGGAAATCATAGGTCTTGTGGCCGGCTCCACTATTGCAGCCATTGCCGCCAAGGAATTTAAGCCCAAGGGCGGCTCTTCGCCCATGACCCGGTTTTTAATCGGCGTGTTCGTCATGATCGGCGCGCTGGTGTTTTTGGGTTGCCCGCTGCGCATGATGATCCGCATCGGCGGCGGCGATTTGAACGCGCTGATCGGCCTTTGCGGCTTTGCGGCGGGTATTGGCGTTGGCATATTGGTGCTCAGAAAGGGTTTTACATTAAAGCGCGCTTACCCCCAGGGAATGGCAGAAGGCGGTACGCTGCCCGTTCTGATGGTTGCATTGCTTGTCATGTTCCTCGTTGTTCCTTCGCTGTTTAAGGACAGCACAGAAGGCCCCGGTTCCATGCACGCGCCCATACTGCTTGCGCTTATGGCCGGTCTAATCGTAGGTACGCTTGCGCAGCGTACGCGCCTGTGCACGGTGGGCGGCATTCGCGACGCCATGATGTTCCGCGATTATAAGCTGTTAACCGGCTTTGCGGCCATCATTATCACCGTTATTATCGGCAATTTGATTCTGGGCAAATTCAAACTTGGTTTTCTGGAGCAGCCCGTTGCACATACCGACGGCGTATGGAACTTCCTCGGCATGACACTGGTGGGCTGGGGGAGCGTCCTCTTGGGTGGCTGCCCGCTCAGGCAGTTGATACTCGCGGGCGAGGGCAACAGCGATTCCGCCGTGACGGTCATAGGCTTTATCGCAGGCGCGGCCATCGCGCATAACTTTGGGCTCGCCTCGTCCGCGAAAGGCCCCACACCGGGCGGCATGATCACTACGGCAGCGGGCTTTGCGGTGCTCGCATTGATTTCGGTTTTCAATATTGCAAAGACGGGAAAGGAGTAAAACGATGATAGACGCAAGAGGGCTTTCCTGCCCGCTCCCCGTGGTGATGACGCAAAAAGCCGCGAAAGAGAACCCCGCGGCGCTCGAAGTGCTGGTGGATAACGCGTGCGCGGTGGAAAACGTCACCCGCTTTGCAAGGAGCAAAGGGTATGCCGTTGCTATTACACAGGATACTGCTGATGAATTCCTGCTTAGGTTGAGCAAATAACCGGCGGCATGCGGTATATCGCGACGTTCCACACGCATTTGAGCGCGCTGCGTACGCAAAAGAATCTGGCGGACGCGGGCGTACCGGCGCGGCTCGCGCCGGTTCCGCGAAGGCTTAGTTCAAGCTGCGGCACCTGCGTACGGTATACGGCGGAAGAGCCGCATATCAAAAGCATGGACGCGGATGTTGAGCGCGTATTGCGCGTAGCGGAGGAGGATGTGTACGAGTTGCTGTATGAAAATGTATAGCTTTTGAGGCTGCAGCAAGCGCAGCCAACCATAGGCTTTCAATCCGTCATTTTACAGCGATCTGTGCGGTGCAAAATGACACCTTAAAACGCCCTCTGCCGCGACAGTTTTCCTGCGAATGCGGGAAACCGAGCGGCAGAGGGCGTGGCGGGCCTCGTGAAAGCGGAGGCGTCCACTTTCACGGCTATTGAAAATGGTACGCCTTATCGAACGCTTCCTTGATGGCTTCATAGATCCGCCCGGCCTGCGCCGCGTCGCCGATGGGGATCACGCGGCCGCACACGGCCTCAAACGCTTCCGTGATGCCGTCGTCCGGCGCGATGCCTATGGAAAGCACCACATGATCGGCCTCCGCCGTTACGATTTCCACGTCTGTGCGCTGCATGCGGATGCTGCCGGGCAGTATTTCCGTCAGCCTGTGGCCCGCGAGCACTGTGGGCTGCATCGCCATGATGCGGCCGAGGATATCGCTGCGTATTACGCTGTAAATGCCTGGGCCTATCTCGGGCAGCATTTCCACCAGCGTAAGGCTGCAGCCGCGTTCGCCCAGCATTTCCGCCGTTTCCAGCCCCGTCATACCGGTGCCGATGACGGCCACACGGCCTGTAAGGGTTACCTTACCCGCAACCACGTCTTCCGCGGTATGCACATGCGGCAAACCGATGCCGGGTAACGGCGGCAACAGAGGCTTTGCGCCTGTTGCGAGGAACATGCCCACAGGATTTAGCGCCCGCACCAGCTCCGGCGTGGCTTGGGTATTGCAGTGGATATCCACGCCCAGCAGCTCGATCTGGCGCCGCATGGTGCGGGTGAGCTGGGTGATGAGCTCCTTATGCGGCGGCTTGTCGGCGAGGTTGAGCGTGCCGCCCAAGGCGGCTTCCTTTTCAAAAAGCGTCACGGCAAACCCGCGCTCGGCCAACACACGCGCGGCCTCCATGCCGCCGGGGCCGCCTCCCGCCACCACGACGCGCCGTTTGCCGCCGTTACGCGGGTAATCCGGGTACAGGTGCTCGCGGCCCATGCGCGCGTTGACGGCGCAAACGGCGGGAAGCCCTTGGGCCAGCAGGCGTTCGCGGCAGACCATGCAGCCGATGCACTGGCGTATTTCGTCCTCGCGCCCCTCTTTCGCCTTGTTCATGAATTCCGGGTCGGCAAACTGCGAGCGGCCAAGGCCGACGAAATCGCACACGCCTTCCTCCAGCAACTGTTCCGCGAACGCCGGGTCCTTGATGGTGTTGGTGGCGATGACGGGGATGTGCAGCGCTGCCTTAAACGCTTTCGCGACATGCTTCTTCCATCCCGGCGTATAGGAATACGGGTCGCAGTTGGCATTGCCGTTGAGCGCGCTGCCGTTGCTGACGTTGAGTACGTCGATGCCCTTCTGCTCAAGATATTTTCCGATGGCAAGGCCGTCCTGCAGCGTGAGCGTATCGGGGATATGCGGCGTCATTTCGTCGCCGTTGATGCGCACGGAAATGGGGAAGCGGGGGCCGAGCGCAGCACGAATGCCGTCGATGATCCCGCCGACAAAGCGCATGCGGTTTTCAAAGCTTCCGCCGTAATCGTCAGTGCGCTTGTTGTAATAGGGGCTGAAGAACTGACCGATCAGGTATGAATGCGCGCCGTGCAGCTCCACGCCGTCATAGCCCGCTTTTTTGCAGCGAATGGCGGCGTCGACAAACTTTTGCTGTACCTCCTTGATTTCTTCCAAAGTCATAGCCCGCGGGGCGGGCATGCCGGGCGCAATGGGTACGTCGCTTGCGCTCAATGCCTGCCGTCCGGTCAGAGCGGGCTTGGAGGTGCTGCCCGCATGATGCAGCTGCGCGAATATGCGCGCGCCATAGGCATGCACGGCGTCGGTGAGCATTTCCAGCGCGGTGATATGGCAATCCGTGGACGCGCGCAGGTTGTGAAGCGAAGGCACGCTGTTGACGTGGTCGACGCCGGTGTATTCGTTGATAATCAACCCGATACCGCCCTTGGCGCGCTCCTCATAATAACGAATCAGCCGCATGGAGGCTATGCCGTCATACGAGGCAAAATCCGTGCCCATGGGGCTCATCACCGCCCGGTTGCGCAGGCGGAGGCAGCCGATTTGGCCCTTTTGAAACAGCCGGTCGTATGCCATGGCGTTGCACCCTCAGCGATTGTGGCTGTAGTGGCCGGGGTTGGCTACAGGGGAGATGGTGCTGACCCAGCGGTTGGTATAGTTGAAATACCCCGCAACAAATGCGGCCTCGAGTATCTCATGGTCGTTAAAGCCTGCTGCGCGCAGCTTATCCGCTTGTTCGGAAGTAATCTCGCGCGGGCGGACGGTGACAAAATAGGCGTAATCACACAGCGCGCGCTGTTTTTCGGTCAGTTTGGCGGCGCGATAATTATAGGACAGCTGGTCTACCCATGCCGGGTCGCCACTTAGGCCGCGCAGCGCGTCGGTGTGTGTGGTCAGGCAATAATTGCACCCGTTGGTTGAGGAGACAACAAGCCCGATCATCTCCTTATCCGCATTGCTCAAATAGCAGGTTTCGGGTGTAAAGAGAGAAGCCTTTAACTGCATAAAGCCCATATATTGCGAAGCATTGAGCGGCAGCACTTTGAACAGATTGTTGATAAACCCCCAGTTCTGTTCCATAAACTCGACGTTCTTGTTAAACACCTCGTACTGCTCGTCGGTCATTTCCTCACGTGACGGCTTTTGCAGGCAGGACAGCTGCTCGTCAAATACCAAACTCATACTAAATAGCCTCCTTCAAGTTATGGATAGGATACACAGGGGCGGCCCCGGCGGCATATGCAATATATTAACGCTTTATCCGTTTGGCAAACGGCGAAACGGCGCAGAGAAACCGCCGCCTGCAATAATTATATGACAGATATCACAGCGCGTAAATACTGTCAGTATTAGCGTATTATATGAAAATCACGCTAAATAAGCATACGAAAACCGAGGTTCCCATGCGATTGACAAAACGGGTGTTTCGTTATACCCTCTTGGTAACGGGCGGGTATCGTCCGTTTAAAACATGTACAACAGAACGAGGAGCTACGATATGAAACACATCCTTTGCTTCGGCGATTCCAATACATGGGGGTTTGATGCGGCTACATACGACGTACAGACGGGGACTTACAAGCGTATGCCTTATGCTGTACGCTGGCCCGGCGCGGTGCAGAACCTGCTCGGCCCCGGCTATCACATCATTGAAGAAGGACTCAACGCCCGTACGCTGATGGCATACGACCCGTTTTATGCGGACAGGACGGGTTTGCCTGCGCTGCAGATGCTGCTGGATACGCACGCCCCGCTGGACCTTGTGATACTGCATCTGGGCGTCAATGAACTTAAGGAGATGTTCAATTTTAGCGCGGGCATGATCGCGCGCGGTATGGGAAAGCTTATCGCCGCCGCCAAGGCCAGCTATTACCAATATGCCGCGCCGGAAGTGCTGGTCATCGCGCCGCCGCCCGTACCGGAGAAAATCGCGGACGCGGTGTTCGGCTATCAGTTCGGCCCGCTCGCCGCATCGAAAAGCCGGGAGCTTGGCGGGCTGTATAAGGCGCTTGCGGAAAGTACCGGCTGCGGGTTCCTGGATTGCGGGGAGCTGGGCTTTACGCTCAGCCCGGTGGACTGCCTGCATTATACCAAAGAAGATCATGCGAAGCTTGCCGCCGCCGTGGCAAAGAAGATTCAGGCGATGCTGGGCTGATACGGAAGAAGAGTCATATAAACAACCCTCCCGTTAAGGCGTAATCACGCTAAAACGGGAGGGTGCATTTTTTATCCGGCCGTTTTCCGGCGAAGACAGCTTTTCAGGATGTTTTCTTGCGCTGCAATATGCTCTTGCGGAACAAAAACAGGTTGATCAATACGAACAATATGGCTAAGGCGCCGAGCGTCAGCCAGGACCAGCCCAAACTGATGGGGGCGACTCCCAAGAGCAGCAGCATGGGGAAACCGAAAACGATGGCCCAAAGCTGCTGGTAGATCAGATTGCTGGCTGCCGGGGTCTCAAACAGCGGGTCGATTTCCCTAAGCAGGATGACGCCCGTGCTGGCGGTGCCGGTCAGCATGCCGTATAATGCGAGAAACGATTCATCGGTATATTTTGGAAACAGGCGCTTACTGACAAAGCGAATTTGATAATAGGTAATCACCGCGCCTGCGATGCATATCAGCGACAAAGGGATGGTAAACTCCTTGCGCGAAAATGCGGAAAGGTCGATCGCCGCGATGGATGCGACGACCATCACGTCGAACATGACCCCGCCGATACGGGAAAGCATAAAATTGTTCAGGTATTCGCGCCTCAATATACCGGTCTTTTTCAGTCCCCTGAGTATGGATTTGAGAACTATGGCGAATATGGAGCCGATCAGGAAGTTAAACCCCCAGATGAGCGGCTTTACGGTGCCCGCAAAGAAGCCGCCGAGGCCGTCGAGGCCGATGGATAATAGCCGCATCAGCAGGAAAGCCGCCATATAGGTAAAGAATACCAGGCCAAACTGCACCGTCAGCTTATCCAGTGATTCCGTAAGCGGGATCTCCCCTTTTCCGGTGATCTTTTCGGCGGTCAGATCTTCAATTTCGTCGGCATTGAGTATCGTTTGCTTAATGCGCCCCTTACGCTTCATAACGTTAAGGTATATGATACCGCCAAGGCCGGAGGAAACAAAACCCATGGCAGCCACCGTCAATCCGAAGCTGGCGCCGCCGGAAAACGCCGGATAATCCGTCGCGGTCGCATAAATGTTGCCCCAGTTATACGCCTGCCCCGGCCCTTGCCCATAGCCCATGGGCAGCAGCAAGCCGGATGCCGCCCAATTGCCCAGCACATAGGATAGCCCCAGCGTGATGGCGAGGCCAATAAGCCCTTGCAGCAGATAGGAGGAAACCACCGTCAGGCCGGTGTTGAATACATCCGTTTTCGAGCCTTTGTCGGAATGCCGCTCGGAGGTTTTGAGCGCGAGCGCGACAAAGCCCAGGCCCAGGCCGTGGTACGTGAGCGTTTCCATGGTGACGGTAGTGAACATGGGTGCGCCTGTTATATTCTTATAAATGGAGCTTGCGATCAGCACCAGGAAGCCGCCGAGCACGGAGCTGGGAATGAGAGACTGCCGCAGCGGCCTGATTAAACGCCGGAGCATATTGGCCGTGAGCATCCCTACAAGTAATATGGTAAGCTCGATCATAAGCTTCCATATGCTGCTGTCCCAGAAATTCAATCCGCTGGTCATGTGTTTTCTCCTCTGTACTTCAATTTCATCGGCGGTTCTGTATGCGAGCGGCAATTGCCTTATGTTAATGATACTACATATTATATCATGGATTCTGCAGCCTGAGAGCCGCCACGCGGCATCTCTTGTAAAAATCACACACAGCCTGTGTAAAATCCAAGAAAGCGCCGGTTATCCGTGCGCATTGTCGCAGAATTAAAAAGAGTGAGGCCGTTGCTATAAAGGATAGCCGCCGCGGAACCTGTAACAGGTGTAAAAGTTATATGCAGTGCATACAAAAAGTCTGCAAAAAGCAGACTTTCTGCCTACCGGCGCGTAAGGCGTTACTTAAACCTGATCAATCGGTCGCATCTTCCGGCTTTCGCGGGTTTTTCGCCTCCATCATACGCGCGAACGTTTCGGCCAGTACCGGATCGAACTGCGTTCCCGCATGTTCGCGTATCTCACGCAGCGCCTGTTCCAAGTTCATGGCGGTGGTATTATCCGAGTCGTGCGTCATGCGGTCAAAACCCTCCACAACGGATATGATTCTCGCAAGCAGCGGGATCTCTTCGCCCTTGAGCCCCTTGGGGTAACCGGAACCGTCCCATTTCTCATGGTGCGTCAGCACGGATTCCGCGAGATCCAATGTATCGTCGAAGAAATTGAGTATCCGGTAGCCCACGATGGGATGGCGCTTGACCTCGTTCCATTCCTGCGGGGTGAGACGGTGATTTTTATTGAGCAGCTTGGGCTCCAGCACGATCTTGCCGATATCATGCAGGTATCCCGCTTCCTTGAGTTTGCGCATCTTTACTTCCGAGAGCTTTAGTTCACGGCCCAACGCCTGGCACAGCTCGCTTACGCGGATGGAGTGATCCCTCTCCCTGCTGCTGTTATCATAGAGCGCGGCTGTGATCGCGTCGATGGCCCGGCTTCGCACTTCATCGCGTTCGAGCGTTTTTGCAGCATACATGTTTTCTTCCGCGCTGTTGAGTACCTGTAAAAGGTCTTCGCTCATCGTACTCTTGACGTTAAACCCCATGGAGATGCTGCCCCGGATCGCGCGGATATGCTCCTTTGCAAATGAATCCTTGATTTTCTGCACGATCTTCTCGGTTTCCTCCAATGGAGTTTTCGGCAAAAGCAGCACGAACTCATCGCCGCCCCAGCGGGCGATGACATCGTCCGCACGGCAAATGCTCTGCAGCACGCCTGCCACCTTTTCGAGCAGCATGTCGCCAAATGCGTGGCCGAAAATGTCGTTGGTCAGCTTAAGGCTGTTGACATCCCCCATAATAATGGAAATGGGCAGATTTCGCTTGGTATCCGAACGGAGCAGTTCCTCTTCGAAAAAGCGCCTGTTGTAAAGGCCGGTGAGCGAATCGTGGAAGCTTAGGTACTCGATCTTTTTTCGCTGCTCCTTTTTATCCGAAACATCGCGGAAGACGAGTACGACGCCGACCGTATTGTTCATATCGTCCTTAATGGGCGCGGCGCTGTCCTCAAGATAGTATTGCCCGCCGTTTCGGGAAATGAGCAGCGCATGGTTTTCAAGCTCCTGCACCTGGTCGGTCGCGAACACGCCTTCCACAGGGTCGCCGATCGTTAACCCAGGCTGCTCATGGGATAATATAAACACTTCCTTGTAATGCCGTCCCTGCGCCTCTTCCAATGTCCAGCCCGTCAGCTTTTGGGCCACTTTGTTGAGCATTTCGATATTCCCATTCTGGTCGACGACCATAACGCCGTCGCCGATGGAAATCAGCGTCTGCAAATACTTGTTGCGCTCATACGATAACGTTTCAAGGGCGCTCCTTCTTTGTACGGCGCTCCATATGCCGCTCATCAGCAGCGTAAGCTCATACACATCATGGTCGTCGTATTTGCCGCGTTTGTTGGCCAGGCCGACTACCGCAACGATATTGCCGCCGATGATCACGGGGATGGACATATAGGATTTCAACTGTACATGTCCCGCAGGATATCCTTTTTTCAGCGGATGCGGCTGCCCGAAATCATTGACGATAATGGGTTTGCGCTGCCGGACGGCCTCGCCCCAGATACCCGTATCATCCCTCAATTTATATTTGTGCGGCGCGTTGGGTATCGAACAGTTTTCCATAATGCCCTTTGTCCAGGAGTTGAGCGTGAATTCCTCTGTGCTTTGGTCGTACAGATAAATATAGCCGTACTCGCTCGCGGATAACTTTAGAAGCTCGTGCAAAACGTAATCAAGCTGAGCATGCATGCTCGGGAAGCTGCGGTTGAATACGTCGAGCAGTATCTTATTGCGCTGCAGCGCGCGCTCCTGTCTCGCCTTATATTCGCGCTCTTCCGTGATATTGTGGATATGGGCGCCGACGCCGGTCTTCCCGTTGGGCAGACTGACAGGGAATTTGATGGCCTGATAGATTTTATCCTCCCAAACCACTTCGTCGATCGTCAATGCCCGCGTCTTCAAAACGGCAAGGTCCGTCTGTCTGCGCTTTTGCGCGAACTCTTCTACGGATAAAGCGAAATCATCCCCGCCAATAATCTTTTCGGCGGGCATTTGATAAAACGCCTCCAGCGCCTTATTTACGAACACATAGTTCAGATTCTCATCCTTGAGATAAATCAGGCTGTCATCCGCGTCAAAAAACGTTTTGCGCAGCGTGTTGGAACGTTCGACCTCCGCTTTGGAGGACGCAAGCCTTTTGTTGCTTCGGGAGAGCAATAAGAGCATGAACAGCAGCGCCAGGACAGTGGCGGTGGCAGCGATATTGATGCCGATGGCCGCTTGCCGCCCTCTTTCCTCCAGCCGCATTTTTTCAGTAATGTCGTGAATAATGGAGAACAGCACCGTCTGCCCGTTGGAAGGAACAGGATAGGAGAACACCTCCACCGTCCGTATTTCGCCGCTGTACAGGCGATGCCGGAACACGAAGAAATTACGCTGCGCATCCGCCGCGGCCTGCATTTCTATGGCGATCTCTTCCGGGGTCAGCATGTTGATCTGATCGATATTCATGGTTTCAAGCTGCGCCTTGGAATATCCGTAAAAAAGGGCGGCAGCGTTGTTTGCATATAGGATAGAACCTGTTTCCGGCCCGATCAACAGCATCATTGCACCATGCTCATCGAACATCGTGGAAAAGTCGGGGGTGATTTTGAATGATTCCGCACGCGCAAGGGTTGGAAATAGCAGGCCCGCAATCAATATCAAAAACAAAGCTATTTTTTTCATAATTGTATCCCCTTCAAAATACCCGGCATTCCCTTGGCCCAAAAGAGCATCGGGCAGTCAGAGACTGTGGATGAATATGTTCGCAATTGCAGGGTCAAACTGCGTTCCGGCATGCTTTGCGATCTCCGTGATCGCTTCGGTATTGTCCAGCGCTTTTCTGTAGACGCGATCCTCCGTCATCGCGTCGTAGGCGTCCACGATGGCGAGTATGCGGGAAAGCAAGGGAATCTCTTCCCCATACAGCCCATGGGGATAGCCTTTCCCGTCCCAGCGCTCATGGTGGGAGAGAATATACTCCGCAATGGGCTCAAGCTCCTGGGAAGATATCGCAATCCTGTACCCGATTTCCGGATGCATTTTCATTTCGGTCCATTCTTCCTGGGTAAGCTGGTCCGGCTTATTGAGTATGCGGTCGTCGATGCCGACCTTTCCGATATCGTGCAGCAGAGCGAGCAGTTCCAACTCATCCAGGCTTTTTTGTGGCAGGTTGAGCTTTTCACCGATCATTTTGGACAGCGCTACAAGCCGCTGCGCATGCTCCTCGGTTTCCTGGCTTCTGGCGTACATGGTGGCTATAATAGAGGACAGTATGGTGCTGTGGGAACTTTTGCGGTTCAAAAGCTTGCGGTTGTGCAAATAGTCTTCCGCGGCCTTTATGACCCGGTCAAGGTCTTCGGTGCTTCCTTCTTTTGTGCCGTAGCCAAGCGACAGGCTGATGTCATAGGCGCGGCTGTTGACCGTTTTGTTGTAAGCCTCGCAGGCGTCCGCTATACGGCTTAGCATCGCATATGCTTCCCCGCTGTTGGTGTTTGGCAGAAGAATACTGAACTCGTCGCCGCCTGTCCTTGCAGAAATATCGCCCGGCCTGCAGCAGCTTTCTATAATGCGCGCGGTTTCGATAATCAGCTTGTCGCCCTCGCTGTGCCCAAACGCGTCGTTGACCAGGCGCACCCCGTTGATATCCGCAACAATGATGGAGAACGGCGCAAACGGCGTTTGCATATCCAGCTGCGTGATCGCCTCTTCAAAATACTTTCGGTTATACAGCCTTGTCATAAAATCATGGTCGTTCATATATTGAATCTGTGCCTCGCGCTGCTTTTGCGAGGTGATATCGATGACGATCCCCTCAAGCGCCTCGGCATGACCGGCTTCATCGTAAATACCCTGCCCAAGCTCAAGTACCCATTTCTGTTCGCCGGTTGCAGTGGTGATTTCGTATTCATATTTAAAAGAACCCTTGAGGGACAGTACGCGGCGCCATTCATCCCACAGGAATTCCCGGTATCGGGGGCTGATCAGATCATTGAACGACAAATCGTGGTTATTCAGCAGGCTTTCCGGCTTGTAGCCCGTGAGCGCAAAGCACCCGGCCGATACGAACTGCATAGTCCAATTACGGTCGTTTTTGCACCGGTAAGCCATACCTGGAATATGCGAAAGCAGTACGGCCTTGCTGCGCTCGCTTTCGCGCAGCGCCTCATCCGCCTGGATGCGTTCTGTAATATCCTCAATCAGGCACAGGAAAACAGGCGCTTGCGTAAAGGCCTTATCAGTGTGCAGGGCGATCAGCTTCATATTGGTCCATACATAGGACCCATCCGGCTTGATGTACCGCTTTCTCATGGAATAGCCGTCGATTTCACCGGCCTGAAGCCTTGCAAAGTTTTCAATGTCCTCCAGGAGATCGTCCGGGTGCGAAATTTCGCTCACCGTCAATTGCGGCATATCTTCTTTAGTCCTGCCTAAAATTTTTACGAACATCGGGTTGATGTTCGCAATATTCTCAAATTCCGAGCCGATCGCAATACCGTACGGGGCCTGCTCAAACACGGTACGAAACAGGTTCTCGCTTGCCTGCAGCTGTAAGCTCATACGGCGCAGCGCTTTATTTTTCAGGAACATACGGTATAAGATTCCTAAAATCAGCAGGCCGCAGCCGCAGATGATGATGGATTGCGCGACGTGCGCAAGTGCGGCGGCGTTCCATTGGCTTGCGGGGTAATCGATACCCAATACCGCGATAACGTTGCCGGTCTCAGGATCCTTTACCGGCGCAAGCGCGCTGACCCAGGTACCCCATCGGTCGGTTTCCGGCGGTGTAACGATGGCTGCGCCTTGCGCAAAGAGACTTTTCGTCAGATCCGATGCTTCCGTATACGCCTGACCCGGCGGCGAATAGGCGCCGGACTCGGGCGGTTCCGAATCGGCCAAAAAATAGATTTTTCCGTCTATCTGCGTATACAGATAGGCGAAGTGAATGTCCTTGTGCTGCGTCTTGAGCCGGATCAGGCTGTCCTTGATTTGCGCGTAAGAAGGCTTGTCCAGATCCGTATCATTTGCGTCAAGGGACTTAACCAGCTCCGCCGAAAGAAACGCCTCTGCAGACTCGACCAGCCCGATCGCCTGGGTTTCGGAGAGCCGTATGTACTCTCTCCACGTATGAACGACAAAAGAGGCGCTCATGATCAATGCGGTAAACAATCCAATAAGAACGAGAACATGGTCCCTATGGTGCGTTTTAGAGAGAGTATCGTCGTGGAGGGCTTTCTCCATTTTTTCACCTCTTGAGAGAAATAAAGCAAAATAAGCGCCGCGCAAAAAGAAAGTGAATTCTATTTAGGCCACGTCGCATTATGACGGTATATCGTTCCCGCACTGTCCTGACAAACATGCGGCACAGGTATGTGATCATTGATAAACCTTAAATATAGCTTGCAACCAATTTCCTTATAAAATAAAAAGGAGGTCTGTTGCATGCATGCGTTGATTTTGCTGTTCGCTGCTGTTTTTGGCCGTTTCAGCTTATCAAATACCTGTTTCGGAATGAATAAAAAAGGCGATCCCCGGTTCTCTTGCTGCGCGTATATGCGCTTTTAATGGATGGGTCTACATCAACAATCCTTAAATAAATTATAAAGTATTGTGACAATATTCGCAATATTGCGTGAAGGAATGATAGCGGCACGCGGGATACCGCGCAGCTTACCGAAAATCCGGGCCCAGGGGGATGCCGCACATGATTCCCTTCCCCGAGCGCAGCCGCCTGAATACAACAGCCGGACAGTCCCCCGCAAGGGACGTCCGGCCGGTAAATGTATACTCAATACTTGCCGAATGCATCTTCATACAGGTCGGGCTTTGCCTGGCATTCCGGATTGTCGGTGGGCAACGAAGGCTGCGTCTGCGCTTCCGGCTCTGCCGCAGGTGCGCTCAAACCGATTTGCCGGAGCTTGAACTGGCCGACCATATTCTTGAGCAGATCTGCCTGGCCGGAAAGCTCTTCGCTGGCCGCGGCCGCCTGTTCCGCAGTTGCCGAATTGGTTTGCACAACCTGGGATAATTGCTCGATTCCGCCATTTATCTGCGTAATGGCGGTCGCCTGTTCGTTGGAGGCGGCTGCGATCTCGCTGACCAGCCCGACCGCTTTTTCCACGCCGGTTAATATGCTGCTAAGCGCGGCTGCGGTGTCGTTGGCGATCTTTGTTCCGGCTTCCGCCTTTTTAATAGAACCTTCTATCAGGTCCGTGGTTTCCTTGGCCGCGTTTGCGCTCTTTGCCGCCAGATTTCGGACCTCCTCGGCCACGACGGCAAACCCCTTGCCGTGAATGCCGGCGCGCGCAGCCTCGACGGCGGCATTCAAGGCGAGAATGTTGGTTTGGAAGGCGATATCGTCGATGACCTTGATAATTCTGGAGATGTCGGCGGAGGCCTGATTGATCTCCTGCATCGCATTTTGCATATCCTTCATCTGCGCATTGCCTGCAACCGCATCCTGCATGGCGGCTTTGGACAGCGTATTGGCTCTGTTGGCGTTTTCAACGCTCTGCTTGGTTTGGGAAGCGATCTGCGTGATGGAAGCGGTAAGCTCCTCAAGGGAGCTTGCCTGCTCCGTTGCGCCCTGGGAGATTTCCTGGCTGCCGCCGGATACCTGCCGGGTGCCCGCGGCCACCTGGTCTGCGGCCGTATTGATATCCAGAAGCGTTCTGTTGAGCGAATCGATAATGCCGTTGATGGATTGCTTTAACTGCACAAAGTCGCCCCTGTATTCCGACGTAATACCGATACTCAGGTTACCGCCCGACAGTTCGCCGAGCACCATAGCGGTTTCCTGGATACAGGCGTTGATGATGTCGACCACATCGTTGATGGCATTCTTGATAATCGCATGGTCGCCTTTGTACTCTCCATTCACGCGCACATTGAGGCTGCCCTGCTGCATCTCGCTCAAAACGGCCGCCGATTCTTGGATGGGCACGATGACGGCGTCCAACGTTTCGTTCACGCCTTCTATGATTTTGCGGTAACCGCCCTGGTGCCGGGATGCGTCCGCCCGGGTGGAAAGGCTGCCGTTGATTGCGGCATCCGCCAGCATGCCGGAATCTTCCAGCAACAAATGCAGGGATGTGCGCACGTCGTTGAGATTTTGTGCGATCTGCCGGAATTCCCCGCTGAAGGTGTCCACATCGATGGCTGCAAGGTCGCCGCCCTGCGCCATAGTGGCCAGCTGTGCGGCGGCGGCTTTTACAGGCTTCGTAATGCTTCTGGTCATGAGTAAGCCAAGCAGTACCGCAATGATGACGCCACCCGCGAGAATGCCGCCCATCAGCAGCGTGGCGTTTTGCGCCGCCGATTTATTTGCGCTGCTTCTGTCCGCCGCCAATTGCGTGTTATAGGTGGTTAAATTCTCAAATGCGGTTTGTAAAGCCTCGGCTGTTGCCGCCGTTTCCCTCAGAAGGTATGCGAGCGCCTGATCTTCATGTTTGTTGTTTACGTATTGGAGCGCCTGATTCAGATGCGCTTTATATTCTGCCCACAGTACGCTGGTAGCGTGCCATAGCTCGCGGTCTTCGTCATTGGTAACCTTTCTTTGATACTTCATAAGATAATCGTTCGCTGCCGACATATAATAACTGACGCTGGCGATGGCCTTTTCCCGTTCGGCCGGGTCTGACGCAACCGTCATCTTCATGGCGTTGAACCGCGCTTGCTGGTAGTAAACGGAGGCGTTTCCCGAATAAACCACACCCAGTGTGTTTTCCTCATAAAGCAGAACGTCGTTTTCCTGCATTGCACTGATATTGAGTATGCCGATCATTCCTATGACGCCTGCTGCAATGGCAACGATCAGAAAAGATGCGATCAGTTTCACTCCGGTTTTCATGTTTCTAAACAAATGCATGAGCTGCCTCCTGGTTATTTTTGGGATATGTGTTTTTGTTATCAATAAAATCCGGCTTTTCCTGTGCATACATATAGAAGCCCTGTTGACGGCTATATTTATATATCGGTTATTCATAAGATAAATTTATACTTATTACAAATTACGACATAATATACACCGCTATCCTTTTTTATATCAAATGTGGATTGTGAAATCATGTGATGGTTATATAATGCTGTTGTATAATACATTTGGGAGATTGCATGACGGGAGGGCGCAGAATGGATTTTATTGTCGATACGATGAAGCCGGCGGACTGGCCGCAGGTTTCCATGATTTATTTAAACGGTATCCAAACGAAAATCGCAACATTCCAAAGCGCGGTGCCGGACTATGAAGAATGGGATAAAAGCCATTGCCGGGATTGCCGCCTGGTGGCGCGCTCACGCGATACCGTATGGGGATGGGCGGCGTTAAGCCCGGTATCCAGCAGATGCGTCTATGCCGGCGTGGCGGAAGTCAGCGTCTACGTGGGCGAAGCATATAAAGGAAAAGGGGTGGGGACGGCGCTGCTTACTTCCCTTACGCAATGCGCGGAGGAAAAAGGGTATTGGACGTTGCAATCGACAATTATTGAGGAAAATACCGCAAGCAGGGAGCTTCATAAGAAATGCGGTTTCAGGGAAGTCGGCGTTCGGGAGAAACTGGGCAAAATGGACAGCGGCGTTTGGCACAATGTCGTTTTGATGGAACGAAGAAGCAAGACGGTGGGGGTCTGAGCGGGAAAGGCCTTTACCCCGCCGGTATGTCTTTTGGGCAGCTTGCGCTTTTATAACATATTGACAATTTTCGATACAAGGCATATAATGGATACATCGATAAATATAGATATGAAATAAGGCAGGCTGCCTGCGGAGGCCGCGGGAAGCGTACGTACGGAACACCCTGACAGGAGGAGCATATATGCGAATAGTCATTATCGGCGCTGTGGCAGCAGGAACCTCCGCCGCCGCGAAGGCCAGGAGAAACGATGAGGACGCCGCCATCGTCATGTATGAAAAAGACAGCTTCATTTCCTATTCCGGCTGCGGTATGCCTTATTACATCGGCGGCGAGGTGGAACACGCCGAAGAACTGACGCCGCGCGATTCCGCGTTTTTCAAAAGCAAATATAATGTGGATATTCTGACCCGCCACGAGGTATTCGCCATCCATCCGGAGGAAAAGAGCATGGAGGTTACGAACCTTGCGACCGGCGAACAGTTTACGGACACGTATGATAAGCTCATACTCGCGACCGGCGCGCGGGCCACCATTCCCCCGATCAAGGGCGTGGAGGAGAAACATGTGTTTACCCTGCGCAATATAGGGGATATGTACCGTATCAAGGCGTTTATCGACAGCACAGGCCCGAAATCCGCCGCTATCATCGGCACGGGCTTCATCGGCCTGGAGATGTGCGAAAACCTGAAGCGCATCGGCATGGAAGTTACGCTTCTTGAAAAGCTGCCGCAGGTTACGCCGGGCTTGGACGCCGATATGGCGGTACATGTTCAGGATCATCTTGAAAAAAACGGGGTAAAGGTGTTGACCGGCGCACAGATCGATGAAATCACCCCGCAGGGCGTGCTGCTTGCAGACGGGAAAGCAATCGCGGCAGAGTTGGTGCTTGTGTCCACCGGCGTAAGGCCCAATGTGGAGCTTGCCAAGCAGGCGGGCATTGTATTGGGCGGGACAGGCGCCATTGCGGTGGACGAAACCATGCGCACAAGCGAAGTTGATATTTACGCCTGCGGCGACTGTATCGAACAGTTCCATGTGGTGACGGGAAAGCCGGTGTACCGGCCGCTCGGATCTACCGCCAACAAGACGGGCAGAATAGCGGGGGATGTCGTTACGGGCGGGAGGCTAAATTTCCGCGGTATTCTCGGCACTGGCATATTCCGTGTGTTCGGGTTGGCGGTGGCGCAGACCGGTCTATCCGAGCGGGAGGCCAAAGAGCAGGGGTATGATGTGGCGGTATGCCATAATATCAAACCGGATAAAGCCGAGTACATGGGCGGCAAAGAGCTTGTTATCAAGGGCGTGGCCGATAAGGCGACCGGGCGCCTGTTGGGCGCGCAGATCGTGGGATACGGTGGGGTGGATAAACGCATCGATGTGTTCGTGACCGCCATTACCTATAAAACCAATGTGGAAGATCTGTTCCATCTTGATCTCGCATATGCGCCTCCCTTCTCGACGACAAAGGATCCCGTCATGTATACGGGCATGATACTGGACAACGCCATACAAAATGGGCGGCCGCTCATTACCGCGCAGGAATTGGACGCTTTGATGGAGTCGGGGCAGCCGTACGAGCTGATCGACGCAAGGGCTGCGGCGCAATACGAGAAAGGACATGTGGCGACGGCGCGCGGCATTTCCCACGCAATGCTGCGGGATGCGGCAAAATCGCTCGATAACGGCGCGGTTGCGGTCACCTACTGCAATAAAGGGGTAACGGGCAACGCCGCGCAGAATATATTGCTCAACCGGGGGTTTCAAACGGTTTATAACCTCTCTGGGGGGTACAAGCAGTACAGCATGATGCATGAAAAGGAGCGGCAATAATTTTTTGGCCATTGTTACCAATGGCCATTGTAAGGAGTATAATATGCGTATATGCGCATATGCGGATAGGAGATGATCGGATGACTGAGCTGTTCAAGGCGCTTTCAGAGGAAAGCAGGCTGCGGATATTATCTCTTCTGTTAAACGGCGAGCTATGCGTCTGCGAGATAGAAGCCTGCTTACATATGTCGCAATCCAATGCCTCCCGCCATTTGGCGGCGCTCAAAAAGAGCGGGATATTGACGAGCTTCAAGCAGGCGCAATGGACATATTACCAAATTGACGGCCGCTTTATGAGCGAGCACGCAGAACTGTGGAGCTATTTGGAAAAACGCCTGCGGCTGCTGCCAACCTATCAGGCGGATACGCAAGAAAGGCAGGAATGCAAAGCACGGGATTTGTGCGGTTCTATAACGCCATACTACTAATAAAGGAGCAGAATATGCGTAAATCGGAAAAAACAACGGGAATTGGATTCTTTGAAAAATACCTGACCGTATGGGTCATACTCTGCATGGCCGCAGGCGTACTGATCGGGAAATTTCTGCCCGGCGTTCCCGCTTTTCTGGGTCAATTTGAATATGCGAAGGTTTCTATTCCCATTGCGGTATTGATATGGCTGATGATATACCCCATGATGATGAAGGTGGATTTCACCAGCATCAAAAACGTAGGGAAGAATCCCAAGGGTCTTTATGTCACATGGGCGACCAACTGGCTGATTAAGCCTTTCACCATGTATGGCATTGCGGCGTTCTTTTTCTATGTGGTGTTCAAGGCCATGATGCCTGCCGGGCTCGCCAGAGATTATCTGGCGGGCGCGGTGCTGCTGGGCGCGGCCCCCTGCACGGCGATGGTGTTTGTATGGAGCCATCTCACCAAAGGCAGCCCTGCCTATACGGTGGTGCAGGTTGCGACAAACGATTTGATCATACTCGTTGCCTTTACGCCCATCGTGGCCTTCCTGCTGGGCATTGGCGGCGTCACGGTGCCATGGGATACGCTGCTGCTTTCCGTGGTGCTGTTTGTAGTCATCCCGCTTGCAGGCGGTATCCTGACACGGACGCTGATGATCAAGAACAAGGGCCTCGAATATTTTGAAAAGCAGTTTATTCCCAAGTTCAACAACATCACCATCATCGGCCTGCTGCTGACATTGATCATCATATTCTCTTTCCAGGGCGATGTAATTCTTCAGAATCCGCTGCATATACTGCTTATCGCGGTGCCGCTGGTCATACAGACATTCCTGATTTTCTTTATTGCATACGGCGCGTCAAAATTCCTGAAGCTTCCACACGACATAGCCGCGCCCGCAGGCATGATCGGTGCGTCCAACTTCTTCGAGCTGGCCGTGGCGGTAGCCATCTCCCTGTTCGGCGCCACATCCCCGGCGGCGCTGGCCACGATTGTAGGCGTGCTGACCGAGGTGCCGGTCATGCTGATATTGGTGAAGATTGCAAACAGCACAAGGTATTGGTTCCCGGAGCCGACGGTTTTGAATAGCAAGAGATGAAAGGGATAAAAAGGCCGCCGACAAGAACTGTCTAGGTTCTGTCGGCAGCCTTATGCCTGTGTGGCTTATTGAACTGGAGTCGCGGCGGCCAGCTGGCTGCGGTAGGCTTTCTCGGCTAGCACGGTGGCAAGGTTCGTAATGGTTTCCGAATCCACGCTGTCCGGGGTATAGAGCGTGAACTGCGCGGGAAGGTACTGCCAGGATGCGAGCGCGCCCTTGCCAGCCTCATTGCTTTTTATGACAATGATTGCATACCAGTCCAAGCCGTCGACGCTAATCGCGCTCTCCTCATCAAATGTCTCATAGACGCCCGAGATATCTTCCTCTTCGTCTTCTGTAATTGCCGCGCGATAGGTGTAAGAAGCGCCGTCCAGCGTAAAATCCACCTGCGCGAGCTTGTCGCTGATGATGCTGTACCTTACGTCCGTCGCGCCTTGGGGCGCATCGATGGATACCCCGAGCCTTTCAAAATCCGAAGCATCCTCCACTTCGACGATAGGGTTTGGAAGCCCGGCTTGCGGTTCCGGCGGGGTCGCCGGCTTACAGCCGTACAGCGCCGCCGTTAAAATCAGCGCAAGTATGATAAACAAAGTCTTTTTCATAACAACAACCTCCGTGCGTGCTTTTGCTTACTATACGTTTGGGAACGACTGTGGTTCCAATGCAGTACGCCCTCTAAAGGACGCCTTTTATAAGTATGCATTTTATTTATTGTAATACCGCGGGGGAGGGACGAAACAGCTTTATGCCGGGGCAGGAAACGAAGAATAGAGCCCGAACAAAAAAGGCCGTCCGTTTGGTCGGCCCCCAAATGCATAACATTTTTCCTGTATCGTCAGGCATGGCCGCAATCAATACCTCCAGCCCAGTATGGCGGCAACGAGGTTCATCATCACGGGTATCGCATAAATGACGCCGATCATTGTCAAACGGCTGCGCTTCTCCTTCAAAGTCAGCACAATCGCCGCGCCTGCAAAGAAAATGAAATAGCCGATCAGGAAAATCAGCCAAACGCCGGCGAATGTGCGCTCCCAGAACGGATACTCCCATATCAGCAGACCGCTTGCATTGAGCAGGCATTCGATAAAGACGCAAAGTATGGAATACGCGATGCCGATTGCCCATTTTTCATTGATACCCAGTATTTTTTTATCCTGCGTTTCGGAAAGGGAATAGTAGTAGATGATGCCGAGTATGGCAAACATAAACATGATTTCGATGTTCCAGCCCACCATGGAACGGAAAGCCGTTTCCCCCGGCGCCGTCCACAGCGCTGAGCGGCCTGTGAGCACCATTACCCAGCCGTTCCAGGTTTCGTTAAAGAAATCCAGGCCGAATATGGTGACGGCGGCATAAATCGCATCAAAATTTTTTGTTTGTCTAGCCTTGTGGATTTCTTTCTGATAGATGAGGAATACCATCGCGAGAAGAGGAATGACATACCATTTGAGTGTGGAAAGATCGCGCAGCCCGGATAACGCCTGTATCGTGGCCTCAGTCATACCGTATGCCTCCTTTTTTTATTATACCCCTGACCACTATCTTTAAGAATTCCCGGTAGGTGCCGTCAACATCTTCGAACTGGTACGCATACCCCTGTATCAGCAGCATCATATAGGTGGAAAAAAGATATCTGGTGACGATCTCCAAATCCATCTCGATAAAAACGCCCGCACGCATACCTTCTTCCAGCGTATCTCGCAGCAGGCCGGCCGCGCCTTTGTTGATTTGCTTAAAGCGGTCGTCCCTGCGGCTGATGGAGAATATGCCCGGATCAAACCGTGCGAGGCCGCGCAGCAGCGCGCAGTCGTGAATGTAGGAAAACGCCGCTTCGCACAGGGTGTATAGCTTCTGCACAGGGTCTGCGATATCCATCGCCTGCGCCGCCGCATACGTACGCCATTTGATCAGTTCCTGCTCCACGACCTGCCGATAGATCGCATCCTTGCTTTCAAAATAGACATACAGATTTCCCTTTGTCATGCCCATTTGCCCGGCGATATCCTGCATGGTGGTTTTTTGAAAGCTGAAACGTGAGAAATGCTCTGCCGCATGGGCGAGTATTTGCTGTTTTTTCTGTTCTCTTTTCAATGCTGTCACCTGAACGAATTGTTTGATTGTTCAGGAAAAGTTTACCATAGTAGATAGAATGGCGTCAAGCTGAAAGGAATTGTTCCGCGTTGAAACTTCTAGCCCGTTTCTCGCTTCAGTCTGAGACGGGCCGTACCGCATGAAACATTTTTATTTTGAAAACATATTGACTTAGAGCTAACTCTAAGCTGTACTGTTAATTTGAAGACTTTTGAAAGTTGATGGGTTAGAGGAGCGCGGTAAATGAAATATTCTATTGCGGAAACGGCAAAACGTTCGGGGCTTTCGGCTTATACGTTGCGGTATTATGAAAAGGAGGGCCTGCTGCGTTTTGTGGACAGAACGCCGTCGGGCATCCGGGAATTCAAAGAAGCGGATCTGGAATGGCTTTCGCTGATCGTATGCCTCAAAAACAGCGGCATGCCGATCAAGCAGATCAAGAGCTTTATGGATTTGTGCAAGCAGGGCGACGCCACATTGAAGGAAAGGCTTGCGGTTTTTATTGAACATAAAAAAGCGGTTCAGGTGAAAATGGAAGAGTTTGAAAAGTACATGAAAAAGATCGACTATAAAATCTGGTATTATACCACGGCGGTGGAAGCGGGGACGGAAGCCATCCATGAAAATAACTCCTGCGAGCCATAACGGGGCGGGGATGGCGGTATATCGTATGGAAACGGATAAAACCGATCTATAAAAGGAGGAAAAGCAAATGAGTTTTCAGTATTACATGCCTTCGCGTATCCTGTTCGGCAAAGGGAAGCTGAACGACCTGCATACGCAAAAATTGCCTGGGAAAAAGGCCCTGATCGTCACTTCCGGCGGGCAATCCGTAAAAAAATTCGGGTATTTGAACAGGCTGGAAGAGCAGCTGGCGCTTTCCAACGTAGCGTATGTCGTATTTGATAAAATATTGCCCAACCCCATCAAGGAGCACGTCATGGAAGGCGCCGCGCTCGCACGCAAAGAAAACTGCGATTTTGTCATCGGCCTGGGCGGCGGCAGCAGCATCGATTCTTCCAAATCCATCGCCGTGATGGCGAAGAATGACGGCGACTATTGGGATTATGTATCCGGCGGGACGGGAAAAGGGTTACCTGTACCAAACGCTCCGCTTCCCGTCGTGGCCATTACCACCACCGCGGGAACGGGTACGGAAGCGGACCCGTGGACGGTCATTACCAACGGCCGCGAAAAGATCGGGTTTGGGTATGACGGAACATTCCCGTACCTTTCCATCGTCGACCCGGATTTGATGACCAGCGTGCCCCCCCACCTGACCGCCTACCAGGGGTTCGACGCGCTGTTCCACAGCACCGAAGGCTATGTGAACGTGACCGCGAGCGAAATGAGCGATCTCTTTGCCTTAAAGGCCATATCCCTGATTGGCAAGAGCCTCAAGGATGCGGTGGCGGACGGCAATAACGAAGAAGCCAGGGCAAATGTGGCGCTGGCAAACACGCTCTCCGGCATTGTGGAATCTACCTCCGGCTGCACCTCGGAGCATTCCATGGAGCATGCGCTCAGCGCCCACCACCCCAAACTGCCGCACGGCGCGGGCCTGATTATGATCAGCTGCGCGTACTATACGTTCCTGGCTGATTCCCATGCCTGCGATGAACGTATGATCGATATGGCCAAAGCACTGGGCAAAACGGACGCAAAGTCGCCTATGGATTTTGTGGAGGCACTTTTTGCGTTGCAAAAGGCCTGCAACGTGGATAACCTGAAGATGTCCGACTACGGAATTGAAAAATCGGAACTGCCGGCGCTTGCCAGAAACGCGAGGGAGACCATGGGCGGGCTGTTTGCGGTGGATCCCTGCGAAATCAACGACGAAGCCGTGCGGGGCATACTCGAAAGCTCCTACCGGTAAAAGTAACGGCTTTTTAACCAATAAACGAAGCGCCGAAGGATGCGTATCCTCGGTGCTTCGTTTTTTATAGGAAATATTCGCGTTGCTTGGGGATTATGTGTCCGGTTCAATACCCGAGATCCTTGGAGAAATGCTGGTAATCCTTTACGCTTTTCCAGTCGCCGCCCCACTCCCAGCCATGCCCGGTAAACAGCTTATAAACCAGGTCGTCATGGTCGATCTTGCCCGGAAAGTCGCGGGAACGGTCCGCGTATTCCTCACCGCCTTTTGGTGAGACGCGTCCATCCTTGATGTATGGGTTGAGCTTGGGGTTGATATCGACCGCCGTGCCGTAGCTGTGCAGCGACCGCGCTTTTGAACCCGCCACCAGCCGGTAATTGAAGGCGGAGGTGTTGTTCGCTTGGGTGGACAGCGTATCGTCCCCTTCATAATCGTCCACCAGCCGTACGGAGGTCAAAGGGTATTTGGCCTTATACAATTCGTAGAATATCTCCATCACTTCGTCGGCCAGCTTTTTGTTGACGATCAATTCCCCTTCCTGCACGTTGCCGTCAAAATCGTAATGGAGCAGCCTGATATAGCGAAGGTCGTCATAGCTGATTTTGATATCCTCGTCGTCTTCCGGGTAGCTTTTGCCAGTTACTCTCTTTTTCAGCTCATCGGTCAGTTTGATGTAACAAAACCCCTCTGCCAGCTCGACCTTGCCGCTGTCGGCGGAGGGCACGGGGGAAGGCATCGGTTCGGATTCGGCCTCCTGTGCCAGCGCGACTCCGATCTCGGGCGATATCTCCGGATCGACCTCGCCGGGGTTATCGCCGCCGGGCGTTTCCACGCAGCCGGACAGGTGTGCGAACACAAAAAGCATAATAAGGAATACACAAGCGCGTGTAAATTTCATATGATACTCTCCTTGTGGATTTTCACTTAGGTAACCGCTGATTAATTCGAAACGTTGTCTTGACGGCTGGTTTCATGTCCTGCTGCGTTAAGCTAAAATCTTGAAATAGCGCTGATGTTCCTTTGATTTTGCTCCTTGCAGGCCGTGGAACCATCTCGTCAATCCATCATCCCTCATTTATTCAGTGCTTGCTTAGCATCGGCATATTTCCGTCATTCTATCATACTGCGGGGAGAGATGTGTCCGCATGCGGGCGGTACTATATTTATATAACGTACGCCTTCTAAAATCTGCTGTAACAAAATATTACGCATCCGGCGAATACAACCCGCTTTGCCCGTCAGAGCGAGTGGGTTTGTAGTACGTCTGGCTGTGATTGGCAATGTATATATTCATAACGATTATTTACACGTCAAACCATTCGTAATACAATGTTGGCATACGGATTGCTGCAAATTCAAGTAAGACCCAGCCGCGGTTAGGGCACGGAGCGACCTTAAAAGCGGCTGAAGCGGTGCGGCAAGCCGTAGTTGTATTGCAAAGAAAAGCACGAACAATGGAATAGAAAGCGAGGAAGGAAATGATCGAAATTCGTTGGCACGGCAGAGGTGGGCAGGGCGCCAAGACCGCGGCGCTGCTGCTGGCCGATGTAGCTTTTAACACCGGGAAGTATATACAGGGCTTTCCGGAATACGGCCCCGAGCGCATGGGCGCGCCAATTACGGCGTACAACCGCATCAGCGAAACGCCCATCCGCATACACAGCAACATCTATCAGCCGGATTATGTGGTGGTGGTGGATGAAACGCTGTTGACGAGCGTCGATGTCGCGTCCGGGCTCAAGCCGGAAGGCGCGATCGTCGTCAATACGTCAAAGCCCAAGCAGGAGATTCTCGCCGCGCTCAAAGGATATACGGGCAAAGTGTATTGTGTGGATGCGCGAAAAGTATCCATCGCCGCGCTGGGCAGGTATTTTCCCAACACGCCCATGCTTGCGGCCATCGTCAAGGTTTCGGGCCTGATGCCGGAGGAGGCGTTCCTGCGTGAAATGGAATCCTCTTTCCACCACAAGTTCGCAAGCAAGCCCGAGGTGATCGAGGGCAATATGAAGGCGCTGCGGCTCGCCTTGCAGGAGGTATGCTGACATGAGCGGAAGAATAAGCGATACCATCAACGAATCCATCGGCTGGCAGGCGGTAACGATCGGCGGCGGAATCACCGGCGGCGGCACCTCGGCCGAGTTCAACACAGGGGAATGGCGGGTGGATATGCCCATATTCCATGAAGAAAAGTGCACGCAGTGCCTCCTGTGTACGCCCGTATGCCCGGACAGCTCTATTCCCGTTGTAAACGGAAAACGCGGTGAATTTGATTTGCTGCACTGCAAGGGCTGCGGCATTTGCGCCAAGGTTTGTCCTTTCGGCGCGATAGAAATGAAGAAGGGGGAGGAGTAAATGGCGATTAAGGACAGACTTTCCGGCAATGAAGCGGTGGCCAACGCGCTCAGGCAGGTCAACCCTGATGTAATGGCGGCGTTCCCCATCACACCGTCTACGGAGATTCCGCAGTACTTCTCTTCGTTTGTGGCGAACGGGCAGGTGGATACCGTATTCGTACCGGTGGAGAGCGAGCACTCCGCCATGAGCGCCTGCATAGGCTCCGAAGCTTCGGGCGCGCGCACCGTGACGGCGACCTCCTCCGCGGGGCTTGCGCTGATGTGGGAAGAACTGTATGTAGCGGCTTCCGACCGCCTTCCCATCGTGCTGGCGCTTGTAAACCGCGCGCTGACCGGCCCCATCAATATCAATTGCGACCATTCGGACAGCATGGGCGCGCGGGATTCCGGCTGGATACAGCTGTACAGCGAAAACAACCAGGAAGCATACGACAACATGATACAGGCATTCCGTATCGCGGAGCATCCCGACGTGCTGCTTCCCGCGATGGTTTGCCAGGACGGTTTCATCACCTCGCACGCGGTAGAAAATATCGAGCTGCTTGAGGATGAAAAGGTGAAGGCGTTCGTGGGCGAGTATACGCCCGACGATTCCCTGTTAAATCCCAATACGCCGTTGGCGCTCGGGCCGTATGCGACCTCCGCTTACTACATAGAGCACAAGCGTAAGCAGGCGCAGGGCATGTTCAACGCCAAGAACGTCATTCTGGAGGTAGCGGCGGAGTTCAAGGCGCTCTCGGACAGGCAGTACGGCCTGTTTGAGGCGTACAGGCTGGAGGACGCGGAGTATGCCATGGTGATCATAGGCTCCGCTGCCGGTACCGGCAAGGACGCCGTGGATATGCTGCGGAAGAACGGAATCAAGGCGGGCCTCTTAAAGGTGCGCGTTTTCCGGCCGTTCCCGGCGGAGGAGATTGCGAAGGCGCTTTCCGGCTGCAAGGCCGTCGCGCTGATGGACCGCGCGGAAAGCTTCAGCGGCAACGGCGGCCCCTTGGCCGCGGAGGTTTGCGCCGCATTGTTCAGGGCGGGCGTTTCTCCCGCTGTAAGCCAATATGTGTATGGCCTGGGCGGCCGTGACGTAAAGGTGGAGGATTTGCTCTCGGTATTTGAGGCGCTGCGCGATACCGGGAAAAACGGAGCGGACAAAGAACCGTACCGGTATCTTTCCGTTCGTGAGGAGGGCTGAAAATGGCATACAGCTTTAAGGAAACAATGAGCAAACAGGAACGCCTGGCGCCGGGCCACCGGATGTGTGCCGGCTGCGGCGGCACAATCGCCGTACGCAATGTGCTTCGCGGCCTGCATGAGGAGGATAAAGCCGTCGTATGCAGCGCAACAAGCTGCCTGGAGGTCTCCACATTCCTCTATCCCTATACGGCATGGCAGGATTCGTTCATCCACAACGCGTTTGAAAACGCCGCCGCGACGCTCAGTGGGGCCGAGGCCGCGTATGACGCGGCAAAGAAGCGCGGCAAACTGGATCAGACCTATAAGTTCATCGCGTTCGGCGGCGACGGCGGCACCTACGATATAGGGCTGCAGTCCCTGTCCGGCGCTATGGAGCGCGGGCACGACATGGTGTATGTCTGCTACGACAACGGCGCCTATATGAATACCGGCATACAGCGCTCTTCCGCGACGCCTATGTTTGCGGATACCACCACGACGCCGGTAGGGGAAGTTTCCCTTGGCAAGCCGCAATACCGCAAGGATCTTGCGGCCATCATCGCCATGCACAATATTCCCTATGTCGCGCAGACAACATTTATCAAGAACTTTGCCGATCTGCATAAAAAGGCGGAGCGGGCGATCTACACCAAAGGCCCTGCGTTCCTCAACATCATGGCGCCCTGCCCGCGCGGGTGGCGCTACCCCACAGAGGATATCATGGAGATCTGCCGTCTCGCTGTGGAAACGTGCTATTGGCCGTTGTTCGAGGTTATAGAAGGGGAATGGAAACTGAGCTACGAGCCTAAGAAGAAGCTTCCCATTGAAGATTTTCTTCGCCCGCAGGGGCGCTTCCGTCATCTGTTCAAAAAAGAGAACGAATGGGCGATTGAAGCATTCCGTACGGAAGTGGACAGGCGCTATGAGCAGCTGCTCAACAGGTGCAAGTAAAGAGCGGTTTACAGATGCCGCTTAAGGGGCATACGGCCGATACCGGCCGTATGCCCTTTATTTTTCTACTGTGGCCTCGGCTCTTCCCCGGGGACGGAGCCGAACGCCTGGCTGCGGAACTCCTGCGGCGTCAGGCCGGTAAAGCCTGCATTTTGACGGCTACGGCAGAGAGGATTACAGCGCAATCGTCAAGTATCAGGTGGAAAAGGTGGTGTTTGAGAGCGACAAGTTCCTTGCAACTGTGGCTGGCAATATGCGAGATGCCGAGGTTCTTTATAAGCGGGGTTATAGCCTTGTCGTGCCGATGTCGGACAGCACGGCTCTGGGCAAGGCGGCGCTCGCCTTCGTCCCCCTCATTACCCATTGATGTTAAATGAAGGCAGGCAGTTCAAATGTGCTTTCAAAAACCAAAAGTAAAGCACCCACGGGGGGTGCTTTACATTTGGAGCTGATGAGCAGATTCGAACTGCCATTGTACACCAAAACGCTCGCCTGCGCCGATTCCAGCTTCTCAACGTAAAACCATACTCGTGACTTTTCAGGGGTTCGGACACCCACAGCCGCCTACGGCTACCCGACGTGTTTTTGACTCTGGTCCGATGATAGCCGCCTTCCTGTTTATAAACACCCTTGCCTCTGCTTGCCATATAGATTAACATGAAATTGTCTACAGCCGTCACCGCCCGGTTGCTGCCTAACGAGCGAAACATGCTCGCCGTTTCCCTGGCTCGCCTAACGCCTGCTAACTATGCGGGTCGGAGGTCTCATTGCCGATGGAATACATAATGACTACGGATGGCTAAAGTCCCGGCTGACAGGCGCAAGGATGTCTTGCCTGTAATTCTGCTAAATCCTGGTTGGACTTATTTAAATACTTGGAGTAAAGCCCTGCGTTGTTTCAGAATTACGATTATGCAGAATCCTTAAAAAATTAAACCAATATCAGAAAAAAACCTATTGGTTATTATCGTAAAATGATACAAAATATATGGGGAGGATTATCTATTCCCAAACAGAGAAACAGACACGCCGACTATTATGGGAAAGGAAGATTGGATGTTCAAGATCTTTCTTGTCGAGGATGAAGTTGTGGTGCGCGAAGGCATACGCAACAACATCCTTTGGGAGCAGTATGGCTTTCAATATGCCGGCGATGCTTCGGATGGCGAGCTTGCGCTGCCCATGATTCGTCAGATTCAGCCCGACCTTATCATTACGGATATCAAAATGCCATTCATGGACGGGCTGGCATTAATCGAGCTGATACGCAAGGAACTGCCCAGGACAAAAATCGTCATCATCAGCGGATATGATGACTTTTCCTACGCGCAGCAGGCGATTCGCATGGGTGTGGAACAATATCTGCTCAAGCCGATCTTAAAGGCAAAGATGGTAGAGGTTCTGATTGCGCTGCACAAAAAAATGGAGGAAGAGCGGCAGCAACAGGAATACCTCGAAAAGTTTCAGCGGGAAGCGCAGGAGTATGAAATGTTTTCTCGCAGGCGGTTCTTCGAGAAAATCGTTACCGGCTGCTTAAGCGTACTGGAAATCTCCGAAACCGCGAAAACGATGGGCATCGATATCAATGCCCTGTATTACAATATTGTGCTTTTCTCGCTGAACAATGCCGAATACGACGGCAGCGCGCCCGAGAGCTATACGGATACGCTCGCGGCGGTACAGGACAAGGTAACGCAGCACATCATCAGCCATCGGGGGCTGTTATTGTTCCGCTGGAACGTCACGACATACGCCGTTTTGATAAAGGGCGGGAAAGACGATATCGCGCAGCGAACCCTCGATTGCGTTGCAAATATCAGCAGCCGCTGCGCCACGGCGGGCCGCGAAGTGGACTGGTATATCGCCTGCGGTACGCCGGTATCGCGGCTTGGTGCAATTCCGTCATGTTTTACTGAGGCGAGCCGTGTTTTGTCCTACCGCTATCTGTGTCCGAAGGAGCATATACTTTCTGAAGCGAGCATCCGCCATTCTCGTAAAAATGACAGCTCATGGACGGATACGGGCAATAAGGAGATTTGTCAGGAGCGTTTTAGAAACTTTTTCAGCAGCGGAACGCCGGAAGAAATCGATCCCTTTATCGGCCAGTTGCTGCAAAACGCGGGAGAAGAGACCGTTCCTCTGGCCATGTTCTGCCGGTATCTGACAATGACGGCTTACTTCGCGGCAGCGGAATATCTGGATTCGATCGGCTGCCACGCGGATAGTTTCTGGCATCTTGAGCTGCGGCCCAAAGACAACATTTCAACGCCCGCGGAAGTCCGGCAATATATACGTCAGGTCATGGAACGGGCGATTGAGTTGCGCGACAGCGAAAACAAAAAGCAGCAGCGCAACCTGCTGATCAAGGCAATTGATTTCATTGACGAGCATTATCCGGAGGAGTCGATTTCGCTTGATACGGTGGCCCAAAAAGTGAACATCAGCCCAAATTATTTTTCGGCGATGTTCAGTCAGGAAGTCGGGCAAACCTTCGTGGAATACCTGACCGGCAGGCGAATTGCCGAAGCGAAGCGCATGCTTCGCCAAACCGACAAGCGTTCGAGCGAGATTGCGTTTTCCGTGGGGTATAAGGACCCGCATTATTTCAGCTTTGTGTTTAAAAAAGTGTCTGGCTGCACGCCCAGAGAATACCGCAGAGGAGGAAAGCTGTGACCGGAACTGTCCGTTTGGGTAAAAGCAGCGGTAAAATCACCATGCAGAGCAAACTGTGGAAGATGATACTGATCGTCACCATACCGCTGATGCTGGTCATCATCGTGGTCGCATCCATCGGCACCGGGTATGCGCTGCAGTATAACGCGATCTTAAACAACGTCACGACGGCTTCCGACTTCAACCGTGACTTCAAGAAAGATGTCGACCTCAAAATGTACTATTATGTGATCGACAGCCAGTATTCGGAAGGTCTGCCGCTTGAGGAAGTGCAGTCCGCGGAGACGATCGCGAGTAAATTGATCGAAACGACAACGGAAAAGAACAGTCTCAGGGCCGTGGGCAGTGTGCTGGATCTGTGCCACAACCTGGAGGATAAGATGCAGCAAATCGCGGATACGAAAGAATACGATTCCCGCATGGATCAGCTCAGCAACAACATTTATGTCACAACGGAATTGATCCAGGAGTACATGTACACCTATCTTTATTACGAGGCGGTGCATCTGGACGTCCTGCAGACGACCATGATTACAAATATGATCGCACTGATGGGTGCGACCGTCGTTCTGGCGCTGGCGCTGCTGTCCTTCCTCCTGAGCTATTCTAGAAAGCTCAGCCGCAGGATTGTAGATCCGATAGAGAGTATTTGCGAGAGGCTGGAGGCGATAGGCAAAGGCAGCCTGCTCGTATGCGAACCCATTCAGGCCGATGTGGAGGAAGTGCAGCTTCTTTCTGACGGTATTGAGAGCATGGTCGGGCGCCTAAAGCAGCAAATCGATAAGAATGCGGAGCAGGAAAAACATCGGCGCCGCACCATGCTGGCGCTGCTGCAGGCGCAGATGAACCCGCATTTTCTCTATAACACGCTGGATACCATTATCTGGCTGATCGAATCGGGGGAAATCAGCGAAGCGGTCACGATGGTCAGCAGCCTGTCCAATTACTTCCGCTTTTCTTTAAGCCGCGGGCAGAATGTGATTACGCTGGAGGAGGAGCAACAGCACATACGAAGCTATCTGGAAATTCAGCAGATGCGCTACCGGGATATGATGGAATATGAGATCGACATTCCGAATGAGCTGAAAAGCTACATACTGCCCAAGCTCACACTGCAGCCGCTGGTGGAAAACGCTCTGTATCATGGCATAAAAATCAGCCGCCGCAAAGGTTTTATCCGCGTGACCGGCCGGGCGCAGGACAGGCATTTGATACTTGAAGTGGCGGACGATGGGTCCGGCATGAATAAGGAGCGACTGGACGCGGTGCGGGCGTCATTGGTGGATGGCAGCAGCGAAGGGTTTGGGCTTAGGACAGTGCACCAGAGGATACAAATACTCTTCGGCAGGGAATATGGTTTGACTATAGAGGGCGCACCGGATGCCGGCACGAAAATCATTGTGACGATGCCTATGAAAAAGAACGATGGGGAGATGGAGGCATGATAAAACGAATGCTTTCAATCGCTTTGTGTTTGTCGCTATTGCTCTGCGGCTGCGCAAATATGACACCGCTGCCGGCGAAGGCTTCCGAAGAAGACATCGGAAACCTCATTTTGGTCGGCTTTTCGCAAGTCGGCGCCGAATCGGAGTGGCGGGTGGCTAACACCGAGAGCATGAAAGCCACGCTGAGCGAAGAAAACGGATACGAACTTATCTTTGACGATGCTCGGAACGAGCAGGAAAACCAGCTCAGGGCGATACGCACATTTATCCAGCAAGGCGTGGATTATATCGTTATTGCGCCAAGGCTTGAAACGGGATGGGATTCGATATTGCAGGAAGCGAAGGAGGCCCAAATCCCCGTCATTGTGATCGACCGCGATATCGAGGTGGAGGACAGGGGCCTGTATGCGGCGTACATCGGTTCCGACTTCCGCAAGGAAGGCGAAACCGCCGTTCAATGGCTTGAGGATCTGCTGGAAAAACAGCAGAGAACGGAGGAGTCCATGCGCATCGTTCATATTCAGGGGACGATCGGCTCCTCAGCGCAGATTGGCCGTACCACCGCGCTGGAACAGGGTGCGCTGCGCCATTCCAACTGGCACATTGTTGCGCAGGAGCTCGGCGATTATACGCGGGCCAAGGCGTATGAGGTCATGGGCAGCATACTCTTAAAGACAACAGATATTGACGTTGTTTACTGTGAAAATGACGGAGAAGCGCTTGGCGCGATAGACGCGATGGAAGAAGTCGGCCTCAAATGCAACGTTGACGGCGGCGTGATCGTGATCTCGTTCGACGCGACAAGGCTGGGGCTTACCCGCTGCCTGGAAGGGAAAATCGCGCTGAATGTGGAATGCAATCCGCTTCAGGGGCCCTATGTTGCCGAAATCATACAGCAGATGGAGCGCGGCGAGCCGGTTGAGCAGAAAAAGTACATAGGCGAGACATGGTTCGACTGCTTCACCATTACGCAGGAAATGATCGATATCAGGGGATATTGAAGACAGATCAACAGTTCATCATCCGGGCTCCGCATTCCTGCGGAGCCCAATTCTTTTAGAAACGGTATGCGGGCCTGCGGTTTCGACGTTTTTCTCCAGTCGTTTTTTTACTATGCGGTAGGAAAATTTCTGCCGCCGCAGGCTTCAAAAAGGTATGAAAACTTACGACGGTTTGTAATCTAACCGAGATGGTTGACATTCTTATGCGGTTCCTCCAGAGTTATTGGTATTCGTTTTTTTATATGCTATAAGGAAAATGAAGCGGATGCATAAGCGGATGCAGACCTTCAATATATTATTTTTGGAAAGGAAACAGTACCATGAAAAAACTTATTGCTGTTCTTATTGTGGTAGTATTGGCATTCGGGGTGGTTGCATGTGCTGCGCAAACGCCGTCGGCGGCCGATAACGTACCGGTGAAAACAGACGAGGCGCCGGCAAAAACAGACGGGGCGCCGGCAGCTGTGCCGTCCGGGCTGATTAAGGTTGGTATCGTCAACAATCCGCCAGCCGAGTCCGGATATCGCGCGGCGAATGTGGCAGACTTTGAAAAAGTCTTCACGGAAGAGAACGGATACACGGTCTCGACCTTCTACAGCCTGAAGAATGATGAGCAGTTGAATGCGGCCGGGCAGTTTATTACCGACGGCGCAGACTATCTTCTCATCTCAGCCGCCGCTACGGATGGCTGGGATTCTGTTCTTGCCAGTGCGCAGGAAGCCGGCGTCAAAGTATTCCTCTTCGATCGTATGCTCAACGCCGCCGAGAGCCTGTATGAGGCTGCCGTTGTTTCGGATATGGCGCAGGAAGGCGTCACGGCTGTGGGGTGGCTGAAGTCGCAGAATCTTGACTCGTATAATGTCATCCACATTCAGGGCGCAATGGGCAGCGATGCGCAGATCGGCCGAACAGCCGCGTTGGATGCTGAATTTGCAGCCGGCACCATGACAAAGGTTGTACAGCAGACCGCTACCTGGGATGAAGCCGAGGCAAAGAAAATTGTAGAGGCAGTCATCAATTCCGGCGAAAAATTCAACGTTATCTATGCTGAAAATGATGGCATGGCAAAGGGCGCTGTTGCGGCGCTGGATGAAGCCGGTATCACCCACGGCGTTGGCAAGGATGTCATTGTAATGGGCTTCGATTGCAACAAGTGGGCGCTTAGGGAACTGCTTGCGGGCAATTGGAACTATGACGGTCAGTGCAGCCCCTTCCAGGCTTCTGTAATCAATGAGATGATAAAGAAACTTGAAGCCGGCGAGACGCTTACGGAAAAGAAGGTTATTTCGGAAGAGCGTGGTTTTGATGCAACGACCATTACGCAGGCGGACATTGATACATACGGTCTCGGCGAATAACCAATCAATTTCTTTTACTCAATAACGGGGACTTTGTATCAAGCATGTGCGGTGTGGAGTGTATGGATATTTTCCGCATACTCCGCACCGCCATCTTTAAGAGGCTTCCAACGTTTAAAGGATGGTTAACCTATGCAAGACAACGTCGTTTTATCCATGCGGGCAATATGTAAAGCATTCCCGGGCGTACGCGCTTTGCAAAACGTGGATTTCACTCTTTGTAAAGGCGAAATTCACGCCCTGATGGGTGAGAATGGAGCCGGTAAGTCAACCTTAATCAAAGTCTTAACAGGCGTATACCCGAAAGATTCAGGGCAAATCCACATAGCGGGCATTAACAAGGAAATTACTGTAAAATCACCTCAAGAGGCTCAGAATTTAGGCATCAGCACTGTTTATCAGGAGATAACCCTGTGCCCTAACCTTACAGTTGCCGAAAATATGTTTATCGGGCGGGGCAATTACCGTTTCGTAAATTGGCGCTCTATAGAAAAGAAGACGACTCAGATACTTGCTAAATTGAATATTCCGGCGAGAGCCACGCAGCAACTTGCCACTTGCTCACTGGCTGTACAACAAATGGTCGCCATTGCCCGCTCCGTGGATATGGACTGCAAAGTATTGATCTTAGACGAGCCGACCTCCTCGCTGGACGAGCACGAGGTCAAAAAGCTTTTCTCTCTTATGCGCGAACTAAAGTCCCGCGGTGTAGGCATCATCTTCATAACGCATTTCCTTGAACAGGTGTACGAGATATGCGACAGGATAACCGTTTTGCGCAACGGTGAGCTCGTAGGAGAGTACGAAATAAAGGATTTGCCGCGCGTACAGCTCATTTCAAAGATGATGGGTAAAGATCTTGACGATATTTCAGCGTTGCAAAATCGAAAGGCATTACAAGCCAAGGAGGATGCCATACCCGTTTTCGAGGCATTTGGGTTATCCAGCGCGGAGGGTACAAATGCGTTTGACTTCAAAATTCACAAGGGAGAAGTAAACGGGTTTACCGGGCTTCTTGGCTCTGGCCGCAGCGAAAGCGTACGCGCTATATTCGGCGCTGATAAAATTACCGGCGGCAGGGTGAAGGTAAACGGAAAAAACGTTAAAATATCCAGGCCCAAGGACGCCATGAGGCATGGTGTCGGGTATCTGCCCGAGGACAGAAAACGGGACGGTATCGTTGAGGATCTGTCCGTGCGTGCAAATATTATACTTGCATTACAGGTAATGAAGGGCTTTTTCCGGCCGTTTTCCAAAACTGAGGCGGAAGCCTTTGCAGATGAGTACATCAGATTATTAGGGATAAAAACCGCTTCGACGGATACGCCCATGAAATCACTTTCGGGCGGTAATCAGCAGAAGGTAATACTTGCACGCTGGCTGCTCACAAATCCAAAGTATCTTATCCTGGACGAACCGACGCGCGGCATTGACGTCGGTACAAAAGTTGAAATACAAAAGCTTGTACTCAAGCTTGCCGAAGAAGGCGTCAGCGTTACGTTTATTTCATCCGAAATAGAGGAGATGCTTCGCACTTGTTCGCGGCTCATCGTTATGCGGGATCGTAAAATAGTGGGCGAATTGAGGGGCGAGGACATGACGCAAGCGAAAATTATGCACACGATAGCGGGGGAGGCAGCTCAAAATGGCTAAGGGTTTCAAGAAATTTGCGAGGTCACAATTGGCTGTCCCGGTGTTTGCGCTCTTTTTACTGATTGTTTATAATTTAATCAGGGATGTTGGATTTTTCTCTTTAGCCATTACAATCAACAACGATGGAAACACCGTTCTTTCAGGGAATATAATCAGTATCTTAAACGGCGCATCCGAGCTTGCTATTTTGGCAATCGGTATGACGCTGGTAACAGCATCGTCGAGAGGGCAGGATATTAGCGTTGGCGCGGCGGCGGCAATAGCGGGCAGTGTTTTTGTTAGTGTGCTTAAAGAGAATCAAATTACAATGCCAATTATTCTTGCCGCCTTTTTGGCAAGCTGTATCGTTGCAATTATTTTCGGCGCATTCAACGGCACATTGGTTGCTGTATTCAAGATCCAACCGATGATCGCGTCATTAATACTGTTTTCTGCCGGACGCTCTATCGCATATTGGATAAACGGCGGAGCAACGCCTACTGTTGAAAGCCCGCTGTTGGGTTACATTGGAAGTTTTATTCCGGGCATCCCCATACCCACACCCATTATAATCGTAATGATATTCGGGGTGTTGGTTTCGCTTGTCTTAAGGTTCACCAATCTCGGGTTATATACACAAGCGGTTGGAATCAACGAAAGATCCGCCCGCTTAAACGGAATCAACGCCGTTTTTATAAAACTATTATCATTTATGATACTAGGTGTTTGCGCTGCTATTTCGGGCTCTATCGCCGTGAGCAGAATAGGACTTATTAACCATGAAACCATTCTTTTGGATATTGAAATGGACGCTATTTTGGCAGTCGCCATCGGAGGCAATGCTTTAAGCGGCGGAAAATTCAGCTTGACCGGTTCAGTGATAGGGGCATTCGTCATTCAGGCGTTGACGATTACGCTTTATGCCATGAAGGTTCCTTCGACGGCGATAAAAGCCTATAAGGCAATGGTTATTATAGCCATTGTTGTAATTGGTTCGCCAATTGTAAAAGAATATGCCCTTCAGCTGCGCGATAAGCTGTTTAAAAAACCGACGAAAGCGGAGCAAACCGACGAAAACGGAGAATTAGCATTATGACCAGTAATAGAGGTTTATTTGCCGGGATACCCGGGAAAAAACGCAGGGAGCCTATTTCCAACACCAATTTGCTCTTGACCATAACGGTTTGTATCTTCATTGGCATGTATGTACTTGCCATGCTTGTCTGGGGTGGCGGTTTCTTGAATCCTCAGCAGTTCCTTGACATTTTCAATAACAACGCGTTTTTGATTGTGATTTCCTGCGGACTGACTATCGTCATGATAGCAGGCGGCATAGATATTTCGGTGGGAGGCATCACTGCGCTGGTGACCATGGCTTGCGTTGTTTATCTGGACGACCATAGCGGAAGCGTAATCGGCTCGGTGGGTTTTGCTTTGGGTATAGGGATCGTGTTCGGACTGATTCAGGGAACGCTGATATCATATTTGGAGATACAGCCCTTTATTATCACTTTAGCGGGTATGTTCTTTGCAAAAGGCATGACAACCATAGTTAGCGCTGTTCCGCGCACAGCGGTGCACGAAGCCTTTGTCGCTCTTAAGCAATTTCGTATCGTTATTCCGGGTATCGGCTCTTATGGAAAAACCGGCAATTTTATTCCCGCCAAAATTGAGCTCGGCGTAATAGTAGCGATAACGATAGTATTGGCTATATTTATAATTCTGAAATGGACGCGATTCGGGCGCAATCTCTATGCGGTGGGCGGTAACAACCAGAGCGCGTTAATGCTCGGCATTAATGTAAAACGCACAAAATTCTATTCGTATTTGCTGTGCGGGTTCTTATCCGGAGTAGGCGGTTATGTCTATCTACTGCATACAGGGGCAGGAAACGCTTCCAACGCCACCGCCGCGGAAATGCAAGCGATTGCATCTGCCATTATCGGTGGGGCATTATTAACCGGCGGCGTTGGCAATGTAATCGGTACGCTTTTCGGGGTACTTTCTTTAAAGACGATCAACAATATTGTGATTGCTTCGGGGCTTAGGGAGCCATATTGGCAGAGCATTACCACCGGGCTGATGCTGTGCTTCTTTATTTTGCTTCAGAGCGTGATTCTCGCGCTTCGCGATAAGGGCGGCCTTCAACTGCTGCTGCCGGAATGGATGAAGATCAAAAGCAAAAAGAACGCAAAGGGTTTATCGACATAGCGGGAAGCGATCCTACGCGTTTTATGATCTGAATTTTTGGGCGAAAGGAATGCGCATATGGAACAAATTGTGCAGGACACGAAACAATCGGACATCGAAGCGGGCAATCTGGCGCTCGGCATTGAGCTTGGATCCACCCGCATAAAAGCGGTGCTTTTAGACAGCGCCCACAATCAGATTGCGTCCGGCAGCCATACATGGGAAAGCCGGTTCGAAAACGGTTTATGGACGTACGCATTGGATGATATCTGGAAAGGTATCCGGAACTGTTATGTACGGCTCGCGGTGGATGTGTATGAGAGATACGGAACAATGCTTAAAAACATCGGAGCGATCGGGGTATCCGCGATGATGCACGGCTATCTGGCGTTCGATCAGCATGGCCGTTTATTGGTGCCTTTTCGCACCTGGCGCAATACGTACACGGAAACGGCTGCGGAAAAACTGTCGGGGCTGTTCGGGTCCAATATCCCTCAGCGCTGGAGCATTGCGCACCTGTATCAGGCCATATTGAACGGCGAGGAGCATGTCAATCAAATCAGCTATATGACGACGCTCGCGGGCTATATTCACTGGCAACTGACAGGGCAAAAGGTACTTGGCATTGGAGACGCGTCGGGTATGTTTCCGATAAACGACGCTGATCGGCAGTATGACAGCCGGATGCTGGCTGTTTTTGACGATTTGGTTGCGGACAAGGGGTTTGCGTGGAAGCTTGCCGATATTCTGCCGAAGATATTGCCTGCCGGCGAATGCGCCGGGACGCTTACCGAAGAAGGCGCGAGGCTTCTCGATCCATCGGGCACGATTGGCGCGGGTATACCCATGTGCCCTCCCGAGGGGGATGCGGGGACCGGAATGGTGGCGACGAACAGCGTGCGTAAACAGACAGGCAATGTCAGCGCGGGCACGAGCGTGTTCGCCATGGTCGTGCTCGAAAAGCCGCTGTCAAAGGTATATCCGGAAATAGATATGGTCACCACGCCTTCCGGCGATCCTGTGGCGATGGTGCATTGCAACAACTTTTTGAGCGACATAGACGCGTGGGTAAAACTTCTCGGAGATGCCGCAAAAGCGCTGGGAGCGGAGTATGATACGGATAAGCTTTATGACACTCTTTATAAGAGCGCACTTCTGGGCGATGCGGATTGCGGCGGGCTGGTGAGCTTCAATTACATCTCCGGCGAACATATTACGGGATTTGAACATGGCTGTCCGCTGTTCGCGCGCCTGCCTGACGCAAATTTTAGCCTGCCAAATTTGATGCGGACACATCTTTTTTCGGCATGCGCTTCGCTGAGGATAGGTATGGATATACTATTCAGGGAAAACGTTAAGCTCAATTCGGTCACGGGGCACGGCGGCTTTTTCATTGTTCCCGAAGTGGGCCAGCGGGTCATGGCCGGGGCGCTGATGACGCCGGTCAACGTCATATCGACAGCCAGCGAAGGCGGACCGTGGGGCATGGCAATACTTGCGATGTACATGAAGAATGACACCGGAAAAGGACTTGCCGATTATCTCTCCTGCATATTTGCCGATGCCGGATGCAGGACAGTGGAGCCGGAAGCTGCGGACGCGGCGGGGTTTGCGGCGTTTATTGAGAAATATAAAGCGTGCCTTCCGGTTGAACGGGCGGCGGTGGAAGTATTCAACAGCAAATAATCTGATTCGGAATGGAGGGAATTGACTCATGGCATATAAATTTTGGTTTATTGTCGGCAGCCAGCATCTGTACGGCCCTGAAGTACTGGAGGAGGTTGCCGGCCACGCGAAGGTCATGGCGGGTGGATTGGGCGCGGATGAAAACATACCGTTTGAGATTGCGTTCAAAGGCGTCGTCACGACGCCCGAGGAGATAAAGGAAGTATGCGTGGAAGCGAACAGCGACGCCGAGTGCGCCGGCGTCATTGCGTGGATGCATACGTTTTCGCCGAGCAAGATGTGGATAGGCGGCCTCATGCTGCTCAACAAGCCTTACCTGCATATCAATACGCAGTTCAATAAGCACCTGCCTTTTGATACCATTGATATGAATTTCATGAACACCAATCAGTCGGCGCACGGCGACAGAGAGCATGGGTTCATCACTGCCCGGCTCAGGCTCAAAAGAAAGATTATCTGCGGCTACTGGGAAGACGAAGCGTTCCGCCGGAGAGTGGGCGGCTGGATGAGAAGCGCGGCGGGCGCGATGGCGAGCCGGAACGTCAGGGTGATGCGCTTGGGAGACAATATGCGCTATGTCGCGGTCACAGAGGGCGATAAGGTGCAGGCCGAGAAGGACCTTGGATGGAGCGTCAACACCTACGGTGTGGGCGATCTTGCACAACGCGTGAACAGCGTGACGGACGATGAGGTCTTAAAAAAGATGGCTGAATACCGGTCGGAATACGAGATGAAAACGGATAATACGGATGCCGTGATATATCAGGCCAGGCTTGAGACCGCATTGGAACAGATGCTCAAATCCGGCGGCTTTGATGCCTATACGGACTGCTTTGAAGACCTTTTTGGCCTTGAGCAGCTGCCGGGGCTCGCAACGCAGAACCTGATGGGCAAAGGCTACGGTTTCGGCCCGGAGGGCGACTGGAAGCAGGCGGCGCTGCAAGCCGTTATTGGCACGATGTCTCAGGGCCTGACAAAAGGCTATTCGTTTATTGAGGATTATACCTATCATTTTGAAGAAGGCAACGAGGCGGTGCTGGGCGCGCATATGCTGGAGGTATCGCCCGCGATTGCGAAAGAAAAACCTGCAATCGAGGTGCACCCGCTGGGCATCGGCGGCAAGGCAAACCCCGCGCGGCTCGTGTTTGAAGGAAAAGAGGGCGACGCGATACTTGTGACGCTCGTGGATATGGGCGGGCGGTTCCGCATGATTGTGCACGACGTCAAGGCGATATCGCCGCTTAAGAAGATGCCCAAACTGCCGGTGGCGAGCGTGATGTGGCGTCCCATGCCGGATATGGTGACGGGCAACGAAGCGTGGATACGCGCAGGCGGTACGCACCACAGCGTGATTTCGTATGATCTGACCGCCGAACACATGGCGGACTTTGCGGAGATCATGGGGATCGAGTTCGTGCATATCGGCGCAGATACAACAATCGGCGATTTAAAGACAAAACTCGCCATGGGCGACATCATCTGGAGCTGATGCCGGAAACACTTGACGTATTTAAAGGCCAAAGGGGCTGCTATGCTAAAATATGAGTTGCGACAGCCCTTTTGCTGAACACAAAGGGGAATCATTCAGCCTAACGGAAATATTGAGGTGTTTTGTTAACACTAATTTTACAGCATACCCAAGAAGAACACTGTAATATGAAATCGGGAAATTGTAGAAGGCATATGAAATGAGGGCTTATCCATGAGAAATGTACGCATTCTCATTATGTTAATTATTTCCATGATGCTTTTTTCAGCAGCATGCGCGAAAGGCAAAGATAGCTCCTCCAAGGTGCGGGAAAATAAAGTTTCTACCCCAGTAAGCGCGACAAATACAGATATCTCATCTACCCCGGTATGCTCGAAAGACAATGTGAGCTCCTTCGTGGTGCAAGAAGATATACTTTCTACCCCCGCATCCATGAAACCGACAAAAGAAGGTGCCACTTCTTCCGCTAATCCAACGCACTTGGTATCAGCCTTGCATGAAACAGATAAGAACGGAAGCTTTGTCTTAAGGATGAGGGATGTTGCTGGAGATTCGGCTATAAAGCTGATTGAGGCAAGCAAATTATACAACGAAGATGAGCATTTTAAGCTAAAAATAGTGTACGAAAACGGGCAAGCTATCGAAGGAGTATTAAATTCAAATTTGTTAAAAGAGGATTTCTTCTATTGCGTAGATATGACAGGCGACGGATATCCAGAAATCGCATTCCCTGACTTGGGATATGAAAATTCTAAAGGTCTTTCGGCTCCTCTGATATTAGAAATCGAAAACGGTCAAATTGTTGAAATACCGCTCTTCACAATCAATGAGGGGTCTGAAAACTTTTCAGTACCAAAGAGCGGCGTGGATAAGATTACGGTCGCCAGCAAACAAACGGGTAAGGAATATGTTTTTGACATCACGCCCCTAAGCGAACTAAAAAAGGTACATGCGAAGGAGCTTCAGTTTGTTGCACCGTCAACCGGAGTCTATTCCTGCGATATATCGCATATAGCCGGAAGCAAGTATGGGCTAACCTGGAAGAGCTTTATTGAGTTATGGTTCGAAATAAATGGAGCGGGAGAGCCTTATGCTGCAATAGTGGCTACTGTTGTTTCGACGGCTGAATACAGTGAGGGCAGATGGGCCATAACGGAAGAACTGCAAACGCTTGAATATCAATAGTTGATCTGGAAAAGAGACTTTTCCTCTCGCTTGTGGGGTCTGAGCCTTGGCGATGATCATCTCATTGATTTCGCCCAAAATCTCCGGTGTTAACCGCTTACGGAAGCACACCATCAACGACGGCCGAAGGGTGGCTTGCTGTCGTCATATTCCCAGTATCCGCAGAAGTATTGGAGATACGCGCCCTCTTGTATCTGAAGCGTAATTTCCCCATCGGAGTACCCGTATTCAGACTGGATGATGCAGGCTTCGAGTCCAAGCCTGGGCGATTTGGCGATGTTACCCTTTTTGCTCGTGAAAGGCTTTGCATACCGCATTTCGATATCCTTCCACGGTATGCTTTGCACCTTCTTGATCCATCGGTTTTCGGGATTTAGTTAGATGCTAATTATGTCTGTTTGGTGCAGTTTGCCAGGTATCTTGGTTTTTTAAGTTCGAGAAGAAACTATGTTAAATTTTATAAGTCGTAAATGTAACTGCTGCCCTTGTTTTATCCTTGTTTTAGTAGTATATCACTTGACTATATTTTTCATAGAATCTCCGCCCAGATAAGCTTTGAGGTTGCTTAAAATGATCGCAATCGTCTTATCAAAGGTACAGGGCAAAAAATCACGTCCTGCTATATGCGGGGTAATAATGACATTTTGCATTTTCCAAAGCCTATGGGAGGGGGGAAGAGGCTCTTCTTCCATCACATCCAGCGCCGCGCCGCCCAGACGGTTTTGTTCCAAAGCAAGGCAAAGGGCGTCCGTATCGACTGTGCTTCCGCGTCCGGTATTGATGAATACCGCACCAGGCTTTACAAGATTAAACATCTTTTCATTCAGCAAATGCCTGGTTTGCGGCGTCGCGGGTAATGAAAGCGAGATAATATCCGCCCGGGGCAGTAATTTTTCAAGGTCTTCAATCGTATAAAGCTCATCGGCGTATTCGCAGGGCTGCAAATTGCTTTTGCGTAAGCCGATCACATAGGTTCCAAACGCTTTCAGTTTTTTGGCGAAACTGGTGCCGATATCACCTAAACCGATGATGAGTGCGGTGGAACTACAGAGCATCAGTTCATCGCCCTCGTCCCGCCATATGCAATGACTTTGGTTGTTACGGTAGATATGCAGCTTTTTGCATAAAGAAAGCAGCAGTGCCAATATAAATTCCGATTGCGCTTCTCCATACGCGCCGCTGGCGGAAGTGACCAATACGTTATCATTGAGAATACCCTTGCCCATATATGCGTCTGCCCCGGCGGTAATAAGCTGGAGCCATTTTAATTTGGGCGCATTGCGCAAACTAGAGGGGGGAGGATTCCCAAAGATGATATCCGCCTCGCTGATTTGACTGTTAGTTGGCTCGCAATTGGTACAAAAATCAAAAACCACATCCTGCGCAGCATCACAAAATAACTTTTGCTGCTGCGCGTTTAAAGGAAGCAGCACCATGATTTTATATCGATAATTCTTCAAAGCGACCTCCGCAATCGAAATCGATAAAAAAAGAACCGATACGGAATACCGGTTCTTTTGGACGTAACCTATAGACCTAAATGGTAGCCTTTATTGAGGAATTCTTCAGTCTGCTGCAAGGTTTCCACCGCTCTCGACCGATCAAGCAGCGCGATGGCTGCCGTAATATAATTGATGAGGCAAATGGGCGCGGCAAACGAGTTTTTAAAGGAAATGCCGCCCACGCTGCAGGGAAGGAATATGTCACCGTAATTGCGGATAGCTGAAAAATTCTGGCTGGTGAACAAGATGATGCGTACGCCGCGTTTGCGAAGCCAAAGTATGAGATTGGCCGCGGTTTTGGAATAGCGCGGAAAAAGGAATGCGATACAAACATCCTGTTCGTTGCAGCCGATAAGCTCTTCCGGGTATATCATGCCAGCCGATTGTATCAACCGCACGTTGGGGCGTATCTGCCCCAGACGCGAGGTCATATAGTGCGCCAGAGCGAAGGAGCTGCGCATGCCAAGTATAAAGACATTCCTGGCTTTGCTGGCTTCGTCTACTGACGCAGACAGATCCTTGTGGGATATATTCGCAAATGTTGTGGTAATATCCGTAATGTCGTTTTGCATCGTATCCGTTAAAAGCTGGTCCTGCTCTACCATATCTGTCCGATAGATCGCACGTTCGGGCAGGCTGACCTTATCCATCAGGCTGTTTTGTATATCCTTTTGCATATCGGAATATCCATTATAACCCAGCATGCGCGCAAAGCGAATGATCGTCGTAGTGCTGACGCCTATCTTCATTGCAACATCCTCAAGGGTACAAAAAGCGAAAGTATCGGAATGTTCCAAGAAATAAACCGCTACCGTTTTTTGTGAATGGGTCAGTTCGTCAAAGCATTCATTTATTTTACTGGAAAAGTGAGCCATTGCAAAAACTCCTTTGGCGGGTCCCATCTTTCGTTAATATTTATAGATAATGTAACATTATGGTGTTACCTTGTCAATTCCAAGAGTTACGGCAGGCAATGCCTAAAAACGGACGATATTTGTGATATCGGCCATATGGCAGCCTGGAGTCAGACCGCAGGCGCGCATGAGGAAATTCAGCTTGTCAATGCGTTCACCGGAGCGCGGCGCGCCGTTTTTGATAAAGCCTACTTCCAGTCCGACGGCGAAATCCATGATAACATCGCCTACAACACCGCCCGAACGGCCGGAAGGTACCGAAAACATGCCGCGTTTTTTACCGTAGTAATGGGCGTCCAGCGCCTCGGTCAGCGTACCAACCTGGTTGGGCTTCAAGACAAAACCATCTGCCGCATGGGTTTCGTAGGCCCTGCGGAGCCTTTCAGGGTTGGATACGATCAGGTCGTCGCCGATGATTATGGAGCGTTTGATCCTTTCAACGGCCTTCGGGTAGTTTTCCCAATCATTTTCATCCAGTATATCTTCGACAAAAACCAGAGGAAACTGCTCGCTCAAGCCTTTCGTGTAGTCGATCAGTTCTTCTGCCGTTACATATCCGCCTTTTAATAAATATTTATTTTTTGCCGCGTCGTACATTTCACTGGAAGCGCAATCCAGCGCAAACGCCACTTTGCCATGGTAACCGCAGGCATCCACCGCCTCAGAAATCAGGCCCAAAACTATAGCAGGGTCATCGGATGGCGCAACCCAGCCGTAAGAGCGCGCCACCTCCGGCGCTTTGCCCAGGTATTTTTGCAGTATGCCGCCAAGCTTCTGAAAGCATTTAACCGCGATTTCCACCGCCTCGTAGATGCTGTCCGCTTTATACGGCACAATAAGGAATTCGTTGAAGGCCAATACGATATCGCCGTATCTTCCGCCGTTCACTACGTTAAACGAGGGTACGGGCACGGACTTAATGCTGCGCCCGCAAAGGTATTCGTAAGCCGGTTTGTTCGCGGCCTCCGCCGCTGCACGGAATGCCGCGATGGAAGTGCTGTAGATGGCGTTGCCGCCTAAATTGCTTTTGTTGGGCGTACCGTCAAGCTCAATCATTTTTTCATCGATTGCACGCTGGTCGGAAACATCCATACCGATGATGGCAGGCCCGATGACGTTGACGACGTTGTCCACGGCTTTGTGTACGCTCATACCATCGTATTCCCCGGCATCGTCGTCGCGCAGCACGTATGATTCATGCATGCCGACAGAACTTCCGGTAGGAGCGGCGCCACGGCCTGTCTGGCCGTTGTCTGTAATAATATCTACTTCAACCAGTGGACGGCACTTGCAGTCTATCAACTGGCGCGCTGCCACATGTTTAATTTTTACCATGTTAGTTACTCTCCTGAATTACTTGATTTTTGGCACATACATAATATTGAAGTCGCAAAGGTTCGTGCCGGTATTTCCTGTGAACACGGTGTCATCCATAGCCGACAATGCCTCGTAGCACGCATGGCCGCGCAGAGCCGCAAAAACATCTATGCCTTTGCCGCGCGCTGTTTTCAAGCTTTGCGAATCCGTAATGCCTCCCGCTACGGGAGTTGTGCCGTCTGTTCCTTCGGAGTCTATTGATAGCAGGCAAACGCCTTTTGCTTTATCTGCGGTCAGGGCGAAACTCAGGGTTTCTTCCTGAGATGGACCGCCGTGTCCTGTAATTTCACTGTTATCCAATATTTTTGTAGTCGCTTCACCCGAGGCAAGCACCACGCAGGGCGCGGATACCGGGTTGCCATAAGCCTGTATCTCCCGTGCGATAGAGGCTAAAACAGTACCGACATCCCGGCTTTCCCCCTCTAGATACGAGGTGAGGATTACGGCGGGGATGCCCATTTCCTCCGCAAATTGCTTGGCATAGATACAGGAATCGGGCAACGTGTTGACCAGATAATAAGTGTTGTTGGGAAAAGCCTTGGGTGTTTCGCCTTCCGGCCCTGCATTCATAAGATAATCCACTACATTTTTGGGTAGACGGTCGGCCACGTTATAATCACGTATGACACGGCGCGCGTCTTCCAACGTGGTAGTATCCGGCCCCATAGGCGTACTTTTATACGCAGCGTAGGGGATGCCGATATCACCTGTTGCAGGCGAGCCCACAGCGTCGCTGATGCCGAAGCCAATGAGCTCCGCTCCGCGCGCCTCGATCCGCTTGGCCAGCATGCCACCGTTAAATTGGGATATATGGCGGCGGATTGCGTTGATTTCATAGATGTTGGCGCCGGTTTTGAGCATGACGTCCGTTACGACAATCTCATCCTCTAGGGTAATACCCGGGATAGGGCAGCTCATCAATGCGGAGCTTCCGCCGCTGATGACGACGATGAACAGGTCGTCTGGCCCGGCGTTGTCCACAATATCCAGGATTTTAAGGCAGGCCCTATACCCCTCTTCGTTGGGGAGCGGATGCCCGCCGACATAAACCTCCGTTTTATTGAAAACGTCTGTTTCTTCCGCAATTTTTACAATGGCAATACCTCGTGTCAGTCGGTCGCCCAATATCTCATCCACAGCCATCGCCATATGGTTGCAGGCTTTGCCTGCGCCTAACAGATAAATATTGCGCTTCTTGGAAAGATCCCAGCTTTTAACGCCGATATGCAGCATATCGCCATCAAGCCGCATAATACTTTTGATCCTTTCCTTCGCATCCAGCTTTTGCAGCGTTTTTTCGGTTATATCCAAAACAATGCGGCGGGACTCGATATCACCATGTGATAAGATCTGGTCTCTATTGCGAATTTTTTGGCTCATTTTAACCTCCGGCAGATGATCGTCCTTCGTTGGACTACAGCTCTCTCAAACTAGGGGATTAAGGGTAATGTATTATTTGTACCTAAAAGTATATTTTACTACATTTCAAATGTCAATAAGAAAAAATACGTTCTGATAATTTCGAAAAATGACGATTTTACGTGTTGACAGAGAAAATGTAGTATGCTATTCTTTTTGTATCAAATACAACAGCAGATGAATTTATACGTCTCTCAACATTTTACCTAGCCTTTTAACTACATTTTATAATTAGGAGTGTGATTGCGCAATGAGCGGCAAAAGAACAGATTTTTTATATCTATCCGAGCCGGATATGATCGAAGCCGGTGTTTTGGATATGGCGCGCTGTGTGGATGTAACTGAAGAAGTATTTTCCATTCTGAGCACGGGCGACTACCTCATGGGCGGCCCCAATCACAACAGCCACGGCATGGGCATTGTGTTTCCCAAGGAAACCCCTTTCCCCAATATGCCGGTAGCCGGCCCGGACAGGCGTTTTGTTGCAATGCCCGCTTACTTGGGCGGACGTTTTGACGTTTGCGGGGTAAAATGGTATGGCTCCAATGCGGCTAATCCCCCAAAAGGATTGCCCCGTTCGGTCCTGACGGTATTATTAAATGATAAAGATACGGGCGAACCGCTTTGCTTTATGTCCGCCAATCTTATCAGCGCTATGCGTACCGGCGCAGTACCCGGAGTGGGCGCACGCTATCTGAGCCGCAAAGACTCCGAGACTTGTTCCGTTATTGGCTGCGGTCCTATCAATCAATCCTGCTTCCACGGCGTGATGTCGCAGATGAAAGAAATCAAAAAGGTAGTTTGTTACGATCTGTTTGAAGATAAAGCAAAAGCTTTTGCGGAAGAAGCCGCCAAAGAATTCGGCGTGGAAGCGTATGCAGCCGCTACCCTGGAAGAAGCTATGCGCGCAGGCGATGTCATCACCATTGCAGCTTCCCGTTTGAAACCGTTGATCCTCGATTCAACCTGGCTGAAAAAAGGCGCGACCATATTGCTTTCCGGTCCGGCAAGAGGCGACGATGCACTTTGGATTAACAGCCGCCTGGTATACGATCATGTACAGCTGCATGAAGCGTATGTGGAAGAGGCCGTTGCTTCAGGAGACAAAGCAGAATACTACGCAGGCGTCATCGGCGGCCAAATCTATACGTTGATTGACGAGGGCAAGATCCAGCCCCTAAAAGAATCAACCAGCCTTGGCGATATTGTTAACGGTAAGCAGCCGGGACGTGTAAACGAAGATGAAACTATCATTTTTGTAGCCTGCGGCATGGCCGTATATGACGTTGCCTGGGGTTACGATCTCTATCAATATTCCCTTGAAAAAGGTATCGGAACAAAACTCAATCTTTGGAACGAACCGCTTTGGAAATAATCTTTATATGACAGAAATAAGCCGGATTATAATCAAAGGATATAATCCGGCTTACAGCTCACCTTAAGAGAGGGGAAAACATCTCATGGAATTATTGATCATGGTTATATGCTTCTTTCTGCTCATGATGTGCGGCTTGCCGATAGCATATAACATCATTATCAGTACAATTGCCTATATGCTTGCCAGCGGATTTGATATCATGCTGATCGGGCAAAAAATGTATGAAGGCATGAACAGTTTTTCGTTCCTCGCCGTACCATTCTTTGTCATCACCGGGCAGTTGATGTTGCGGGGCAAGCTATTGGAGTCGCTGGTCAACTTTGTCAATGTATTTTTCGGAAGGGCCAAGGGCGCAATCGCGGTCGTGACCATAGGGGCATGCCTTTTGATGGGTTCGATCGTAGGGCTGGCGGTAGCCGCCGCCGCTTCACTGGGCGTATTTTTGATCCCCATGATGAAAAAGCAGGGCTACAGTCCGGCATTTGCCGCGGGCGTCATGTCTTCCGCTTCGCTTCTTGGTCCCATCATGCCGCCCAGCGTGTTGATGATCATGTATTGTATCGCGGTGGGTAAGACCTCCATTGCGGGCGTGTTTATGGCTGCGGTGGTCCCGGCGCTATTGATTGCCGCTGTACAGATGGTCATTACCAACAGGATTTCCAAGAAGCGCAATTATCCTTCCTATCCGAAAACGACGGCAAAAGAAAAATGGGCTGCCACCAAAAAAGCGTTACCAGCGCTGATGCTTCCTGTCATCATTTTAGGCGGCATATTCGGTGGTATATTCACCATCACGGAAGCCTCCGCCGTTGCGGTATTGTATAGCGCGATACTGGCTTTCGGCGTGAATAAAGCCGTCAAGCTCAAGGATGTGCCTGTTATTTTCAAGGAAGCGGCGCTTACCTCCGGTCTGGTGTTGCTTTTGGCAGGTGCAGGCAGCGCGATGGCTTGGGCAATAGCGAACGAGCAGGTTTTGAATTCCGTTATCGGGCCTCTTTCCGCTATGCCGCAGTGGCTGTTCCTGTTGCTCTTGAACGTACTGCTGCTGATCAACGGCATGTTTATGGATGACTATGCATCCGTTGTCATACTGGCCCCGATACTGGCCCCGGTGGCCTGGGCTCTGGGCGTGCACCCGCTGCATATTGCGGTTATTATCTGCATCAACCTGGTGGTTGGTCTGGCTACGCCGCCTTTCGGGATTACATTATTCGTGACAAGCCCATTGGCAAAGGTAAGAATAGAGGATACGGTCAAGGAGGCGTTGCCAATGGTATTGGCAACGATTGGCGTCTTGCTTCTGGTTACTTTCATACCGGATATATGCCTGTTCCTGCCCAAACTCACGGGCTTCTATCAATAGTACCTAATAAAATAACATAAATAAAAATGAGGAGGAAACCCAAATGAAGAAGAACGTATTTATAAGGCTGCTATCTATTGCCATGGTTCTGATGATTATGATAGCTTTTACAGGCTGCGGCGGCAAAACTGACGCCAATGCTTCCGCTGGCGCGCAGGGCGGCACATACGAGATCCGCATTTCGGCTTGCAACTCGCTTGATCATCCGCAGACACTGGGCCTTGACGTAATGAAAAAGTATATTGAAGCGGAAACGCAGGGCAAAGTAAAAGTCAGCATCTACCCCAACAGCCAATTGGGCGCAGAGGTAGAATCTGTGGAACAGGTAAAGAACGGAACGCTGGAAATGGCTACGGCATCCATTGGACCGATCACTACCTTCCAGAAAAAGTTTCAGGTGTTGGATATTCCCTTCCTGTTTGAAAACTACGAACAGGCATGGGCTGTATGCGACAGCAAAGTTGGCACAGACCTAATGAAAACGCTGGAAGAATCCGGTTTAAAAGGCCTTGCTTATATGGAAAACGGTTTCCGTCATGTAACAAACAATGTTAAGCCCATCAATACGATTGATGATTTCAAAGGCCTGAAGATCCGCACCATGCAGGCGCCCATGCACATGGCCAACTTCACCGCCCTGGGCGCAAACCCCACGCCGGTTCCGTGGTCTGAGCTTTACATGGCCATGTCCCAAAAAATTGTTGATGGACAGGAAAACCCCCTTGCAAACATCTGGGAATTGAAAATGAATGAAGTGCAAAAATATGTTTCCCTGACCGGACATATTTATGACGCGATGCCTCTGGTGACCAACCTCAAATGGTTCAACAGTCTGCCGGCAGACTATCAGAGAATTATTGAAAAGGGCGCAATACTCGGACAAAACTACAGCCGTTTCATCAATGCGAACCGTGAATCGATGCTCGCCGATAAATTGACTGAGAAAGGCATGCAAGTCAATTCATTGAAACCTGAAGCGCTGGCAGCCATCAAAGCCGTATCCCAGCCGGTTGTTGCAGATAAAGTAAAGGCTGAAATTGGCGCGGATTTTGTAGAAGCCTTCCTCCAAGGAATCGATGCTGTAAAAGCTGATACAGTAAAGAGTGTGGAATAACCAATCAAGAAAGGGGTGCTCATATTGCTTGACACTCTAGATAACATCGTCCGGAAGATTTCCAAATTCGTATTGAAGGTAATCATGGTGATTGGCCTGGCAATGTGTGTGATCGCACTTGCGCATGTTTTCGCCCGCTATGTTCTGAACAGCTCGTTTACATGGTCGGAAGAATTGTTAAAGATCATGCTGGTGTGGTTTTGCCTGTTGAGCGCTTCCTATATTGCCGTACGCAAGGACCATGTCGCCATTGTGGTATTCAAGGAAAAATTATTCAAAAAGATCACGCCGCAGCTTGAATTGGTCGTACGCGTCCTCATGTTTCTTGCTTCACTCACCGTATGCTATATCGGTGTGGCGATGATCATCAGCGCAGGTGAGAGGGTTACGCCTGCAATGGGTTTCCCGTATGCGCTTATGTATGCGGCCATTGCCGTAGCGTTCGCACTGATGTCATTGTATGAGTTCCGCAATATGCTTTTCGCATTTGCGAGGCCCGATGCATTGTCCGCGGTGGAAGACGACAAATTGGAAGAGGAAATTGTACCGGCATTTGCTGATACCGATAGTGATGCCCCTGAAGGAAAAGAATAACCTTCGCTGCTAATCGAGAATGCCCCGTACAACAAAAAGACGGGGCATTCTTTTCATGTATGGTCTTGACCTAAGGTATTGCCTCCACTGCGATCATATGAAAATGCGGATTGTGGTCACAAGGTGGGATTAGCTATATTGCCAATACTATAAAAAGGAATGAGTAATATGTATAGAGTTACTGTGAACCAGGGCAGAGCTTGCTATAAAGATGAGCTGGAAAACGTTTCGATAGAGATTCCGGAAAATTCATATATGGGAATGGCTGATATCGGCGTGATGGAGCCGATTGATGATGAGGCTTGCGTGCAAAGCGTACTCCATCCTGTGACGGGAAACCGATTGAAAGAACTCGCGCTTGAACGAAACGCCAAAAGCGCCTGTATTCTTGTTTCGGACGCGACCAGAAAAGTGCCGACCGCCAGTGTGGCAAAAACACTGGTGAAGGAGCTTTGCGATGGCGGCATGCCGGTTGAACGGATATTGTTCGTCGTAGCGATCGGCGTCCACAGGGATGCAACAAACGAAGAAATGCGCGAGATATTGGGAGAAGAACTTTATGGTAAGGTGCGTATTGAGAACCATACGCCGTATTCTTACGATAACCTGATAGGCCTGGGCAATACATCCTTCGGCACACCTGTGGAGGTTAACCGCCGTGCTTATGCATGTGACCTGCATATATCCGTTGGAAAAGTGGAACCGCATGAATTTGCGGGCTTTACAGGGGGCAGAAAATCGGTATTGCCTGGCGTCAGTTCTGAAAAAACGATCTTACACAATCATTCCACTACGATGCTGTATTCGGATAAAGCAGTGCCGGGGAATCTGGAAGGAAACCCGATCCACCTGGATATGATGGAGGCGGCGGGGCTTTTTCGCATTGATTTTACCGTAAGCTTTGTATTAAATGCACAAAACCAGCCTGCCGCCGTTTTTTCCGGCCCTATGCAGGCATCCCATAAGGCGGCTGCCGATTATCTGCAAAAATATTGCAGGGTGTGCATAGAAAAACCGGATATCATAGTGACTACGCCTGGGTATCCGCTCAATATAGATTTCTATCAGTCGTTAAAACCGCTGATTGCACTGACGGATATTCTTGATTCGTCTATTACGGTTGCGCTTTATTGTGAATGCACGGAAGGGGTAAATTCGCCGGACATGCTTTGCCCGTTTTATCAATCCTCTACTTTGGAAGAAATGATCGATTATGTGGTTCAAAACTATAAAATACAGATGGACCATGCCCTGCTGCTCTCGAAGATATTTAAGAAGAATGTGAATGTCATTGTGTATTCACCCAATGTATTGGATGAAGATGTTTTGAAAATGCGTATGACACCTACCGGCAGCGTGGCGGATATGATGCAAAAGGCCATGGATATTTGCGGAAAAAGACACCCTAAGGTACTCTTCTATCCGCAGGCGCAAAAGAGTCTTCCTGAAATTATTGTTGACAGATGACAGTAGATATTTATTTTACTTGTAAGCAGCTACAATAGATTATTTATAGAAATTGTGGATTTTAAGGCTTTTGGTTTCTAGTGTCCGAGTCGTGTCCCGGTGAGGATCCACAGGGGCGGCTTCCTGCACTTCCTGCCTCATACCCACCCACAGTTCGAAATAGTCGCGGCGCGGCGCGGGCGGAGCCGCTTCCTTTCGCTCCTTTTCTCACTGGGCTTTCGCTTCGCTTCCCCCCCGCACTGAGGGCGCTCGGCTTCGCCCCCCTCATTACCCATACTGCTGAATGGAGGTAGGCAATTGAAATATACTCTGTAACGCCAAAAGCAAAGCACCCCACAACGGGTGCTTTGCTTTTGGAGCTGATGAGCAGACTCCGAACTGCCTACCTCCTCATTACCAAGGATAATGGCCAATCGCCATTGATAATCTTTTCTTCATACGTGACGGCAGTAACCAGATTGCCTATCCACCACATTTTCCAGCGGAAGGTTCTTTTCAAACGCAACCAGATTACGAATAAACAGCGATACCGTTCTTTCCATTATGGATGGCAGCGTATCCTGCCCGGCTACATGCGGCGTGATGACGGCATTTGGAAGCGTCCAAAGCGGATGCTGCGGCGGCAGAGGCTCAGGATCCACCACGTCAAGGCCTGCGCCAAGAATCCTGTGGGATTGCAAGGCATCGCAAAGCGCATTCGTATCAATGGCGGAGCCGCGTCCGACGTTCAATACGACGGCATCCTTTTTCAGTAATGCGATGTGTGGGGCGTCTAAAACCCGTATTGTGGAAGGTGTTTCAGGAAGGCAAAGCGCTACGATATCGGCGCGCGGCAAAAGGCCGCCAAGCGCGTCGAGCGTATACTGCTCGTCGATAAATGCCGGCTTTTCCCGTGCCGTGCGCCGAATTCCGATCGTATAGGCGCCGAACGCCTTCAATCGCTTTGCGAACTCACCGCCCACGCTGCCGGTGCCGACAATCAGCGCGGTAGCGTTATAAACGGAGTGCACATATCCAACGTCGGACCATGAGGCGATCCTTTCGAGATCGCGATACCTGTGCAAATTCTTGTATAGGGATAACAACAGGGCAAACAGAAATTCTGCTATTTCCGGGCCGTAACTTCCGGTTGCACAGGTCAATTGGACATGGCATGGAAGGATTCCCGGTTTCAAAAATAAGTTGGCTCCCGATGTTTGTAGCTGAAGCCAGGTTAACTTCTTTGCTGTCTGTAACATATACGGAGGAAGAAATCCAAACAAGACGTTCACTTCCAACAGGTCCTTAGCGGTAACATTGCTTTGATCGATGTACTTAATCTTTGACTCGGGTGCCGCCTGCGCAATGCGCGTTTTTTGTGCAGCGGTCAACGGCAGCGTGATTAGAATATGATTCCTCATAGGATTTCTCCTTACTCCACAAAAAATATTTACAGGGTTGCGCACTATTCGTAAATATGATACTATCAATAGAATCAATTTTGTCTGTCATCATACATTAAGAATTATATAAGCGCATGATATGAAATGTCAATCAAATTGTCTGTTGTCACGCAATTATTATTGGTGGTATAATACTGTATTATAAAGAAAGAAATGAATTATATTATAAAGGAAGAAGAATTGCGCATTGAATTTGAGTATATCAAAACAGAAAGGGTCAGAGACGATGAAGCCTATTGCAAAAGTTTCCATCACTGATCAGGTTGTTGAAAAGATCAAAAACCGTATTATCCTGGGTGAGTTTTCCAAAGGCGATAAGCTGCCGCCGGAGAATGAATTATGTCAACAGCTTGAAGTGGGGCGCTCAACTATCCGCGAGGCGTTTCGCGTACTGCAGGCTTCGGGATTTGTTGAGGTCATTCACGGGAAGGGCGCTTTTGTAGCCAGCTCGGAAAACAGACAAAGCATAAGCGCGGAAAATTGGTTTTTACAAAACAACTACCAACTCTCTGATGTTTGGGACGTACGCCTTGCCATTGAGCAAATGGCGGTAAACAGGGCGATTGCGCGGATGACGGACAAGGAATTGCAGATTTTGAACAAAGTGCAGGAAAGTTTTGCACAGGCCGTGATTCAAGGCCGTATTAATCAAATGGCTTTGTATGACGAGTATTTCCACGCATGCCTTGTAGAAGGCGCGCATAATCCGTTGCTTGTATCGTTGAACAATTCAATTGCAGACGCGCTGCGCGCTTATCGTTTGAATTCTTTCGCGATTTCCTCCAATCGCTTTAATGCAATCGGCCCGCATCAGGAAATTATCGACGCATTGACGGCGCGTGATCTCCAGCGCGCCATGCAGGCTGTAGATACGCATATCAATATTTCGATTGAAGACATTGAAAGAATTGTATCAAAACCAAACGATTGACATGAAATAATTCACAGTGAAAAAAACATAAATACCTCATTGACTTTGTGAAAAGAGTGCGATATGATGTTTTTGTTCACAAGACATCATACAATCTGTTGACATGAGGACATAAATTGCAAAATTGAATTTTATCCTTTCATCAATATTTCAGGAGGAAAGTATGCAATGAAAAACAAGGCACCCAAAGGTATTATTTCCCCGCTGGTAACGCCTTACACCGCGGATGAGGCGCTCGACGAGCAGCTGCTTCGCAAAGAAATCCGGTATCTGGTGGGCTGCGGCGTGCATGGCATAAGCCCGGGTGGAAGCACCGGGGAAGGCGCCGCGGTTACGGATGAGGAGCTTGCGCGGATGGTGGAAATTTGCCGCGAGGAAACGCCTGAAGGTTTTCCCGTGGTGGCAGGGGTCATTCGCAATTCTACGCGTGCTGCGGTAAGCGCAGGGCTTGCCGCAAAACAGGCGGGCGCAACCGCATTGATGGTGACGCCAACCAGTTATAACGTACTTGTTCCGGATGATGACGGTAATTATGCTTTTTATAAGGCCATCTCCGACAAAGTTCAACTTCCGGTCATTATCTACAATGTGGTCCCGCAAAACGAAATTAAGCCGCATCTCTTTCGCAGACTTTGTGAAATCGAGAACGTCGTCGCAATCAAACAGAGCTGCGGCGGTATCCAGGGATTTTATGACATGAAAATGATTGCCGGCGACATCGGCGAAGTATACAGCGCAACAGACGACATGCTGTATTCCACATTTGACCTTGGCGCGTGCGGCGCGATCGCGGCGATACTGAGCGTTTTTCCGAAGGAATGCGTAGCCATTTGGGATGCGATTCAAGCCGGAAAACCGGATGAGGCGCGCGCTTTGCAGGCACGGCTTTATCCCCGCTGGACGGTGCTCAAGGGTGCGCAATTCCCAAGAAGACTCAAGGAGATGCTCAGGCAGATGGGCATGGATTATGGCATTGCGCTAAGCCCCAACCTTGAGGCCACGCAGGCGGAGAAGCACGCGATTGCGGAAGCCTTGCAATGACTTTGCTTCTTTGGGGGGCATGCCCTCCCTGAAGAAAAATAAAAACCCAAGTGAAAGGAATTCGGAGAAAAATGAATAAGTACGGCCAAATACTGCTCCCCTTTGTGACACCCTTTGACAAAGACGAAAACGTCAACTATGAAGCATACGCAAAGCTGGTGGACTATGCAATTGCCAGGAATTATGCTGATTCCATCGTGGTTACCGGCACCACCGGCGAATTCAATACCCTGACATTTGAGGAGCGCGTGAAGCTGCTTGAAACCGCCATCAAGGCCAACAAAGGCCGCAAGCCCATTATTGCGGGCACCGGCTGTGCATCGACCAGGGAAACCATCGCGCTTACGAAGAAGGCGCAGGAGCTCGGCGCGGATATGTGCCTCATCGTTGGCCCTTACTACTGCAAGCCGACACAGGATGCCGTGCTTCGCCATTACACCCGCATTGCGGAGGCGGTGGATATTGACATCCTGGTTTACAACATTCCCATTTTTGTCGGCGTAAACATCGAACCTTCCACGCTGCGCGAACTGGCAAAACTTAAGAACATTGTCGGCGTAAAGGACGAAGCCGGTATGAACCCGACCCAAATTTCCGACTATTACATGGCTACCAAGGACGTCGATCCTGATTTCATGATTTACAACGGCGACGACACCATGCTGATGCCGACCCTCGCGCAGGGCGCAATGGGCATCGTCAGCGGCGGCGCAATTCTGATGGGCGACGTCATTCATAAGGTGTTCAGCGATTATCAGGCGGGGAAGCCGGCGGAAGCGCTGGAAGGTTTCCGCAAGCTGTACAAGATGTGCAAGACATTTGGCGTTAATGGCCGTATTCATCCAAATCCCATGCTCAAGGCCGCCATTACACTGGTTACCGGCATTGACGTGGGCAATGCCCGCGGACCCCTGGATCCTATCAACGCAGCGGAGCGCGAAGCGCTGGTCACTATGCTCAAGGAGCTGGGCCTTCTGAAATAGTACTTACGCCATTTCACATTAGACTTACCGGCACAGCGAAAATCAATCACGGGATGTAATTTGAATTGCGGTGAGCGGGGAAAAATGCTCCACCGTTGCTCCAATAATGCCCTAAAACCAAATGGAACAATGAAATAAAAAAAACAGGAGGCAGGAACCATGAAAAAAGTAATTACGATGTTGCTTGTGTTGACGCTCATCACCGGCGTGTTCGGCTGTGCCGCACCCGCCGAAAACAACGCGCCCGAAGCCCTCGCCCAGGCTGAGGCTCCGAACCAGCCGGCAGAGGCCGCACAGCCGGCTTCGGATATTCCCGACGAGGTGACAATCGCGCTCGTCGGCTCCATTTCCGGCGTGAATGCGATCAACGGTAAGTATTTCAAGGGCGCACTTGCGGTTATCCAAAGTGAACTCGAGACAAGCGGCGGCGTTGACATCATGGGCAAAAAGGTAAAGGTGAATTGGGTCATAGAGGATACCGAGGGGAAGCCTGAAATCACCGCAAACGTATACCGCAAGGTCATCGAGCAGGATAACGCAATCGCCATCTGCGGCCCCAATGAAAGCTCCTGCATTCTGGCGGCCGGCCCCATCGCGCAGGACGCGGGCATTCCCGCCGTCGGCATTTTCTCCACCAACGAGGCCGTTACCCAAATAGGCGATTACATATTCCGCGCTTGCTATATTGACCCCTATCAGGGCAAGGTGCTTGCACAATTCGCTTTTGACAATCTCCAGGCAAAGACGGCCGCAGTCCTGTACAGCAATGCGGACCAGTACAGCAAAGGCCTGATGGAAAACTTCAAAAGCTCCTTTGAAGCGCTGGGCGGAAGCGTTGCCGCCGTGGAAGCATACGGCGGCAGCGATGTGAAGGACTTTAATGCACAGCTGAGCAAAATAAAGACCGTGAACCCCGACGTTCTGTTCATGCCCAACCAGGCGGGCGAGCTGCCCCTGCAGATCCAGCAGGCGCGCACAATGGGTATTACCGCAACATTCCTTGGCGGCGATTCCTGGGATTTGGACGTTATCCCCGAAGTGGGCGGTGTGGAAAACGTGGAAGGCTCCTGCTTTGCCGGTGCATTCAGCGCGGAAGATCCCAGCGAAGCCGCGCAGGCATGGGTAACAAAGTATGAAGAGCTCAATGGCGAGAAACCCGGCTCACATGCAACGCTTGCCTATGAAGCGATGAAGATCGTTCTGGACGGCCTGTCCAGGGTGCAGTCGGTGGATGGCGCAAGCCTGCGTGATGCAATCCGCGACACAAAGGACTTGGCGGTGCCTTCCGGGAAGATCAACTTCGATGAAAACCGTAACCCCATCAAGAGCGCAGTAATACTCGAGTATAAAAATGGCGTGGGCAGCTATGTCGCGACCGTTTCCGCCGAGTAATGAGTGGGTGCTGTTATATCGGAGAATAGCATGACGATAGCGCCGGATGTCAGGCTTTCCGCTTGGCATCCGGCCATATAGGGGATTTGAAGGAGATGAAAAAACACCATGGCCTTTGTGATACAGCTCCTTGTTTACGGATTGCAGTTAGGTAGTATCTACGCACTTCTTGCTATTGGATACACGATGGTTTACGGTATCATCGGAATGATCAATTTGGCGCATGCGGATTTCATGATGCTTGGCGCATTTATCGTATATTTCTTGACACACCTTGTTTTCATGGGAACTGTAGAGGCGATCGGGCAAGTTGTGTTGCTTGTTTTGCTCGGCATGGCGCTTACGGGGGTTTTTGGGACCGTTACGGAACGGATCGCCTATAAACCGCTACGCAATCGCCCCAAGGTTTCGAGTCTCGTGGCGGCGATCGGCGTATCCATGTTCATTCAGAATTTTTTAAGAGCGATTCCGGAAATCGGGCCGACGCCCAGGCCGTTCCCCGTGTTGTTTCGGGCTGAAAACATTCAGGTTGGTTTTGTACAGATTTCTGCAATTCAGATTATCGTAATCGTTACATCCATCCTATTGATGGTTTGCATGACGCTTCTGGTGAACAAAACGAAAATCGGGAAGCAAATGCTGGCGGTTTCCTGCGACAAGGACGCTGCTTCCTTGATGGGCATCAATGTCAATAAAGTGATTTCCGTAACCTTCTTCCTGGGCGCTGCGCTCGCGGGGATCTGCGGCGTGCTGTATTCGAGCGTATACCCTTCCATCGAGGTGGCCATGGGCGTGACCATCGGTAACAAAGCGTTTATCTCTGCCGTTCTCGGTGGAATTGGAAATATTAAGGGCGCAATGATCGGCGGGCTGATTCTTGGAATTGCCGAGGTGTTTGCGACCTCTGTGAATTCGGAGTTGGCCTATGGCGTTTCTTTTGTGATCCTCATACTGATACTGCTTTACAAGCCTGCCGGCATTCTCGGCAAGGTGACGACAGAGAAGGTATAGGTATGCAAATGAAGGCAAAGAAATTTTTGAAACGGGAGTATCTTTATTTCATGCTGCCGTACATTTTGATCATGGTATTGGGCACGACGGGAATGATCAACAAGTATTTGATGCAGATATTCATGCTTGCGGGCATCAATATTATCATGACGGTAAGCCTGAATCTGGTCAACGGAATTACCGGCCAGTTCTCCATCGGGCATGCGGGGTTCATGGCAATCGGCGCATATGTTTCAGCCATCATTACCTCCGAGTGCTACAGAATCATTAAGGCGGGCGCCGTCGTAAACGAGGGGATTTTCCTTGTTGCGCTGTTTGCGGGCGGCGCTGTTGCGGCGCTGTTCGGGTTCCTGATCGCCCAGCCTACGCTGAAGGTGAAAGGCGACTATCTGGCGATCGTCACGCTTGGCTTTGGCGAAGTAATTCGCGCTGCCATCCGCGTTATCGACTATGTAGGCGGTCCGCGCGGCATGACGGGCATTTCGAAAATGACAAGCTTCACCTGGGTATATGTATTTGTGCTTCTGGCAGTCTTCGGCGTCCGTAACTTTGTGGATTCAACCTACGGGCGTTCCTGCCTTGCCATTCGCGAAAACGAAATTGCCGCCGACGCAATGGGCACCAACACGCTTCGCTATAAGACGGCGGCGTTTACATATGCATCGTTTCTCGCGGGTATCGCGGGCGGCCTGTTTGCGCATCTTTTGATGTATATTCAGCCTGACAGCTTTGCATATTCCAAGTCGACCGATTTTCTGGTGTATCTGTACGTCGGCGGCGTAGGCAGTATCAGCGGATCCATCGTAGGCGCGCTCGTATTGACGGTGCTGCCCGAGCTTCTGCGCTTTCTGGCCGACTGGCGTTTGGTCATCTATGCGGGACTATTGCTGTATATGATTATTTGCAGGCCCAACGGGCTGATGGGCGGCAAAGAATTTAAATTCCTGCATTTGCGCACTTCCGTACCCGAACAGGGGGAGTTCATCGATAAAATGAAAAACAAGGTCAGGGTCCTCTTTCAAAAAGGAGGTAAGTCATGAGCCTCTTGGAAGCAAAAAATATAGGCATTACGTTCGGCGGCCTGCGCGCGGTCGACGATTTTAACCTTACTCTTAACGAAGGCGAGCTTGTAGCCATCATCGGCCCCAATGGCGCCGGGAAGACGACCGTGTTCAACATGATGACCGGCATGTACCAGCCCACCGACGGCGACATTCTGGTGGATGGCAAATCGATCCTGGGCAAGTTTCCGTTTCAGGTGAACGAAATGGGCGTCGTGCGCACGTTCCAGAATATCCGGCTTTTCAACCGGCTGCCGGTTCTTGACAACGTCAAGATCGCGATGGGGCGGGAAGCCCAATACAGCTTCGGACAGATGCTGTTCCGCGGGAAAACGTACCGGCAAAAAGAAAAGGATGCGACGGAACGCTCCATGGAATTGTTACGCCTTTTTGATATGGAAAAGGACGCCGACATGCTGGCGATGAATCTTCCGTACGGGGAGCAGCGGCGCCTGGAAATTGTTCGCGCACTCGCAACAAATCCAAAGGTATTGCTTCTGGACGAGCCTGCGGCAGGGATGAATCCCATCGAGATCGAAAATGTTATGTCCGTAATTGCCGATGTTCGAAAGAAGTTCCATATCACCGTTCTCTTGATAGAGCATCATATGAAAATGGTGATGGCCATTGCGGACATTATCAAGGTATTGGATTTCGGCGTGACGATCGCGGAGGGAAAACCGGAGGAAATCCAGAGCAATCCCAGAGTGATTGAAGCTTATCTGGGAGGAGGTGCGCGTAAATGAGCCTGGTAGTGAAAGATTTATCCGTATCATACGGCGCGGTACAGGCGGTCAAGGATATCAGCTTCCATGTGGAAGAAGGCGAAATCGTCACGTTGATCGGTTCTAACGGCGCCGGAAAAACGACGACGATGCGCGCGATCACCGGATTGGAAAGGGCAAAGAGTGGCTCCATTATGTTCGGCGGCATAGAGCTTACCAGAGAGCCGGCACATAAAATCGTCTCTTATGGTATCGCGCATGTACCGGAAGGACGCAGGATCTTCACGAATTTGAGCGTCATCGACAACCTGCGTATGGGTGCAAATCTGCGCAAAGACGCCCAGGGCGTTAAACAGGATATGGACGACGTGTTTGATATTTTCCCCCGTTTGCGCGAAAGGCATCATCAATCCGCAGGTACGCTATCCGGCGGTGAGCAGCAGATGCTTGCAGTCGGCAGGGCGCTGATGACCAAAGCAAAGCTCGTACTGCTGGACGAGCCTTCCATGGGTCTGGCGCCGCTGATCGTGGAAGAGATTTTTGCGGTCATCAAGCGGATCAACGATAAGGGCGCTACCGTGCTGCTCGTGGAGCAAAACGCATATATGGCCTTAAAAACCGCACACCGCGCCTATGTGCTGGAAACGGGGAGCATTGTCAAGGATGGCTCCGCACAGGGACTCCTGCATGATCAGAGTGTCATCGAAGCATATCTGGGAAGCTGATTGCATGTAAATGCGGCAGCAATTATTTGTGAGGATGTAATTAGGAGGATACTATCATGCCATCGATCAGCAGTGTGGTTGCCACGACACCGAATTCCGCCATTCGCAAGGTATTCAACAAGGCGATTGGACATGACGAATGGGTGAAATTCACCGTTGGTGAGCCGAATTTCGATACGCCGGCAAACGTGGTGGAAGCCGCACATCGGGCAATGCTCGAGGGAAATACCCATTATGTACATAATGCGGGCATACTTGCGTTGCGCCGCGCCATTGCAAAGAAACTGGAATTGGAAAATGGTATTCTTGCCGATCCGCAAACCGAGATCATGGTCGGCAACGGCGGAACAGATACCCTGTTTTTAGCCATGCAGACAATATTAAATTCCGGCGACGAGGTGATTCTTCCGGATCCCGGCTGGACGCCTTATCCCCTGCAGACGGTGCTCTGCCACGCCCGGGCGGTTCCTGTTCCCGTACTGGAAGAGGATGGCTTCATGTTCAATATACAGAGCCTTCAAAAATCCATTACGGATAAAACAAAAGTGATCATTCTCAATTCCCCCGCAAATCCCACCGGCGGCATGGCGGGCCGCGCGCTGCTGGAGCAGATAGCGCAAATCGCCATCGACCATGACCTTTTTGTGATCTCCGATGAGGTTTATGAAAAGCTAAAATACGACGCAAACGAGCACATCAGCATTTATACGCTGCCGGGCATGCGGGAACGCACCATTGTGATCAATAGCTTTTCCAAGTCCTATGCAATGACCGGCTGGCGCATCGGATATGCCGTAGCCAACGAAACGGTCATGCGCAACATGGTAAAGCTGCACGAGCTGGGCGCTTCGTGCACCAATGTTCCGGCCCAATATGCGGCAATCGAGGCGCTCAAGGGCGACCAGTCGGTGATCGGCAGCATGCTGGCCCAGTACGGGCGGCGCCGTGAAATGATGATAAGCGGCCTTAATGCGATCCCCGGCATCAGCTGTATCTATCCCAAAGGTACGTTTTACGCATTTGCCAATATCAAGGCAAGCGGCCTGTCGACGGCGGTTTTTTGCAGCCGGCTGATGGAAGAAAACGGCGTTGTCGTAATCCCCGGGGATGCGTTTGGCGCTGGCGGAGAAGGCTTCATCAGGTTGTCTTTTGCCACGGCGGACGACGTGATACTTGAAGGCCTGAACAGAATGGATTTGTTTATGAGAAAATGCAGGTAATTTGAGCCTGAGGCATTCTACAGGAATCCATTGAAAAGGCTCCTTGCTTTCAAACATCAGCGGGAGCTTTTTCTTGGGTTCGAAGAGGGAATTTATGTTGTCTTCACTTACCGGGGAGTTGTACGCGTTGCTTAGCGCCGCGGGGAGCGCAGCCGGGCAATTGCTCATTGGGACGGCGGAAAAAAAGCTTTCCGTGTTTACCATTAATATCACAAAGACCTCGATCGCGCTGCTTTGTTTGTCGCTGATGCGATGGGCTGTGGCGGGTACGGCGCTGCCGCTTGGAATACCTAAGCCTGCGTGGATCTTTCTAACGCTTTCGGGGATGATCGGCTATGTATTTGGCGATATGCTGTACTTTGGGTCCTATCGTTATTTGGGCGTTCGCATTGCGATGGTGGTAATGTCCGCATCCCCCTTGATAACGGCATGGCTTGCCTATTTGGTATTTGGCCAGACAATGCGTGCCATGGATTTTGCCGCGGTCGTGGTCGTGGTATTGGGCGTTTGTATGGTGTTGCTGGGTTCCGGGCGGACACAGGTCGTTGGAAAACGAAAGTATTTTCGTGGCATCCTCTTTGCTTTGCTTGGCGCGATGGGGCAATCGGGCGGTGTTATTTTCAGCATGCTGGGCATGTCCCATATTGCAGCGGCCGGCAGCGCGCTAATAGCGGCCCAAATCAGGCTCATCGGTGCGCTGGCGTGCTATCTGGCGTTTTTTCTGTTTTCACAAAATCGAGAAAGACTTGCGGTGGATATCCAGCAGCGCTCCGCCATGTGCTTTCTTGCGTTGGGGGCGGTCTGCGGCTGCTTCATAGGCGTCACAAGCGCGTTGGAATCATTAAGGTATGTTTCGGCAGGCGTCTCCGCTGCGATCTGCTCCGTTTCGCCCGTTATGGTACTGCCATTTTCCGCATGGATACTCCATGAAAAAATCAGGTTTGTCGAAGTCGCCGGGTCGCTTCTTTGCGTGGCGGGGGTCGGATTTTTCGTTTTGTGAAAAAGAATAAAGCGGAGCTTGATTGGTGTGTTTGGTAAAAACAAAACGTCTATGGTGAAGGGGGGATGAAAGTGGCAGACCCAAAGTATGTGATCGGCCTTGATTTTGGTACGCTTTCGGCAAGGGCGCTGCTGGTCGACGCAAAAACGGGCGGGGAGCTCGCCTGTTCGGTGTTTGAATACCCGCATGGTGTAATGGATCGGGCGCTTTGGGATGGTACCGCGCTTCCGAATGATTGGGCTTTACAGCATCCACAGGATTATATTGACGCGCTTGGCGCCATGATTCCCGCCGTTATAAGGCAGTCCGGCATTAAGGCGGAGGATATCATTGGTGTGGGTGTTGATTTTACCGCGTGCACGATGCTTCCTGTAACGAAGGACGGCACGCCTCTATGCTTTATGGACGCATATAAGCATGCGCCGCATGCCTATGTAAAGCTTTGGAAGCACCATGCCGCGGAGGAGAAAGCGGTACGGCTGACGCAAATCGCGCGTGAAAGAGGGGAGGGATGGCTCGATAATTATGGAGGGAAGGTTTCTTCCGAATGGGCGTTTCCTAAGCTCTGGCAGCTGCTGGACGAAGCGCCTGAAATTTATGCGGCAATGGATCGCTGGATTGAGGCGGCCGATTGGCTTGTTTGGCAATTGACAGGTAAAGAAGTGCGCGGCGCATGCACCGCTGGCTACAAGGGCCTTTGGAATAAAAAGAACGGGTTCCCGGCGCCGGATTTTTTTCGGGCGCTTGCCCCCCGGATGGAACGGGTGATTGAAGAGAAATTTTCAACCGATATTTTACCGCTCGGTAAAAAAGCGGGCGAAGTCAACGATGCATGCGCAAAGCTGACCGGACTGATTCCGGGAACTGCCGTTGCGGTTGCCATTATTGACGCACATGCGGCCGTACCCGCGGCAGGTATCGACGGCCCGGAAAAGATGCTGGCAATTATGGGGACGTCAACTTGCCATATCTTAATGGCAGAGGAGGAGAAACAAATTCCCGGCATTTGCGGTGTCGTTGCCGACGGTGTGATGCCGGGCTATTATGCCTACGAGGCGGGCCAACCCTGCGTGGGCGACCAGTTTGCATGGTTCGTGAACAACTGCTGCCCCGCAGCCTATCAGGAAACGGCCGACAAACGGGGAATAAGTATTCATAACTATCTGACGGAGCTTGGCCAAAAACAGAAACCCGGTGAATCGGGTCTGATTGCGTTGGATTGGTGGAATGGCAACCGGTCCGTCCTTGTAGACCACGATTTGACGGGCATGGTGCTGGGCCTGACATTGACGGCAAGGCCGGAGGATATTTATCGCGCCTTGATCGAGTCGACAGCCTATGGGACCCGCATGATCATTGAAAACTTTGTTCAAAACGGAATATCGATCAAGGAATTTGTGGCCGCCGGAGGGATCAGCCGGAAAAATCCGGCGGTAATGCAGCTCTATGCGGACGTACTGCATATGCCTGTTAAAATTGCGGGCAGCAAGCAGGCCGGGGCGCTTGGAAGCGCAATTTACGGCAGTGTCGCGGCGGGTGAACGGGCGGGAGGCTACGACGATCTGTATGAAGCGGCGCGCAATATGGGGAATGTTCTGGATACCGTATATCTTCCGAACGAGTCCGATGCGATCCTGTATGATAAACTCTTTTTAGAATACCGCATCCTGCATGACTATTTCGGCAGGGGGGCAAACGATGTCATGAAACGCTTAAAAAAGATGAAAGCGACAAATTAAAAGGAGGGTCATCTATGTATAACCGTACAAACAGCATACATCCCAAGCTCGGTATCCGCCCGGTGATCGACGGGCGGCGCAACGGCATCCGCGAAGGGCTGGAGGCGCAAACCATGAATATGGCAAAGGCGGCGGCGGCGCTCATCGCCGGGAACGTAAAATATCCCGACGGCAAGCCTGTGGAGGTCGTGATTTCCGACACCA
>JAVBWI010000015.1:0-18270 GCA_036677445.1 Clostridia bacterium
GGTTGAGCACCTTATTCCGGGCGGTAACGGCTTGAACGGAATTATCCTGCTTGTCGAACTGCGAGGTGACCAGCTTCATTTCCGAGCCGAGCACCTTAAAATCCTGATTGATCTCGCGCAGGGCCTTTTTGAACTTTTTTTCGCCCTCAATACCGATCTTGAGCCCAAAATTGTCCGCCATGCCGTCACCTCCTTTCTAAAAAAGTGCAACAAAAAAGAGCAACCTTTCGATTGCCTCAGAATTAATCGTTATTCCGAGTGTGTCAACTAATGACGCACAAATTAGAATTTATCATTCCACGCAATGTTGAACTGCGATCGTTGTTTACGGCTGTGCGAATGCTTCCGGGTGATTATTGGCATATCGGAGCATGGCATTGTTAAAATCCAGCTTCTCCCATAAATCCATGTATGCACTATCAAAGTTGTCGAAGGGATATCGTCCATACTGCGCGGTAAAATCCTCTGCTGTATCACTCTGGAAGGAACTTAAGTCAGCCAGATCAATTTGATTGTCTGATAGAAACGACTCGTATAGAATCCCCATCGGCTCCAATCCAATCGCTTTTAGGCTGTCTGCCACCCTTTCAGCATAGGGTGAACCACAATTCACGAAGAATTGGCAGAGCCCACCATTCTGCACTTCCATATCGAACATAGCTGCAATATACATGGCTTGGGCAGACCCCGGAAGCGAATCAAACTGCGCATCATCTCCAGGACCGGCCGTGATATCGAGTATTGCAAAGTATAAGTCTTCGTAATCCGTGAAGTGCATGTCAATCATCCCTTTCTTCTCCGAAGATTCGGCAAATACTGCTATGGACGAAAGCAAGCCGCATACGAGCGCCATCAAAAGGCAAATGGCTAACAGCAAATGAAATATACCATAGATTGCAGTATGTTTCAAATGCCGTCAGGAATAATATCCTCAATAAAATACTCGCGTTTAGGTCGCGCCAGCCCATGGAACTGCTTGTGCGCCTCCCACCGGTCAAGCAGGTGACCAAGCGGCATGAGCCACACCTCCTGCTCCGCGCGGCGGAGCTGGCTCACCCCGTAATAGATGAGCCGGGCAAACAACTCTTCGTCGCTTACCCGGCCTGCGCGTTTTTTCCAGCTTCGTCCTCGCTCAGGATGTACCGCGCCGTGCCACGATACATGGCCTCCATGATCGCACCCTTGTATTTTGCCAAGTCGGCAGGCGAGGTCAGAAACCACCTACCCCAAATGGGCATGAAAAAGAGCAACCATTCGATTGCTCCCGAATTAATCGTTATTCTGAGCGTCAACTCATGAGTACAAAATTAGAATTGGTTTGTCAATCGATTTTTCTCCATTTAAGATTCAGCGCCTTGACAAACGAACCCTCATAATTTAGATCCTCTTTATCCAAATCGACATCTGCCCAAAAAATACACTCATCTTCAACAAACAAACAAGCGCTAAAGATTTCTCGGCTAGAGTTTTCCTGTGCGGGACGTAAGTTCATGGAAATCAAGCCCTCAAAGCACAGTTCCGCAACACCATACCATCCGGAATTATCGAAGAGTTGAATCATGAAATCCTGCAAATGCCTTAAAAAAAGCGTCCGCATCCCAACCCTTGAGATAAACGGCAACTCCAATGAAGAGAGCGTGGCAGATATATTTGTCCGTGTAAACTCCGGCGGGGAACAACTCGGAGAGGACGATTTTATCCTAACGTTGATCTCTGTGTACTGGCAAGAAGGTCGGAAAAAGATCGAAGAATTCTGCAAAAGTGCGAAAATTCCCAAGGCTGGTACAGCTTATAACTTCCTGTTCGAGCCCTCGCCGACACACATTGTCCGAGTTGCGATGAGCTATGGATTTAAAAGAGCCAGGCTCAATTACGCATATAAGCTTCTCCGTGGCCGCGACTTCGAGACTGAAGTATATTCCGAGCAATTGCGTATTGAGCAGTTCGATAAATTGAAGATCGTGCTGGATAAGGTACTAAATGTGCAGACTTGGCATGATTTCCTAAAGTGCATAGAAGCTGCGGGGTTTGTATCCAAGTCACTGATCTCCGCGCAGAACGCGCTGGTATACACCTATGCCCTGTACCTCATAGGAAAACACGAGTATGGTATGAAGGAAACAGACCTTCGGAAACTTATCGCCAAATGGTTCTTCATGGGTTCTGTTTCAGGATATTATACAAGTTCACCAGAGACGGTTGTTGAAGCGGATCTGGCCGACCTGAGAAATGTAAAAACAGAAGCCGAGTTTACGGTTCTGCTTGAGAATAAGATTGCGGCAGTGCTCACAAATGACTACTTTGATGTTTCCCTGCCGAGCGACCTCGCCACATCAGCTTCAAGAAGCCCAGTGTGGTTCGGATATTGTGCTGCGTTGAATATATTAGGGGCTAAAGTGCTGTTTTCGACGCTAACGACGCGCGAGCTATTCAGTCCGGCAGCAACGGGTACAAAGAATGCCCTTGAAAGGCATCACCTGTTCCCGAAGGCATATCTCGGTAAGATCGGTATCTCGGATGACCGTGATCGCAACCAGAACGCCAACTTTGCCTTTATCGAATGGCACGATAATATCGAGATACTTGATACCTGTCCCTCAGAATATATGAAAGACCAGCTAGCCAAAATTCCGGCAGCGGACAAGCCTGCCATCTATGAAATGCACGCCCTGCCGAACGGTTGGGAGAACATGAACTACTTTGAGTTCTTGAAACAGCGCCGTAGATTGATGGCACAAGTGATTAAGAAGGGTTTTGAGAGACTACGATGACGCGCAAGCTGCCGTCTGAGGAAACATGCCCACTGGCCCTTTCGTTATCAGGTATACACCCACCCCCAGCCAAATGAGCATAGGGGGTTCAAATCTGCGGAGGGGGGTTCATTTTTCTTGAGGGGGGTTCAGGTGGGTTCAAATTGCCGTTCCTCACACATCCACAGACCAAAAGAGCACCGCTCCGGGCTGGTAAAATCGGCCCCAAAACGCGAAAACCTCCAGAACTTCTGGAGGTTTTCGTTGTCTCAATCACTGAGTCATTACCTGCCGAATGGTAAGAAAGTTTGACAATTTAACGATTCATATACCTTTCGTTATAAGGTTTACCTATCGTTAAAAGGTTACCTATCGTTATCAGGTTTGGACCCCCCAGTAATAGTTAATACTGACTGCTTTGTGGAGATGACTGATCCTGCTGGGACTGCTGGCCCGACTGGGACTGCTGCCCCTGCTGTGATTGGCCTTGCTGCTGCTGATTGCCTTGTTGTCCACCTGTTTTCATCCCACTAATAATTTGAGGGATTTTATCCATTAAGCCTGTTCCCGCAGCGCCCATACCGATAGGGGTGACAGAAACCTGATCGTTGTCGATAATAATGATAGCGTCCGTGCAAAGCTTTAGCCCGGCGCCATGCGCACCACCCATCATGCTGCCAATTCCGCCGTTCGTCTGAGCGTTTTGCTTTCCTTTACTTTGCGAATCTCCTCCTCCAAACCCTAGCATCATAGACATTACGGGCAGGAAAGTTTTATCGCCCTGAACTACAGGTTTACCAATCAAGCCGTCTTGCTGAGAAAAGTCTTTTAGGTTGGAAAATAGGGTATCTACATATTGGGTTACATCTTGCTCCATTACTGCTTCTCCTTATGTTTTATATTTTAAGTAGTCCCAAATAGTATGCCCTACTTTGATATTTGCTGATGCGTCAAGAATAACATAATATTCATCCGATATGAAATTCGGCTTCAAATCGAGATTACAGATGGAGACGAACGAAGATATGATGCCAAGCATGCCCGAAACCAATGCCGTCACAAATGGATCACTAAACCCATATGAGGTTGAAAGCTCAAAGTTGGATATTTTTATGGCATTTAAAACTCTTATTGTATTGGATACCCTTTCCCTTACAAGTTTTGATGTAAATAGCCTCATCTTTAGAAAATAGATAGAGAGGCATGGACATCTGTTTTCCATATTTACCGTGGCCAAAAATATTGGATATAAACAGGCAAAGCTGACTTTCATCGTATTCCTGTCAAGCATTGCATAAATCGTGATCCTAATGCCACGCACAAGATCTACAATAACTAAAATGGCCATTAGAATCAGTAGAATGTAAAGTAAAATCATCCTTTTCATCCGATCGCTTTAATGAGGTTAGTATGTGCGACTAGAAAGAAAATAGTCATAATCGAATATTCCATGAGGTTCTCATTATTGCATATTCAAGCGGTTATCCAAGCTTCACGTCATGTTTAGTACCTTCTACACTCGGTATCGAGAGTGCGGCAAAGCTCCCCCTTGTTCATATCGATCGAGAAGTGTTCTTACCAAGAACCTCAGCAAGCTATGTAACGTATTGATCAGAGATGCTTTGAGCTGTACTTCCAGCGTATATATGGAAGGGCTGATCATGTCGAAGCTGAGCGGCTCGCCGGGAAACGGGAATATTAATCCCGCCAGATAATCGGATTGATGCATGCCAATATTCCCGGACGTTTCCATAAGCGTTCCACCTTCCTCTCCCGCATCTGGCGGTTGTTACAGTTCCGCCAGCCGCTCCACCGCAACGTAAATATTGGATATCTCATACCATGTTGCAAAATCTACCGATCCTGTGACCGGCAGGCCGAACACCTGCTGGAACCTGCGCACTGCTTCCGCGGTCTCCGGACCGAAACGCCCATCCACGCGCACTTTGTTGATTGCGGGGTATTTGTCCGCAATGGCGTTGAGCTGCTGCTGTATGGTCCGCACCGCAGGGCCGGTGGAACCGATCGTTAGAACCACGCCGGGGAAGGACATGGGCACGCCGGATACGCGCTCGGCCTGCAGCAGGAATACGTTCTGCCCGTAATAGTGGCGCAGTATGGAAAGCGCGTCTAGCCCCTGTTCCGCGAGGCGTTTGGAACCCCACTGCTCCAGCCAGCGCGGGCAGCTCACACGGGCTCCGTCGCAAAACTGTGTAAACAGCGGCTGGCGTATGCCGGGGCGGGTGACAAATGTGGTGAACAGTTCATCGACTATCAGGGATATGTTGTGAAATATATTGCGCCCATAGGAAAACGCCTGGTCGAACGCCGTGGAATTGGTGATTGTGAAATTGTATCCCTTACCGCGATACCATTCGGTATACACGCGGTTGAGAGCGAAGGAAAGTATTGCGAGCACATTTGCGCGGATGGCCTGCTCCGGCCAGGTAGAATAGATCTCGCAGCTCGCGACATTCTTGATATAATCCTTGAACGGCACCCACACGTTCTGGGCGCTTGTATCCTCCGGTCTGCCCAGATGCACCACCATGAATTCGGGAATCACCGGCTGCGGCAGCACCACAAGCCCCTGCCCGGGCGGCAATTCCTTCACCTCGTCTTCGGGAATTTTAGGCGGGAATTCACCCCAGAGTGTATGCGGCGGCACGTAAATATCCCTGGTTGTCGTTCGCAAACGCACCTCCGGCCGCAATATGATCTTCTGCACGGCGGTGACATCCGATAGTATCTGCGCGCCTTTTATGAGCACCGGCTGAAAGTCCTGCGCCAGCGCGTAGATATCGTATTCCGCGTAGGGCATGACCTGTGTTTCCGGTGTAAGGGAGAACTCCACGGGCGGGGCGTCCAGATCTACCACAGGGGTCAGCCCCGCGGTATCGGAGGTGAGCACCTCGACCGTCTCAAAGGAATTGTGGGGCGTGATGTGCACGTTTACGTTGCTGACCGGTGCGCCCTCGTCCACAGTATATACGCGTACCTGTAAACGGCCTGTGCGCCGGTCCATGGGGGTGGCCTGTGTCTCCATATTCCATTCACCTCATATTGATTGATCGATTGCCGTGGGGCATAAAGATTAAGAAATACCCGCTTTGTAATTCTATGCGCCTGCATGCCTGCCCTGAACGTAATCCGGCTGTATAAATGACAGATTTTATGGTTTTTCTGAGCGACAGCCTGCGGCAGACCTGCATTACGTTTGTGCAGAGCCAATTCGGGTTTAACCTGAGGGGCAGGGGCGTGCTCATAGGGATCATCGATTCGGGCATCGACTATATGCATCCGGATTTTCGCAACCCGGACGGCACCACCCGTATCGTACCTGCGGGATCAGTCGCTAAGCGGCACGCCGCCCGAAGGCTTTACGCGGGGCGCTTTGCTAAATGCTATTACCATTTCCACAAGCTATTTTAATAAGGCTACTGAAATAATGAACCTTAGCCCTTGGAAATAATAGGCCAATGGATAGGGGTATTTTTGTGTAACACCTCATGAAAATGCTCTTACATTTTCTGATAGAACTTTGGGTAGCTTCGCCTATGATCATGTCTGCACGATTAAGTGAACTTAACATTATGTTGAGCACCGTCACTGACGTGAACTTCCTATTATGTTTCACCCTCGGCGTAAGTCCTAACTTTCGGCGTTAGTCAGGATTTCCGCCGATGGTATCGAAGTAGAGGACCTTACACAAAAAACCTATATCTCGGATTACCTTACAAAGAAGCAAAAGCCAAATCGGGGTGAGCTTCCACAATACCATGTTAAGCGAAGTCCCCCTGCGATCATCTCAAAGGACGTCTTCGATTATGTTCAAGAGGAAATCAAGCGCCGAGGGCTCCTTGAAAAACCTTACAAAACTATCCATGTGCTTTCAAGCAAAATAGTATGTGGGAAGTGCGGCAGCTGTTATGGCAGCAAATATGGCATGGGACAAGCAAATATCGCGCCATTGTGTGGCAGTGTAGAAAACGCTGGCATAAGGGGTCGCCGTGCCACTCACCACATCATGAAGGTATTGGCTATGCTGTATATGACAGACCCCTCCATCAGAGAGAATTGCCCCAAATGGCGATTTCGACCGTCAACGATAGATACAAAGAACGCCCCGAACAAGTTGAGGCGTTTTTTGACAATATCGATGTGTCATACGATTTTGATGATGACCTGTTCTGCGCGTTGGTCACACAGATCTACGTGGAAAGCGATGACACGCTCATATTTGAACTTAGGGATGGGACTGTGGTTCCGATTAACATATAAATCATAGACGCCAAGGTAACTGTGTGCCATCCTTAAAAGCAAATAGTATATCATGCTCCGAACGCACCGTAAGCGTGTCCACCGTGGTGCGCCAGAGCCCTTCGTCAAACTCTATTAGCAGGTCACTCTGTGAAAGCAACCCAAGAAAACGGGTGATGTTCTCATGCTTTGCCCTGCGTTCCTGCCTTTGGTTGGTGATGCGATTTAGGCTACCCTTGATCGTTTCATAGCGTTCGAGCAGGGTGCCATAACGTCGCTGGTAGTCCTGCTGATCGAGAGGAGAATGCGCGTTTTCTTCCACGCATTTCTGCATGAGTGCAATTACCGCGTCCTGTTCGCTTTTGAGCCTGTCGTATTCCCGGTCAAGGTCTGCGGTATCAGTCAAAGCCTCGATAATATCGGCGTAAGTATGGATAATTTCACTCTTATTAGATATCAGGCTGTTGAAGGCATCCACAAACGCCTGCTTTAGTACTTCCTCGTAAAAGTGTGGTGTCTTACAACGTTCATCATTCTTATACTTTTGATTACATTGCCATATAGTCCGTCGGTACTTGCTGTTGGAGTGCCATATTTTATGGCCATATGATCCGCCACAATCACCACAGATGATTTTACCCGAAAAGCACCCCAAGCCGTTAATATGCCGTCCGGACTCCTTGCGCTTTTTCATTTCATGCTGCACAAGGTCAAATATCTCAGGCGATATGATGGCCGGATGGCTGTTTTCCACGTAGTATTGCGGCACCTCGCCTTCGTTAACCTTCATTTTCTTGGTGAGGAAATCTACCGTGAAGTTTTTTTGCAGGAGCGCATCGCCCTTGTACTTCTCGTTGGTAAGAATACTTTCGACGGTGCCGGATTGCCACTTTTTCTTGCCCGAAGGCGTGGGAATGCCGCTTTGTATAAGGTGCTTGGATATCCCGTAAGACGTCTTTCCCTCAAGGAAAAGCGAGTAAATCATCCTCACGACCGCCGCTTCCTTTTCCACAATTCTTGGCAAACCATCCTCACCCTTTTCGTAACCAAGAAACTGCTTATACGGCAGGGTTACCTTGCCATCCGCAAAACGCTTGCGCTGGCCCCATTTGACATTTTCGGAAAGGCTACGGCTTTCCTCCTGCGCCAAGCTGGACATGATCGTGATCAGTAGCTCGCCCTTGCTGTCGAGGGTGTAGATATTCTCCTTTTCGAAGTAGACCTCGACCCCTTTTTCCTTGAGCTGGCGCACGGTGGTTAAGGTGTCTACGGTATTACGCGCGAAACGGCTGACCGACTTCGTGAGGATAAGGTCTATTTTTCCATCCAGTGCGTCGACGATCATGCGCTTGAAGCCGTCGCGCTTTTTGGTATTGGTGGCGGAAATACCCTCGTCGGCGTAGACCTCCACGAACACCCACTCCTCCTTGGAGAGAATATATCGGGTATAATAATCCACCTGCGCATCATAGCTGGTAAGCTGCTCTTCGTTGTCGGTGGATACACGCGCATATGCCGCCACGCGCTTTTTTGCGGTAAGGCCCATCGGGCCAACAGTTGACGGCCGCGTATATGCAGGAATTACGGTTACTCTTGCGGTGCTCTTTTGCATTGGCTGGTCTCCATTTTCATATATTCAAGCTGGCGCTGGCGCGCCCGCTGTCTTGCATCCTCGCCCCAGCTATCCCGGCGCGATTTATCCTGCCATATGTGCTCCGCCGAATGGCCATCGCGGAACACGAAAATCACCTGATTGGGTGCGGTTATGTGCATCTCTTGGATTTGTCTGTTGAAAGCCACCTCATCAAAAGCGGATAGCCCGAGCGCCTTTTCCGTAAGCGTCAGCAGAATAGGCTCAGGTATCTGTTTTGCATGGCAGGCGTCTTTGCCACTGCGAAGGTACGTCGTGCATTGCCAGTATGGCTTGCCATGGCACACGACGCGCTTGAATTTCCGCCCGCAATTATTGCATTGAATCATGCCGGAAAAGGGGTATCTAGCGGGCGTATCCGTGGAAATGTTGCTGCTTTTCCTGTTGGATTCGAGCTGTCTCTGTGCGTGATCAAAGGTACTCCGGTCGATTATGGCTGGATGTGTGCCCTCCGAGTAATACATCGGAAGCACGCCTTTATTTGGGCGTTCCTTCTTGGTCAGATGGTCGGCGACATAGCTTTTCTGCAACAGGGCGTTGCCCGTATACTTTTCGTTGTGCAGCAAGTGCAGCACGCGCGCCCCTGACCACTCGCCGCCGCGCCTTTGCATGGCTCCCTGCGCATTAAGCTGCTTTGCTATCGTCTCTACTCCTACGCCCTCGATGCAATCTTGGAAAATCTTATGCACAATCGTTGCTTCCGCTGGATCGATCTTGATCATGCCTTTGGATATCCGATAGCCGTACATATAACTCAGGCCGACCAGCTCGCCGTCCCGAAAGCGGCTGCGAATCCGCCACTTGCAATTCTCGCTGACCGATCGGCTTTCCTCCTGCGCAAAAGAAGCGAGGATGGTAAGCATCAGCTCGCCATCCCCGCTCAGACTGTGGATATTCTCTTTTTCGAAGAACACATCGATGTTGAGCGCCTTTAGCTCGCGCACCGCCTCCAGCATTGTCACCGTGTTCCTTGCCAGCCGCGAAATGGACTTAGTGATTACCATATCGATCTTCCCGGCCCGGCAATCGGCAAGCAGCCGCTGGAACTCAGGGCGGTCGTCCTTCGTGCCGGTGAGCGCCTCATCCGCGTACACACCGGCGTATTCCCAGCCAGGGTGACGTTGGATATAGGCGCTGTAGTAGCTGACCTGCGCCGAGAGCGAGTGGAGCATCGCGTCCTTGCCGCTGGACACCCGCGCATATGCCGCCACGCGCTTTTTCTTGGGCGCTGCGGGCGATAAAGGCCCGATCATCCGTATGTTGCGTGCCATATGATCCCTCCTTGCAGTACCACATGTTAGCTCTGACACCGGCACATAGCAAGTCAATTCACCGGCATAATCCGCCGAAAACGGGGCGATATTTGGCAATCAGTTTTGAATTGATTTTCGCATAATCCCGATCATTTATCAGCCCGCGCGCAAGCATGGTCTTGGTAATGGAAAGCGCCACCCGGTAGTTCTTTTCCCGTTCAAACTGCTCTTTGGTCATGGGCCGCCCCTCCAAACCGGTTCTTGATATAGCAGGCATGCCCGCAGTATTTGCGGGCCTTGTTGCCGTAGCTTTCAAATGTATGGCCGCAGCCTTCGCAGCGGATCGTGTACAGGGCCTTTTTATTAAGCTGATTGTCATTGTTGCGCCACCACTCAAGGCGGCATTCATCGGAGCAAAACCGTCTGGGCTTTTGCTTGGGTTTCTGAATCAGGTGCTTGCCGCATTGCCTGCATGTAACGCCCTCCACGGCTATTGCGGTTGTTATAGTTGATGCAGCGGTGCTATCCGTAGTAGCGTCTTGCATACAAACCTGCACCGAATTACGTCGACAAAAGGACTTTATGGTTTCTTTGGATATTCCGAGGCAGGAGGCCATCTGTCCATAACTGACCCCATCACTACGCATCTGGTGTATTTTTTCTTTCTGGCCGATAGTCATATATCCCCCATATCAAAAGGGGCGCTGCAGCCGCAGCGCCCCACCGTCCTTAAAGTTTAGTCGCGCCACTCCAAGCCGAGTGCGGCGTTGGTCTTAGGACCGGCCTTGCCGTCCACCACGAGCTTGGCATTCCTCTGGAATTTACGCACGGCCTTATCTGCCAGCGGGCCGAACACGCCGTCAATCGTACCCACGGTGTACCCGCGTTTCTTGAGTGCCGCCTGCAGCGCGGATACATCCGAACCCCGAACATAGGGACTATCGAGCTTCAGCACGCGGCTCTTGGTCGCGGGCGTAACCTCGGCATTAAAAAAGGGCGGCCTGCCATATGCATTCCAACCCTTGAGAGGCGATTTAATTACCCCGGCATCTCGGCCCTGCGCCTCAATGACGTTCAGGGCGTCGTCCACGACGTAGCCAACATGGTACGCCTTGCCTTTGTTATCCACCTTGAACACAAAATCGCCGCGCCGCAGCTCGCCCTGGGATATGCGCGCGCACCGGCGCAGCAGACCGTCCGCCGAAGTATCGGTGGAGAGCAAGCCCTCTTTCAGGAAGAAATACACGGCCAGCCCCGAGCAGTCGAAGGCGCGTAGCACGTCGCCGTAACCCGCGAGCACCTGCTTGCGCCAGAAGGCAATTGCCCGCTGCGCAGTGGCCGCGCTGTTCTCGCGCTTGCGTATCCACGCCTCGTTGATCTGACGACCCTGCTCACCCTGTCCGCCCCACACATACACGCTGTGGTTGCGCACCTGCTCCTCAAGGTAGGAAATGAACTTATTCAGCATCGTTTTTCTCCCCTTTCTTGGCGAGCTGCGCGAGTATATCCCGCAGCCTGTCCGGTACGGGTACCCCCAGCCGCGCCGCGTTTTCCACGATGGAGATGCCCTCGTTGCTCAGATAGAAAAAGATCACGGCAGTACGGAGCGTACTGCCGGTTCCGATCACCTGACTGTCGATCATGTGCGCTACGCCGACGAGGGCGAATATCAGCACCTTTTTGAAAATGCCTTTCGCGCCGACCTCGCTGGAGAGCTTCTTGTCGACGACCGCGCACATCACGCCGGTCAGGTAATCGATCGCCACCATGGCAATAAGCGCAATCAGCACGCCGTCCACACCTCCCACAAACCAGCCGATCCCGCCGCCTATCGCGGTGAAAACAAGCTGAATTCCATTCCAAACCCTCATGTACCATCCTCGCTTTCTCCTTTTTGTGCTAACTAAAGAGCGCCCCCTTGCGGGAGCGCCCTACAGCGTCAATATCAGGTCTTGCAGTTGCCGCATCAAATCCGCGCGCGGCCTGCCTGCCGTGAAGGGCAGCCATCCGACCGGCGGCACATCAAACGCGCCGGACACGTCGTGCGCATTAATCACGCTCACGATATCGTCCATGGCGCTGCGTATCTCGGCGATGTGCAGCGGCCAGCGCCAAATTGCCGTTTTTCCGCCCACGACGGCCTCTTTCCACGCCTGCACCGGCAGGCCGTAGTAGCGCCGCACAGCGTTGACCGCGTCACGAAGCTGCTGAATATGGGCGGCCTTGACCGTGGTAACGCTGGCGGTGATCTGTGAAAACGGCGACGCCGCTATTGTGAACTGCGCCTGCACCGCCGAACTCTCCGCCCCCGTGGCGGCGTTGACCGCCTTAACCGAAAGGGTATGGCTACCCGTCGATAACTGCGGCGGCACGAATATACTCGCGGCGTTGCCGCCCAAGGAGCCGGATACCGAAAACCGCGCCGGGTCGGCAACGCTGTCGTACCACGGGCCGCCGTCCACGCACACGCGCAGCGTTTGGCTGCCGCCTGCATATGCCCCGGTTTTGAGCAGCACTCTCGGCGTGGTGCTGTAGGTTGTTCTGCCGGATACCGGAGCCAGCAGTAACGGCGCGGGCGGCGCGGTAACCATGCTGACGATGTTGCTCGACGCATACGCCGAGGCCGCGTCGAAGCTGTCTACCGTCCGAATGCGATACACCACCTTGACCCCGTCGCGCATATCCGCCGCCACAGCCGTGCTGCCGGAGGTCGCGGAGGACAGGATTGTGGTCAGCGCTGCGAAGGAAGTCCATGTGACGCCGCCGTCCATGGAGCTTGCGCTCTGGATCGTATACGACTTGATCGCACTGGTGCCCGGCACCACGCCGCCCCACGAGAGGGCAATGCTTCCGCCCTCGTACACCTCCGGCGCGGCAGTAAACATACCCGGCGGTGAGGGCAGCACGTTTTTGCGCACGCTGCCCGATGTCGCCCAATCCGAGTAATATAAGCTGCCCAGCGCGCCGCGCGTGCGTATCCGAAACCGCCGGTAATGCCCGCGCGTGGGCGGCAGGTCGACGGCACGCGAGCCGCTGCCGGAAGAGGAAGGCACGATTGCGGGCGGCTGCCAAGCCCCCCAATTTTCGCCGTCCGGCGAATCGCTGTATGCGATCTCATACCCTGTAATGGCGTTTGCGCCGCCGCCCGTCGCGCCGCTCCATGTGAGCGCTGCATCCGTTTCAGCCACGGAAGGCGAAATGGTGACACTGGTCGGCGGCCCGCACGGCGCAGGCGGCGTATAGTTGACCTGCAGGTTGTGGTTGCCGGGCGTCGTGGAAAAGCGCTTTGCGTCGTTCGTCCCGCTCTGGTCGTTGGGCACGCGTTCCAGACGGAAAATGTGTTCGGGGCTGTTGTTGTCCACGATCCACTGGACAATGTTCGTGACGTCGATCGTGCGGGTTGCCGCGCTCGTACCGGTGAGCGTAAACTGCACGCCGTCGCACGCAATGTACGGGCCGACGTTCCATGTGAACGCGCCCCAGTTGCCTGTTCGCAGACTGACCTTGCTGGTGAGCGTCGCGGCAAGGCCGCCCGAAACCTGCGCCAATACGAGCGAAGCGCTGTTGATCGTGGAGCCTGCGGGTATCTGCGTGTTCAAGCTCTCGAAGTTGAAAAAGCAGTTGTTTGTAGTGCTGGAATATTTACCGACGTCACACGAGCCTGTGTTTGCCTGATTGGGTGACGCTCGGTCGATCTCGCAGACATGGGTGGCGTACTTGACTAAGGTTGCCATATCGCACCGCCTTACTCGTACACGGCGGTGATCAGTGAATTCACCGTGCCGCAGAGGGCGGAATCAAGCCGCGTGTCCGTGATCTTATCCTGCGTGATCGCCACCACGCCCTTGCCCACCAGCACGTCCGCAAGCCCCAGCTCGTACACTTCAACGGTGCGCGTGAGCTCGGGCGGGGCGGGAATCTCCAGCGGCGCGCCGGTTTTTACGGCGAGCGCGATGTTCCTGTCCACGGCGCTCAAACGCAGCACCACCCGGTCAATGCGCGGCTGTGCGCCGTTGGCGGTGGTAAGCGTCAGCTCCAGCGGCAGCGTATTCTCATATGCATACCCCCTGATCCACGCGCTGCCCGGAGCGACAAGTACATGCATGCCGTCAGAGGCCGTGACCTTGAGATTATTGGAATCGGCGTAGAAGATGCCGTTGGTGACCAGCTTGGCGAAATACCCGGCGAAGTCGGAAGCGTCGTACACGCGGTCGCCGCCGGACGAGTTGAAAAAGCCGCTCTTTTCCATATGGTTATACCCCCTTGAGCTTTTGTGCCAGCGTGAGCGCGCCGCGTCCGAGCACAATGTCGATGTGCCTGCCATCAGCGCCGTAGGTTTCCTCGATCTCCGTAATGCGCGTGCGCATGGATATGCCCCAGCGCGGGGAAACCACCGTCACAAAGTCGCCCAGGTCGAAATCCTCCCGGTAGCGCAGATTGCCTTGGTTGTGGAGTGTCGCGTCAAAGCTCTGCGCCATCCCAAGTTCCTTGAGCCGGATATCCCCGTGCTGGATGAGCGCCGCCGCATACCCCTCGCCGAAATCCTCACTGCGCAGCGACTTTGCGTCCACGAACACCTCGTATCGGTTAAGCCCGCTGCCGGTGCCGCTCGTTGCTATGGCGCGCAGCTCGCCTTCGCCCTCGCCGCCGACGAGCGCCACGCACGCATAGTCCCGCACGCTGTGCGTGTACGCCTGTTCGGTCAGGTTTTCAAACTCTCTGGAGAATACCGCCGAGGTCTCGCGGCCCTCGTACAGGGTGACGGTGAACAGCCTTGTGATCGGGTCGAACGCCGTGCGCAGGCCCACGTCACAGGCAGCGCACAAATCCTCAATGGTCGTGAGCAGGTTCCGATAGGAAACCTGCGTTGTTACGATTTGTGACAGGGATGAGGAAGCGAAGGCCACGCCGGGAATTGCCCTGTCCGGGTCGGCGGGCGTAATGATGTGGTTGGCGAGAAGCTGGGCGGCGGCGGTCGAGAGGTTCCCGTGCAGCATTTCCGTCTGCCAGATGATCCTGCGGGCAAGCATGCCGGTGGCGAACCGGCCGCCGACGGTGATGTATTCCTGCTCTTGTGCGTTTAGCTCGATGTGGTCAATGATTCCAGCCTCGGCGTCGTCGTTTTTCCACAGGATATGCCCCATGCGCAGCAGGTTCAGATTGTTGGCGTCCGCAATCGCGCGCAGTGTGAAACTCCCGCATGCGCTGTACCTTCGTGTCCATTGCAGGTGTTCATATGCCTCGATCACACCCAGCAGGCTGCGATCCGCGCCGAATACATAAAGCTCCATACACTACACCCCTAAATACTGCGGCCGGAAGAAGATGGTGACCTCCAGCATGTCCATGTTCTCGGCCGCGCTGTAGCGCAAGGTGTTGCGCCCGACGCCCAATTGCAGGAAAGTGGACGCGGTATCCACGTCCGGGAACGCGTTCGCCGTCACGCCACCCATGACGCTGCGCACGCGCTTGGCGGCAAAGTGTGTATCTACCGTGATCTGCTCGCCGGGCGTCATGGTGCGAAGAATCCGCATGACCTCACCGGTGTCCACGTTCATGAGCTCGGGATTTACGACGCTGCCCAACGCCCGGAGCTGGATGCAGCACCCGCAGGGCACGTCGCCGTCGTTGTCCACGAATATGATCTGGCTCGGCTCCCGCGCGCCAAACTCCATGCCGATCTCGGGGATCTCCAGCGCGAAGCAGAACTTGGCAGTCCATGTCGCGAGTTCCACGCGTAGCTCGTCGATGGCTTCAAAGAACGGCGACGGACAGAGCAGAGAAATAAAGAAGGAGGGCGTGCGTGCGCTGCTGCGCTGTGCGAACACGATCTCCTCCACGCTGCAGGGGATGCGCTTACCGCGATAGGTGAATACCCCCGTTTTCTTGGGTGAGAAGATGCGCAGCAGCCTTTGCCGCAGCGTTGCCGCCTCGTCGGCGCTGTTCGCCACGATCGTGCCCTCCAACGTGATGTTGCGCATGTCCAGCGTGCCGGAAATATAAAAAGCGCCGTCCTGATTCGGCGCTTTGAATGTGAGTATGCTTTGCCGTATATGCCCTGTACCGTCCACGGTGGTGAGGAAGTACGGGCGGCGCTGGCGGAGTGTAAGCGTTTCGCCACCGCTGTTTTCATATGTGATCTGCATGCGGCCTCCTTACAGTTCCAGCGCCAGTTTACGGGAGAGGTTTTTGAACTCGCGCGAAAGCTCCCGCTCGCTCAGCGCCTTGGGCGTCACTACAGATATACTCTGGTGGATGGTGGTGCCGCTGGGTGTACCATCCGGCCCACCTCTCGTGCCGAGTCGCGCATCTACCTCGAAAGCTGTCGGTATTGCCCCGTACATATCCCTGCGGATGCCATCCATGGCCTTCATGAAGCCCACGCCGAGGCCCTCCGCCATATGGCCGCCGATCCCCGCGAACACGGTGGACGGCGAGCGGATGCCCAGCACCCCCTTGATACCGCTGACGATGCCGCCCACAAAGTCGCTGACTTTGCTCCTGATCCAAGAGGCCATGCTTTGGATACCGTTCCACAGACCCGTCACGATGTTCTTTCCGATGTCCCACACCGCGCTCAGCGCCTTGCCCAAGCCGTCGACGATGGCCGAAATGATCTGCGGAATAGCCTTTACGAGTTGGGGGATGGCCTGAATAAGGCCCACGGCAAGCTGCACGGTGAGTGATATACCCATCTCGACGAGCTTGGGGAGGTTATTTACGATGAAGTCGATAATCGCCGATATGATCTTGGGCAAGGCGTCTATTAGTTTGGGCAGTGCATTGATCAACCCCTGCGCCAAACCCTGTATGATTTTGAGCGCCGCGTCCAGTATCTTGGGCATGTTCTGTATGAGCACCTGAACAATCAGGATGATCGCTTTCACGATGGAGGGGATCAGCTCCGGCAGCGAATCGGCCAAGCCCGTCGCCAGCGTGACGATCATCTGGATGGCCGCCTCCACCAGCGCGGGTAGATTGTCGATGATGCCCTGTACGAGAGTCATAACGAGCGCGAGCGCTCCCTGCGTGATCTGCGGCAGGGCGTCAACCAATGTCTGCAGTAGCGTCATGACGATATTCGCCGCCGCATCGATTATGATGGGTAGGTTCTCCACGATAGCCCCGCCAATGGAGGTCACAATGTCCAGCCCTACCTGAATGAGGTTGGGAAGGTTCGCCATGAGCATATCGGCAAGGCCGCCTACCGTATTGCCTACGACCTCGCTGATTTTTGTCCAGTCGCCGTTTGCCTCAGACAGACCACGTGTAAAGTCCCCGAGCAGGGAAACGCCGCCGTCGGCCAACAGCTGAAGCTGCGGCAGCAGTACCGTGCCCAGTATGTTTTTAGCGGCTTCACCGCCCGCTTTGAGCCGCTGGATGCTATCGTCGAACGCGCCGAGGGCGTTAAGCGAATCTCCGCTCATAACCGCGCCCATACGCTTTGCTTCCTCGGTCAGCTCCGCGATGCCCGCCGAGCCCTGCGCGATCAGGGGGTTAAGCTCCTGCGCCGATTTGCCGAATATCTGCATGGCCAGCGCATCACGCTCGGTCTCATTGGCTACTTTGCCAAGGGCGTCGATGGTTTCCCAATAAACGGCGTCGCTGTCCCGCAGGCTCCCGTTGGAATCGGACACCGATACGCCGAGCTTTTCATATGCCGACGCGAATTTATCGGAGCCGTCCCGCGCGCTTGCCATGGATTTAAGCTGCTTGGCCATGCTGCCAGTCAGGGTTTCCATGGAGACATCGACCAGCTCAGCGGCATATTTGTACGCCTGCAGGCTGTCCGCCGACATGCCGGTCACGGTTGAGGCAGTAAGGATTTCATCCGCGTATGCTGCGGCATTCACCGACATATCCACGAGAGCCTTGCCCGCGCCGACTGCCGCCGTACCGATGGCCGCAAGCGCCGCGCCTATGGCCACGCCGATCCCTTTCAATACGCCGCCCAGCTTTTCAAAGCGCCCGCCCGCGTCGTTGGCCCGATCGGCGCTCTTTTTTACCGCGTCGCCGAAATTATCCGTCTGCTTTTCCGCTTCACCGAACTCGCTGCCCGCCTGGTCGAGCATGGCGTTGTTTTTGTCTAACTCACGCCCAATATCGTTGAGCTCGGCCTTGGCGTTGTTGAGCTGGGTGGCCCACGATTTGGTGCGGCTGTCCGTTTCGCCGAAGGAATCCGACGAATTCTTGAGGGCTTTTTCGAGCAGATCGATCTTTTCCTTCTGTTCGTCGATCTCGCGGTTGAGCACCTTATTCCGGGCGGTAACGGCTTGAACGGAATTATCCTGCTTGTCGAACTGCGAGGTGACCAGCTTCATTTCCGAGCCGAGCACCTTAAAATCCTGATTGATCT
>JAVBWI010000016.1:0-47129 GCA_036677445.1 Clostridia bacterium
AGAAGTATTTAAACATGAAGCACCTGGAGTATCAGGTAGAACCCGATTTTGCCGCCAGCTGAAGTGGCAGACGCACGGCCTCGTTCCTTTTTGCGCATAATTCTTGACAGTACCGCGACAAATTTGAACCCACCTGAACCCCCCCAAGAAAAATGAACCCCCCTCCGCAGATTTGAACCCCCCTGTGCTGGTACAGCCCCCTGCGAAAAAGACACCTGAAAATGCACACACTAACCGGCCCCAAATCAGTGGACAGTCATAAACGCACCCACAGCTGAGCATACTACCAATAGGAAATATGCGAAGCGTAAACGAGCGTGAAAAGGCACTGAAGCTGTATTTTGGCGAAGGGAAAAGCCACAGGGCGGTAGCCGTGGAACTCGGTATATCGCGTGATACCGTAAAAAGCTGGACACGCAGGTATCGGATGAATAACGGTCTGCCCGATCGTTCCCGGACGCACGAAACGGAGCACATCCGGACAGATCTGGTCAGGGTTGAAAGAAAGTACAAACCATGGGAGAAATCGGCTCAAGCGAGCGCGGAGGAGCGGATAGCCCAGCTGGAAATGGAGGTCGACCTTCTGAAAAATTTTCTCTTAGAAAAGAAAAGAAGGTTGATAAAGAGATAATCTTCACGGTCGTCAGCCGATTGGATAATAAGTACGCTGCGACAAAAATGTGCCTGTTTTACGGTATTTCCCGTAGCGGGTACTATGCGTGGAAAACGCGCAAAGACACTCCATCCAAGGATATAGAGCTGGTGGAGCTGATTGAGGAATGCCAGCGAAAGCACAAGCGCAGATATGGCTACCGCCGGGTCGCTCTGTGGCTGAAAAACGAGAAAGGCATGATGGTCAATCATAAAAAAGTTCTGCGAATTACCGGGAAATACAATCTTCTTTCGGTTATCCGCCGACGTAGGCTGCACAGATATGTACCGAACGGGAATCTTGTTTACGAAAACATTCTCAACCGCAATTTTTATGCCGACAGACCAAATCGGAAATGGGTGACGGATATTTCCTACATCGTCACGCCCGCCGGAACCCTTTACTTGTCGGCAATTCGGGACTTGTACGATAACTTTATTGTAGCGTACAAGACCGCTAAGAGGCAGGATTACAGCCTGGTTGACAGAACGATCAGAGTTGCACTGGATGCGGAAAGTCCCACTGAAAAAGTCATTCTGCACAGTGATCAGGGTGGACAGTACCGCTCCTTTGACTACCGCGCCTGTACCGAGGAGAACAGCCTCACGCCGTCCATGTCGTCGCCTGGAACGTCAGGGGACAACGCCTGCGCCGAAAACTTCTTTTCCATCTTCAAAACAGAATGTATCTATTGGGAAAAGCCGCAAACGCCGGAGGAAGCGGACAAGCTGACAGCGGAGTTTATCGATTATTACAATTATGAACGTATTCAGCTGCGCAGCGGCCTATCGCCGTATGACGAGCGCCGCCGTTGGTTCGACAGCAATCCGGTAACTTGAAGCTGGGGTTTATCACTTTGGTTTCCAAAAGGGCAACAAAAAGACGACGTTCTCACGTCGCCCTTTCGCAAATCTCCCGTGCCGCTCGGGTCGCTCCCCAGCGTTGCCCTATCCTGCGCGTGAGCAAAGCGTTATTATTGTGTCTGTAACATGGAATAATATACCTAAAATTATCTGTGTGCATTTTCAAATGTCTGGCCGCATGGGGGCAGCACCGCTCATTTGGCGGGGGTGGGTGCATACCTGATAACGAATGGTCGAGGCACATGTTACCGTCTACGATATATCAAAGACGCAACATACGTTGGATAAATGCAACTTACCTGCAAATCCATTGAGCGGTTCAGGAGCACGTGTTATACTGCCCATAACGCAAAGGTGGGTGGCCTGGTCGGCATGTTTGACGAGGATATCGCGGATTCCCGAATCATCAGCGACTGTTCCAGTACTGGCGATGTCACAGGCGGGGCCGGCGCTTCGGTAGGTGCGCTGATTGGCGAGGATGTTATGAGCAACATAACGCTGAACAGCATCTCCATCACCACACCGGCAGCCAAGCTGAACTTTATGGTGAGAGAAGCTTTGGACATTAACGGCTTGGTAGTGACTGCGGCCTATTGTTACAATAACACAGCCAAATTGCCCATCACCACGGCGCATATCACCGGCTTTAACAGCGGCGCGCCGGTAACAGGCCAGAAATTGACCATCACCTTTGGCGGCGAGTCAACCACCTATACCGTTGATATTACGCCCCTTGTGTGGGAGGGCGGCGGCAGCGCGGGCAACCCCTATCGGGTTTCGTCGGCGGCGCATCTTAACGCGGTACGGGATTTCCTAAACGACCCTAGCATCCATTTTTTGCAGACAGGTAATATAAACCTTTCGGGCTACAGCAACTGGACGCCCATCGGGGATAGCGCGAACCAATTCGCCGGAACCTACGACGGCGGCGGGTATACCATATCCAACCTGACTATAAATAGCTCTGCTTTGATACGGGCAGGCCTGTTTGGGCTTGTTGGTAACGGAGGCAGGCTTAAGAATATCATTCTGCAAAATGTGGATATAAGCTCTTCGGGTCATAGCCTGCAAGACAGCGGGGGCTTGGTTGGCTATAACAATGGTTCCGTTACGGCCTGCGGCGTTTCCGGCAGCGTAACCCATAGCGCGCCAGGCTCGCCCTACATAGGCGGGCTGGCCGGCCAGAACAACGGAACCATAACTGCCAGCTTCAGCGACGCTAACGTAACGGGCAACGCATCTTCAACAGGCGGCCTTGTTGGATTTAACGGCAGAACTATCATGAACTGTTACAGCATCGGCGGCGTATCCGGAGGAAGTAACTCGGGTGGGCTGGTCGGCTATGACTGGGACGGAACCATCACCAACTGCTACAGCACCGGCGCAGTAACCGGAACCAATGTGGGCGGCCTGATCGGCAACAGAGGACCCAGCGCAACCGCCAACAATAGCTATTACCTCGATACGGCGGCAGTTGCCTCCGCAGGCGGCGCACCTTTGACCGAAACGGAGCTGAAACAAAAGGAAAGCTTTGATGGCTGGGATTTTGATGGCATATGGCATATATGGGAAGATACTGCTTACCCTGCGCTGCGGTGGCAGCTTCCTTCCATAACCTACCACGCCAACAGGGGAAAAGGCTCAGCGCCGGTGGAGATGAAAAAAATGCCCGGCGAACCGCTGACAATAGCGGCCAACATGTTCACCGTGCCATCCGGCAAACAGTTCAAGCACTGGAATACGCAGGCGGACGGCGCCGGCACAAGCTATGCAGAGGGGGACACAATGGATATGCCCGCAAGCCCTCTGGATTTGTACGCCATTTGGGAGAGCAGCCCCGGCGGTGGCGGCGGCGGGACGCCGACCTACCGCCAGCGCACGCTGGCCAACAACGCCACGGGCGTTACGGCGTCCGGCAACAGCATCCACAGCGGCGCGCAACTGACTATAAAAACGATAGATGCCCGATCGTTGCCCGCACAAATACGGGAAGCGATTGCGCAAGGCGAACTGATTGCCGGGTACGATATTACCCTCTCGGGCGGCTTTATGGGCGAGCTCGCGCTCTCTTTCCCCGTGGGGGAGGAATATAACGGTTGGCTTATCACCATCCTCCACTACGTGAACGGCCGGGTAGAGACCTATACCGCAGTGGTGACGGATGGCAGGGCAACGGTCACGGTAAGCAGCCTCTCCCCCTTTGTGGTGCTCAATACCGGCATGATCGTGCCGGATATTACCGTAACCGACCCGCCCAAGACGGGTGACACGGCGATGCCGCTCGGTTTCGTGATGCTGGGCCTTACGGCGCTCTGCGCCCTCTAACTGGCGATAAAGCGACGCAAAGTATAAGGTATTGTATGAAAAAGGACGAGGGTATCGTGCCTTCGTCCTTTTTATCCGGGAAACTCCCCGGCAATACCGGGGCGCTCGGCGGCGGGCATTGTCACGATTGCCGTATCGGGTATAAAGAAGAAGCACGTATAAATGGTAAGCTTATACGTTTGCTTGCGGCTCGTATTAATGTGAGAAGGGACAGACATATTAATGAAAATAACGGGAGTTAGCGCCACAAGTAATTACGTACTTCGAATTGTTTTAGAAGATGGCAGTGAAATCAAATTGAATATGGAAAGGATAAAGCGCGTTCCTCATTGCAGGTTGCATGATATTTCTACTTTTCTATCCGTCAAATATGAGGGAACGGCTATCTATTGGAATTTACCGAATGGAGGAACCGAGTATTATCCGCTCAGGCTGGTATGGGATAACCCGCAACAATGCAAGAACCTATATCCGCTTAGGCTCACGCTGGATGATATATTTTCTTACCTGAGATGATACTCGAATCATGATGCTTTGTGTCTTTAGCGGCTGGGATAAAGAGTTTTCGTATTGGACGAGTTCAATAGAACAGAATAATCTCCATAAGGATATCATCGTATTCAATTTGTCTTTTACTGATTATTTCATGATATGTGTTTTTTGCTATAAAAACTTTATTATCACCGGTTATTTCAAACGATAAGAGATCGCCGTTGCTCTTATTAAATTTCAATAGGATGCTTTTTTGATCAGTAAGCGATATCTCGGGTTGAGGGTCTATTTTTTCAATTAGATTTTTTATATAATTAATATGTTCTGTTGAAAATGGTATAGCAGCATGTTCTAAAAAGGCATCCAGTCTTTTCAGGTTTTCTTTCATCTTAATTTTATTTTCCCCTAAATTATCAATCATAATAACACCTTTCAAAATTAAGGTATTACATTATAAGTTGATAAACGGAAGAATATTCTTTGACCAGATGAAACCTAATACATCTGCGGATTGAGAAAGACCAAGCTTGAGAAAAAATGAGTAACAAAATTTATTAACGGGTACTAATCTTTGCTTGATCGTGTATGGCCGTAAAACCGGTGAAGCGGATTGAAAAATTTAAGAGCTTATTTCCATGAACAGGAAAGTCATATACAGCAAGTACAGCAGGAGCAGAGATATCCCTTGCCAGCGCCTGAACCTGCCTGAAATCATTGCCGGCAAAAACGCAATGCAGAATGCCGCAATGCAAACGGGCAGGTCGATAAGAAGCGTCTGATTGATTTCGTTCGGGAAAAACGCGGTTTGTATACCTTCGATTGTCAGCCCGTTTTTTGAGATAAATGTACTGACTGATAGTACCAGCGTTAAATCCAAAATATTTGCGCCAATAATGTTACCAATGCCGATAGCGGACTCCCTTTTTCTGATTGCAGAAAGCGTTGTAACCAGTTCGGGCAAGGATGTGCCCATGGCAACCATCGTAATTCCAACGAAAGCTTCGGAAACACCCAGACCGATAGCTATTATAACACCGTTGTCAACCATTAAATTTGCACCGATGGAGATACCTATTGCTCCACATATGAATTTAAGTATATTGATGATAGTAGAGCCTCTCTCTATCCTTGTAACGAACTCAACTGTGATAGTTTCTTTGCTTTTTTTTACGCTTGCAATGTTCAAAAACAGAAAGGCCACCGTTATCAGGAGCAGAGGTATCGTCCCGCTTTTTGAAATCACGCCGCTTTTGCTTACAATAAGCAATATCACGGCCGCGTAAATCATTAGGCCGGCTTTTCCTCTTATCTCGCTTTTGCTGATAGCCGAAGGAAGGGCTATGATGGAAATAGCCAATATGACCGACGTATTAAATATTGCAGAGCCTATCGCATTACCAATTCCCATACCTGTCGCACCTTGGGATGTAGCAATGGCCGATACGAAAAGCTCCGGCAATGTTGTTCCCAAGCTGACAATAGTTGCGCCAATCAATAGACGGGGCACACCTGTTTTTTTTGCAATCCATACTGCTGAGTCGACAAACATATCACCGCATTTAATGGTGATGATCAAGCCGAGGATGAACAGCATAAGCGGAAGAAGCATGCAAGTGTTCTCCTTATCTATCTTTTGGTATATCGTATATTCATTTGTGCCGGATATTTTTAAGTTCCTGTAATTCTTATTCATGCAGCGACAGATTTACAACAATGACCGGTGGAAAAATAAAGGGCAGAAATATCAATTAATATGCTATGTTTCGGCGATTTGCCGGAGATTTGGCAGGCGCTCGGCTGTTATGTCACCGGCGCATGGCTGCCCATCTGTACAGGAGTATTACCAGGAATCCGGCGAATTCGGTACAAAGTAGAGCATATCCTCTTCGTTGTTGACGTCTGTAAATGCTTGCGGAACCTTTCCGGCAATGATGTGTTCGGCTACGGGAACATCCACCTGTGAAGTGATGGTTTTAACGCTGCCGGGCAATACTACGGCGAATTGAACCTCCAACCGCAGCACAACACGGTGAAGGGTCTGGTTGATGCCTGCCGTGCGGAATTCGCTTGAGAATGCGGTTTGCACATTGCTTTCAGGTGAGAAGCTCATATGCAGCATCGGCCCCGTACCCGAAAGCAGCGGGATACCCGTCGCGGTACCCATAGGGATGTCAATGCCCTGCTTCCCGATGGCTGTTACGCGCGCTTGGGCGGCCTGCGCGCAGCGTAGTGCGAACAGATTCAGCGCACGGGTATTAAGCTCGATATAATAAACCTGATCCTGCGTTTGCAGTATGTCGACGAACTCTGTGGAGGTCTCATCCGCCGCAAGGCATTCCAGTACCGCCGCATACATCGCGTCGGAAGCCGCGGATTGCACGCGAATCTCTGCAAGGCGCGCTAACGCGGGCTGCAGCTGCGCATTGATGAGCGCGTACGCCAATGCAAGCAGCAGTATGACCGCGCCCAGTATGACATAGATCTTCCGCCGCCGCGGCCGCTTCCGAAGCTCCATGCGCCTGCCTCCCCATAGCAGTATATGCCGTGCATAGGTAAGGTGTGAGAGGAAACGCAAGACCGATGATGTTATTTTTTTATAAGGCCGGACCCAAGTTGCGGAGAACCGGAATAGGCGGGGAAATTGAACTGCATTGGAGAAAACGCCAAAACCACCGGCTGGGCCGGTAAAAACAAGTAGAAACCTCCTTCTGATAACTAAATGCGGATTTGCCAACCGCAAAAAGAAACAGAAGGAGGATTATCCATGGCGGATGTACAAAGCTTTACAACAATTTTAGAATTGCCAAAACAAGAAGCAATGCTCCACTTAGCCATGAAACATTAAAAGACAATTTCTCTGCAATTTTATTGCCGATGTAACAACCGAGTATGATTGCTGCCATACCTACTAAAAAAGAGAAAAATACAACTTCTATCAAGTTAATGTTGACAAGCCCTACTCCAAAACCGGCGGCTAGCCCATCAAGAGAAACTGCGATTGCGAGAGATGCGGCTTCAAGCGGCGAGAGGACTCTTGAATAATCTCGATCTGCCACCTCCGGGTTTGCATATATATTCAGAACAAAATTTATATTGAACATGGAGAATTTTAACTCTTTGTTTAATTTGTTGTGTTTTCTAATTAATGTTTTGATCCAATTATCAAACAGCTTAACAATTCCCAACACAAACAGTAGAGCAAAACAGATCCCGTTTGTAAGATGATTCGGGATATATGGACCAATGATCGAACCCAGAAAAAGAGATGAGGCAAGGATTGAAGTGCAAATAACATTTATAATTATAATAGATATTAGCGGAATTTTTATTTTATTGCTTCCATATGCGAAACTTGCGAAAAACGCATCGATCGAAAGAGCAATAACAAGCAATATCGCTTCCAGCGTGGAGGAGAATGCAAATTCCAAAAAACTGCACCGCCTTGTCTGATATTTTTGGATAATGCTTCTAATAAATTATCCCCATACCCTTATGGGCGCGATAATTCTGACTAAAAGCAGCTATCCCGGATATTGAGCCAGCATACGCATACTAACCATAGTAATAAGCGCCCTGAGAAAACGTGCTTGTTCATTTTAAAAAACAGAAAATTCAACTGAAAGATTTTGCTCCGGACAAATCATTGACAATGTGAAAAATAAGAAAGCGGCTATTTGATGAGCAACTTGAAGCGTAGAATAGGAGCCGGCCTGAATAGGGTCGGCTTTTAATTGTATGAATAGGCTAAATTGTTAATATTCCAAATGCTGTGTACAAACGTTTATAGCGGTAACTATTATTCGGGGTCTCCTTTTCTACGGTATCTAATATTTTTGCCAAGATAGTACCCATGGCCTGCTGCATGGATTGGTACGGATGATATTCAGGATTACGGAACGATTTCGAAAACAGTGCCTTGGTTAAAATCGGTTACATTCGTAGAGCCATAGACCCCTAAATATAGCCTGGTTTGATCCGGATTCGTTCCCAAACTGACATAAAAGGCTGATTGAGACCCAAAATTATAATCGGTTTCAATAATACCGAAATCATTCAGTTTACAATCTGTTCTTACCCTGGTATAGGCCAAAACTCCTCTGGCAGGAGACTGCGTTTCTTCATTTCGGACAAAATCGGTAAATACAACGCTTCCTGTTAAATCGGGGATAGCATACCCCATATATGGCTGGACTCCTGTCAATGCAGTTCCTGCAAACTTATCGGACCGGGGGTCCTGATGAAAATAACTGATCAGAGGCTGAAGACGCAATGTGGAAGCTTTTACCGCCTCATCGTAATAAGCGATTGTTTTTTCATTCAAAGCCGGATTGGCGGAACACTCCCTTATAATTGAAGCAGGAAAAGCGCCTTCCCAGCCCCGCCAGCCCAAATTAATAAATCCTTCCTGGCCAGGTTCGGATTCCGAAGCCTGAAGAAGCTGCGTAACAGGTATGGGGTTATAATCAACAAATGAAAAAATCGACTCCACCAAATCCTGACCGACATTTCCTACATATTTAATATATTGATCATAAAACCATTGAAATGAAATGCCGGGTATATTGCGAACCCCTTTGGCAATTACCGTAAGCGTTTGCTGAATAGTTGCGGGAAGTTCATCAAAACGTGTGACTACGGGCGGATTATCGATCAATGTATCCTCAGCCACATCAATTTCAATGATTTTACCGGCGATCTCCATATCATCCTGGCTCAAATTGAATGGGTCGTAGCCCGAGCCTCCATCGCCGGTTGTTAAAACCAGTTTTCCGGTTTCGGACGAAAAGTTTAAGCTGTTGACGCCGTTATGATTAAAAAACGGCCTTCTCAAATTCAGCAATGTCCGTCTTATCTGGGGCTGACCATTCGATTGCAGAATCCATTCTTCAACCGTATCGATATGATCATATTGCGTTTCTCTGTTATTCCACTTCAGGTTTAAGGTTTCGGGGTCACAAGGGTTAGGCTCAAAAAATCCGGCAAGCGCGCCCGGGCCTTGTGTTCCGGCAACTGAATAATGGAGATAAAACAAGCCGTTGTCATAAAATTCGGGATGAAACGCCAGCCCCAGCAATCCCCGTTCATCATATCCGCCGCCCAAAGCGCCCAGTTGTATGATACGATGGCGAATATCTAAAAAAGTTTTTATCACTCCGTTTCCAATGTGAAAGATTTCTCCTATTTGGGTTGCAATAAACAATCTTTCCATTGAGTCCCCCGGGAGTACCGCTGTTTTTAAAACAGTGGGTAAGTTTGTATTGCGAACAATGGGCTGTAAACGAACTTTTACTTTTATCAATTCACTTTACACTCCTTCCTGTTGTTTTCTTTTATAAGAATATCGTTCGTATTGTTCTATTAGCACCAAAGCCGGGGTATCTGACGATGCGTTTCGCCGCTTTTGGATATTCAGTATGTCCTGCAACCTTTTCCCTTTGGATTGCGTCTTATTAAAAACTGGAAAATCCACGTAATAGGCAAGCTGTGCGTATATGCCGTTCACTGCGGCCATAACGCTTTGCGTATTCAAGATAGGGAGGAAACAGGAATATGAGAAAAAGATGGCTGTCTATCATTTTGTGCATGCTGATGCTGCTTTCAGCTTTACCGGCAACGTCGCTTGCGGCAGCCGATTCCAAAGAGGAGACGCGTATGCAGGCGCTGTCCCTCGCCAGCGACGCGCTGCAAACGTTGATGGCCGCGTGGAAGAAAACTTCGAATCCGGGGCTGGAATATCCCGACGATGTGGCCGGGCTCTACATCACGGACGATCAGAAGGCTGCCGTGGTGCTGGTGCGCGGCGCGACCGAGGCGCGAAAAGACGAGATACGCGCACTTGTGCCGAACCCTGCCGTCCTCGTGTTCAAAAGCGCGAAATACTCCTACAACGAGCTTGAAAAAATAAAGGATAACAACATCGATTCCGACGGAACGTTCGAGCTGGTATCATGGGGCGTTGGACAGTATGAGACGGACAATGCCGTAATGGTGGAAGTATACTATGGTGGAAAGGCGGCGGCGCGGAGGTACTTTGCCCAGTACGGCGACAAGGTGAAGGTCACGGAGGGCGAGCGGAATACTTTGCCGATCATGCCTCCGTCCGCCGCCGACAGGAACGAAAGCTGGCTTCGTCACGCCTTCCCCAAGCTGCGCAGCCTGGAAACCACACAAACCCGCTTCGTGTTCGCTTCCGCGCCCGAGGTCGTAAAGACCCGCGCCGTGCTGAACAAAAAGGGCGAATCCCTGACAATATATCGCTTTGAAACCGAAAAAGATATGCTAAAGGCAAACGCCATGATCAAGGGTAACACCCTGGTGTACGGCGGCAAGACGGTGTATGTGGATACGCTTTTCCCCGCGACGTATTATGTCCATACCGAAGGAATGGCGATCGCACTCTACTGCGGCGCGGACGAGGCGGTGAACGGGAAGCTGCAGGAAACGTATGCGGTCGCAGGCGGGTACGGCGGGTATTTTGACAAACGCTATGAGTTTATATCTCCCTATGGAAACGACATTGTAACGCCGCCCAAGGATGAAATACCTCCCGCAAGCATCAAGGCGTTGCTGAAGCAGACGGACGGCATTTACATCGTTAAAGTGGCAAAGGCTCCTGCCTGGGGCAAAGGCACGGATGTAACGGGCGCGTACGAGCTGGAGGTAACACAAAACATCAAGGGCGTTGTGCGCGCATCGTTCAAGCTTGATGACTTGCCTGGCGTCATGTATGTCGGCAGGTCGTATGTGCTCTTTACCCTGAACATTGCCATGCAGGGCGGCGGCACGCGGATCATCTGCGCGGATTGGGTGCATCATTCGGCTTTTGAAATTGACGACCGCGGCTATGTGCTCCCCATACGCGAATACGGCATGAAAGCGCCGGTCAAGCTCGCCGCATTCCTGAAAAAGCTGTGATGTTTCAGTCGGTTTACATACCTTTGCCAAAGGCGATCTGCATCGCTTTATAAAACGCCTCCGCGATGCCGCCCTCTATGGGGGAAGGGAAAACATAATCGGCCGCACGCTTTACTTCGTCGGGCGCGGTGACGGGGGCGAAGAAAATCGCCGCATATTCCCGCATGGCGAGGTCGGTGCCGGCGTCTCCCGCTACAAAAAACGTATTGTTTTCCTTATCCATCAAACCGGCGAGTATGCGTATCGCGGAGCCTTTATTCGCTCCCCTGGCGGTAATTTCATAAAAATGCCTGCTGCCGTATAGATATTCGAATTGCGGGCAGATGCCATCCCGCAGGGCAATCAGCGTTTCCGGATTTTCAGCGGTGAGCAGCACCTTGAATATATCCCCTTCGACTTCGGACAGGGAGCATAGGGGCGCATTGCGATCCTCCATAACTCCGCGCTCCTGCAATATGCGGTTGGAACGGATGGTGCGTATTTCCATTTCGGTATAGACGGTTACGCTGACGGCAGGCTCGCGATGGAGTATATCCTCTAAGACGGTAAAAATGGATGCATCCAGAGGGTTCTTGTAAAGCATCTTCTGTTTTTCAAAATCGTAGATGAGGCCGCCGCTGCACAGAATCGAGGGCGCGGAAATCGGCAGCAGTTTTGCGATGGGCAGCGTTGCCGAAACCGCCCGCCCCGTGCAAAGCGAAAGACCGCCCCCGGCGGAAACGAAGGCGCGGGCCGCGCGGATGACAGCATCCGGCACCGGCGTGTTCGTTTTGAGCAGTGTCCCGTCGATATCGGTTAAAAAGGTATAATGCATGGTCCCTCCCAGATGATTGCAACTCCATATATCCTATCATAGACGGCAAGGAAATGGGAAGGGCGCTTAGAAGAAGAGAAACAAGGTATTTAATGCTGCCGGTTTTGGTCGTCAGGCAATCAAAAACCATCTATCGGCAGAATCAATAGATGGTTTTGTTGGCGGAAAACCTGTGTCAATTTTCATTATAAAAAGCAATGCGCTTATATTGTTCCTGCCCAGCGGGTAATGGCCTGCCAATCGCGATAATCGCCTTCCGGTGCTTTTACATTCCTGATGATCCATTTTTCAAAGGGATTGAGAGTATTCAACGCAAGCTTACCGCCGAAGCAGATGATGCCACGGGGATTTATCTGCTCAATTACCGGTTGGAGAGATTTTGGGTATAGCCAACCATCCATTAAATCCGATGGATTACCCGGATCGGTTGGACCGCATATGAATAACCAGACGGGTAATTTCTTCAATAACTCCATGTTCTTTCTCAGAAAACGCACGGCACTCTTGTGCCAAAGGCCGATATAAACCGAACTGCCAAGGATTATTTTACTGTAATGAGTCAGGTCATGAACAGTACCGGCATCCAGAACATCCACCTGCAGACCCCTATCTCTTAATGTCTCCCCAATTCTTTTTGCGGTTTCCGCGGTTGATCCGTGCCTGGACCCATACGCCACCAATACTTTGTCAGCCATAAAGTACATCCCCCTTTTGAATGTCATTCGCGCATCCTGAAATGAATGCAAATAGCAAGAACGCCAATCCAACGCCTAAAGTTGACACCATCACCATGCTGATGCTGTCCGGGTCGGATACTCCGGGAACGAAACCAAATATAGCAATTTGCAAAGTATAGAGTATAAACATAGAGCTGATGATAAGAAAAGGAAGCCACAGTTTTGACAGAAACCTGCGAAGGCCTTCCGGAATACTCTTTTTCCACCAGTTTAGCGGCTTTCGGATGCGCGTGGAAAAGGCCCACAATATGGTAAAAAATATCACCTGCGCTATTCCGCCGCCAACCAGGAACAACGCAATAAACAACGATAAGAACACGGAGGGGGTATGCTTTTTATTCATAAAGCCCGCTGACCATATGATAACGGCAATACTTACCAGAATAGTGGCTATCCCGCTTATTAAGAAATTCGGGATAACGGTAAAGGCGGGCTCGTTTCCATATGCCCACAGCCTATTTGCCTCCCCGATAGCGTCGATGATAAAGCCGCCGGTTGGGGTATTGCCCTGGAGCACTTCAAAGAATCCGTGCCCCATCCCCCCGAGACCGAAAATGACACCAAGCGTGGCGACGATAGCCTGTATCGACCGGTTGGCATTGCTACGGTTAACATTAAGCGTTTCTCTGCTCATGGTTTTTCTCCTCGCTTCGTTTGGATAATACACAATCAACCATCTGGTTGATCTTCTGCTTCCTTTTTTCCTCATCAAAGAAATCTGTATCCAGAAACCTGTTATACTGCTCCGGATTGAGTACAATAAGATGAAATGGAATCATAAGCTGCAGGGCGAGGATGCGTAAATCTGATTCGCTTTGTTCACGAAATATTTCTTTGAGCAAGGGCATCACCATTTTGCAGGAGGTTCCGCATCCGGATTTTATCTCTTGCGAAATAGCTATTTTACAGATATTACGGTATTTGAAAGCTGCATCTGCCGTCGAGAGAAGCATGTTCCTCAGCCGAATTCCCGTATCGGTAGCTGCAGGGTTATCTTGGCCGGACTGTTCAATGATTTCACCCATCATCGTTCCTACGACGATGCTGAGCAAGTTCTCTTTGGATTGGTAGTGATAGTTTACAAGCGCCAGATTTACACCGGCTTTTGACGCAATCTCTCTCGTTGTTATCTGTTGTTCGGTTTTCCCTGAGATAACTAATTCCATTGCGGCTTGAAATATCTTTTCTTTTGCGGTTGCTTCATCCATCATTCATATACCTCGCATTAAACATGTTTAAATCATGTTTAATACTAATGGTAATTTTACCCTTTGTCAATATCGATATTAAAAATTCTTCCGTTTTGCTTTTTACCGGCATGCAAGACCCTTTGTGCCGTGGTATACTCTGCATACAGGAAAAGTATGGATGCGGGGTGGATGGGATGGACGGACAGATGACAGCTTCTTTAATCGCGCCATGCGGTATGAACTGCGCGCTGTGCATTGCGCACCAGCGGGAAAAGAGGCGGTGCGGGGGCTGCAACGGCGCAGATGAAACCAAACCCGCGCATTGTGCGAAGTGCGTTATAAAGCATTGCGCAAAGCTTCGGAAAGGCGCCTCCGGCTTTTGCTTCGGCTGCGAAGCGTTTGCGTGCAGGAGGCTCAAACAGCTTGACAATCGCTATCGGACCAATTACCGCATGAGCATGATTGAGAATTTGGATTTTATCAAACAACGGGGAATGGACAGTTTTCTGTTAAGTGAAGCCGAAAAATGGACCTGCAAAACGTGCGGCAGCGTAATCTGTGTGCACATAGACGCTTGCCTTTATTGCAAATCAGGTAAATGACGGTACTTTTCTCAAGCCTGCGTTTTGCCCGCATAATGCGGCATTCACAGTTGCTCGCAGCTTTTAAGTGCCGCGCGTGTTGACTAAATGCGCCCTCCGCGCAGTATAATAGTATGCGTAACGAGGCTGTATGCTTGGCGGAAATGAGGGAGCGCATGCGCAATTTGGGCTTGATGGCGATGGCCGTCGGAGCGATATATCTTTGGGTCCATTTCAGGAGTCTGCCGATATTCGAAAAACTTCATGTTTCCAAGGGTATCACGTGGATGCTGTCCGCCATTTTGGCGGCGGCTCTGCTTGCGGCCGCGGCGCTTTTTAAAACCGTTGTGATCGGTTTCTATGTGTATCTGTGCATGTTCTATGTGCTTACGGACCTCGTTTGGCTGTGCGTATGGCTGTTCGGGCAGGAAAGGGCTGCCATGCGGGTATGGCGGCGCATTTATCTTGACGGCGTGCTGGTTTTTGCGTTCGCACTGCTCCTCTCGGTATACGGCTATTTCAACGCAAAGAATCCGACTGTTACGGAATACGAACTTGCCATAGAAAAAGCAGGCATTGATAGGGACGGGCTGCGCGTCGTTATGATTTCGGATCTGCATCTGGGGACGAATATGCGGGGACAGGATCTGCCTGCGCTGGCCGGGCGGATGCAGGGGCTCGCGCCGGATGTCCTGCTGCTGTGCGGAGATATTTATGAAGAGAAAACGACTCAGGAGGATATTGCATACTCTTTGCAGGCGTTCGCACAAATCGACGCGCCGTTAGGCATATATTATGTGCCGGGCAACCACGAGTATGATGCGCAGCGCATCGGCGTATTGGATATTTCAGAACTGATTGCAGCGATGCAGGGGGCGGGGATTACAACATTACGCGACGAGACTGTTCTGGTTGACGGCAGCTTTTACCTCATCGGAAGAGATGATCCGTCCGGCGGGCAGCGGGTACCGCTGCAAACGCTTATGGCGGATGTTGATCCGGCATACCCCGTCATTGTAATGGACCATCGGCCGCTGGAACTTGCGCTTGGCGCAGAGGCGGGCGTGGATCTCCAGTTCTCCGGCCACACGCATGCCGGGCAGCTTTTCCCGGCGGGCGAGCTTGCCGAATGGTTTGGGATCAATGAGATGAATTACGGGCTGCGCTCTCGGGGCGCGTACCATATCATCGTCAGCTCCGGTTTAGGCACCTGGGGCTTTCCCATGCGGGTAGGCAGCCCGTCCGAGATTGTGGTGGTGGAAATAGCGGCAGGCCTTTAGCCGCGTGGCCTGCTGCCTTACAAGTGCATGTAAATTGCTGGCGGGCGCTATTAGGTTCGTCCAATGCACTAAATATAGCCATGAGAGTTAAATAGAGCATAAATGAGACTGCGATGGGGCCAACAGGAGGTTGATGTGGCATCACGGGCTGTTACAATGTAATCACCAAACGGATAGCTTTTATGGCTTCTTAAGTGGGGGACTGTGCTCAATTGACGGTCGCGCGCTATTAAAGGCGCGAGACAGTATCAAGAAAATTGAAAACAGGGTCTCTCGAACCGGCGGCACGGAACATCTCTTTGCTGCGTGCTTCCATGACAGTGTCCGCGATCGCGCCTGCCGGTATCGTTGTGATCGCCGGCGCAAAGGCGCATCGCTTATCGATCCCCCGCAGAACGGCCCCGCTTAGCGGGGCCGTTGCGTCAGGCCATCGGCAAAGTCCTGCGGACTTTGCCGATGGGTCTTCTGTGGATTAAAATGCCGCTCATTGGCGGCATTTTTTCCGCCAATTTGGCGCACAAAGACGCTGCGCTGTCAAATTGGATTAAATGTGGGGGATTTGCTGCTCCCCCACACCCCAATGGAGGGTTTGCCGATTGCAGAACGGCCCCGCTTAGCGGGGCCGTTGCGTATAGGAAAATAAGCTATATTTTGGAAGCTAGATGACCTGCTGCCGCGGTTGTATGGAACGCACCTGCGTAGTCAGCGTTACGCCGCCTTCCAGGCAAAGCTGTGTGAACTTCTGCTGGATGCGCATGAGTACGATGCTGATGTTCACCTCGCTGGCGGTGGGAAGCAGCAGCAGCAGCTGCGTATTGGAATGCTGCGTGAGCACATCGGATTTGCGCAGCGAAAGCATGCACGCGCGTTTGAGCGCGGCCATTACCTGGAACATTTCCTGATCGGTCAGTTCCCGGCTGTGCGCCACAATGGTGTACATCACCAGCATACAGGAGAACTGCTCGCGGCGGTTCTTTCGCTCGTGAAGCTGAAAGATCTGGCGAAACACATCCATCTCGCAATACATAGGCCCGGCCGCGGCTGCGGCGGAACGAAGATCGTCCAGTACCATGCTGATATCCGGCCGCTGCGGCTGATTGGTGGCATTGATGCTTCGTCCGGCCGCCTTGAGCTCCTCGGAGGGCTGCACATCCAGCTCCTTGCTCAAAAGGGAGGTAATGCTCTTATAATGGGTCAGCGCGCCGTAACGGTTACCCTGCGCGAGCATGGCATAAATCATCAGAGCGTGATAATGCTCCTCAAACATATTGTGTTGCAGCGCGGCGGAGCATACGTCGATAACCTCGTTGAACTGGCGCTGCTCGTAGAGCATTGTTACATAATTGTTTACGCAGTCGAAATACTGCCTGCGGTAATAGGAAGTGAGCGTTTCGACCCATTTCTCGTCGGAAATATCCTCCATGAAATCACCGGTATACAGCTCCATCAACCGCTGGCCAGCGGTTTTGAGCACATCCTCCGGCAGGCCGTTTTTGATACGCACGGCGAGCTGTTCGAACTCAAAGGCATCCACATAAACTGCGGCTTCCACATTCCACCCATAGGTGCGGTGCTGGGAAAGTATATACGGCCGGCCGTTTTCATCTGTCTCAGGCAACTGCTTGCGCAGCCGGTAAATCAGGTTTTGCAGGGCTTTGCGGGGATTGACGACGTCATCTTCCTGCCAAAGCATATCTATCAGGGTATCGGATGTGATGAATTTGCCGCGGTTTGCCAGAAAGAAGCGAAACAGCATCCATAAACTGTCGGCGCGCGGAGAAAGATTACTCAGGATATTTCCGTCGTATTCCACTAAAAATCCGCCAAACAGCTTAACGGAGAGCTTCGAATTGCTGTTCGTCATACACATGCCCCCCTGCTCAATAAAGTAATAGCATATTATAGTAATAATCTCATATAAGTATACTGTTTTACTGCCGGCATATCAAGTGTAAGTCGCAGATATTTCGCGGTATACGGGCTTTAAAGGGCGGTATAACGGGACAGAAAAATATTTTTTCAACTTTGTGTTGCAAACCCTATATATGCGGGTTATTATAGAAATAGAAAATTTTATAAATATGTTGCACAAGGAAAAATCCCAAGCGACAAAGGCAAACCCGTCGAAAGGCGGCGACGCAAAGCTACAGGGCCTGAAATGGCAGCCAGCTACCGAAATGAGGTTTTTTTGTTATCCTTCGGTGGGGTAATCAAAGGATAGCAGGCAGTGCATGACGTTGCAAGGGGTGCGTTGTATCCCAGGCGACAAAGGCAAACCCGTCGAAAGGCGGCGACGCAAAGCTACAGGGCCTGAAAATGGCAGCCAGCTACCGAAAGGGGATATAGAAATGAAGAATGGATTTCGCAAGCTCGTACTGCTGTTGACCATCGTGCTGACCATTTCGGTACTTTTGCCTGCTACGGCTATGGCGGCAAAAAGCTGCTTTGACATTTCAAAAGCAGACAAAGGGTATGTCACCGTCTACTATAACACCGACTCCGGTAAAAGCCTGAAGGTCGGCATCAAGGACGACGATACCAACAGCAACAAATATTATGACTATGTGCAGGGCACTACGGAAAGCTTCCCGCTGCCCGCAAACGCCACCAAACTGACGGCTTCGCTGTATGAAAACGTTGGCGGCAATTCGTACCGCCGCCTGCAGAATGTATCGTTCACAGTCAAAGGAGCAAAGACGACTGCCTCCGAGATACCGACGAGCACGACAAACTCATCGGGTACGTCGACCGCAACCGTCAGCAAAAATCTGCCTTCTTCCGTCACGCGCTATCTTGGCAGCGCGACGGAGATATCCTTCCGGCAGGGCGACAGCGTTTCACAAAAGGCAGCCGAGCTTACAGCGGGCAAAAGCTCCACGCAAGCGCAGGCTATGGCGATATACAGCTATATCGTAAAGAATTTCTCGTACGATTACGACCTGTACTACGATGTTATCTACGGCCGTGTCACAAAATATACGCCCAAGCCGAACTCCATACTCAAGGCGAAAAAGGGCATCTGCTATGACATCGCCTCTCTCTACGCCGCGATGTGCCGCAGCGTGGGTATTCCCACCAAACTGGTCAAAGGCGACAGCAAGCCGGCCGGCGGATATCATGCATGGAACAGCGTATATGATGACGCCACCGGAAAGTGGATTTCAATGGATCTCACGCTGGACATGACCAACCGTCGGGGCGGTTCCAGCAGTTGGAGAACAATTGGCAGCGGATATTCCGCTTCCAGTTCGGTTTGATCCGGCCGCATAAAACAAGGTCCTCAGCAGGGATGCAGTAAATACTACCTTCTCGGAAAGGGCCGCGCCACCTCCTTCGGCGTGGCCTTTTTCATGCATCGGACATTGTACCGCAAAACTTCCTGCAGCCAGATAGGCGCACGGGATACGCAGCAAAAAGCTGCTGCAAACGCATGCGCTTGCAGCAGCTTTGGCTGATTGTAATCACCGATCTACCGCGCACTGGCGGATCAAAGGGGATTAGAAGTTACCGGCGTGACTGGAAGCACGCGCTGCAGTAGATAGGCCGGTCGTTCTTGGGAACGAACGGGATCTTGGTGGGTGCGCCGCACTGTGCACAGACTGCATCGTACATTTCACGCTCGCCATTACGCTGGTTCTTTCTGGAGTTGCGGCAGTCCCTGCAGCGGACGGGTTCATTCTGGAAGCCCTTCTCTGCATAAAATTCCTGCTCGCCAGCTGTGAAAACGAACGGTGCACCACAGTCCTTGCATACCAATTCTTTGTCCTGGAACATGTTATAATCCCCTCTGCTTTGGATTTATTTAGCCCTAAATTCCGGCTGACCTGGTCTTTGCCCCCACACACGCCAACTGGAAGGTTCGCTCATAGCCGTAGCTACGGCCCCCACTACTGCTTCTCTCAGGATTTCATTTTGATTGGGTTTTGCTTCATAGATCTCCCTTGACGAAAACGGACAAGAAGTGATTAACTACGCTGAACCTTTTCAATTTTCTTCCTGGTCGGTCTTACATCTAGGCCGCACCATGCTCACCGGCAATTTACCGGCTTACGTGGATCGTTTTGCCTGCGACTGGCTTCGATTTTCAACCACAGACCCGAAATTCAGGTACCGCCATTATTATACAGTCATTGCGACAAAAGCGCAACAATTATTTTTAGGCGCTTTTTGCAGCATTACAGGGATGATTTAGATGCTTTGGGACGTGGTATAACTGTGCTATAATACCATCAATATAGTATCAGTGGGGAGGGTATACGTTTGAAGCTATTGTCGTGGAACGTCAACGGCTTGCGTTCCAGCTTAGGTAAGGGCTTTCTGGAATTTTTCAAAGAGGCCGATGCGGATATACTTGCCCTGCAGGAAACCAAGATGGAGCAGGGGCAGGCGGAGCTGGATATGCCCGGTTACCTGGAGTATTGGAACAGCGCAGAAAAGAAAGGCTATTCTGGTACGGCGGTATTTACAAAGAACGCGCCGCTTGCCGCTTCCACCGGCATCGGCGTGGAGCAGCACGACCACGAGGGGCGCGTCATTACGCTCGAATACCCGTCGTTCTATTTTGTCAATTGCTATACGCCCAATTCGCAGCGTGAGTTGGTACGATTGGGGTACCGTATGGAATGGGAGGATGCGTTTCGTGCCTATCTGCAGCGGCTGGATGCTGAAAAACCCGTCATACTTTGCGGCGACCTCAACGTGGCGCATCAGGAAATCGACCTGAAGAACCCCAAGACCAACCGTACCAACGCGGGCTTTACCGATGAGGAACGCGCGAAAATGACCGAACTTCTTTCCGCGGGCTTTACGGATACATTCCGCCGCCTGTATCCCGAGGCGGCCGGCGCTTATACATGGTGGAGCTACATGTTCAACGCCCGCAAGAACAACGCGGGATGGCGCATTGATTACTTCATCGTATCCGAGCGGCTGATGCCGCGCGTGAAGGATAGTATTATACTTGCCGATGTGGGGGGCAGCGACCACTGCCCTGTTGGAATACTATTGGAGGATTAGTACATGCGGATCGTACTTGCGTCGCAGTCCCCGCGCAGGCGGGAGCTAATGACGCTGATGGGACTGAACTACGAGGCCGTTGTTAGCGAAGTGGAGGAAACGGTACCGGAAAACGCCGAACCTGGCGCGCTTGTGGAGCGGCTGGCGCTTGAAAAGGCACAAGCGGTGTTTGAACAGCATTCGGATGCATGTGTGATAGGCGCGGATACCATCGTATATATCGACGGCGAAATCTTAGGCAAGCCATTGGACGACGCGGACGCGGCGAACATATTAAAACGCCTGCAGGGCCGCTCGCACACGGTGTACACCGGCGTGGCGGTGCTTGCGCCGGGGCGTACCGATGTCCGGCACGATGAAGCGCGCGTCACATTCGCACCTATGACGGATGCGGAAATCGCCTGGTACATCGTTACCGGCGAGCCGCGGGATAAGGCGGGCGCCTACGGCATACAGGGGCCGGGCGGTATGTTTGTAGAGAGGGTGGAGGGGAACTATTTCACAGTCATCGGCATGCCGCTTCCGCTTTTGTACCGTATGCTGCGTGAGGCGGGTGTGATATCTTTGTAAGGGGATATGCCAAATGACGATTGCGAATTTTATTGGTGGAGCGGTCTGCCTGCTGGTTGCGTGGGTGATGCTGCGATTTAAGGCGGTCGGGCTGATTGCGGGCTACAATACAGCCAGCCCCGAGGAGCAGAAGAAGTACGATCAGGATAAGCTCTCGAAATGCACCGGTTTGATGATGCTGTATATGGGATCCGATCTGGTGCTGTTCGGGTTCCTGTACTTGGTTTTGCCTTGGATGCCGCTTATTTGGATATCCTGGGGCATTTTCGCGGCCGTTTGTTTTGGCGGCGTGATTTATATGAACACGGGAAAACGCTGCTATAAAGACGAATACAAATGAACGAGAAAATCGAAGAAAAACTCAAGCTGCTGCCGGGGAAGCCGGGCGTCTATAAAATGTACGACGCCTCCGGCATGGTTATATACGTGGGCAAGGCGGTGTCGCTCAAAAACCGTGTGCGGCAGTATTTCCAGTCCGCAAAAAACCATCCGCCAAAGGTGGCGGCCATGGTCTCGCATATCGAGGATTTTGAGACCATACTCACCAAAAACGAGACCGAGGCGCTTACCCTCGAGAGTAACCTTATCAAACAACTCCAGCCCCGCTACAATATACTGCTTAAGGATGACAAGCATTTTCCGTATGTACGCGTGGATATCAGGCAGGATTTCCCGCGCATCGAGGTCGTACGCCGCGTTGCGAAGGATGGCGCGCGGTACCTGGGGCCGTATCTTTCCGGATTGGCGCTGCGGGATGCGCTCAATGTCGTGCGCGAGCATTTTCCCGTACGTCACTGCAAAAAGGATATGCAAAAGGCCATCGCGCGGCGGGAGCGCCCGTGCCTGATGTACCATGTGGGCAAATGCTGCGCGCCGTGTTCCGGCAATATGGCCCGTGAGGAATACCATCAATTGCTCGATCAGGTCTGTGCGTTTTTGGAAGGCCAAACCGAACCGGTCGTGAAGGAACTGACCACGCAGATGCAGCAGGCGTCGGACGCTATGGAGTTCGAGCGCGCCGCGCAGCTGCGCGACCGGATTTCCGCCATTCGCAGCTTAAGCGAGAAACAGCATGCCATTGCCGCAAAAGGCGCGGAGCAGGACGTTTTCGCGTTTTGCCGCCATGAAAACGAAACGCTGGTATTTGCGGTGTTTGTGCGCGGCGGTAAGGTGGTGGGCACGGAGCGTTTCCGTATCGCGAACGCGCTGGCGGAGGAGGGCGAGGGGGACGGGTCCGCCGAGGCGATGGCGGCATTTCTCAAGCAGTACTATGCCGACGCCGTGCAGATTCCGCCGGAGATATTGCTGTACGCGCCCGCGGCCGAGTCGGAGGCGATAGAGGAATGGCTGACCGCGCGCCGCGGCAAACGGGCGCACATACTCGTGCCGCAGCGGGGAGAGAAGCGGAGCCTTACCGAGCTTGCACAGCGCAACGGAATGGATGCGCTGGAGAAGGATATGAAGCTTCGCTTGCGCGCGTGGGAGCGGGGCGAAGGCGCGCTGGCGGCGCTGGCTGGCGCTTTGGATTTGGAAACGCTGCCTGCGCGCATGGAGTGCTTCGACAACTCGCATATTCAGGGGCGGGATACGGTTTCTTCCATGGTGGTGTTTATCGACGGCGCGCCTGCCCCGCAGGAATACCGCCGCTTTCGCATCAAAACCCCGACCGAAGGCGACGATTACGCCGCCATGCGCGAGGCGCTTTCCCGCCGCTTCGCCCGCGCGCAGGAGGGGGACGAGCGGTTTTCCGCGCTGCCGGATCTGCTGGTGATAGACGGCGGACGCGGGCAGCTCAACGTAGCGCTGGATGTTCTGTGCGAGTATGGCCTCTCGCACATCAATACCATCGGGTTGGCCGAATTGAGCGAAAGCATCTACCTGCCGGAACAGGCGGAGCCGCTGGTGCTGGAGCGCAACAGCCCCGCCATGCATCTGTTGGACCGCTTACGGGACGAGGCGCACCGCTTTGCCATTACCTACCACCGCAGCCTGCGTGGCAAGAACGCGCTGTATTCCCGCCTGGATGAAATTCCCGGTGTGGGGCAAAAGCGTAAGCGTATCCTGTTTGACGCCTTCCCTACATTGGATGCAATACGCGCCGCGGACGTGGAGACGCTCGCTTCCCATCCCGGCGTAGACCGGCGCACGGCGCAGGCGGTGTACGATTACTTCCATCCCGCGCAGGAGCCGGAGCAAACGGAATAAGCGCTATAGTAAAACCTCCTGCGGCGCGATGCGGCAGGAGGTTTCTTTTATCTGGTTACTATTATGCCATCAGGTTCAGCACGGCTTCCGCATACGCCGCCGGGTCGTCGGGCAGCATACCTTCGAGCAGCTGCGCCTGCGCATAAAGTATGCCGGTATATGCTTTGAGCTTGTCTTTATCCTCGTCACGGAGTTTTTGGAGCTTTGCGAACACGGCGTGATCGGGGTTGATTTCCAGCACGCGCTCGGCCTTGACGTTATGGTCGCCGGGCATGTTGTTCAAAACCTTTTCCATTTCCAGCGAAAGCGCGCCGTCCGCCGCCAGGCAGACCGCGTGCTGTTTGAGGCGGTTGGAAACCCGCACGGCCTTGACCTTATCCGAAAGCGCCGCCGTCATTTCGTCGAGCAGTTCCTTATGCGCGGTGTTCTGTTCTTCCGCGGCCTTCTTTTCCTCCTCGTCGCCAAGGTCGAGGTCGCTTGCTGCAACGGACTGGAAGGGCTTTTCCGCATAATTGCGCAGCATCTGCAGCGCGAATTCGTCCACGTCGTCCGTCAGGAACAGTACGTCGTAATTGCGTTCGCGCAGGCGGTCCAATTGCGGAAGCTTTTCAATGCGCGCAACAGACCCGCCGCTTGCGAAGTAAATGGACTTTTGCGCTTCGGGCATGGCGTCCACATACTCGCGCAATGTAACGAGCTTGTTTTGCGACATGGAGTGGAACAGCAACAGATCCTCCAGCACCGCGCGGTTCTGCCCAAAGCCGCTGTATACGCCGTACTTCAATTGCAAACCGAATGCCTTCCAAAGCTTTTCGTAGGTCTCGCGGTCTTCGAGCAGCATAGCGGTCAGCTCGTTTTTGATCTTCTTTTCAATGTTGGAGGCGATGACCTTCAGCTGCCGGTCGTGCTGCAGCAGTTCCCGGGAAATATTCAGGGATAAATCCGGCGAATCCACCAGGCCGCGCACGAAGCTGAAATAATCCGGCAGCAGGTCGGCGCATTTGTCCATGATGAGCACGCCGCTAGAATACAACTGCAGGCCCTTTTCGAATTCCTTTGTATAATAATCGTAGGGCGCGCGGCCGGGGAAAAACAGCAGCGCATGGTAGCTTACCGTTCCCTCGGCGCTGGTGTGCACGGTGCGCAGGGGCTTTTCGTAATCCATAAACTTTTCTTCGTAAAAGGTCTCATAGGCTTCTTGTGTCAGTTCCGACTTGCTGCGCTTCCATAACGGCACCATGGAATTGAGAGTCTCGATCTCGGTGTAGCTTTCGTATTCTTCCTTATTGTCTTCCTTGGGGCGGCTTTTTTCCACCGCCATGCGGATGGGGTAGCGGATATAATCGGAGTATTTTTTGACGAGCGAACGCAGGCGGTATTGCTCCAAAAATTCGTCGTAATGCTCATCCTCCGTATCTTCCTTCAACTCGAGAACGATCTGCGTGCCAAAACTCTCCTTCTCGGCGGGGGAAACCGCGAAGCCTTCGGCACCTTCGCTTTGCCATTGCCACGCCTCATCCGCGCCGAAAGCGCGGCTGGTCACGGTCACGCGCTTTGCCACCATGAACGCCGAATAAAAGCCTACGCCGAACTGGCCGATGATATCGGCGTTGCTGGCAGCCTCCTCCGCACGGAAGCGGAGCGTACCGCTCTCGGCAATGGTGCCGAGATTCTGTTCAAGCTCCTCACGGGTCATGCCGCAGCCGTTGTCGGATAGGGTAAGGGTACGCGCGGCTTTGTCCGCTTGGATGGAAATAAAGAAATCCTCCTTCGCCATGCCGGTGGCGCCCGAACCAAGCTCTTTATAATACAGCTTATCGATGGCGTCGCTGGCGTTGCTGATCAGTTCGCGCAGGAAGATTTCCTTGTGGGTGTAAATGGAGTTGATCATCAGGTCCAACAGCCGTTTGGATTCTGCCTGGAAAGGTTGAAGTGCCATAGTATCACCTTTTGTTCATAGATTAGCACTCTTACCGGATGAGTGCTAAAACAATTATAGCGTAATCTGCCAAAAATGCAAACACCGGAATGTGATATTCCTGTTAAAAATCGCGATATGGTGAAAAGCAGCGCATCTTGACAAGCCTGCGCATGCACAGGATACTAATAGGGAAAGCGAGGCGGCATGTATGTATGAATTGAAAAAAGTGGGAGAGCGCACCTATTTTATACAGTCCCCGGCGAAGATCGGCCTGTATGTGGAAGATGACGGCGGCGTGACGTTGATCGACAGCGGCAACGATAAGGAAGCCGGGCGCAAGATCGGCCAGCACCTGAAAGCCAATGACTGGACGCTTCGCACCATTCTCAATACGCACTCCAATGCCGATCACATCGGCGGCAATGATTTTTTACAGCAGCGCACAGGCTGCGCCATACGCTCCACCGGCATTGAAAACGCGTTCGCACGGTATCCCATGCTGGAGCCATCCTTTTTATATGGCGGGTTCCCGCCCCGCCCGCTGCGCAACAAGTTTTTGGTTGCGCAGCCCAGCCTGCCTGCGGGGGGCGTGGAGGAAGGGCTGCCGGCAGGATTCGAAATCGTACCGCTGCCCGGGCATTATTTCGATATGATCGGCGTGCGCACGCCGGATAACATACTGTTCCTGGCGGATTGCCTGAGTGGTGAGCATATTATAGAGAAATACCATGTCAACTTCATATATGATGTGGAGCAATACCTCGAAACACTGGATAAGGTGGAAAACATGCAGGCGGCGCTGTTCGTGCCTGCCCATGCCGAGCCGGTGGAAGATATCCGTGAGTTGGTACAGATTAACCGAAACAAAGTGCAGGAGATCATAAACCTGCTGCTTACCCTGTGCAATTCACCGCAGACCATGGAGGAACTGCTCAAGCAGTTATTTGACCACTATCAACTGAATATGGATTTCAATCAATATGTGCTGGTGGGAAGCACGCTGCGCTCGTATTTGGCGTACCTGCTGGACCAGGGGCGGGTGGAAGCCGTGTTTGAGGATAACCGTCTGCTGTGGAGAACGCTTTGATGGAGGGCTTTGCTGTTTTGTCCATCGCCGCACCCTTGCTGCGCTGGTATAAGCAAAACGCGCGGCAGCTTCCGTGGCGGGAAAACACCGACGCCTACCGCGTTTTAGTGAGCGAGATTATGCTGCAGCAGACCCGCGTGGAAGCGGTCAAACCTTATTTTCTGCGTTTTATGGCCGCGTTGCCGGATATTGCGGCGCTTGCCGCCGCAGAGGAAGAACGGCTGCTCAAGCTTTGGGAGGGCTTGGGCTATTACAGCCGCGCGCGCAATTTGCGGCGTACGGCGCGCATCGTAGTGGAAGCGTTCGGCGGCAGGCTGCCCGCAAGCATGGAAGAACTGCTCAAGCTTCCGGGCATCGGCCCTTATACGGCGGGCGCCGTCGCGTCCATCGCGTACAACATCCCCGTTCCCGCGGTGGATGGCAACGTGCTGCGCGTACTCGCGCGGCTGAGCGATTGCGCGCTGGATATCAGCGAACAGAAGACGAGACGCGCCGCGGAACAGGCCGTGACGCGGATGCTGCCCGCGGACTCGCCCGGCGCATTCAACCAGGCGCTGATGGAGCTTGGCGCGTGCATCTGCCTGCCCAACGCCGCGCCCGCATGCGAAGCCTGCCCGGTTGCCGACCTGTGCAAGGGGCGTGCGGCGGGAACCGCGGCGTCGCTTCCCGTCAAAACGAAAAAAGCGCCGCGGCGCATAGAGGAGCTTACAGTGTTTGCGCTGTGGCAGGGGGAGCGGTTTACCGTTCGCAAACGAGCGGCGAACGGCCTGCTTGCAGGCCTCTGGGAGCTTCCCAATGTACCCGGGCATTTGGACGAGCGTGCATTTACGCAAACGCTTTCCGGGTGGGGCGCGGCGCCAACGGGCAATATCGTGCAATACGCAAAAAAGCACATATTCACGCATGTGGAGTGGCATATGCGCGTTTTTTCGCTGCCGGTGGAGATAAAATGCCTTCAGGAAGGCTGGGAATGGGCACAGGTGGAGGGAGGCATGCACGCGCTGCCCACAGCGTTCCGCGTCTGCCTGCGGCATTGACGTTTGGCGTGCACAAGGGTATAATGGCTGTTGCCGGTTTGGGGCGAATGAATACGAATACCGAGGAATACTGTCATGGAATTGCAAACTACGATCACACAACAGGTGCGCGACGCGCTTTCTGATTTATTGCCCGCAGCCGATCTGCGGCCGGGCGAGCTTTTTGTGGTGGGGTGCTCCACCAGCGAGGTGGGCGGCCACTGCATCGGTACGCAGTCCAGCGAAGAGATCGCCGCCGCCATCATGGATGCTGTGTTGCCGGAAATAAAGGCGCGCGGCCTGTTTTTGGCCGTACAGTGTTGCGAGCATCTCAACCGCGCGCTGGTGGTGGAGCGCGCTGCAATGGAAAAATACGACCTGACGCATGTATGGGTAAGGCCGTGGCTGCACGCGGGCGGCGCGTTTGCGCTGCAGGCGCTTGCGCGCTTTGACGACCCCGTCATGGTGGAAGATTTGAAGGCCCGCGCGTCCGCCGGTATCGACATCGGCGGTACGTTCATCGGCATGCATATGCGTCCGGTTGTGGTACCCATCCACAGCGCCCATCGCCGCGTGGGCGAAGCGGTGCTGACAATGGCGCGTACCCGCCCCAAGTATATCGGCGGCCCGCGCGCGCATTACGACGAAGGCAACGGGCATTGATATTGTATTTGTACGTAGCCGGGCGCTCTTTGCAGAAAGGGCGCTTTTTCTTTCGCGGTTTCTTTGCGAAATTATTGACAATCCGGTGGGAATAGCATAAAATGCTCTTGTATTGTATCATATGAGACAAAATCAATGCGTTGGAGGACGGATATGCCGGGCATATCGAAGGCGCAGGCGAGTCGCTATATGCCGTTGTTAAGGGAGTCGTTCCTGTTCCGCGGCTTTGCGGAGGAGGAGATCACGACGCTTGTTTGCCTGCCCGGCGTAGAATACGTTCGCTATCCTGCAGGGGTGGTACTGCTGCCCTCCAACGTAACATCCCCCTGCCTGGGCATACTGTTGCGCGGCGGCGCCGTGGTGGAAAAGCATTCCGGCGAGGGCCTTCTGCGCATGAGCGAATTGCAGCCCGGCGCGCTGTTCGGCGTGGCCGCGCTGTTTGCCTGTGGAGAGACGCGCGAATTCCCCACCCGGATCATTGCCCAAAAGAATACGGCGGCGCTGCTCATCCCGGAAGACACGCTGCGCACGCTGATGCAGGCGAATTTTCGGCTGACGGAAAATTATCTTCGCTATCTGACCGGGCGCATTTATTTCCTCAATGCCCGTATCGAGGAACTGATTTCCCCCACCGTGGAACAGCGCGTGCTGTTATACCTGACGCAAAACGCGGCGGGAGGCAGCATCACCCATGGGCTGACTGCGCTCGCGCAGGCGTTGTGCATCAGCCGCGCATCGCTTTACCGGGCGCTGGAAAAGCTGGAACGGGACGGCAGCATCCGTCGGCAGGGACGGTCCATTGAAATCGTGCGCGAAAAGACGGATGCACCCCAGCCTTAAAGTACGTTGCGAACTATGTTGTTATCAAACTTTCAGGACTACAGGAGGAGAACACAATGAAACGTAATCGGTTACTGACGATGCTTGTCGCCGCGGCAATGGCCCTTATGCTTCTGACCGGCTGTGCCGGAGAGACGCAGCCCGCGGCCACAGCCGCGCCGGCCGGGGCGGCAGCCGAGCCCGCCCCTGCTTCCACACAGGTTCCCGCGGAACAACCTGCCGAAAGGTCGGCTTTGAACATTGTCGCGCTCAAAGGCCCTACCGGCATGGGCATGGTGCAATTGATGCAGGCGGATGAAAACGACGAGACCGCCGTGGATTACAATATCACGCTGGCCGCCGCGCCCGATGAGATCAGCGGCAAAATCGTCACCGGCGAGGTGGATATCGCCGCCGCTCCCATCAACCTGGCCGCCGCACTCTATGCAAAGACCAAGGGCGAGGTCGAGATCGTCGCCGTCAACACACTGGGCGTGCTCTATATACTGGAGAACGGCGATACTGTAAAAAGCATAGCGGATCTTGCAAACAAACCGCTGTTTGCCACCGGCCAGGGCGCAACGCCGGAGTATATCATCAACTATTTGCTTGAGAAGAACGGCGTTGCCGGTAAAGTAAACATTTCGTACATGACTGAGCATTCCGAGCTTGCCACGCTGCTTACCGCCGGCGAAGGCGGGGTAGAGGTCGCCATGCTGCCCGAGCCCAACGCGACCACCGCACTGCTGAAAAACAGCGGCCTGCGCGTGGCGCTGGACCTTACCGACGAGTGGAACAAGGTTTCCGGCGGCACACAGCTGGTGCAGGGCTGTATCATTGCACGCAAAGAAGTAATTGAAAGCAACCCCGAAGCGGTCAATACCTTCCTGCAGGAATATGCCGCATCCACCGTATTCACAAACGGGCAGCCCGACGAAGCCGCCGCGCTTATAGAGAGCTATGGCATTATGGGCAGCGCCGCCGCCGCAAAGGCGGCAATCCCCAACTGCAACATCGTCTGCATCACCGGCGCGGATATGAAGGCGAGCGCTTCCGCGATGTTCGAAGTGCTCTTTGATGCCGACGCCAAGAGCGTGGGCGGCGCTTTACCCGGCGACGACTTCTATTATCTGCCGTAAAACGTAATTGGGATGGGAGAGGGTGCAGTGTTAAAAGGCGGGAAAACCGTATTGCGGGGCATAGGGATCGCCCTGATCTGGCTTGCGGTCTGGCAGGCGGCGAGTATGGCCGTCTCGTCGGAATTCCTGCTGCCCTCGCCTGTACGGACGGTGCAAAGCCTTATCGCGCTGATGGGGCAGGGCGGTTTCTGGGGCAGCGCGCTTGCAAGCGTATTGCGCGTGGTGGCGGGGTATCTTGCGGCCGTGATACTGGGTACGGCGCTTGGCGCGTTCACTTCGGCGCTTCCGTTTGCAGATGCGCTGCTGCGGCCGCTTCGCAGCATTATCAAGGCGACCCCGGTCACGTCCTTTATATTGCTGGTATGGCTTTGGATGAAAACCAACACGATTCCGGCGTTCACCGCGTTCCTGATGGTGCTGCCGCTCATTTGGGCCAACGTACAGGAAGGTATCCGCGCGACGGACGCGCAGCTCTTGGAGATGGCGAAGCTCTTTCGCTTTGGACGGAAAAAGACGCTGCGCATGGTGTATCTTCCTTCCGTTTTGCCGCACCTGTTGGCCGCCTGCGCTACCGGGCTGGGTTTTGCGTGGAAGGCAAGCGTGGCGGCGGAGGTGCTGGTCCGTACGGCAAACTCCATAGGAAAAAACCTGATCGAAAGCAAAAATGACCTGGAGACTGCGGATATGTTCGCATGGACGGCGGTTGTCATTGCGCTTTCTATATTGCTGGAGCGGCTGTTCGTGCGCATACTCAAGCGTATCCGGAACGACGGCAGATGGGGGAAACGGGCATGAGCATACGGTTGAACGGCGTATCCGCAGGGTATGAGGGCACTCCCGTATTAAAGAACGTATCCTTTTTGCTGCCCGCGCGCGGCGCGGTGGCGATCACCGGCCCGTCCGGCATAGGCAAGACCACGCTGCTGCGCGTGCTGGCGGGGCTGCTGCAGCCATCCTCAGGTTATGTGGAGGGGCTTGACGGCAAGCGCGTGACCATGGCGTTTCAGGAAGACCGGCTCCTGCCCTGGTGTACGGCGTATGAGAACGTGCTGATCGCCCTGCCGGATACGTATCCGGACAGGGCGCGCATCGCTGAAGAATGGGTGGAGCGTATGGAAATCACAGGGGAACGCGACCGCTACCCGGCGGAGCTTTCCGGCGGTATGCAGCGGCGCGTGGCGCTCGCCCGCGCCTGCGCGTACGGCGGGGATGTGCTGCTGCTGGATGAGCCCTTCAAGGGTTTGGACGAGGCGCTGCGCGCCCGCGTGGCCGCGCACATCCGCAAGGCGGCGCCGCTTATCGTTCTGGTAACGCACAACCCGGAGGATTCTGCCTTGCTTCAGGCCGCGCCCGTCTCGCTGGAGGAATTGAACGGCCAATAAGCAAGCGTCTCCGCTCAACTTGTCAAAAAAACCGTAGGGATTCGGGGACCGCTGTCCCCGGAAGCTCAAAAAAGTGCTACAGCACTTTTTTTAATAACCACAGCGGACTGGACTGCGACGCAGTCCAGTCCGCTGGTTATTCGATATTTTATTCCGCGAACCCCAGCATGCGGCAATACGCTTCCAGGCCGTATAGCAGAGAGTCTTCATTATAATCGAAATGCGGGCTGTGCAGCGGCGGGTAGCCGCTGTATTCCCCCACGCCCACGAAAAAGAACAGGCCGGGGATCTCCTGCTGATAGAACGAAAAATCCTCGCCGATCATCAGGTGCTGCATGGGGTGCAGATCCGCCTTCATCAAGAGCTGGAACTCCTCGGTCATATCCAGCGGGTTTTCTACGCTGTAATACAGCTGTACTTCGTTGAATTCCGTCGTGATACCGGTCGCAAGCTCAAATCCCGCGAGTATCTTGCGTATGCGGTCCATGATCTGCTCGCGCATTTCGCTTGAGAAGGTACGCAGCGTACCGCTCATTACCACCCTGTCGCAAATGATGTTGCGCGCCTCGCCGCCGTGGATCTTGCCTATTGTAAGCACTACCGGCTCGTCGGGGCTGGTGGAGCGGGATACTACCGTTTGCAGTACCGAAATCAGCTCCGCGGCGGCCACTACGGCGTCGATCCCTTTGTCGGGGCTGGCGCCGTGCGCGCTTTTGCCGATCACCGTCAGGTCGAACCCGCAGGATTGCGCCATAAACGTTCCCCGCCGCACGCCAAGCTGCCCGGGCTTCAATTCCGGCCAGACATGCAGGGCGTATATGCGGTCCACCCGCGGATCGCGCAGCGCGCCGTCGCTGATCATTTTGCGCGCGCCGCCGCCCCCTTCCTCACCGGGCTGGAACAGCAGCACCACGTTGACCGTGAGCGCTTCGCGCCGCGCATGGATGAGCTTTGCCATGAGCAGCGCCACCGTGATATGCCCGTCATGCCCGCAGGCGTGCATTTTGCCGGGATGCACGGAGGCATAGGGCGTTTTTGTCCACTCTTCGACGGGCAGCGCGTCAATATCCGCGCGAAACGCAATGGTTTCTTTCGCACCCGGCGCATAGAATACCGCCTTGACGCCGGTGCCCGCGAGCTTTATAAGCTTATCCGGCTGCTGCGCCTCAAGGTAGCGCAGGATGTATGCCTGTGTCTGATATTCTTCAAATGCGATTTCGGGGATGCGGTGAAGCTCCCGCCGTACGCGGATACATTCTTCCCGCATGGACAAAACCACGCTGCTCAATTGCATACTGCTTTACTCCATTACAACACGCTGTTTCGCGGGCCGCTTTTTAGACGGCACGCTCCCCAACAGTATAGACGCATACGGCGGGCAGCGTCAATGTCATATGACTCCAAACACGCCTTGGCGCGCTGTGCGCGGCAGAGGCTTGCAAAAAGCATACCTGGAATTCACTTGAAACTGTACTCGAAACCATGTGCTCGAAACATGTGCTCGAAACAGGAAGAATTACGTTGACAAACGGAAAAACACTGTGATAAAATACGGTTTTATTGACATAGCGCGCCCAGTCCGCTATCATAAGAATAGGTTCTTATGTATATTCGCGAGGAAGGAGGCGCGCTCATGTTTAAAATCGGCGAACGGGTGTGTTATCCCATGCACGGCGTGGGGGTGGTGGAAGCCATACAGGAGCAGGAAGTACTGGGCGAAACCGCCCGGTATTATATGTTACGCTTCGTACTGGGCAAGATGACGGCGATGGTGCCGGTCGATGCTGCCAGAAGCGTCGGCCTCCGTCCCGTAATAGATGAAGACGAATGTGAGCGTGTCAAAGCCTATATGCTGGAAGACGCTCTTCCGGAAAGCGACAACTGGAATCAGCGCTATCGCGAAAACCTCGAGAAACTCCGCCAGGGCGAGATTTACGGCGTGGCCGACGTGGTCAAGAGCCTCATCCGCCGGGACAGGGATAAGGGGCTTTCCGCCGGTGAGCGCAAGATGTTCCTTACGGCCAAACAGGTGTTGCTTGCGGAATTGGTTGCGGCAAGCGGAAAGGAGGAAGCAGCGTTTTTAGCCGCCATGGGAGAATAAAACATCATACTTAAAGAGGTGAACTGCTTTTGGTACGAAAGATACTGCGAATTGTGACGGCGATGGTCGGTGCCGCGCTCGGATGTGGATTGATCATACTGATTGATAACATTATCGTCGCATTCGGCGCGACCAGCCTGCACGTTTCCCTGCTCACATGGGCGCTGGTTATGATCTATGTATTGGGTGCACTTATTTTTGCAATCATTTTTTATATTATCTCACCCAAAACCATAGACGGCATAGCGCGTTGGATCCAGGACACCGAGGATTCTCTTACGAAAATGCCCCTGTCGGACATTTTCTTTACAGTGCTTGGGCTGATCATCGGGCTTTTGGTCGCGCTGCTTTTAAGCACACTGGTCAGCAGGATTCCCCTGCCCTGGCTTGTGGCCCCTATCAATGTGGGGCTGTATGTGCTTTGCGGCTATTTGGGGGTCAGCATCACGGTCAAACGGCGCAGCGAGATCGGAGAGCCGGGCTGGCTGCGCGCTTCGCAAAAAGCCGGCCGCATCGGTACGGCCGCACGGCCGAAAATACTGGATACCTCCGTCATTATCGACGGCCGCATATTCGATATCTGCCAGACCGGCGTGATGGAAGGCAGGCTGATCGTGCCGGGGTTCGTGCTGCAGGAGCTGCGGCACATCGCGGACAGCGCCGATTCCCTCAAACGCGGCCGGGGGCGGCGGGGGCTGGATATTTTGCACCGCATGCAGAAGGAGCTCACAATGTCCGTGCATGTGGAGGAACGCGACTATGAGGATATCGCCGAGGTCGACGCGAAACTGCTTCGTCTGGCACAGGAAATGGGCGGCGTCGTCATTACAAACGATTATAACCTCAACAAGGTTGCAAGCGTGCAAAGCGTGCCGGTATTCAACATCAACGAGCTGGCCAACGCCATTAAACCCGTCGTACTGCCCGGCGAGGAAATGACCGTCGCCGTAGTCAAAGAAGGCAAAGAAGCCGGCCAGGGCGTAGGGTATTTGGATGACGGCACCATGATCGTGGTGGAAAGCGGCAAGCGCTACATCGGCGAAACGGTGGAGTCCGTCGTCACAAGCGTGCTGCAGACAGCGGCAGGGAGGATGATATTTGCCAAATTGAAATGAACGGCGGTCAAATTCTGCGGCCGTTCGTTTTTTGCTGCAACAAAAAAATTACATTTGACACTTGTGTGCGGCGGTGATATTATTATAAACTGCACATGTATGGGATGATGTGCGCTTATGCCCTTTTGGAGGGAGATAATACGCGCACAGTATGCAAACGCATACATTTGGCAATACTCCAATCGGTACATTGGCAAAACCGACCAATGCGGCCCAGCCCGACGGAGTTGGAACTATCTTTGTGAATGATTTTGATGCGTACGCATCGGTTAGGAGTGAACGCGATGGTGCATGAGGTGAAGATGGGGAAGCGGACGCGCATGAGCTTCTCTCGAATCAACGAAGTCCTGGATATGCCGGATCTGATCGAAGTACAGAAAAATTCGTTCGAACGGTTCCTCGCAGAGGATCTTCGAGAGGTACTCAACGACATCTCACCCATTACGGACTATTCCGAAAAGCTTGTTTTGGAGTTCGTAGATTACTACATCGACAGAGGAAACCCCAAATATTCCGTCGAGGAATGCAAAGAACGCGATGTAAACTATTCCGCGCCGCTCAAGGTTGTGGTGCGCTTAATCAATAAGGAAACGGGGGAGGTCAAGCAGCAGGAGGTCTTCATGGGGGATTTCCCGCTGATGACGGAGCAGGGTACGTTCATCATCAACGGCGCGGAACGCGTGATCGTCAGTCAGCTGGTGCGTTCCCCCGGCGTGTACTATTCCCGGTCCATCGATAAAGTCGGCAAGCAGCTTTTTGCAACGCAGGTGATTCCCAACCGCGGCGCGTGGCTCGAATACGAGACTGACAGCAATGAAGTGCTGTGGGTCAAGATCGACCGGCAGCGAAAGGTGCATATCACTGCGCTTTTGCGCGCGCTCGGGTATGGCTCCAACGCTCAGATCGAAGATTTGCTGGGCTCCGACGAGCGCCTGACCGCCACGCTGCAAAAGGACGGCACTTCTTCCGTGGAAGAGGGCCTGATCGAAATCTACAAAAGGCAGCGCCCCGGCGAGCCTCCCACAGAGGAAAGCGCCCGCACGCTGCTCAATTCCCTATTTTTTGATAAGCGATACGACCTTGCGCGCGTGGGCCGCTACAAGTTTAATAAGAAGCTTTCCATCGCACGCCGCATCACGGGGCAGATACTCGACGAAAACGCTGTTTCGCCCTTTACCGGCGAGGTGATCGCCGAGGCGGGGCAGGTATTATCGCGCGCGGCTGCAAAAGCCATCGAGAACGCGGGCATTCCTTTTGTATGGGTGCGCTACGAGGGCAAACGCATCAAGGTGCTGGGCAATCAGTTCGTAAATCCCAAGCATTTTCTGCCTTTCAATCCGATAGAAGCGGGGCTCAACGAATATGTGCACTGCCCGACGCTCATGCAGCTAATCAAGGAATGCGAAGGCATGGACGAGGCCGCGCAGAAGGCCTTCCTGAAAGAGCATGTGTACGACCTCATTCCGAGGCATATCGTACCCGATGATATCGTGGCCTCTATCAGCTACCTGATCGGTCTGCCTTATGATATCGGCACGACCGACGATATAGACCATTTGGGCAACCGCCGAATCCGTTCCGTGGGCGAGCTGCTGCAGAACCAGCTGCGCGTGGGCCTCACCCGGCTTGAGCGCGTGGTGCGCGAGCGCATGAGCCTGCAGGATATGGATGTAGCCATGCCTTCTAACCTTATTAATATCCGTCCTGTGACGGCGGCCATCAAGGAGTTCTTCGGCTCCTCGCAGCTTTCGCAGTTCATGGATCAGACCAACCCGCTTGCAGAGCTGACGCATAAGCGCCGCCTTTCGGCGCTGGGCCCCGGCGGTTTGAATCGTGAGCGCGCCACATTCGATGTGCGTGACGTGCACTTTTCGCACTATGGCCGTATGTGCCCCATAGAGACGCCGGAAGGTCCGAACATCGGCCTGATCAACTCGCTTTCCACTTATGCGCGCATCAACGAGTATGGCTTTATCGAAGCGCCGTACCGCAGGGTGGATGGAAAGAGCCACATCATCACCGACGAGATAGAGTACCTTACGGCCGACGAAGAGGATAACTTCATCGTCGCCCAGGCCAATGAGGTGATCGATCCGGAGACGCGCTGGTTCAAAAAGAGCCGCGTGGTCGCCCGCCTGCTCGACCAGATCATAGAGGTCAAGAGCGAGGAAGTCGACTATATGGACGTTTCGCCCAAGCAGCTCGTTTCGGTGGCGACGGCCATGATCCCCTTCCTTGAAAATGACGACGCGAACCGCGCATTGATGGGTTCCAACATGCAGCGTCAGGCCGTGCCGCTTCTGGTACCGGAAGCGCCCATCGTAGGCACCGGTATGGAATATAAGGCCGCGCACGACTCCGGCGTTGTGATCATTTCGCAGGAGGCCGGCGAGGTTGCGCATGTTTCCGCCCGCAAGATCGTTGTGCGCGCGGATCGCGACGGTTCGGAAAAAAGCTACAAGCTGACCAAATTCCAGCGTTCCAACCAGGGTACCTGCCTGAACCAGCGTCCCATTGTGCAAAAGGGCGACCGTGTGGAAAAGGGCCAGGTCATCGCGGACGGTGCGTCCACCGATCTTGGTGAGATCGCGCTCGGGCGCAATATACTCATAGGCTTCATGACATGGGAAGGCTACAACTACGAGGACGCGGTCCTGATCAGCGAGAAGCTGGTCAAGGAGGACGTATTTACCTCCATCCATATCGAGGAGCATGAGACAGAAGCCCGCGATACCAAGCTCGGGCCGGAGGAGATCACGCGCGACATCCCCAACGTCGGCGAGGACGCGCTTGCCAACCTCGATGAAAACGGCATCATCCGTCCCGGCGCCGAGGTGCGTTCCGGCGATATACTCGTAGGCAAGGTCACGCCCAAGGGCGAAACCGAGCTTACCGCCGAGGAAAGGCTGCTGCGCGCCATATTCGGCGAAAAGGCGCGCGAGGTGCGCGATACTTCTTTACGCGTGCCGCACGGCGAGGACGGCATCATTGTGGACGTCAAGGTGTTTACCCGTGAAAACAAGGATGAGCTTTCCCCCGGCGTCAACGAGCTGGTGCGCGTCTACATCGCGCAAAAGCGCAAGATTTCCGTCGGCGATAAAATGGCGGGCCGCCATGGCAACAAGGGCGTTATTTCCCGCATACTGCCGGAAGAGGATATGCCTTTCCTGCCTGACGGCACTCCGCTGCAGATCGTTTTGAATCCGCTGGGCGTGCCTTCGCGTATGAACATCGGCCAGGTGCTTGAGCTGCATCTGGGCCTCGCGGCCAAGCAGCTTGGCTGGCATATCGCCACCCCCGTGTTCGACGGCGCGACGGAGGAGGATATCAAGTTCCACCTCAGGCAGGCAGGCTTTGACGAAGACGGCAAGACGGTACTTTATGACGGACGCAGCGGCGAACCTTTTGAAAACCGCGTTTCCGTAGGCTATATGTATTACCTGAAGCTGGCGCATTTGGTGGACGATAAGATCCACGCGCGCTCCACAGGCCCGTACTCGCTGGTGACGCAGCAGCCTCTGGGCGGTAAGGCGCAGTTTGGCGGCCAGCGTTTCGGCGAGATGGAAGTCTGGGCGCTGGAGGCGTACGGCGCGGCAAATACCCTGCAGGAAATACTGACAGTCAAATCCGACGATGTGGTGGGCCGCGTCAAGACCTACGAAGCCATCGTCAAGGGCGAAAACGTACCGCAGCCCGGCGTACCGGAGTCCTTTAAGGTGCTTATCAAGGAGCTGCAGTCGCTGGCGCTGGATATCAAGGTGCTTTCCGACACCCGCGAGGTCATCGAGATCGGTGAATCCGTTGACGAGGACGAACCGGTCGTGATGGACGTCAACATCGCGGGAACGGAGGATGCGCCGCCCATCGTACGGCCCGGTATCGACGAGTTTGCAGAGTTCGACGATTTCGAGGAACTCGACGACGAGCTGGATGATGAGGATATTGACGATGACGATTTGCTGCTTGACGACGAGCAGGGCGACGAGTAACAGAGGCACCGCAGGGAAGGGAGAGACGCGAATTGTTTGAACTGACAAATTTCGATGCTATACAGATCGGCCTGGCGTCGCCGGATAAAATACGCGAATGGTCCCACGGCGAGGTGAAAAAGCCGGAGACCATCAATTACCGTACGTTAAAACCGGAAAAAGACGGTCTGTTCTGCGAGCGTATATTCGGACCCACCAAGGATTGGGAGTGCCATTGCGGCCGTTACAAGCGGGTGCGTTACAAGGGCGTCGTGTGCGACAAATGCGGCGTGGAGGTTACCCGCGCAAAGGTGCGCCGCGAGCGTATGGGCCATATCGAGCTGGCCGCGCCCGTTTCGCACATCTGGTATTTCAAGGGCATCCCCTGCCGCATGAAGATGCTGCTGGATATGTCCCCCCGCGCGCTGGAGAAAATACTGTATTTCGCCAACTTTGTGGTCATTGACCCGGGCGCTACCCCGCTTACGCACAAGAGTCTCCTGACTGATAAGGAATACCGCGAGGCGCAGCAGAAGTACGGCGCGAAGGCTTTTAAGGCGGGTATGGGCGCCGAGGCCATCAAGGAGCTGCTCAAGCAGATCAATTTGGCGGAGCTGGAGACACAGTTGCGCGAAGAAATCCGCGACGCTTCCGGCCAGAAGCGCGCCAACGCCATCAAACGGCTGGAAGTCGTGGAAGCATTTTTGAAATCCGGCAACAAGCCGGAATGGATCATACTGGATGTGGTGCCGGTTATCCCGCCGGAACTCCGGCCTATGGTGCAGCTCGACGGCGGCCGCTTTGCGACCTCCGATTTAAACGACCTGTACCGCCGCGTCATCAACCGCAACAACCGACTCAAAAGGCTGCTGGAGTTGAAAGCGCCGGATATCATCGTGCGCAATGAAAAGCGTATGCTGCAGGAGGCTGTGGATGCGCTCATCGACAACGGCCGCCGCGGCCGACCCGTAACGGGCCCAGGCAACCGGCCGCTCAAGTCCCTTTCGGATATGTTGCGCGGCAAGCAGGGACGCTTCCGTCAGAACCTTTTGGGCAAGCGCGTGGACTATTCCGGCCGTTCGGTTATCGTGGTAGGTCCCGAGCTCAAAATGTACCAGTGCGGCCTGCCCAAGGAAATGGCGCTGGAGCTTTTCAAGCCCTTCGTGATGAAGAAACTGGTAGAAGAAGGCCACGCCCACAACATCAAGAGCGCCAAGCGTATGGTCGAGCGCGTGCGCCCCGAGGTTTGGGGCGTGCTGGAGGGCGTTATCAAGGATCACCCCGTGCTCCTGAACCGCGCGCCTACGCTGCACCGTCTTGGTATTCAGGCATTCGAGCCGGTATTGGTCGAGGGGCGTGCGCTCAAACTCCATCCGTTGGTCTGCACGGCATACAACGCGGACTTTGACGGCGACCAGATGGCCGTGCACGTGCCGCTTTCGGTTGAAGCGCAGGCGGAAGCGCGTTTCCTCATGCTCGCTTCCAACAATATATTGAAGCCGCAGGATGGCAAGCCGGTCGTTTCCCCCACGCAGGACATGGTCATCGGCTGCTATTACCTTACGCTGGACCGCCCCGGCGCGAAAGGCGAAGGCAAGGCTTTCCACAGCGAGAACGAGGCGATCATGGCCTATCAAACCGGCATAGTCGCGCTACAGGCCAAGATAAAGGTGCGCGTAGAACGCATATGGGAGGGGCAGCCCCGCCGCAAGGTAATCGACACCACCGTGGGCCGCTTACTGTTCAACAATGCAATACCGCAGGATCTTGGCTATGAAGACCGCTCGAAGGAAGAGAACATTTTCAAGCTTGAGATCGACCGCCTGGTACTGAAAAAAGATCTGGGCAAAATCGTGGAGAGCTGCTACCGCAAGCACGGCCCCACCGTGACCTCCCAGGTGCTGGATCGCATCAAGAAGCTGGGCTTTGAATATTCCACCCGCGGCGGCATTACGGTCGGTTTCCAGGACATTACCGTACCCAAGGAAAAACCGGCGCTGCTGCAGGAGGCGGAAAACGAGGTCGTCAATATCGACAACCTGTTCCGCAGCGGTTTGTTTTCGGATGCGGAGCGCAAGCAGCGCGTTATCAAGGTTTGGGAAAAAACCACAGGCTTGGTCACCGATGCGCTGATGAAGTCGCTCGATCCGTTTAACCCCATTTACATGATGGCAAACTCCGGCGCGCGCGGCAGCACCGCGCAGATCAGGCAGCTTGCCGGTATGCGCGGCTTGATGGCGGACCCTTCCGGCCAGATCATTGAGGTGCCTATCCGTGCGAACTTCCGTGAGGGCCTTACGGTGCTTGAGTTCTTCATCTCCTCGCACGGCGCGCGCAAAGGCTTGGCCGATACCGCGCTTAGAACGGCGGACTCCGGCTATCTGACCCGCCGCCTGGTGGATGTTTCGCAGGACGTTATCGTTCGCGACGAGGATTGCTTCGCTTCGCGCGGAGAGGCGGTCAAGGGCATGCGCTTTAGCGCCATCCGCGAGGGCAACAAAGTTATAGAGCCGCTGGGCGCGCGCCTCTTGGGCCGTTATACGGCGGAGAAGGTGCTGCATCCGGAAACGGGCGAAGTGCTCGTACCTGCGAATAAAATGCTTACCGTGGACGATTGCGGGCTGATCGATCAATCCGGCGTGGAGAGCGTTAGCTGCCGTACGGTGTTCACCTGCCGCAGCGAGCATGGCATCTGCGCCAAGTGCTACGGTTCGAACCTGGCGACCGGCAACGAGGTGGACATCGGCGAAGCGGTAGGCATTATCGCCGCACAGGCCATCGGTGAGCCGGGCACGCAGCTCACCATGCGTACGTTCCATACGGGCGGCGTCGCAGGCGACGATATCACACAGGGTCTTCCCCGCGTGGAGGAGCTCTTCGAGGCGAGAAAGCCCAAGGGCCTTGCCGTGATTTCCGAAATCAACGGTGTCGTAAAGCTCAACGACTCCAAGAAAAAGCGTGAAGCCATCATCAGCAACGAGGACGGCGAGAGCGAAACATACCTCATTCCCTTCGGCTCCAAATTGAAGGTCAAGGATGGAGATGTGGTGGAGGCGGGCGACGAGCTGACGGAAGGTTCCATCAACCCGCACGATATCCTCAAAATCAAGGGCGTCAAGGGCGTGCAGGCTTACATGCTTAAAGAAGTGCAGAGCGTATACCGCCTGCAGGGCGTTGAGATATCCGACAAGCATATTGAAATCATCATCCGCCAGATGCTGCGTAAAGTGCAGATTGAGGATGCGGGCGATACGGATATGCTGCCCGGCGAACTCATCGACATTTTCCGCTTCGAGCGCGAGAATGAGGCCGTCATCATGAACGGCGGCCAGCCTGCGGTGGCCAAGCGCAAGCTGCTGGGCATTACAAAGGCGAGCCTTGCTACCGACTCCTTCCTTTCTGCCGCTTCCTTCCAGGAAACGACGCGGGTGCTCACAGAGGCTGCCATCAAAGGCAAGATCGATCCGCTGGTGGGTCTTAAGGAGAACGTCATTATTGGAAAGCTGATCCCCGCGGGCATCGGGCTCAAGCGGTATAAAAACGTAGAGGTGCACGAGACTGCCGCCGACGACAGATAACGGGAGGGCGATCATGGAACGTAACATTACAAAAGAAAGTTGCAAGCTTTACCATACTGTCTACTGCGATATGCTGAACATGCCCGCCTGCGCAGGATGCGTAGCAAGCGGTGAAGAGAATTGTGATCAGATCATACAGGATCTGGACGTGCTCAAGGGCCTTTTGCCCGAAGGCGGCCTTCACCACCTGTTTGCGGGGGAAGACTGTGTACTTTGCAAGAGGGAGCCCGGCAAGCGCGCCTACTATGGCTTGCTGGATCTTGGCCACCCCGAGCCTAAGCGTACAAAGCGTTCGGTGATCGGGCTGAAGATCAAATCCACCGTCGGTTCTCTCATACCCGTGCAGCTGGGTGTATGCGGCGCCTGCCGCAGGCGCATACTTACATTGGAGTATTTGCCCGTCGCGCTGCCGTTGTTGGTTGGCATACTGGCGCTGTTGGCGCTGGCGCTGCCCGGCATATCCGATGCGCTTGAACGCGTGGCGATGATATTGCCGTTTGCCGTGTTTGTGGCCGCCGTGCTGATTGCCGTCGTTGCCGGCAAGGTAATCACCGGGGCGCTGAGCAAACGCTATGCGGAAGCAACGCGCCTGAACCCCTTCGAAATTCCTACGCTTCGTGATATGAAGGAGAAGGGATGGTTCCCGCTCAATGCGAGCGGGAAGCTGCTTCGCCTGGTATTCGTGAAAAAACGCATGCGTATGGGTGTGGGCACCGGCACGCCGGAAGATGCGACCTGCCCTGTTCAGGAGTGAGCTGTAACGGCAAAAGTCGCAGGAATCCAGCAAAAAGCCTTTGACAACATTCCGTTCAGGTGATAGAATACGCATGGTGCGCTTTTCGTGGACGTTTGTTCCGATGCGCCATGCGTATGCTTGTTTTACACAGCGGTTTTTCCGCCCTGCGGGTACTTTGCGGTGCTGCCGTAAAGCGCAAATGGCAAAAGCGCCATGGATATGCCTTTCGGCTCATGGGACTTGGCGCTAAATAAGTGTGATGAGCCGGAAAGGGTAATGGCGCTTTATGCCCAAGGACCTATGCAAAAACGCCGTCGTGGGTACCAAGCAGGTACTCAGGGCAATTCAGGCCGGTACGCTCGCGCGCGTGTACCTGGCCGATGATGCGGAGGCGTTCCTAAAAAACAAGCTCAAAACCGTTTGCTACGAGTACGATATAGCGCTGGAGATAGTACCCACCATGCGCGAACTGGGCGAGTCGTGCGGCATTGATGTAGGCGCCGCCTGTGCGGGCGCGCCCAAGGAGTAACGGGCGCCGTGTCCGTTCATGTTTGTTGATCTCTCCCTCAAAGGGTTGCAGGGAGTTTTCTTAACACATATATCCTGCGGCACTTTTGCCGCAAAGCGTTGCACGGTGACGTCGGGGCTTTTGCTGGAAGCCTTACGCCATCCCCGAAACAAGATTTTACAGGAGGAAATAGAATGCCTACGATCAACCAGTTGGTCCGCAAGGGCAGGGAGCAGGTGGAGTATAAATCCAACGCCCCCATACTCAAGCAGTGCCCGCAGCGCCGCGGTGTTTGCACCGCCGTGCGTACCATGACCCCGAAGAAGCCCAACTCCGCCCTGCGCAAGATTGCGCGTATCCGTCTGACCGACGGCCTTGAGGGCACCGCATACATTCCCGGCATCGGCCACAATCTGCAGGAGCACTCCGTTGTGCTCATCCGCGGCGGCCGTGTCAAGGATCTGCCCGGCGTCAGGTATCACATCATCCGTGGCGCGCTGGACACCGCAGGCGTTGCAAAGCGCATGCAGGCGCGCAGCCTCTACGGCGCCAAGCGGCCCAAGAAGTAAGGAGGGAGAAAGCTATGCCAAGACGTGGATTTATTCCCAAGCGCGAAGTGCTGGCCGATCCCATTTACGGGAGCATTGTTGTAACCAAGCTCATCAACCAGGTCATGCTCGACGGCAAACGCGGCGTTGCGCAGAAGGCCTGCTACGGTGCGTTTGACATCATCCGCGATAAGACGGGCCGCGAGCCTTTGGAAGTCTTCCTGCAGGCGATGGAAAACATCATGCCCGTACTGGAGGTCAAGGCCCGCCGTGTCGGCGGCGCCACCTACCAGGTGCCCATCGAGATTCGCCCCGAGCGCCGTCAGACGCTGGGCCTTCGCTGGCTGGTATCCTACGCCCGCAACCGCGGCGAGCGTACCATGATGCAGCGCCTTTCGGGCGAGATCATGGATGCCGCCAACCAGGCGGGCAACGCCTTCAAGAAGAAGGAAGATACTCACAAGATGGCCGAAGCCAACAAGGCGTTCGCGCACTATCGCTGGTAAGCCGGAAAGTCCGCCGCGGATACGGCTTTGCCGTATCCGCGGTATTCTTTCAAAAGGCTTTTTTCGTCCCATACGACCCTATTGGAGGAAACATACTTGTTAAATCATCGTAACCGCTGTATTTTCAACGGAAAGGAGGGAGACCATGCCTAGGCAGACTTCCCTGGAAATGACCAGGAATATAGGCATCATGGCGCACATAGATGCTGGCAAGACCACGACCACCGAGCGCATCCTGTTCTATACGGGCAAGATTCACAAAGTGGGAGAAGTGCATGAAGGCGCTGCAACCATGGACTTTATGGTGCAGGAGCAGGAGCGCGGCATCACCATCGCTTCCGCCGCCACCACCGCGTTTTGGCGCGAGCACCGCATCAACATCATCGATACGCCGGGTCACGTTGACTTTACCGTTGAGGTAGAGCGTTCCCTTCGCGTACTCGACGGCGCCGTAGCGGTATTTTGCGCCAAAGGCGGCGTTGAGCCGCAGAGCGAGACCGTATGGCGGCAGGCCACGAAATATGGCGTGCCACGCCTCGCTTATGTTAATAAAATGGACATTACCGGCGCGGATTTCTTTAATGTCGTGAAAATGATGCATGAGCGTCTGGGCGCCAATGCGGTGCCTATCCAGCTGCCCATCGGCAGCGAAGGAGAATTTCGCGGCATCGTGGACTTAATAAAAATGAAGGCCGAGGTCTATTACGACGATATGGGCGTAGATGTGCGTGAGGAGGAAATTCCCGCGAACATGCTCCCGCTCTGTGAAGAATATCGCGCAAAGCTCATCGAAGCCGTTGCGGAACAGGATGAAGCGCTGCTGGAGAAATACCTTGGCGGCGAAGAGTTCACCCGGGAAGAAATCCGCACATGCCTTCGGAGCGCCGCGATCGCAAACACCGTAGTGCCGGTATGCTGCGGTACCTCTTATCGCAACAAAGGCGTGCAGCTGCTGTTAGACGCCATTGTGGATTACTTGCCCTCGCCGCTTGACGTACCGCCCCCGCAGGGCAAGGAAGTCGACGGCGACGGAATGATCCCCACCGAAACCAGCGACTCCGCTCCGTTTACTGCGCTTGCGTTCAAGATCGTTACTGACCCGTATGTGGGTAAATTGGCGTTTTTCCGCGCGTACAGCGGCACGCTCAAGAGCGGCACATATGTATATAACGCCTCCAAGGGCAGGCGTGAGCGCGTGGGGCGCATATTGCTCATGCACGCGAACGCGCGCACCGAGGTGGATGAAGTCTACGCGGGCGACATCGCCGCCATCGGCGGCTTTAAGGACACCTCTACGGGCGATACGCTCTGCGACGAACAGTACCCGCTGCTGCTTGAATCCATGGAGTTTCCCGACCCTGTTATCAAGGTGGCCATCGAACCCAAGACAAAGGCCGGGCAGGATAAAATGACACTCGCGCTGGTCAAGCTGGCGGAGGAGGACCCAACCTTTAAGACCTATACGGATCAGGAGACGGGGCAGACCATCATCGCCGGTATGGGCGAGCTGCATTTGGAAATCATCGTGGATCGCCTGATCCGCGAATTCCGTGTGGAGGCCACCGTAGGCAAGCCCCAGGTCGCTTACCGCGAAACCATCACCAAATCCGTCAAGGCGGAAGGTCGTTATGTACGCCAGACCGGCGGCCACGGCCAGTACGGTCATTGCGTTGTGCAGTTTACGCCGCAGGAGCCGGGTACCGGGTATGTGTTTGAGAACCTCACCGTGGGCGGCGTCATACCCAAGGAGTACATCCCCGCGATCGACCAGGGTATTCAGGAGGCTGCACGCAGCGGCGCGCTGGGCGGTTACGAGGTGGTGGACTTCAAGGCTACGCTGCTTGACGGCAGCTATCATGAGGTCGATTCCTCCGAGCTTGCCTACAAGATTGCCGGCTCGCTCGCTTTTAAGGAAGCGGCCGCAAAGGCGGGCTCCGTGCTCCTTGAGCCCATGATGAAGGTCGAAGTCGTCATGCCCGAGGAATACATGGGCGACGTGATCGGCAACATCAACGCGCGCCGCGGACGTATCGAGGGAATGGAAGCGCGCGGCAACGGGCAGGCAGTGCATGCAATGTGCCCGCTTTCCGAGATGTTCGGTTATGCGACGGACCTCCGCTCACGTACGCAGGGCAGGGGCACGTTTACCATGCAGTTTGACCACTATGAAGAAGTGCCTGGAAACGTGGCCAGCCGCGTAACAGGCCGCAGCTAAAAAACTGTCCGGCTTTATGTCGGTGCAAGCAAAAAGAACGAAATAACCAAGATATTTAGGAGGAACGAACACAATGGCAAAGCAGAAATTCGAGCGCACGAAACCGCACGTAAACATTGGAACGATCGGACACGTAGACCATGGCAAGACGACGCTGACGGCGGCGATCACAATGGCGCTGTCCCAG
>JAVBWI010000017.1:0-354087 GCA_036677445.1 Clostridia bacterium
AGAAGTATTTAAACATGAAGCACCTGGAGTATCAGGTAGAACCCGATTTTGCCGCCAGCTGAAGTGGCAGACGCACGGCCTCGTTCCTTTTTGCGCATAATTCTTGACAGTACCCTTTCACCGAACCCAAGAACATCAAGCGAGTGACGATTTTACCTTGTCGGGGAAGAAAACAGAGAGTTGCAAAAGTATCTGCCCCCAGTTTTGAACCTTACCCCTCCACCTCCATATACGCCCGATACTCTCCCGCGGCATTTTGCTGCGCGGCAATGCGCACGCCGTTGAGCATCTCAAAATGGTCCATCAGCAGGGAAACGACATACGGGCAGACGGAACCGTCGGCGACCATGCTTGAAAGCACTTGCTTCGCCTGTTCTTTCTCCATGCCCTGCCGGTAGGGGCGGTCCTCGGTGATAGCGGTGAATATATCCGCCACGGCCATGATGCGCGCGCCCAGCGGGATATCCCCGTCCCGCAGATGGAAGGGGTAGCCTTTGCCGTTCAATTTCTCATGGTGGAAGGAAGCCCAGCGGTTGATGGTTTCAAAGCCCTTGATGGCCTGCAGCAGCCGGTAGGTGTAGAACGTATGGCTCCGGATCTCGTTGAATTCCCCGGCGTTGAGCTTGTCCTGCTTTTCCAGCACCTCTTTTTTGACGGCCAGCTTGCCAAGGTCGTGCAGATACCCCGCCACCAGCATCATCGCCTGTTCGCTGCCCGAAAACCCCGCAAGCTCGGCCAGTTTTTCGGCCGTCTTCGCGACGCCCGCGGAATGCATCGCGGTAAAGGGGCTTCGAAAATCGATCACCTTGGAGAATATCCTTGTAAGCGCGATGGCCTCTTTCATATCCAGCTCCACCGTGTCGAACATCACGATCTCGGGCAGTATGTAAAGAAGCGGGCTGTAGGCGATATCCAGCCAAATATATTCCTCCGCACTCATGGCGACAAAGGCGTCCACCAGCTCGGGCATGAACGCGGCGCCCTTCTTTTCCTCAATAGCGGCGCGGATACCCTTGACCTGCCCCAGCACATCCTGATCTTTATCCACCAATACGGCGACCCTGTCCGCAAGGTGCAAAATATGGCTTAAGTAGGGGACTTCCCTGCCTTTGTAAGTCTTGCCCTCCCCGCCGTTCCAGGGCAGGTGGTGGCAGCGTATGATTTCCGCCGCGCCGCGAAGCGGGGCAAAGCCCTCGATCAGCCGCGCGCCGCGCACGGCGTGGCTCTGCGCACTCGGCGGTTCTTCCTCAATAAGCTCCAGCCGTTCATTGAGCGAAAGCGCGCCGATATCGTGCAGCAGCCCCGCAAGCATCAGCTCTTTTTTCTCTTCGGCGGAAAGGTTCAGGCGCTCCGCGATGCGGAACGCAAGATAAGCCACCTGCTGGTGGTGCCTTTCCAATTCGTGGCTGATCAGGTCCCCCGCGTTGGTCAGGCATATCAGAAGGTCGTACATGCTGATAAAATACTGTTTGATTTCAGACATTGTTCTTTCCTTCCCTTTTCTTCATCATCCCCCTTTCTAATCGTGCTTTTTGCCGCGCGGCTTGAGCGATTATTCGCCGGGTATCGAAATCGCCTTGCGGACATCGTACATCGCGCTTTTGCCGCGCCTCCTGCGCAATTATTGGCCGGGTATCGAAATCACCTTGCGGACATCGTACATGGAAGTAAGCGTCTCATAGCCTTCGGGGGAAAAGCGGTTGATTGTCCAATAGCTTACGCCGCCCAGGTCATATTCCTCCACCAGCTCCAGCCGCGCGCGTATGCTCTGTTCGTTATCGAACCAGACCACATGCTCCACGCCCGCGTCGTCCGTATAATTAAAGTAAGGCGCCTGGGATTTTTCGTCGAATTCTATTGTCGCGCCCTCGCTTTGTGCAAGCTCCCTGGCCTGCCTAAACGAGACCGAGCGCGCGGCAGTGCCCTCTTTATACGGCAGCGTCCAGTCATAGCCGTAGTTGGGCATGCCCATGAGTATTTTTTCGCTGGGGATGACGGTGGTCGCATACTGTATCACCCGCTCCACCTGGTCGGCGGGGGCGACCGCCATGGGCGGCCCGTAGGTGTACCCCCACTCGTACGTCATGATGATAACATGGTCCGCAAGCCGGCCGTGTACGGCATAGTCATGCGCTTCGTATAAGAGACCGGGCTGATCCCCGCTCACCTTGGGCGCGACCGCCGTCACGACGATGTAGCCAAGCGGATGCAGCCGCTGTGTGACCGTCTCCAAAAAACGGGTATACGCCTCCCTGTCCGCCGGGTAGATATATTCAAAATCGATGTCGAGCCCGTAGTAGTTTTTGGATTTGAGCAGATTGACCACGTTGTTGAGGAGAGTCTGCTGCACCTCCTGGTCCGTCAGTATGGTGTGCGCCAGGTCGCTTGAAAAACCCTCGCCTTCTTCGATATTGGAAATGACCATCATGGGCGCGACCCGCATCTGCCTCGCCGCGTCGATAAGCGGCTGGTCGTCGATGGGAATAAGTGAGCCGTCCGGCTTCACCTCGTAGCTGAATATGCTCAGGTATGTAAGAAAGGGCAGCGTATCCTCCAGCACCTGCATATCGATATTCGGGAAGGCGTAGCCGTTGACGTCGATAATGCGGCGCTCTTCCTCGCTTTCGGGTATTTGTATCGTCTGCCCGGCCTGAATATTGCCCGGGTCGGTGATCTCGGGGTTTGCCGCAAGCAAGGCCTCCTGCGTGATGCCGAATGTTTTCGCGATGGAGAAAATGGAATCGCCGGGTTTTACGATATACTCGGTCATATATGCCACATCCTTTAACAGGTGTTTGTTGTTTAAAGATATGAACGAAGCATATAAAAATGCACGCCGTTTTGGCAGATGGCCGAAATTGGTTGCGCTTTGAGTCCCCGCCGGTCATTCTTTTGCTGTCACATGCCTATAAACCCGTGTTATAATAGATACATCATAACCTCTGAAAGGAACCTCCATGCTCTTTTCACCGCTGTACTCCGGCTCCTCGGGCAACGCCACGTTCATAGAGGCGGGCGACGTGCGCCTGTTGGTGGACGCGGGGCTGACCGGCTCGCGCATCGAGCAGGCGCTCAATGCCGTGGGCGCGCCGGTCTCCACCATTTCCGCCATACTCGTCACGCACGAACATATCGACCATGTGCGCGGCGTGGGCGTGTTATCCCGCCGGTACGGCATCCCCGTGTACGCGAACGCCGCCTGCTGGGAAGCGATGGCGCCGAGCATAGGCGAAATTGCCCCGCGCTGCACCCGCGTCATTGAAACGGGGCGCGACTTTTATATCAAAGGCGTCAATATTACGCCCTTTGCCATCCCGCACGACGCGGCGGAGCCGGTGGGCTATACGTTTCGCTATGAGGGGCGCTGCGCGGGCGTACTCACGGACGTGGGGCATGTGGACGAGCATCTGATCGACGCCGTGGAACACTGCGATATACTGCTGCTCGAAGCCAACCACGATGTGGATATGCTCAAGGCCGGGCGCTACCCCTACCCGCTCAAGCAGCGCATATTATCCCGCCACGGGCATCTTTCCAACGAGGATTCGGGCAGCGCCCTGTGCAGGCTGTACGCGCGCGGGCTAAAGCACGCTGTGCTCGGCCACCTGAGCGCGGAAAACAACGACGAAAACCTCGCCATGGCGACGGTCGCCGCGGCGCTGCGCGCACAGGATATATACGAGGGCATGCACGTCGCCATGTCGCACCGGGACCGGCCCTGCGGCGTGTTTCATCTGGAATAACGGGGCATATTTCTAATGGGTGCGGCGTTCTGGCGCCTGCGGCCTGTTGTCCGGGAAAACGATAACGACCAGTACGACGCAAACGGAGGCGGCTCATGCAACCCGTTTCAATAGAAAGCAAGAAACCCATCGACCAAGCCAGAAAGTAAGACGGAGGCGGCTCATGCAACCTGTTTCAATAGAAAGCAAAAAAACCATCGACCGCATGATGCTGTGGATCTGCCCGGCAATGATATTGATGAACCTGGCGGTAGGGCGGATCGCGGGGTATGGCGATCTTGTGCGCCTGTTCGCCTGGAGCGCGCTGCTGGTGGAGCTGACGCTGTTGTACTGGCCCGCCCGCAGCTTTATAGAGCGTCACGGCGGCAAAACAGCGTTTGGCCTTGTTCGCGTAAGCGCTGGCGAATGGGTATGGGCGGTGCTGTTCGGCATCGGCGCGTTTTTTATTTCCACCGCCTTCAACGGCGTGATGCAGTTGCTGTGGCAGGGACTGGGCGCAAACGAACCGCTGATTTCCACCCCGCTGCCCATGGACGGCGGCTGGCGGCTTTTTGCCTCGCTGCTTCTCGTTGCGGGAATTCCCGCCTTTGCGGAGGAAACGCTCTTTCGCGGCGCGCTGCTGCACGCATGGCTTCCGCAGGGCAAAACGCGCGCGCTCTGGCACGGCGCGCTGCTGTTCGCGCTCATACACCTGCAGCCGAACGCATTGCCCCCGCTGCTGCTATTGGGACTGCTGCTGGGCGCGATCACGCTGCTCACCGGCTCCGTTTACCCCGCGATGGTCGTGCACGGCGTCAACAATGCCGTCGCAGTGCTGCTAAGCGCTTTGGCGGGCAAGGAAGCGGCTGCCGTCGCCGCGTCGCAGACGCTCTCGGCGGCCGAACTGCTGCCGACGTTGGTCATTTATGCCGCTGTCGGCGTAGCGGGCGTTTTTGTAAGCTATCAGGGATTAAAACGTGCCGCATCGCGCAGACGCGCCCTGCCGGAGGAGGAACTTCTTACTATGCATGAGCTGCGCCCCTTCGGCGGCGCACACGCCGCCGAAAAAGCGGATACGGCCGCCGCGCAAGAAAGCCCCGCGCCGCCGCAATACCGGCCCGGCGCACAAAGGCAGGGTACAGGCAAGCTGGCGGTGGCGCTGACTTATGCGCTGATGGGATTTTTGAACGCGCTGCTGTTTGCCCTGATGTTCATAGACCTGCCGATGCCGGCCGGTCTGTGAAGCGCGATGCGCATCGCCGTCGCCTGCGTGGGCAGGCTCAAGGAACGCTATATGCGGGAAGCCGCGGCGGAATATGTCAAGCGGCTCTCGCGTTATGCGCAGACGGAAATACTGGAGACGCCCGACGAGCCCGCGCCGGAGCGGCTCTCGGACGCGCAGCGCGCGCAGATACTTGCGCGCGAGGGCGAGCGGTTGCTTGCAACGATCGGTGCGCGGGATTTTGTGGCGGCATTGTGCATCGACGGCGCGCGGCAATCCTCCGAAAGCTTCGCAAAAGCGATGGAAGGCTGGCTGGGCGGCGGATACGCGCGCATCGTGTTCGTCATCGGCGGTTCGCTGGGGCTTTCCCCCGCGGTATTATCCCGTGCGGATGCAAAGCTTTCGCTCTCGGATATGACATTCCCGCACCAGCTTGCGCGCATAGTTCTGCTTGAGCAGATTTACCGCGCGTTTAAAATCAACGGCAACGAGCCCTACCATAAATAGCAGCAAACTTTTTCCCATTGGACGAAAGGGCAGTTACATGTGGAAGCAGGATAAACGTATTACGACAGGATTATTTGGCGGTTTATTGTCGCTGATACTTTTTATCATATCTTGTTTTGCAATCGGAAACCAAGCGCCTTTGGTCAATATATTTTTTCTTTGTCTGACAGCCTTTTTTCTCGGATATCTCTTTAAAGGAATACGATTGGGAATTATTTTGTTTGCCGGGATCGTCGCCGTATTATTGATTGCTTTTTTGCACGGCGATTTCGGCAATTATCTTGTTGAAAACGGGTATGTTTCAGACAGCACCAGAAAACTTATAGCGTCGCTTTTTTTACCCGTATTGCTGCTTATCACCTGTTTTATTTGGAAACTGCGGGTGAAGAAGCTGAATGGAACAGAAGATTTAATAGGGCAGATGGATGCGGAGAATGAAGAGAAGGAGCTTTCCCTCGACGGTACGTTCGTTATATTGATAAAACCAAATGCGTTTAAGGTCGATATGGTCTATAAAGTTTTTCAAAAGGACGGCGGCCTTTTCTTTTGCCGGGTGGGCGGACAATTCTACGAAATCAACGAATTGGTATTCGATCGGACACCGGATAAAGAGGACGCGCAACTGTTATCGGAAAAGGATAACTTTAAGATTGCTCTCAAGGATATAAACGGTATCACTGTACGCAAAAAGAAAAGCATGCGGACAGGCGCTATACCCAATAACGGGGTAGCTGAATTTGCTTTGGGCGGGAAGAAGGAAAGATATATCCTGCATCCCGTTACAGAATACGGCTGTTTGGTCGATTACTTCAGGAATACCGGCATTCCGGTAAATGAAAAGGAATAGGCGCGCTTGCGCACGGTGCCGCAAACAGAAGCAAAGGAGAACCCGCTTGAAAGACCCGAGAGAACTTTCCGTATACGAGGCGCTGTCGGCCCTCAATATTCCGTATGAGCGCTTTGAGCACGCCGCCGCCATGACCATGCGGGATTGTGACGTGTTCGACGCCGGGCGCAGCGCCGCCCACTGCAAGAACCTCTTTTTGACCAACCGGCAGGGTACGGATTTCTACCTGCTGCTGGTGGTGGGGGACAAGCCCTTTAAAACCAGGGATGTGAGCCGCCAGCTCGGCGTAGCCCGCCTGAGCTTTGGCACGCCCGAACAGCTGATGGATAAGCTTGGCCTGCTGCCCGGCGCGGTCACGCCCATGGGGCTTTTGAACGACCCCGCCCGCGCTGTGCATGTACTGCTGGACCGGGACGTTGCGCAGTGGGAAACCATAATTGTCCACCCCAACGTCAATACGGTCTCCATACTGCTTTCCACGGCCGACCTTTTGCGCTTTCTAGCGGCGCGCGGCAACCGCGTCACCTATGTCGATGTGGCGGCGCTGGATACCGGGGGCTAAAAAGCAAATGCTAAGTAAGCGCCGATGAAATGAGGGATGTGGATTGGCGAGAGGATTTTGCGGCCTGCAAGGAGCAAAATCGAAGGAATAGAAGCGCTATTTCAGGATTTTAGCTTAACGCGGCAGGCCGCGAAAACAGCCGTCAGGACAACGTTCCGAATTCATCAGCGGTTACCGAATATACATGCCGGTTTAAACGGCATTTTACACCGCCTGCAAATTTTCTTTGGTCCCTCAACGGACTTACTGCGGGTTATAAGAAGAAGCAATACGAAAAGGTGGGATGCAAATGAAAATTACCGATATTCTGGGCATGGTGGGCGGTCTTGCGCTGTTCCTGTACGGCATGCGCATGATGGGCGACGGCCTGGAACGTTTGGCCGGCTCCAAGCTCAAGAGCATATTGGAAAAGCTCACCCGCAACCGGTTTATGGCAATGCTGGTCGGGTTTCTGCTTACCGTACTTGTACAAAGCTCCAGCGCCACAACGGTCATGGCCGTCGGCTTCGTCAACGTCGGGCTGATGGATTTCTCGCGCGCTATCGGCGTCATTATGGGCGCGAACATCGGTACGACAATTACCGCACAGCTCATCGCGCTCAAGGTAACCACCATCGCGCCCATATTCGCGTTTGTAGGCGTGATACTGTTTCTGTTCACGAAAAAATCCAGACCCCATAACCTTGGGCAGGTACTGGCGGGCCTGGGTATCCTGTTCATAGGCATGAACATCATGAGTTCGTCGATGGCGCCGCTCAGGGAAGTTGTTTGGTTCCAGCAGGCGATCACCAGTTTCTCCAATCCGCTGGTGGGCGTGGCGGTGGGTACGCTGTTCACCATTCTCATACAAAGCAGCTCCGCTTCCATCGGCGTCATACAGGCGCTGGCCATGCAGGGGCTGATCGGTCTGGATAACTCCATCTATGTGCTCTTCGGCATGAACATCGGCACCACCATCACCGCCATACTGGCGTCCGTCGGCGGCAACAAGAACGCGCATCGCACGGCGCTGGTGCATCTGCTGTTCAACGCCATCGGAACGATCATATTCATTGTAATTGCGCAAACACTGCCGTTTGTCACCTGGGTGGAAAGCTTTACCCCCGGCGATACGGTCGCGCAGATCGCCAACGCGCATACCATATTCAATGTAGGCACCACGCTGCTGCTGCTGCCCGCCGCAGGCCTGCTTTCAAAAATTGCGCTCAAGCTCATCCCGGGTACGGATGAAGTACAGGGTCCGCAGCTCATGCACATCAAAGATCTGGGCTCGGCCGCAGGCTTTGGCGCAGCCACCATCGCCATAAGGCAGGTGGACGAGGAAGTCAGCCGTATGCACCTGCTCGCCAGGGACAACCTGCATGCCGCGTTGGAGGCGCTCTTTGACCCGCGCACCGGCGATATTGACAGCGTCTACAATAAAGAAGAGATCATCGACTTCCTCAATAAAGAGATTACCCGCGCGCTGGTGCGCATCAACGCCATGGAATTGACGCACGAGGACGCCAAGCGTATGGGCGCCATGTACCATGTACTCTCGGACATAGAGCGCATCGGCGACCACGCGGAAAACGTTGCGGAATATGCCGTATTCTGCCGCGAGCACAACCAGGTGTTCTCCGAGCGCGCCACGCAGGAGCTGCACGAGCTGGCCGACATGGTATATAAAATCGTGGACGATTCGTTCGCGCACTTTGTGCGTCCGCAGCCCGGCGGGCTGCAGCGCGTAAGCGAGTTGGAAGAATCCATCGACCAGAAGGTGGAGCAGATGCAGATCCACCATATCGAACGGCTCAACGCGCACCGCTGCACGGCGGACATTGGCATGGTGTTTGTGGAAATACTCACCGACCTTGAGCGTGTAAGCGACCACGCGCTCAATATCGCGCAGGCCGCGGTCAAAGCAGAAAAAGGGACTAAACAATAAGTATTATGCGTCACACACAAAGGCTTGCCGTAGATGCGGCAAGCCTTCATTATCTCGTTTATCCTGCTTGTAAAGTTCAATAGGAACGCAGGAGCTATATTAATACTTAATGCGACACCCACTTTTGCCCCAAGGTTACACAAACAATGCCGCCCGCGTGAGCGGCGATACGCGAAGACGCACCATGCCGTCAAGATTCTTGAGCGGGATGCAGCCGAGCGCCGGGTCGCGGCTGTCCATGCTCTGCCCCCGGTCGTCGCCGAGCACAAACACCGCGCCTGCGGGCACGGCCACGGGCGCGTACGCCTCCGCCAGGGCGGGGGAGTATGCGGATTCATCGAGCAGACAGCCGTTCACATACACATGGCCGTCCGCAATTTCCACCGTTTCGCCGGGCAGGGCGATGACGCGCTTGATGAGTTCCTCGCCTGTTTCCGGGTGGGAGAATATCACCATATCCCCGCGCTGCGGCATGCGCAGATACAGCGAAAACCTGTCGACAAGCAGCACCTCGCCGGGCAGCAGCGTGGGCGACATGGAGCCGCCGTTGACCCGCACGGGGGAAAGCACCAGCAGAAACAGCAGCGCGAGCACTGCGAACGCCTGTATCAGCACAAACATCCAGGCATAAAAATTCTGGCGGGCGTATTCCGCTTTTTTATGGGCCGAACGGGATAAACGCTCTTTCATGCCTTACTCCTGGTACACTATCGGTAGTCGATGCGGGGAATTTCGCGCAGTTCACTTAGCGGCCATACCACGCAAAAAGCACGGCCGAGAATCTTTTCAAAGGGGATGGGCCCCACGCCGTATTCGCGGCTGTCGGTGCTGTGGTTGCGGTTGTCGCCCATGACGAACACCGTGCCTTCGGGCACAGTCCCGGGGGATGCGGAACCGAATATATAGTCGTTCCAATACGCGCTTTCATCGAGCTGCTCGCCGTTAACGTATACCGCGCCGTCCCAAACGGATATGACATCCCCGGGCAGGCCGATCACGCGCTTGACGCGGCTGACCGTATGCCCCGGATAGTAGCACACAACAATATCCCCGCGCGCGGGCGGGGCGGCATAGTATGAAAGCTTTTCCACAATGATGCGTTCGCCGTCGAGCAGTGTGGGGTACATGGAATACCCATCCACCAGAACCGGTTCGCCTATGAATGCGCGAACGGACAGCGCAATGAGCAGTACGGTGATCAGATACAGAATAAAGGCCACGTTGGTGGCGCGGGTATATTCACGGTCGCCGTAATGAAGCTCCGACGCCGCCTTCTGCAGCGCCGCGACGTCGCGCCCGCGCAATTTCGGCGCCTTCACCAGCCGATCCCCCGCCCGCACAGGCTCATGTATAATTGACATGCCGGACAGTGCGCAGGCTGTCAAGCGGCCACATCACGCAGACCACCTTGCCCACGATCTTTTCGTAGGGAATAGGCCCCACGCTTTCCTCACGGCTGTCGCTGCTGTTGTTGCGGTTGTCGCCCATAACGAACACCGTGCCTTCGGGCACAATCAGCGGGTCCATATTGCCGCGGATGCGATCGTCCCAATACGCGCTTTCATCAAGCGGCTCGCCGTTGATGTACACCTCGCCGTGCGATACAAAAATCGTGTCGCCGGGCAGCCCGATTACGCGCTTGACGCAGCTGATCGTAAACCCGGGATAATAGCAGACGATAATATCCCCGCGTTCGGGCGGCGACACATAGTACGAAAGCTTTTCCACCACCATTTGCTCCTCGTTGTGCAGTGTGGGGTACATGGAATCGCCGTCCACACGGATGGGCTCGCCTACGAACGTACGAACGCCGAACGCTATGAGCAATACCGTTACCAGGTATATGAAAAAATCGATGTTCGTGGCGCGGCGGTAGTCCCTGTCGCGGCTGTGCAGTTCCTCCGCATTTTGCCTGAGCGCGTTGAGATGTTTTTGGCTCAATCCCGCAGCCTTCATGTTTCCTGTCCTTTCGGCGGCAGCAAGCGCTTGCCCCGCTTTATAAAATCAGCGCGGTCCATCATCACGATGCGACCGCAGGCATTGCATTTTATCTTGATATCCGCACCCACGCGAATAATGGTCCAGTCGTTGCTGCCGCAGGCATGGGGCTTTCGCATCTGCACGCGGTCCTGCAACTCAAACTTTTCTATCATATGACAGCCCCCGTATCCGGTCGCGGATAAACTTTCTGCACACGGTCCCGCAACGCAAGCTTTTCTATCATATTATAGCCCTCGTACACAGTCGAGGAAAAACTTTCTGCACGCGGCCCCGTAATTCAAGCTTTATCATAGCTCCCTCCGCGCGCCGCCCGATTCTTCGACTTCCACGCTCACCGAATCCGCGCGGTGCCCCCGCTCGCTGCCCATTACCACAATCTTTTGATATGGGATCTCGATACCCTCGCGCGAATACCGCTCTTTGATGCGGGCGTTGAGCGCGCGTTCGGTGGCCCACTGCGTCATGGGCTTTACGCGGAGCACCAGCCTTAGCGTAATGCCGCTGTCGGTGAGCGCCGTAACGCCCAGCACCTCCGGCGCTTCCACGGCGTTTCCGCTTTCCTTGGCGTAAGCCTCGGCTTCCTCGCGCATGCAGTCCATCGCGCGCTGCAGATCCGCCTCGTAGGCGATATTGATATCCAGGAGCGCCAGATAATCCGCGCGGGAATAGTTGGTCAGCACCGCAATGCTGCCGTTGGGTATGACGTTGATTTCGCCGCGGAAGCCGCGCACCACGGTCGTACGCAGCGTAATCTCCTCCACCGTGCCGGTGATGCCCGCGATGAGCACATAGTCGCCCACGGCCATCTGGTCTTCCAACACCAAAAAAAGACCTGCCACCACGTCCTTGACGAAGCTTTGCGCGCCGATGCCGATGGCGATGCCGCCCACGCCGGCCGCCGCGAGCATGGAACCCATGGTGGAGGTCAGCCCCAGCTGGCCGATGATACCGGCCGCCGCCATGAACCAGATCAGGTAGCGGCTCACGCTCTGCACTACGGTGGAGGCCGTCTCCACCCGCCGCTGCCGCTCCGGCGAGAGCTTTGCGGCCCGCTTGCGGTAGGATGAAGCGATCAGCCGCGCGACAATACGCACCGCCGCGCTCGCAAGCACCCATATGAGTATGACCCCGGCGATGTTCCAGGCGTATTGCGTCCAGTTGGACTGTATGTTTTCCCACAACGTTTGCTGCATGGAAGGCTCCCTCTCTTATTGCTCCGGCGGTTTAATGCAGGCGCTCAATAGAAGTATGCCCACAGCGTGACTCCATCCAAACGGTACATATGGGGATTACGCGCAAAAACCCGCCAATTTACAGGTCGACGGGGGCGGGAATATACTCCAGTACCGCCTCGGTAAAGCGCTGCGCCTTTTCCTCGTGCAGCAGATGGCCCGCATTGCGCACCACCGAGAACTGCGCGTTCTGTATGGCGGCATGGTAGAGTTCACTGCTCTCGGGCGTATGCCACTTATCTTCGGCACCCCAGAGTATCAGCACCTCGGACTCAACGGTGCGCAGGTCCTTTTCAACTTCCGCTTCGTCGAAGTTTGCGACACAAAGCTGTATCGCCTTTCTGGAAAGCGAATCGGCGATGGTAGCGTAGTAATTATCCAGCATGTCCTGATTGATGTTGGTGAGGTCGAAAAAGCAATCCGAAAGCATGTTCTCCAATGTCCGGCGGCTGTACAGGCGGCTCGCGATACCGCCCAGAAGCGCGCTTTGGAGCATTCGCACGGCAAGCGGCATTTCCGGCGTGACCCCGCCGGGGGAGCACAGCACAACCTTGCCTATGCGTTCGGGATTCTTGACCACAAAATCCAGCGTGTAGAGCGCACCCAGCGAAAACCCGACAAAATGCGCGGATTCAATGCCTTTGGCGTCCATAAACAGGCGGATAACGTCGGAATGCTCCGCAATGGCATAGTCGAACTGCACCGGCCGTCCGGAATACCCGTGGCCCAACAGGTCGATGGCGATCACGCGGTAATGCTCCGACAGGCAATTGAACACGTTCCGCCAGGTATACAAGCTCTGCCCCACGGAATGGATGAGCAGCAACGGCTCGCCCACACCCGCTTCCAGATAGTGTATGCGTGTTTCTTCCGGCACGGCGACGCCGCTTTTATCGGGGAAGCCGGGTAACTGTATGGAAACATAGTCCCCCGTATGTTCCGAATTGATGAATTTTTTCATCTGTAAGGCCAAGGTCACGGTTTACCTCCCAGCATGCGTTTTGTATATCACCGGCACATGCTTACCTGTCATATCGTATAGCTATTTTATTCTACAACGTTTGCGGCATCAATGCAACCCAACGCGGGCGGTAAGAACTGTGAACGTACCATGAATATTGCCGGCTGCCCATTTGCCAAGCTAAGCCAAATGGGTTACAATACTTCTGATATAGAGTCCGGGTTGAAAGCTGTGATCCTCCGGATGAAAATAGCGCCATGCAATTTGACTGAGCATGATCGGCAATTCAGGAGAGTAGAATGCAAAAGCGGCGTCATCGGCGGCATGTGCACCACAGCCGCGGCCTGCTGCAGGGCCGCTGGCGTTTATTGCTGCCCGCGCTTGCCGGGGCCGCGCTGCTGTTGCTGCTTATATTGCTGCTGCGCCCTTCTTCCCAACTGCTCAATGCGCCGGAGATTGCGCGCGCGCAGCGGCTGGGGATACTGCGCGTGGGCGTCCGCTCGGATGTGCCCGGTTTTTCCATGAATGGCGACGGGCTGGAAGTGGCCATCGCGCGCAAAGTGGCGGCGCGTATATTCCCGGATATGGATCCCTCCGTTACGCTGGAGTTGATAAACGTCACGGCGTATACGGCGCTGCCCAAGCTCGCAAGCGGGGATATCGACCTCGCGTTCGCGCTGCAGCGCAACACCGGGAGCTCGTCATACACCTATTCCGGCGCTTATTATACGGATTCCGTGCGCCTGCTCTGCCGCGCCGGCAGCGAAACCGTCCCGCTTTCCGCCAAGCGCGTGGGGCTGATCGAGGGCAGCGAGGCGGAAGCTGCCTGGAAGGCGTACAACACGAAAAATGACGCGACGCTGTCCGCGTCGTATCTTGCCTCGTATCCCGATCTTGTAACGGCCCTGCTCGCGGGCAGAGTAGATTTCATCGCCGTGCCTGGCGTGCATATTGCGCAGGTGCTCCAAGACGGCGTCGCCCTGCACCAGACACAGCTGGGCAAGGCAGATTATGTGGCTGTTTCCTCCTCGGAATCGCCCGCTTTTGCGCTGTTTGCGGACTTGACGATACAGGAAATGCAGCGTGACGGCGAACTGGATGCATTGATCGACCATTACGGACTTTCGCAGTACCGCGCGCCCGGCTAAGTAACGGCTAAACGCGTGCGGGGAAGAGGAGGTTTCCCTTGCGGCATTACGGCAAATATAAACACGCGGCGCCGGGCAAGAACGCCTGGCTGTGGATACCCGTGGGGATTTGCGTACTTGTGGCGCTGCTGTTCCTGTTCGGCGTGCTGCCGCTAAAAGCGGCGGAGCCTTTGCCTGCCGCCACGCCTGCGCCCACCGGCCCGGCAATGCCCGCGCTCTCGGACGCGTCGCCGGCCACGCCGACGCCCGCGCCGGAAGAACCTGCGCCCACGCCGGAAACAGGCCCGGCGGCAAAAGGCAAGCCTTCGGGTGCCCCCCATACGCGCTACGAGCTGGCGGCGGAGCTTCGGCCCTCTCATGACAGGCTGTACGCGAAACTGCGCGTGGAGTACCAAAACGTAACGCCGGATACGCTCTATGAGCTGATGTTCCACCTGTACCCCAACGCTTTCGCCGACGCAAACGGCCCCGGCGCGAAGGAACGCGGCTACCACGGCGGTTTTGACGCCGGACGGATGATCGTTTCCGCCGTAAGCCTGGATGGAGAGCTTGCCTATTTCACCGTTTCCGACGACGGAATGCTGCTGCATGTGCCTTTTGTAAAGGAGCTTGCGCCGGGCGAAAGCACGCAGGTATTTATCGAGTTCGTGGTGGATGTGCCCACGCGCGACGCGCGCTTTGGCCGCACGGAGCTTGGCTTCCAACTGGGCAACTTTCTGCCCATGCTCGCCGTTTATCAGGACGGCGCGTGGGTAATGGACGGATACCAGACCATCGGCGACCCCTACTACAGCGAGGCGGCGGATTACGCGGTGGCGCTATCCTACCCCTCCAACCTGACGCTCGGCTGCACAGGCAGCGTTGTATCCAGCGAAACCAGGGACGGCGTTACCACCAGCTATATCGCGGCGGGAAGCGTCCGGGATTTCGCCTGCGTGCTGGGCAGCGGCATGCGCAGGGCGGAGGAGACCTATGAGGGCGTGCGCATCTATTCCTATGCGCTAAGCGATGCGAGCGCAGAGCGCGGCGCGAAGCTTGCGAAAAAAGCGCTGGAAGTGATGACGCCGCTCATAGGCGGTTACCCGTATGAAACGCTGACCGTCGCGCAGGTGAATATGTATTATGCGGGCATGGAATATCCCAATTTGCTGATGGTGCAGCGCGAGCTGTACCTGCCGGGGCGCGAGGTGGAGCTGGAGCTGACCGTCGCGCACGAACTGATCCACCAGTGGTTCTACGGGGTGGTAGGCAGCGACCAGGTCAACGCGCCATGGATCGACGAGGCGGTCACCAGCTATTTGAGCCTTGTCTATTTTGAAAACGCAGGCAGCCAAAGCGCGTATGACGCGCTCTTTACCCGCTATATCGTCGAACGCGCCGCGTTGGGCGGGCGCGTGGACGGCGCGCTTTCGGATTACGCGACGGAGGAAGCGTATGTGAATTCCGTCTACTGGCGCGGCGCGGCGCTTTACCACGCTTTGCGGCAGAAGCTCGGCGACGAGGATTTCTTTGAAGGGCTTCGCGTTTACCTGCGCGACAACGCGTATAAGGTCGCCATCAAAGAAGACATTGTCGCCGCCTTTGAAGCGGCAAGCGGCGAGGAACTCGCGGCGTGGTTCGACGAAATGCTCGCGGCGCCCGCCGCACAAAAAGCGGACGGCAACGCCGCATAGGGGCTGTCGCGCCAAGTGCATATTTGGCAGCGCAGCGTCTTTGTGCGTCAAATTAGCGCGGCGCATGCCCCCTCCCCGAATAAAAACATTCATTTTCCCGCGATGAAAGGATAACGCATGAGGCTTGATAAATTTCTGAAGGTTTCCCGGCTCATCAAGCGGCGCACGGTAGCCAACGAGGCTGCGAGCCTGGGCCGCGTGCAGCTCAACGGGCGGGAGGCCAAACCCTCCGCCGAAGTGAAGGCGGGCGACGTGCTCTCGCTGCGCTTAGGCGGCAAAACGTTGTCTGTTCGCGTGAATTCCGTACAGGAGCATGCCGCCAAAGCGGACGCCTCCGATATGTACACGGTGCTGGAGGGCGGTCAATGAGCAATATTACCGGCATTCTGCTCTGCGCGGGGGATTCCCGCCGCATGGGCTTCCATAAGCTGCTCTACCGGCTGCCCAACGGAAAAACGCCCATGGATATGAGCCTGGAAGCGCTGGTCAAGGGCGGCGTGAACAGGCTTGTCATCGTGACCAACGAAGCCACCCGCACCCACGCGGAAACGCTTCTTACCCGCGCGGGCGTGCCCGTAACGGTGTGCGAGGGCGGCGAAACAAGGCAGGATTCCGTTTATCTCGGCCTGTTGTGCGCCAAGCCCGGCATCGCCGTGATACACGACGCCGCGCGCTGCCTTGCGCGGCCCGCATTGGTGCACGCCTGTATCGACAGCGCGCGCCTGCACGGCAGCGGCGTCGCGGCCATCCCCGTGCGCGACACCGTGCTGCATGTGCGTACGGATAACGGAGGGGAGATCCATGCGCTGCCCCGCGAGGAGCTGCTGCACACGCAGACCCCGCAGGCGTTCGATTATTCCTCCATACGCGCCGCCTATGAGCACGCGCGGGAGGAAGGCCGCGCCGCCACCGACGACAGCACGCTCTATGCCGCAGCGGGACATGCCGTGCGGTTTGTGCCCGGTTCCGCGGATAACCGCAAGCTCACCACGCCCGAGGATATCGTCTGGCTGGAGGAGCATCTGTGCGCCGCCGCCGCAGGCCTTGGCGCGCAGGTCGGCCTGCGCGTGGGCTGCGGCGAGGACGTGCATCTTTTGACCGACGGACGCCCGCTGATACTGGGCGGCGTGGATATTCCATTTGAAAAGGGATTGCTCGGCCATTCCGACGCGGATGTGCTCACCCACGCGCTGATGGACGCGCTGCTTGGCGCGGCGGGCCTTGGGGATATCGGCGTGCAGTTCCCGGATACGGACGCGAGCTACAAGGGTATTTCCAGCATCACATTGCTGCGGCGCGTGGCGGACCGCCTTGCCGCGGCGGGCTACGGCGTGCGCAATGTCGATGTGACGGTCGTAGCCGAGCGCCCCAAGCTCGCCCCGCATTTTCCGCAAATGCGCGAGCTGCTCGCGGCCGCGCTGCGGCTGCCCGCCGACCGGATCGGCCTTAAGGCCACCACCACCGAGGGCGCGGGGCCGGAGGGGCGCGGCGAATGCATCCGCGCCAACGCTGTGGCGTTATTGTTTTCTCTATAAGTGGCAGCGGTATGATGGAGGCTCCGCCTCCATACCTCCGCCAAAGGGGGTGTCGCATTAAGCATTTTCAATGCATAATGCGAAAGGAAACAGGGTTCTAAAATCGATCCACCGGATCGATTTTGCCCCGTTTGAGGCACGAACCCGGGCTGTCGCGCTAAGTGCTTGAATAATTATTCGGTGTTTGCACTTAGCGCGACAGCCCCTTTGGAAACCCATCATATAACAAGCCGGTCGCATTGCGGCCGGCTTTTTCAGATGCAGTTATAGAAGCAGCTATCGGAAGATGCTTACCGTAACGGTTTTACATAGCGCAGATCGGTCAACTGCACGTTATCCAGCACACAGGGCAATTTTCCGCCGTCCCACGCATACCCGCAATGCTCGTAAAAGCAACGGGCGTTCGTATTCTGATCCAGCACATACAAAAAGCAATGCGTGTAGCCCTGCCGCCGCAGCGCCTCTTCGGCCGCATGCAGCAGCGCCTTGCCGTACCCCCTGCCGACCTCGTTGGGATGCACATAGAGGGAGAGCAAATACCCGTACGTTTCAGGCGCCGCATCCGGCATATCGCCTGCGGATACCCCTATGGGCTGCCCATAGGAGACGCACCCGACGGGGGTATCGCCCGAACATGCGATCGTCGCCCGTATGGTTCCTTCGCGCAGCCATGCCGTAAACGGCTGCTCCCAATGGCGGTCGTCCAGCCTGTCCAAATAGCTTTGGGGCACCATGCCCCTGTAGGCGACCCGCCAGCTTGCGGCATGAATCCGGCTGATGGCGGATACGTCCTGTTCGGTTGCCTGCCGCAATTGCATACGCCGCTCCCTATATGGCATAGGGCCGCATGGCGCATTCGACCGCTTCCACGAAGCTTTCCGAGGCGCCCCAGTCGAAGCGGAACAGGCCCTCGCCGCCGCCGCCCCCGATAGCGTGCACGCGGGCGACGCCCTCAAAATCATCCAGCGTGACGGTCAGTGTCAGCCGGTTGCCCGCGCGGTAAAAATGCTTTTCAAACACCATGACGATACATTGCGCGCCCGACGGCGCCGCGAGCACATATTTATCGATCATCTCGCCGGTGATGCTGCCGTTGACGATGGCGTCGTAGATGGTATCCGCCGCCGCATGAAGCGGAAGATTTACTTTTTGCGTATAAGCCATTTCGTTTTACCTCCGTTTGCTCCGGCCTCCGCCGTGTTTTTTATTATACCATGCCGCCCGAAACCGGGGTATGAACGATTCTTGAAGCATGCATGCGACAACATGCGGGCACAGGTTGTTCCTTTAATCCTCGAAAAAGTGCCGTAAGGCACGTTCAGGCCATCGCAAACCTGCGTCTTAGAATAAGCAGGTCAAAAATTATGAAGCTATAGGCTTTGAATCCGTCATTTTGCAGCGACCTGTGCGGTGCAAAATGACACCTCGAAGCGTAAGTTGACGCGACAGTTTTCCTGCGTAAGCAGGAAACCGAGCGGCGGCTTGCGCGGTGAGCCTCGACAAAGTGCCATTGTGGCACTTTGTCGACAATATGAGCGGCGTTCTGATAAACTGCGGATATGTATTCTCCCCCTTGCACGCCAATCTTTGACATGCTATACTGCTTATACGAACAAATGTTCTTATAACAAGGAGGAGAAACAGTATGATGAAGCCCAGACGTATGCGCGAACTGATCTTCCTGCAGCTGCACCAATATAACAATACCAAGCGGATGCTGGAAGAATACGAAACACTCGGCCTGAAGGCGCACCCGGAGCATGTGCTGCCGGGAAAGGGCGGGTATGGCGACCCCACGGCGGCGGACGCCGTGCGGCTCCTGGAACCCGACGAGGAAATTAAACGGATGCAGGGGTGGGTGTGGGCCATCGAGGAAGCGTATGCCATGCTGGAGCGGGATGCGCCGTATAAGGCGCAGCTGATGGAACTGCTCTTTTTCCGGAACTCCGGCGATATTCCCTCGGACAGCGCGAGCAGGCGGGAGGACCTGATGGACCTGCTGCACATCAGCGAACCGACGCTGTACCGGTGGCGGGACGATATTCTGCACGCGGTGATGGCGGGCGCCATCGAGGCGGGCGTGCTCTCGCCCTATGGCCGCGCGCGCGGCGCACGGCCTGAAAAAAGGGAGCAGGGCGGCTGATACCTTGAAAATCCGGCGCTCAGGCCGGCTGTATCGGGCATTGAAGTGTCCAAAGCGTGAACAAACATGGGGCGCTGTTGCATAAGCCTGTCCGCATGGTATAATAAGGTGACAATTGCTGCAGGCAGCTGCGTTCATCCGCAATACCCGTATGCATTCGGGTGAACGGAATTTGAAAGGCAGATTTGCCGCAGAATGAAAGGGGTTCCCACGTGGAGAACAGGAATAGTGACCCGCAGCAGGGCAGGCGCAAATTCGATAAGCTGCTCAAATCACGCGCATTCTGGGTCGTGATGTATGTGCTCATCGCCGCGCTGCTCTTAGGCGGTATTTATATGGTCGCGCGGGAATACATATTGTTCCCGTCGAAATACGAGGCGCCGCCCACGCCTGCGCCTGCGGAGCCGCCCACGCCGGCTCCCACGCTTGCGCCGAGCGCAACGCCCGCGCCCACGCCGGAGCCTACGCCGTATGTCAAACCCATACCGCTGCGTATCTATTTCACCGCACACAAGCTGCAGTGCGATATATACCCCGTAGGCGTGACGGAAGACAACGCCATGGATACCATCGACTCAGCCAAGGACGCAGCCTGGTATCAGTACGGCCCCGCGCCGGGCGAACAGGGCAACGCGCTCATCAACGGCCATGTGCGCTGGAGCGGCGAAAAGGGCACATTCTCCATACTCAAGGAGATGGAAGTCGGCGAGGAGGTCGTCATCGAGTTTGAGGACGGTACGTTCAAATATTTTGAAGCCGTCAGCATAGACACCTATCTTCTGGATGAAGTCCCGCCCGAAGTGATGGAGCTGGACGGTGAAAGCCGCATGACGCTCATCACCTGCCTTGGCGATTATGACACTTCCATCGGCACCTCTCGTTCGCGCGTGGTGGCGGTGTGCAAGGAAAAGAACGCCGCAGCAGCAACGGCAGCGCCGGCATCCACCGCAGCGGCAAGCCAAACGGCAAGCCCGGCCCTGAACGCAATCGCCGACGAGTAAGGACAATATATGAAGACTGATATAGGCTTGCCTTGGCAAGCCTATATTTATAAAATCGTATCATTTGCAGGAGGCTTCGTGACAGACAGGAGCGACGCATCCAATTCCAAGCTACGGCTGGACGATTTGCAGTACAAGGGCCTGTTCCTGTACCAGCGGGCCGACCTGCCGCGTTTTTCACAGGATTCGGTGCTGCTCGCCGCGTTCGCGGACCTGACGCCGCATGACCACGCGGTGGACCTTGGCGCGGGAACGGGCGCGCTTGCGCTGCTGTGCGGCGCGCGCACGGGCGCCCAATTCTGCTGTGTGGAGCGGGAAGCGGCGCTTTGTGCACTGTTGCGCCAAACGATGGAATACAATACACTACGGATACCCATATATGAAACGGATTGGGCGCAGGCGCCGGGCATGCTCGGTTGCGGCGCGTTTACCGCGGTGCTGTGCAACCCGCCGTATTACGCGGAAGGCACGCAAAGCCCCGACCCGCTGCGCGCAAAAGCGCGCGGCGGTGCGGATGCGCTCCAAGGCGCGGCGCAGTCGGCCGCGCGGCTGCTGAAAAACGGCGGGCGGCTGTATATGAGCTACCCTGCCGGCCAGCTTACGGATGCACTCCTAACGCTGCGGCGGCAAGGGCTGGAGCCTAAGCGCCTGCGGCTTGTTGCATACGACGTAAAGAAGTCTCCCTATCTCGCGCTCATTATGGCGCGGCGCGGGGGGAAGCCGGGCCTCGCAGTGGAGCCCGCGCTGCTGCTTAAAGATGAAACAGACGCGGACAGCGCGGAACTGCGCGCCATTTATCACCTGGACGAATAAGATTTTTTGAAACGGTCGCGGGGAGCATTCCCCGAATTTCCCGGGAAATTCCATTCCAATCGTTTGCGGAGGTAATTATGGAGCAACGACCCGGCACGCTGTACCTGTGCGCCACGCCCATCGGCAACCTGGAGGATGTGACGCAGCGCGTGCTTCGCATTCTGCGCGAGGCGGACGCGGTTTGGGCGGAGGATACCCGCCATACGCTGGGGCTTTTGACCCACTACCGGCTGCGCAAGCCGCTTGTAAGCTGCCACGAGCACAATGAACGGGAACGCGCGCAGGAGCTTTGCGATTCTTTGCGGCGGGGGCAAAACATTGCCTACTGCTCGGATGCGGGCATGCCCGGCATTTCCGATCCGGGCGCGGCGCTCGCCGCCGCATGCTACGAGGCGGGCCTCCCCGTGACGGTGCTGCCCGGCGCGTCCGCCGTGCTGATGGCGGCGGTGCTTTCCGGCCTTCCCTGCGATACGTTTACGTTCTTCGGGTTTCTTCCGCGGGAGAAAAAACCGCGCCGTGGGGTACTTGAACAAATGCGCGCAACACAAACGCTGATGCTGCTTTACGAAAGCCCGGTGCGCCTGCCCGCGACGCTTCGCGAGCTGCTTGAAGAACTGGGCGACCGCCCCGCGGCGGTGCTGCGGGAGCTGACCAAGCTGCACGAAGAAAGCGCGCGCGGCACGCTTTCCTCGCTGTGCGCGCAGTTCTGCGACCCGCCGCGCGGCGAGTGCGTCATCGCCATTGCGGGGAGCGCGCCGCAGGCCGCCCCGGATACGACGGATGATATGCTCGACGCTGCCGTTGGGCGCTTATTGGCGGAAGGCTTTTCCGCGCGGGACGCGGCTGCCGCCGCCGCCGCCGTGCTGGGGGTGCCGAAAAAGCGCGCGTACAAACGGACGCTGGCGCTTGCGAAAGAAACCGGGGAATAACGTAACAGGAACGGTGGGGTATTTTATGGATGGAGTACGCATCCGCGAAAAGCTGGCGGAATTCGTTTTGAACGACCCGCGCAACGCCATGGCCGCGCACGGCGGCATGCGCATGTACGACGCGCCTCTAGTTGGCTTCGCCGCGGCGGACGACCTGTATTTTGAAGAATTCCGCAAGCCCGGCGTCGTCGGCCCCGGCCTGCTGCTGCCGCGGGATTGGCTGCCCAACGCAAGCACCGTCATTTCGTATTTTCTGCCCTTTACGGAAGAAGTCGTCGCCTCCAACCGCGCGCCCGGCCTGCCTTCGGAGGAATGGGTCTCCGCGAGGATCGACGGGGAAGCCTTCAATAACGCTGTGCGCGCATACCTCGTATCCTTGCTGCGGGAAACGGGGGAGGAAGCGGTGGCGCCGGGCGTCGACCCGCGCTTTCAGGTGGCGGAGCGCGTATCCAACTGGTCGGAACGGCACGCGGCGTTTGCGGCAGGCCTGGGCACCTTCGGGCTGCACAGGGCGCTTATCACCGTAAGGGGTACGACAGGGAGGATCGGCAGCGTAATTACCTCCCGCTCGTTTACGCCGACCCAACGCGCTTATACGCAATATTACGAATACTGTCCGTATCTGACGCGGGGCAAATGCGGCGCGTGCATGAAGCGCTGCCCGCCCGCCGCCATCACGAAAAGCGGCAAGGACCACCGCATTTGCGGCGACTATCTTGATAACGAAGTATTGCCGCTGTACGCCCCGCGTTACGGCTGCGCCAAGTGCAACACGCGCGTGCCCTGCGAACACGGGATACCCGCGGTCTAGGCGCTTTGCACTGCCGGTACATTCGCCGCAAATGCCCAATATTGCCGGCGTGTGGTTGACAAACACTGCCGTACAGGGTAGAATAACAGCATCTATGGAAAGCCCCGCTTTCCCTATATCCTGCGATGAAGTGGAGCCGCAGGCCAGCCCCGACCCAACAGAGAGCCGCCATTTGCTGCAAGGCGGCGGGCGGGAGGCAGGCGCACTCGCCACGGAGCACCGCGAAAAACGCCGTACAGGCGGCAAGCGCGGCGATATCCCCACGTTACGGGGGAAAAGGCGGCCTTTGTGCAATTTTAAGCGCATGCCGTGAAAAAGAGTGGTACCGCGAGCGCCCTCGTCTCTTTAAGCTGGAGACGAGGACGTTTTTTTATCAAAAATATGGCTGCCGCCATATTTTTGAAGTCGCCGTGGCGAGGTTTCACCTGCGGCTGCACACTCTCGTCAAAAAAGTGATGTCCATCACTTTTTTGAAGTTCCCCGTGCATTTCAGCCCTCGGTTCTCGCATACGCTTCGAACTGTCGGGCTGAAAAGCACTCATAGGTGTCATTTTGCACCGTACATGCCGCTGCAAAATGACGGATTGGAAGCCTTGCATTAGCGAGACTTATCATCACTCGCAAGGGATTCCCCTTTAGAAATCCTTCTTGCTTTATCTTTTGCTTCTTTTCTTTAAGAAAAGAAGTGGGGGTGCAGGGGCGAAGCCCCTGCAATACCTGGCTTTTTGACGATATTACGAATAACGGAGGCAACGAACAGTATGACCGACCGGTACGACCCGAGTATCCTCGAACCCAAATGGCAGAAAAAGTGGGAGGACGCCCACTGCTTTGAGGCGGAAGTCTCCCACGCCAAGCCCAAGTTTTACGGGCTGATCGAGTTCCCCTATCCTTCGGGCATGGGGCTGCATGTGGGGCATCCGCGCAGCAACACCGCTATCGACATCATCTGCCGCAAGCGGCGCATGGAAGGCTACAACGTACTGTTCCCCATTGGCTGGGACGCGTTTGGCCTGCCCACGGAGAACTACGCCATCAAGACCGGCATCCACCCCGCAAAGGTGACGAAGGATAACGTCGACCATTTCCGCACGCAGTTGAAGCGCCTGGGCTTTTCCTTCGATTGGTCGCGCGAGGTCAATACCACCGACCCGAACTATTACAAATGGACGCAGTGGATATTTTTGAAGCTCTTTGAAAAGGGCCTCGCCTATAAGGCCGAGATCCCCATCAATTTCTGTACCTCCTGCAAGGTGGGCCTCGCCAACGAGGAAGTCGTCGACGGCGTATGCGAGCGCTGCGGCGGCGCGGTGGTGCGCAAGGTCAAGAGCCAGTGGATGCTCAAAATCACGGCATACGCGCAGCGCCTCATTGACGACCTGGACCAGCTCGACTATATCGAAAAGGTCAAAATACAGCAGCGCAACTGGATCGGCCGCAGCGAGGGCGCGGAGGTCATGTTCGCCATCGAGGGTTATCCCGAGGGGTTGCTCGTATATACCACCCGGCCGGATACGCTGTTCGGAGCAACCTACATGGTCGTCTCGCCCGAGCATCCCATCGTGGAGGCGCTCAAGGGCAGGATCACAAACCTGAGCGACGTGCGCGCTTACCAGAGTGCGGCGGCGCGCAAATCCGATTTTGAGCGAAGCGAGCTGAGCAAAGAAAAAACCGGCGTGCCGCTCGGCGGCGTCACGGCGGTCAACCCCGTCAATGGCGCGCATATCCCCGTCTGGATTTCCGACTATGTGTTGATGGGCTACGGCACCGGCGCCATCATGGGCGTGCCCGCGCATGACGAACGCGACTGGGATTTCGCCAAGAAATTCGGCCTGCCCATCATAGAGGTGGTCGCGGGCGGCGACGTGCAGAACGCGCCGTATGTGGATGTGCAGAGCGGCAAGCTGGTCAATTCCGGCTTCCTCAACGGCATGGAGGTGCAGGAGGCCATCCCCGCCATCACAAACTGGCTGGTGGAAAAAGGGCTTGGTGAGAAGAAGATCAATTATAAGTTGCGCGACTGGGTATTCAGCCGCCAGCGTTACTGGGGCGAGCCTATTCCGCTGGTATATTGCGAGCATTGCGGCGGCTGGGTGCCGCTCCCCGAAAGCGAGCTGCCGCTGGTGCTGCCGGAGATCGAGGAATATCTGCCCGGCGAGGACGGCTCCTCCCCGCTCTCACGCGCCACGGACTGGATCAGCACCACCTGCCCCAAGTGCGGCGGGCCTGCAAAGCGCGAGACGGACACCATGCCGCAGTGGGCGGGTTCCTCGTGGTACTTCCTGCGCTATATCGACCCGCATAACAATGAAGCGCTCGCCTCCCCCGAAGAGCTGAAGTATTGGAGCCCCGTGGACTGGTACAACGGCGGCATGGAGCACACCACGCTGCATTTGCTCTATTCCCGCTTCTGGCACAAGTTCCTCTACGATATCGGCGTGGTGCCCACCTCCGAGCCGTACCAGAAGCGCACCAGCCACGGCATGATACTCGGCGAAAACAACGAAAAAATGTCGAAATCCCGCGGCAACGTCATCAACCCCGATGATATCGTGCGTGAGCTTGGCGCGGATACCTTCCGCCTGTACGAGATGTTCATGGGCGCGTTCGACCAGCCCATTCCCTGGAGCAACACAGGCGCGCGCGGCTGCCGCCGCTTCCTCGACCGCGTGTGGCGTCTGCAGGAGATGATCGCGGGTGAGGGCGAAAGCGCGGATATGCGCAGCAAAGTCCACGGCTGCATCAAAAAAGTGACCGAAGACTACGAGCGCATGAAGTACAACACCGCCATCGCGGCCATGATGGCGCTGGTCAACGACTTCTACGCGAAAGGCTGCATCACAAAAGAGGAGCTGCATACGCTTTTGACCATACTCTCGCCCGTCGCCCCGCACATTGCGGAGGAGATGAACGAGGCGCTCGGGTTTTCGCCGCTGTATGCCGCGCCCTGGCCCGCATGGGATGAAAGCGCGCTGGTACAGGAAAGCGTTGAGCTCGCCATACAGATTAACGGCAAGGTGCGCGCGCGCATGCTCTGCGCGGCCGACGCCGCGAAGGAGGAAATCGAACAGGCAGCGCTGGCAAACGAGGAGATTGCGCCCCTGCTTGCAGGCAAGACCGTGCGCAAGGTGATCGTCGTGAAGAACGTCGTCAATATCGTGGCCGGATAATTCATTTCGCAAAAGTGATATGCATCACTTTTGCGAGTATTTTCATGCAAGGTGTCAACTCTGACGCACATGTCGTCAGAGTTGACAGATTTCGATAGACGCTACGATGTTACTACATTAGCAGGGCGACGGAGCGCCCGGCTACGAAAGTCGAAATTTTATTCTGTATCCATCTGAACATGTGCGCAAATAAAGGGGGCGGTCGCGCATGAAACAGAAACAGAGAATAAAGATCGCTGCCGGAATAGCTTGCGCACTTGCCATCGTATTGTTTGCCTTCTCGTTTTTGCCAAGAAGCGTGGTGCTGCATCCTGAAAGTGCGCATGTGTCCAAAATCATATACAATGGCGAAAGCATAAAGAAAACAATCGATCATGCGACGTTTATCGGACTGCTTGCACAGAGTAAGTGCTATAGAACGCTGGACTCCCATTTCCCATACAGACAGACGGATGTATCCATTGAAATCGATATCGTGGACGGTGGCCGTCCCCTGCATATACTGCTCGGCGATATCAACTTCTGCTATGAATCGGTGGACAAAGGCACGTTTGCGCTATCGGACCCGGAGCGCCTGAAGCAATCCATAGAAAAGCTGCTGTTGGGTCAACTGCAGCGGTCATGTGATTTCTGACGACATGCGGGTCAGAAGCGTCGCCTTGACAACGCTGGCAAACGCGTTTATACTGAGTTTGAAAAATTGCATATCCAACCGCTGGGGGCGCTTTACCGGTATAAACCGGAAGGCTGAGAACGACCCTTAGAACCTGTTTAGGCAATCCTAACGTAGGGAAGCGGAGCTTGAGGCTAATAAACCGATTGCCCGTTTCTATATGGAAACGGGCAATTTTTTATCTGTGGATGCGGAAACGGAATTGGCACCTTGCGCAGCGGCTGGAAAGAAAGGGGCAGTTTATGGAATTCACACTTTTTTCCGACCTTGGGGAGCTTACCCCCCTCGCATGGGCGGCGTTTGCCATTGCGGCGGTGCTCATCGCCACCTTTATCGTACTGCTTACGCGCGCGCACAGGCAGCAGGAGGATGTGGAGGCAAAGCCCGATACGACCCGCGTGCTGGTGTACGGCGCGCTGTGCGTGGCGCTTTCGTTTTTGCTTTCCTATCTGAAGCTGTTCAGGATGCCGCAGGGAGGCTCCTTAACGGTGTGCAGCCTCCTGCCGGTGGCGTTCTACGCCAACCGCTTCGGTACGAGAAGGGGATTGATTGCGGGCCTTGCGCTGGGATTTTTGCAGCTTTTGCAGGACGCTTACGTCATACACTGGGCGCAGTTGTTCCTGGATTACCCCATTGCCTTCGCCTGCATCGGGCTCGCCGGGCTGTTCCCCAAGAACCTGCCGGTAGGCATCCTCGTCGGCGGCATCGGCAGGATACTCTGCTCCACGCTTTCGGGCGCGATATTCTTTGCGGAATACGCGTGGGAGGGCTGGAACCCGTGGGCGTATTCGCTCGCCTACAATACCATCGCGCTGGGGCCGGACGCGATCATCTGCATGGTGGTAGCGCTGCTGCCGCCCGTCAAACGCGCGTTTGAGCGCATCGTACCCAGGACCGCGGCATAATAAAACTCCACATACAAAACCCGCCGTTCAACCCGGCGGGTTTTTCTATACGACAAAGAAACGTGCCTGCACGCAAATATATGATAAACAGGCTTCCCGCTTATCCTCCGGCCTTGGCGGAATGGATTTCGGGAAGCCTCGCGTTTTCGTTCTGCATATGATGCGCTTTTAACGGAAGCACATTCGTGGGCGGCGCATTCGCCGTAAGTGCGCTGACCGGAGCGTTTGCCGCAAGCACGCTCACCGGAACGTCTGCCGGAAGAACGGGCACCGGAAGCGGAATTTGATCCGGCTGCAGGGAAATGTAGGCGTCCTCCACCTGCTGCTGCACAAGCTGCAGCTCATGAATCACGTCCGTAATCTTGTTAAATAGTTTGTAGTATAATTCCGCATAATCATTCATAAAAAATCACCCATGTCCCATTTTAAGACAACGCTTCGGAAAAGTCGATGAGTCAATTGCGAGGATTATGCGTTCTTTTGGCGATTCATGTTAGTATTCAAATAAGTAAAATATGGCCGGGCAGCAAGCTGCCCGGCACGATGTTTGACGGCGCTGCGCACAAGCAACGATAGGCAAAAAAAGGATTTTCCGGTACTTTATATGGTTGAACCCTTTTACTTATTCTCAAGCATATCAAGAATATCCTCTATCAAATTTCCACTCCTGCCTGTTTCATAATCAAACGCAATGTCAACAAGCCCCGAAGATGGATCGCCGCTAGGTATCCCCATTAATTCTAATGCTAGAGAAATAAAAGAGCCCAATTCCTCCCCATCTTTATATGTTAACGGATTGCTGCTTTCAATTCCCTGCAGGCTGGACAGATACGTCAATTGCTTACTACGCGGCTGCTCTTTCATTGTGCTTACCTTGGAAATGATTCTAGGCAGGTTACCCGGTACGAGCGCTGCCCCCGCCCCTGCCAATTCCGCCCATAATCCCTTCTTAAGCCCCAAAATGTTCCGTACTTCCAGCGCACGGTTCATATTGTCCCTATCTCCTGTTGTCTCATAGGTTCGAACATCTTCGTTTAGTTCTTTTATTGCCGCGTTAACTTCCTCATACTGCTGCGGTGTTGTCAGCATGCGTGTGGAAAGCAATTCGGCATATTCTGCCGCATATGGGTTGCTCAAAGTATCTTCCGTAAGCAGTATTGGAATGGAAGCATATTCGTATAGCGCCTGATAGAATTCATCTTGCTTTTCTCGAATAGCATCATATACACCTAAATCTGAAGAGTATCGATCGGCTTGGTTTTTTAATTCATCCAACTCTTTTTTCACATTATCGACAACTTCCAGATTTTCTGCTGCATATTTACTTAGCAGGTCATATGATTTCCCCGGTCTGATTTTTGCCATCTCCATGTGTTCTTTATGATTATTGTTATATTGTTCGACAGCATTTGCATGCTCTTCAGACCAATCTTTCTTTGGAATGGGAGGTGCTTCAAATATTTCTTCATAATATGGCACCGGATTAGGATAGCTATTCTGCGTCGCCCCCACGGGTTTAGCCGCCTTATAACCGGATAAATCACCGTTTTTACTCTTTTCTCTATGATTCTGCAAATACGCAATTGTGCCTGCGCCCAGCATGCCTGTGCCATCCAGCCCGCCATATCCGGGATGATACCCCGAGCCGGAAGAGGCCGTTGAACTGCTCGACCGGCCCAGCCCAGATAAATCACCGCTTTTGTTCTTTTCTCTATGATTCTGCAAATACGCAATTGTGCCTGCGCCCAGCAGGCCTGCCGATGTTGGAGCGGCTCTTTTGCTGCCGGGATAATCGGATGCCGTGGGCAAAACATTAACTGTTGCCCAATTATACGGGGTTACTCCAGCCGGCTTAATTTGGGGCGTATTCACATTGGATTTTGAAGCTTCCCGTAATTTTGCAATGTCATTTCCGACTTTTTTCGCTTTGGCCGGTTGTATGAGGCATGCCGTTTTCGTTCGTGAATCCCATACGCCGGTCACAGGTACGCCCAGTGCCCGCTGAAAAATCTTAACATCGTCCACTGTATTAATATTACCTGGTCTTTTTCCTGCATAATAATTGTCCATGACGCTGTGTCCTCCAAATAAAAGTCAGGAAACCGCCTGCCCCGGCGATTCCCTGCACTCCCATTCTATAGCGAATACCGCACCCTGTCCGATCATAACGTCTCTCAGATAACGCAAAAAGCCCCGCCGGGCGCTCTGAAAGCGCGGCGGGGCTTCCCATTTTAGCTAATATGAAAGGTTCAGCCCTTGGGGCCGGCGTTGACGATATGCGCAGGCATATCCTTATACTTCTGGAAGTTCTTCACGAAACGGGAAGCGAGGTCCTTCGCCTTTGCATCGTAGGCGTCCTTATCCTTCCACGCGGTCCTGGGGTTAAGCACCTCGGAGGGCACGTCGGGGCAGGAGGTGGGCACGAGCACGTTGAATATGGGATCCAGAACGAACTCGCTCTTCGCAAGGTCGCCGTTCAAAGCGGCCGTGATAATGGCGCGCGTGACCTTGATGCTCATACGGGGCACTTCGCCCGCAGGGCCGCCGGACCAGCCGGTGTTCACAAGGTACACATTGGCCTTATACTTGTTGATGTACTCGCCCAAAAGCTCCGCGTAAACGGAAGCGCGCAGCGGCAGGAAGGGTGCGCCGAAGCAGGTGGAGAATGTCGCCTGCGGCTCTTTTACGCCGCGCTCCGTGCCCGCAAGGCGGGCGGTGTAGCCGGAAACGAAATGGTACATGGCCTGGTCGTTGTCCAGCTTGGAGACGGGAGGCAGCACGCCGAACGCGTCCGCCGTGAGGAATATGACCGTCTTGGGCTGGCCGCCTACGCCGGGGATAACGCAGTTGGGGATGTACTCCACGGGGTAGCCCACGCGGGTGTTTTCCGTTATGCTGTCGTCGTTGAAATCGAACTTGCGGGTCTCGGGGTCCATGACCACGTTCTCGACAAGCGCGCCAAACTTGATGGCGTCCCAGATCTGGGGCTCGTGTTCCTTGGAAAGATTGATGCACTTGGCATAGCAGCCGCCCTCAAAGTTGAATATGCCTTCGTCGCACCAGCCATGCTCGTCGTCGCCGATGAGCTTACGGCCGGGGTCGGCGGAAAGCGTCGTCTTGCCGGTGCCGGAAAGGCCGAAGAACAGCGCGGAATCCCCATCGTGGCCCATGTTGGCGGAGCAGTGCATGGGGAAGACGCCCTGTTTGGGCAGCAGGTAGTTCATGATGGTGAATATGGACTTCTTGATCTCACCGGCGTACTGGCTGCCCGCGATAATAACGAGCTTCTTTTCGAAATGGACGAGAATAGCGGCTTCGGAGTGAACGCCGTCTAACTCTGGGATGCACTTAAAGCCGGGGGCGGCGATGACGGTAAAGCCGGGGACGAAGCTTTCGAGCTGTTCCGCCGTGGGGCGTATGAGCAGTTGGTGGATGAACATGTTCTCGCTCGCAAGCTCGTTGACCACGCGGATGGGTACGGAATACTTCTCATTCGCACCAGCGTAGCCGTCAAAAATGAATATCTCGCGGCCCTGCAGGTATGCCATCATTTTATTGTAGATGGCGTCAAACTTCTCCGGCGAGAACGGCGCGTTGACCTTGCCCCATTCGATTTCGTCATGAACAGAGGGAACGTCGACCACGAATTTGTCGTCCGGTGAACGGCCGGTGTACTTGCCGGTGTAGACCACCAGCGCGCCGGTCTCGGAAAGGGTGCCCTCGCCGCGCGCAACTGCCTTTTCGGTCAGTAGGGCGGGGGGCAGGTTGCGGTACACGGCTTTGGGGGCGATGATGCCAATGGATTCACAGTAGTCCTTCATATTCGGTTTCTATTCTCCTTCCAGATAATGGTTCGCTCCATGGGCCATTCATAAGCTGCGCTTATAAAATCATGGAGTAATATCATAACCGCTGCGCGCAGCGGCGTGATTCGGCGGGCATATGCAAAAACTTACCCATGTTAATTAATATAACCCAAACTATTGCGTTTCACAAGAGGGGAAAATAGTTTTTTGCAGGAAACCGCCCGCCGTTATGCAAAACGGCAGCCGTATCCATTTGCCGCCGTCCGTGGTATACTATTTGCAAAAAGGAGTGGTCGTTATGCGAAAGCTGCTGCTGCTTGGAACGGGCGGCACAATCGCCTGCCTGCCCACCGATGAGGGGCTCGCGCCCAATGTGCCCGCAAGCGAGCTGCTGTCCTTTCTGAATATGAATAGTTCGGGCGTCGACTGCCGGGATCTGTTCGCGCTGGACAGCTCCAACATACAGCCGGAGGAATGGCACGCCATGGCCGCCGAGATCGCCGCGGCGCAAAACACATATTGCGGCGTGGTAATAGCCCACGGCACGGATACCATGGCCTATACCGCCAGCATGCTTTCGTTTATGCTGCAGGGTATCGATATCCCCGTTGTTTTGACGGGCGCGCAGTATCCCATTGTGTACCCGGATTCTGACGGGCGCATCAATTTGAAGGATGCGCTCACCGCGGCGCGCAGCCTGCCCGGCGGCGTATACGTCTGTTTTGGCGGTGCGGTAATGCTCGGCTGCAGGGCGGTAAAGGTGCGCACCACCTCGCTCAACGCTTTTGAAAGCATCAACTTCCCTTATATCGGCGCGATCTTTAACGGCAGGTTTGTGCAGCTGCATCAGCCGCCGGTACGAAAAGATCGCTTTGCTTTTAACGACAAAATCGAGCCGAACGTGGCGCTTATCAAGCTGGTGCCGGGCACAACCCCTGCGCTTTTTTACGCGCTGCCCGCCTGCGGCTACCAGGGGCTCGTTGTGGAAGCGTTTGGGCTGGGCGGCGTGCACAGCATCCGGCGGGATCACACCGAGGCGCTCGTCAATCTCCTGCACGGCGGGATGCCTGTGGTGCTTTCCTCTCAGTGCCTGTATGAGCCAAGCACGATTTCCGTATATGAGGTGAGCCGTCCTCTTTCGGAAGCGGGCATGCTTTCCGCCGGGGATATGACCACCGAAGCCGCCGTTACCAAGCTGATGTGGGCGCTGGGGCAAAGCGGCAGCCTGGACAAGGTGCGGCGCATCATGGCGGATAACCTGTGCGGCGAACTCTCGCCGCAACCGTTGGCCGCTAAACAGGAAGCGGGCGTCTAGTATGTCGAAAAAGTGCCTTGCGGCACTTTTTCGAGAATTACAGGAGCAACCTGTGCCTTACGGTGACGTCGACGGCCCACAGGCTTAGTATCCGAGGCGTCTCCCGCCGAGGATTGGTTGTTCCTGCAAGGAAAGCCTTGCGGCGCAAGGCTTTCCGCCTCCACCGCACATGTCGCTGGCGGCGGTTCCCCAGCCTCCGGGAGCCGGAGCCGAGCGCTCCGGTGGCAGATAAAGCGGGGTTGAGGCCGGTGCCAAAGGCAGCAAACGGTTCAGTGAACCGTTTGAAGGCCGAAACGGGTATCCGCTTGCGGATGCCCCGGGCACGAGGAAGGCCAGTGAGCAAGCGAGCACCGCTCGTATGAGAATGGTGCGACCATTGCGAACTGCAAAGCGGCCCCCGAATCCCCAAGGGGCTTATCGGCAGAATGTAGTAATATGTTCCGCGGCTTCCATTATATTAAGAAGAAACCCAATCACAGATAAAAAGGCTGCGTACCCAATTATGGACGCGCAACCTTTTCAAAACACAAGCTTTCAGTTGTCAAACCCGGCGGCATGTATAAACGGCATGCCGCCATACAAAATTAACACGGCCAACCCGGCGACATGTACGGATCGCACACCGTCCTTCAAGCTTCCAATCGTCAAAACCGGTGACATATACGAACATCATACCGTCCTACATGCTTCCAACCGTCAAAACCGGCGACATGTGCGCCGGTTTTGACACCTTGCGCAAATGCCGGCCGCGCCGGAGGCGCAGGCATTTGCGAAAAACTCGCCCCAGCGGGGCGCCCCGCTGCAATGCCGCGGCATTGCAGCGAAAAAGCTATTCCCAGTCGATCGCGCCGATTTCGTCGAGATACTCCTCGTTGTAGTCGAGATAGTCGTTGGTCAGGCGCATCATATACATGCGGTAGTCGGGAAAGGCTGCCACCATTCCCTCGAAGATCGCATCCGAGGCGGCCTCGTCGTCGTAAGCTTCTCCCTGTTCCACGCCGGTCTGCTGCATGAACGTTTCATCCAGCGCTATGAGAGTATCCAGCATATCTTCCAGTACGCCTTCGGGCAGGAAGTCGTAATCGCCTTGCTTTTGTATGCGCTCCAACAGGTATTTGCGCGCATCTTCCATCTTATTCTCCTCCTCAAGCCTTGTCACCGCTTAGTATACAACAGATCGCGGGGGTATTAACAGCGTTTTCTGCAAATTCCGCCTTTTGTTTTGTTTTTATGCGGCGGGTGATAAATAATTGCACTTGAAATTCAAATTCAGGGGAGTATAATGACTGTTAATCGCCTTTTTTAGGGGTCAGGAGGTGGAAGTTCGAATGCTGGGGTTTTTGCTTGGCGCAGTTTGCGGCGCGGCCGAGCTGTTTCTGCTCAATAGGCTGATTGGTGCGGTGCAGCGCGGAGAATCGGGCAAACTACTGTTGCTGATGCTGCTCAAACTGCTCGTGCTGGCATGCGCGTTCGTGCCCGTGATACTCTTGCGGCGCGATGAATTGCTCTGGTGCGGCGTGGGGATTTCCGCCGCTTTGGTGGCCGGCGCGATCGCGATGTTCTGCAAACACACATGGTATGGGAAAGGAGACAAAAAATCCTGATGCCAACGTTGAATCTCGCCAGGATAGTGGCGATGGCAATTTCCCTCATCGGTGGAATTGCCGCAATCTATGCAAAGGGAAAAATCAGGCTGCCTGCCCCGGAGGACGAGCGGTTCAAGCGGGTCAAAAAGAAGCGCAAGTGGCTCATGGTGCTGGGCGTGTTTCTGTTGTGGCTGTTTTGCGGGCTGGTGATCGGGCTGTACGCCGCACCCGCGGAAGGGCTGCATGTGGAAATCATGGCGCCGCGCATGACGGTGTTGGGCTTTGACGTGAGTTCGTCCGTAGTGTTCAGTTGGGTCGCCATGGCCGTGATACTGGTGCTGGCGGTGCTTACGCGGCTGTTCGTCATCCCCAAGTTCCGTGAACAGCCCCGGGGGCTGCAGGCCGTGCTGGAGCTGATGGTTTCGGCTGTTTCGGACTATACCGAGGAGAAGCTGGGCCACAGGAGCGAGGCGCTTTCCGCCTACATGCTCGCGCTCGCGGCGCTGATGATCGGCAGCGCGATGGTGGAGCTGTTCGGCGTACGCCCGCCCACGGCGGATCTCGTCATGACGTTCTCACTCGCGCTGTGTACGTTCGTGATGATCAACTATTTCGGCATTAAGAAAAAAGGGGTCGGCGGCCGTTTAAAAAGCCTCGCGCAGCCTACGCCCGTGATATTCCCCATCCGTATACTGACGGATATCGCCATCCCCGTCTCGCTCGCCTGCCGGCTGTTCGGCAACATGCTTGGCGGCATGATCGTGATGCATTTGCTGTACATGGCATTGGGCGCCTTCAGCGTGGGCGCGCCGGCCGTGCTGGGCCTGTATTTTAACGTGTTCCATCCGGTGATACAGGTGTTCATATTTATGACGCTCTCCCTGACGTTTATCGGCGAAGCGGCGGAGTAATGGATTTTTATATTTAGATTTGGGAGGAAATGAAAATGGATTTGGGTTTGATCGCAATCGGCGCGGCGCTCGCGGTGTTCACCGGCGTTGGCGCAGGCCTTGGTATGGCGCTTGCAACGGGCAAGGCGGTGGAATCCGTCGCGCGGCAGCCGGAGGCGTCGGGTAAAATCAACGCCATGCTTCTGCTGGGCCTGGCGCTTACGGAATCTACGGCTATTTACGGCTTTGTGACGGCGCTGATGATCATATTCACCATGGGCGCCTGAAGCGGGGGTGCCATATGGAGTTTAACCTTATCGATATTGTACAGCATGTGCTGAATATCGTCGTGCTATACCTGCTGCTGCGGGCGTTGGTGTTTAAGCCGGTGCGCAAGTTCATGCGGGAGCGCGAAGAAAAGTTTGCACGTGAGCGCGAGGCCGTTCATGCCGAGCAGGAGGAGGCGAAGAGCCTGAAGGCGCAGTACGAGGCCTCGCTCCAGGATGCGAAGCAGCATGCGGAGCAGATTGCGGAAACCCGGCTGCAACGCGCCGAGCAGGACGCGCAGGAGATCGTAGACAAGGCCAAGCAGCAGGCGCAGAAAACGCTTGCCGAGTCGCATAAGCAAATTCTCGCCGAGCGCGACGAAATGCTCCTGGAGCTTAAGGATGAAACCGCGGCGCTCGCCGTGGACCTTGCCGGCCGCATACTCGGGCGCGAAGTATCCGAGTCCGACAATAAGCGCCTTATCAGCGATTACTTCCAGAAGGTGGGCTAAGGTATGGCGCTCAATGGTGAACTGTATATCGCCGGGCCGTTCGACGATGCGCAGGTACAGGATGTCACGGCGCGGCTTTCCCGTCTGATCGGGCAGGAAATTTCACTCGACGTCAAGCGCGACGAGCACCTGATCGGCGGTTTTCTGGCGATGATAGACGGCAAGGTGTACGATTCGAGCGTTTTGACGCGCATGAAGGATGTGCAGCGGCACCTGTTCGAAAGAGAGTAGCATATGGATAATACCGCAAAAGAGATCGGCGCGGCGCTGCGGCTGAGGCTTCAGAGCTATGCGGGCGCGCCTGTCGTTTACGAATATGGAACGGTGGAATCCGCGGGCGACGGCGTGGTCAAAATCAAGGGGCTTACGCACAGCCGCTACGGGGAACTCCTTGCGTTCGGCCAGGATATATTCGGCATGGCCATGGACCTGGAGCTGGGCGGCGTAGGCGCGGTGCTGTTAAACGGCGTCAACGAGGTGCGCGCGGGCGAACGCGTGCGCGGCACCGGCCGCGTGGTGGAAGTGCCGGTGGGGCCGGAGCTTCTTGGCCGCGTGGTGGACCCTATCGGCATGCCGCTGGACGCAAAGCCTTTGCAGGCCGCAAAGTACCGGCCTATCGAAACTGCGGCGCCCAGCATTATCGACCGGCAGAACGTCAACGAACCGCTGCAGACGGGCCTGCTCGCCATCGACAGCATCATCCCCATCGGCAAGGGACAGCGGGAGCTGATCATCGGCGACAGGCAGACGGGCAAATCCACCATCGCCATCGATACCATTATCAACCAGCGCGGCAAAAACGTGCTGTGCGTGTATGTCGCTATCGGGCAGAAGGTATCCGCCATCGCCCGGCTGCACGAAACGCTGCGCCAGGCGGGCGCGATGGAGTATACCTGCATCGTTGCCGCCACCGCCAGCGACTGCGCCGCCATGCAGTACATCGCCCCTTATGCGGGCTGCGCCATCGCGGAGCATTTCATGTACGAGGGCCGCGATGTCCTCATCATTTACGACGACCTGAGCAAGCACGCCGTGGCCTACCGCGCAATGTCGCTGCTGTTAAAGCGCCCCCCGGGACGCGAAGCGTACCCCGGCGACGTATTCTATCTGCACAGCCGCCTGCTGGAGCGCGCCGCGCATTTGAAAGACGAGCTGGGCGGCGGCTCCATGACGGCGCTGCCCATTGTGGAGACGATGGCCAGCGATATTTCCGCCTATATCCCCACCAACGTCATTTCCATTACGGACGGGCAGGTATACCTGGAAACGGAGCTGTTCCACGCGGGCGTACGCCCGGCGGTTAACGTCGGCCTTTCCGTGTCGCGCGTAGGGCGCGCGGCGCAAAAAAAGGCAATGCGCAAGGTTTCCGGCCGCCTGCGGCTGACGCTGGCGCAATACCGGGAGCTGTTGGTATTCGCGCAGTTCGGCGCGGATATAGACCCTTCCACAAAGAGGATGCTCGACCACGGAGACCGCCTGAGCGAAACGCTCAAGCAGCAGCAGAACAAGCCGCTGTCGCTTTCGGAGCAGGTGTGCCTGCTGCTGTGCGTCACGGAAGGGTATTTAAAGGATGTGCCGGTGCAGGGCGTTCGCGCCTTCAACGAAGGGCTTCTCGCGTATGCCCATAAGGAATGCGGCGCGGCGCTTGCAAACATAGAGGAAACGGGCGACCTGACGGAAGAGATTTCTTCGGCGCTCCGCGCGTGCATGCTTGCCTATTCACAGAGCGTGAAGGCGGTGTAAGGCATGCCCAGCATGAGCGACATCCGCTTCCACATCAAAAGTGTGAAGCAAACGCGTCAGATCACCAACGCCATGCACCTGGTCTCCGCCGCGCGCATGCGCAAGGCGATGCGCGGCATAGAACAGAACAGGGCGTACTTTTACAGGGCGCTGGATACCATGAAGGATATCCGCGAGCATACCGGCGGCCTGCAGCACCCGTACCTTACGCACCGCGACAGCCCTGAAAACAGGGCGGCGTATATCGTGGTCGCGGGGGAAAAAGGGCTTTCGGGCAGCTATAACCACGATATCCTTGCGCTGGCGGAGAAAAGCATCCAAGAACGAAAGGTGACGCACATATTTACGGTGGGCGGCATCGCCACCGCGCACTTTCGCAGGCGCGGCATCAACGTGAACGAGAATTTCGCGCATATCGCGGAAGACCCTTCCGTCAACACCGCCCGCAGGATCGTCACCATCATCATGGAGCTGTACGACGCGCAGGAAATAGACGAGCTGCACGTGGTGTATACGCGCTTTGTCAACTCCATGGTGCATGAACCGACGGATTTCAAGCTGCTGCCCATCGAGCTTTCGGATTTCGGCAATGAGCGCGAAATCATGGAAAGCCGCGAACAGATGCTGTACGACCCTTCTCCCGAGCAGGTGTTCGACGCCCTGGTGCCGCAGTTTATCATCGGCTATATTTACGGCGCGCTGGTGCACGCCTACGCCAGCGAGAATTACGCCCGCATGGCGGCCATGGAAAACGCCACCCGCAGCGCGGATGAGATGATCGGAAAGCTTACGCAGCAATACCACTCCGTGCGCCAGCTTTCCATTACCAACGAGCTTTCCGAGATCGTCGGCGCCGCAAACGCATTCGTCCCGGAGGAAGGTAGACACTATGATGAATAATACGCAAAACCGCGGCAGGATCGTCAAGATCTCCGGCCCGGTGCTGGATATCCAATTCGAGCCGGGTTCCGAGCCGTTGATCCATACGCTGTTAAAAACGGCGGGGGATTCGCCGGTACATATGGAGGTCGCGCGTCATCACGCGCCGGGCGTAGTCCGCGCCATCGCGCTGGAGGCGACGGAAGGCCTGTGCTGCGGAGTCGACGTCATCGACACCGGCGAGGGCATCACCGTACCGGTGGGCGAAGCCGTACTTGGCCGCGTCATCAATTCGCTGGGCAACCCCATCGACGGGCTGGGCGATATCGAGGCGCCAAGGCGCCCCATCCACCGCAGCGCGCCGCCGCTTGTGATGCAGCGGCCCTCCACCGCGCTTTTTGAAACGGGCATCAAGGTCATCGACCTGTTGGCGCCCTACCCTGTCGGCGGCAAGATCGGCCTGTTCGGCGGCGCGGGCGTGGGCAAGACCATACTCATCATGGAACTGATACACAACATTGTCTCCAACCGCGGCGGCTATTCCGTATTCACCGGCGTAGGCGAGCGCAGCCGCGAGGGCGCGGAGCTGATCGCGGAAATGCGCGAATCCGGCGTTATCTCCCGTACCGCACTTGCCTTCGGGCAGATGAACGAGCCGCCGGGATCGCGTATGCGCGTGACGCTGGCGGGGCTTACCATGGCCGAATATCTGCGCGACGAAATGCATCAGGACGTGCTGCTGTTTATAGACAACATATTCCGCTATGTGCAGGCGGGCAACGAGGTATCCGCCATGCTGGGGCGCATGCCCTCGGCGGTCGGCTACCAGCCCACGCTCGCGACAGAGCTTGGCGAGCTGCAGGAGCGCATCGCGAGCACCAGCCGCGGTTCCATCACCTCCGTACAGGCGGTGTATGTGCCTGCGGACGACCTGACCGACCCCGCGCCCGCCGCCATATTCGCGCACCTGGACGCCACGACGGTGCTTTCGCGCGCCATCGCGGAAATCGGCATCTACCCTGCGGTGGATCCTCTTGATTCCTCTTCGCGGATACTGGAGCCTTCCATCGTGGGAGAACGGCACTACAATGTTGCGCGCCGCGTGCAGGAATGCCTGCAGCGCTACCACGAGCTGCAGGATATCATCGCCATACTGGGTATGGATGAGCTTTCGGATGAGGACCGGCTGACGGTGTACCGCGCGCGCAAGCTGCAGAACTTCCTTTCGCAGCCGCTGTTTGTGGCGGAGGTGTTTACCGGCGAACCCGGCCGTTACGTGACGCTGGAGCAGACCGTGTCCGGCTTTGAAGCCGTCGTCAACGGCGAAGCGGACGACCTGCCCGAAGCCGCGTTCCTGATGGCGGGAACGCTGGACGAAGTGCGTGAAAAGAGCAGGGAGATACAGAAGAATGTCTAAGCCCTTCCGACTCATGGTGCTCACGCCCGAGCGCGAGTTCTATAACGGCGAAGCATATTCGGTCTCCGTCCAATCCATCGACGGGCAGCTCTGCGTGCTGGCCGACCATATTCCCATGACGAGCGCCTTGGGCGTAGGCACGCTCACCATCAAGCGCGGGGAAGAGGCGCTGACCGCCTTCCATTCCGAAGGATTCATGGAGGTGCGCAGCGACGGCGTGATCGTGCTGTGCCAGGCCTGCGAATGGCCGGAGGAAATCGACCTCGCGCGCGCACAGGAAGCGCAGAAACGCGCATGGAAGCGCATGCTCGAGCAGGCCGCCCCCGAAGTCCTTGCGCACAGCCGGGTCGCCCTGATGCGCGCCATGACAAGAATCAAGGTCAAGAGTATGCAAAACAGAAATAGCTAATCGCACACTGTGTGTCAAAAAAGTGATTGACATCACTTTTTTGAGTTTTACAGAAACCGCCTGCACCTTCGGCGAGGTTGGCCGTTCCTGTATGGTATCGCCGCCTGCGGCGGCGACGAGGAACTATTTTATTTAATAGCGGGCGGGCTTCGCCCCCCGCGCCCCCTATGCGATGCAAAGAACAATCGTGCGCCCTATCAAGAACTTTTCTTTTCAATAAGCCGGCGAACCATAAATTTCCATACCAGAATTTACGCAAACAAAGGCTTTCATTCCGTCATTTTGCAGCGGCATGTACGATGCAAAATGACACCTCGGAGCGAAAGGTGCCGCGACAGCTTTCCTGCTCATGCAGGAAACCGAGCGACACCTTTCGTGGTGAGCCTCGCCAAAGTGCCATATGGCACTTTGGCGACATACGCGCTGTTACGCGTTTATGGCGATATGGCTGCCCGCGGCGGTCTTCTGTACATAGACGCGGCTTTCAATGCGGGTGCGCAGCTCCTCCACATGGGATATAACGCCCACCAGCCTGTCCCCGCCCGCAAGTGCCGCGAGTACGCGCACCGCGCGCTCCAGCGCTTCGCTGTCCAGCGAGCCGAAACCCTCGTCCACAAACATGGCGTCGAGCTGAATACCGCCCGCGTATTGCTGAATGACATCCGAAAGACCCAAAGCCAGCGCGAGCGCCGCAAGGAAGGATTCCCCGCCCGAAAGCGTGGCGGCCGGCCGCGGCTTGCCGCTGTAATGGTCCAGCACGTCCAGCTCCAGCCCGCTCTGGTACCGAAGGTCGCCCGCGTCCCGCCGCCGCAGCAGTTCGTATTGCCCGCCGGTCATGCCTACAAGGCGGCGGTTTGCCGCGGCTACCACCTGATCGAAATAGCGCATCTGCACATAGCGTTCGAACGTGAGCTTCTGCCGCCCGGTCAGCTCGCCGTTGGCGGTCTCGGAAAGTATTTTGCTCGCCCTGTATGCTGCCCATGCGGCATCGTGGGCCTTTGCTTGTAAACGCAGGGCGGCGCTTAGCTGCGTGTTATGCTTTCTGCGCTCGGACATGGCCGTGAGCGCCGCGCTGAGCGCGCTTTTTTCCGCCTCGATGCTCCCAAGCCCGGCCTGCAGCGTCGCGATATCCGCGGGAGTTTTACCTTTTGCGGCTTCCTGCGCCTGCTTCAACGCCGATTTTGCGGCCTGCAGCCTCTCGCCGTACCGCTGCAGGCGTTCGCGCTCCTGCGTGAGTTCCGCAGGCTCGCGCAACGCCGCCCGATATGCCGCTTCGTCCGCAAACCCTGCGGATGAAAGCGCCCGCTCATATGCCTGCCGCGCCAGGAGCGCATCCTGCTCCGCCTGCGGCAGCTTTTTTTGCGCATCGTCCTGAAGCGCACGCGCGGTGTCCAGCTCTTTTTCCGCGCTGCGGTACGCCTGCTCCGCTGCAAGCAGCGCGTTTTTGAGCGCGGTCAAGGTTTCCTGCTCCGCGCGCAGCGCCGTCAAAGCCGCAGCCTTGTCGGGGTAGGGAAGGTCTTTTGCACGCGTGGCGCTTTCGCTTTCCGCCTGCGCGAGCGCGAGCTCGTCCGTGCGCAACAGAGAATTCAGCGTTTCTGCTTCCTGCTGCCGGGCGGCGATCCCATCCTGTATGGACTTTTGCTGCTTTTCCAGCGCTTCGTGAGAGCGCAGGGCGGCTTCGCCCTGTGCGACACGGTCCGCAAGTCCTTTCACATCTTCATCTGCCGCTTCCGCCTGGCTGATAAGCTTCGCTTTTAACGCATCCTCCGGCAAAGCTTCGCCGAACAGGGCGTGTACCATCGCGGCAAGCTGCTCCTGCTGTCCCTGCAGCCTGGCTTGCTGCGCGGCGGCGCGGCGGCTTAGTTCCGTACTTTTTGTGCGGTCGGATTCATATTGGGCCTTTATTTGCCGCACAGCTTCTTCGGTTGGCGCATCCTCTGAGAGTACGGCGGGGGAGGGGTGATCGGCCGCGCCGCATACGGGGCAGGGCTCGCCCGGCATCAGCCGCTGCGCGAGTATCCCCGCCTGCGCGCGAAGCAACGCGGCCTCCAGTGTTTGCGCCGTAACGCCGCTTTGTACGGCGGCTCTTTCCGCTTCCAAATACGCGGCTTGCAGGGCATCGAGCGCGTTGCGTTGTGTGGCGCAATCCGCATGCAGTTCCTGCGCTTTTTGAATGTCGCGCCGGCGCGTTACCGAAGCCTTCCATTGCAGGCGCAGGGCGTCAAGCGGAATGGCGTCAAGCGCCGAAAGCTGTTCGCGCAGCAGTTCCGCCCGCCCTAATAGCGTGAATGTATCCGACTTCACAAGCTCCAGCTGCGCGCGCTTTTTCTCCATGCCGCGCCGGATACGCTCCATATCGCCGCGCAGCGTTTCCAACTGATCGTATACCGGCAGGTGCCCTTCGATAGCCGCAATGCGGTTGGCGGACGCCGTACGCTCCGGCTCCCGCGCTTTTTGCTGCGCATAAGCGGCGCCGAGGCTTTCCAGCCGCGGGGTTTGTTCGCGAATGCGCGCGTTTAGCGCGTTGATGTCCTGTTGCAGCTTCTCCCGCGCTTCCATGGTACGCGTGTATGCTTCCGCCTTGGGCCTGACCTCGCTGTTCGCGCGTTCGCCGCGAAGCAGCGCCTCTTTGTCCGCCTGCATTTGCGGCAACAGGTTTTCCTGTTCTTTGAGCGCCGCTTGCGCGTTTTCCAGCTGCGCAAGCAGGCGTTCGCTTTCCTGCGCCACGGCAAGCACGCCGTGCTGCGCCGCAAGCGCGCGTTCCACCGCGGCGAGCGACAGCATTTTTTCCTGTTCCTCTTTGGCATCCTCCTGCAGCAGCCCGTCCAATATCGTCAGGAACTTTGGTGCATCCGCGGCGACGATATACTGTAGCTTTTCATAGCGGGCATCTTCTTCGTTGACGCGCACGCCGCGCATGCGCTGCTCCATGCTGCGGCACAGCTCCTGATACTGCGCGCCGTGCTGCGCCGCCTGCTCCTTGAGCCGCTTTTGGAGCTGCTTGTACCGCCCGGTACCGAACACATCCCGGAAAATCTCCTCGCGCTCGCCGCTTTTCGCCAGCAGCAGCTTGCGGAACTCGCCCTGCGCGATCATGGCGATCTGCATGAACTGCCCGCGGTCCAGCCCCAACAGCTCAATGACGCGCTTGTTTACCGCGGTGGGGTTGGCGGTGACCGTGCCGTCCGGGAAAGTCAGCGCCGCCGCGGGCCTGTGCTCCGTTTCCCCGTTGCCTCGCTTGGAGGGGCGCATATATTTGGGTTCGCGGCGGATCTTATATTCCTGCCCGCGCAGTTCGAACGCGAATTCCACATACGTATCCGTTTCCGGCGGGGCATACTGGCTGCGCAATTGTTCCGCCGTGCGCGCGTCGCCGGAAGGCTCGCCGTAGAGCGCGTACACGATGCCGTCGAACAGGGTGGTCTTGCCCGCGCCGGTATCGCCGCATACTAAAAACAATCCGGAACGGAGCAGGGAAAAATCGACTTCCTCCACCCCCGCATACGGACCGAAGGCACACATGGTCAGGCGGAGCGGTTTCATGCCACCACCCCCTGTTCGGGTTCCTGTTTGCCTTCAAGCAGTTCGCCGATGAGCGACTTGCCTGCGTCGTCCAGCTCGCAGCCGTTCTGGAGCGCAAAGAACGCCGCAAACTGCTCCAGCGGGCTTAATTCCTGCGCGGGGGCGGCGTCGATAGGCGCATACGCCGCGCGGGCGCGGGCGTTGTCGTAGCTTAGGTGCATCACGTTGGGGTAAATTTCGCGCAGGCGGTTCATAGCGTCCGGCACCTCGTCCCCGTCGGTCAGCAGGATATGCAGGTAATCCTCGCGGTTTTCAACGTCCGCGTGCGCGATGAGCGCCTGCATCGGGCCGCGCAGCTCCCGAAGATCATGCAGGGGGGCAAGGGGTACAAATCGCGGCGTACAGCCGCTTTCGTCGAGTTCTATGATCGTCACGCCCTTTTGCTGCCTCGATTCCGAAAAGGAATACTTCAAAGGCGAGCCCGCGTAGCGCAGCGTATCGCGGCCTATGCTCTGCGGGCCGTGCAGGTGGCCGAGCGCCACATAGTCAAAGCCGTCGAACGCCGAAGCATCCACGTTATCCAACCCGCCGACGGATACGGTTTCGGACTCCGAGCGGAAAGGCTCCCGCCCCGCGGCGGTCACAAACTGGTGCGCAAGCAGCACGCTTCTTGCGGCGGGGTCATGCTCCACGGTGGAAAGCGCCGCGCGCACGGCGTCCTCGTGGGTAACGATGTCAATATCCTCAAAATACGGCCTGACCTCCGCCGGGCGAAGGTATGGGAGAAGATAAACGTCCACCGGGCCGTGCGCATCCATAAGGCGCACACAGGGCGCCTTGCCCGTAAACGTCCCCGCGATATACAGCCCGTTTCGTTCCAATATACGGCTGCCGAACTGCAGCCGCTCCGCGGAATCATGGTTGCCCGCAATCAAAAAGACCGCTGCCCCAAGGCTTTGGAGCGCGGTCAGAAAATCGTCCAATACGGCCACGGCAGCCTCCGAGGGCACCGCTTTATCGTATACGTCGCCCGCAAGGAGCACCGCGTCCACCTGATGCTCCCCCGCGAGGGCGGCGATATCGGCAAGCGCCCGGCGCTGATCCTCCAGCAGGGAGAACCCGTAGATTCGCCTGCCGATATGCAGGTCGGACAGATGCAGCAGCTTCATAAAGCATACCCCGCCTTTCCTGTAAACATAAGCATAGTATACCACACAGGGCGTGCAAAAAGCGGCTTTTCCTTTATTTTACCGGCTGCCTGCCGCGCGGATAGCGCCTTACACCGTACGCGGCTGGCCGAAAAAGGCAAGCGTCAGCGTGCCGGGGCCGCCGTGCGCGCCGATAACGGCGCCTACGGAATAAATACGCACGGCCAGCTGCGGGAAGCGTTCCTGTATGCCATGCGCGAGAGTCTTCGCTTCTTCCAGGCATTCGGCGTAGGTGATGTTGACAAGCTTCGCCGTCACAAGGTCGATCTTTTCGCAAAGCAGCTCATACAGCCGTTTGACGGCGGTGCGCCTGCCCTTGACCCTTTCGCGCGGGATGAGCTTGCCTTCGGTGTTCACATCCATGACGGGCTTGATGTGCAGCAGTGAAGCCACCACCGCGGCCGCGCCGGAAATGCGCCCGCCGCGGCGCAAATAGGTAAGATCGCCCACCGTAAAATAGTGCTGCACGCGCAGCTTGATCTCCTCGATCGCTTTAAAGCAGGCGTCAATATCCAACCCGCTGTTTTTCAATTCCACCGCGTGCTCAAGCAGTACGCTTTCACTGGCGCTGCCGGAAAGCGAATCCACGATGAGTATGCGGCGGCCAGGGTAGCGTTCCATCAGCTGCTCGCGCGCGACAAGCGCGCTGTTGATGGTGCCCGAAAGCGCGCTGGAAAAGCCGATATAGAGTATATCCTCCTCCGCCCGCAGCAGCGGCTCCCAAATGTTAAAAAAGTCTTCCACCGTGGCCTGGGAGGTGGTGGGCACCTTGCCCTGGCGCATGGCGCTGAATATGCCTTCCGCGGTTTCCGGCTTCATGTCGTCCGGGAAATCCTGCCCGTCCAGATGGACGTGCAATGACGCAAAGGGGACATCCAGCTCTTTGAGGTATTCCGGGGTAAGGTCCACAACGGAATCGGTTGTGATATGGTAGTTTTGCATGCGCTCTCCTTATTCTTGTTGTATTATGTAAATCGGCCCCGGCAAGCCGGGGCCAGACGGTGAAAACGGATCTGCGCAACCGCGCCGGACAGCTTATGCTTTTTTACGCAGTGCGCGGGGTGCCCAGGAAGAACAGCGCCAGCGTGCCCGGGCCGCTGTGCGAGCCGATAACGGCGCCCACGGAATAAATGCGCACGATCATCTTGGGGAAGCGCTCCTTGATGATTTCCATCAGGTACTTTGCGTCCGCAATGCAGTCCGAATGGCTGATGTTGACAAACGTGCTGGCGGCGACGTCGATTTTTTCGCACAGATGCTCATACATGCGCTTGATGGCGGCGCGCCTGCCCTTGACCTTTTCGCGCGGGATGAGCTTGCCTTCGTTGCTCACATCCATCACGGGCTTGATGCTTAAAAGCGTCGCGAACAGCGCCGCCGCGCCCGATACGCGCCCGCCGCGGCGCAGATACGTCAGGTCGTCCACCGTAAACCAGTGGTTGACGCGCAGCTTGAGCTCTTCGACCGCCTTATAGCAGGCGTCGATATCCAGCCCGCTTTTTTGCAGCTCCACCGCATGTTCAAGCAGCATGCCTTCGCCCGCGCTCGCACAAAGCGAATCCACGATGAGGATACGGCGGTCGGGGTAGCGTTCCGCAAGCTGCCCGCGCGCGATGAGCGCGCTGTTGACCGTACCCGATAGCGCGCTGGAGAAGCCGATATAGAGTATATCCTCCCCCGCCTGCAGCATGGGTTCCCACAGCTCGAGAAAGCTTTCCACCGTCGCCTGTGAGGTGGTGCCCATTTTGCCCTCGCGCATGGCGTTATACAGCATCATAGCCGATTCAAGCTTCATGTCGTCGAGAATATCTTTCCCTTCGAGCATCAGATGCAGCGAAACGAAGGGAACTTTAAGCTCCTCCATGCGTTCAAGGTTCAGGTCAACGGTGGAATCGGTCGTAATTCTATAGGCCGCCATTGTATCCTCCTTTGATGTTGTTGTGCATTGGAATAACGGAACATGCGGACATGCGCCCCACGAAAAAACCTAAGTACTGTATTGTTTTATTGTAGGGCCTGTACCGCATAATTGCAAGGCTTCGGGTGTGACAATGGCGTGACATATCACAGCCACTGACAAAGTTCTTCGGACTTTGTCAGTGGGCTCCTGCAGGTTAGAATGCCGCTCAGCGGCATTCTCCCGCAAATCCGGCGAATGAATCGCCGAATTTGAATGAACTGTGGGGGATTCCGATCCCCCACACCCCCAAAAAGGGCTGTCAGCAGTCTGACATTACGTCCCTGCCCCTGGCTTTTTGCGGCATATGGCGAACTCATACCCTGTTTGTGGCAAACCCATGCCCTGTTTCTCCTTGCATAGTTTGTCCATCCGGCGTACAATAAACCATTATGCAGAACTTTACCTGTGGGGGAGAAAACCGTATGAACAAGGCGATCGTCACCGTACTCGGCCATGACCGCGTGGGCATTATCGCAAGCGTGAGCAGCCGCCTGAGCGAGCTTGGAATTAATATTCTGGATATCACGCAGACCGTCATGGACGAAAACATATTCGTCATGCTCATGCTGGTGGATATTGCGGGCGCGGCGCTTCCTTTCCATGAGATCAAGGAAAACCTTAACGCGCTGGGCACGGCGCAGAAGATTTCCGTCCGCATACAGAGCGAGGAGATATTCGACGCCATGCACAAAATATAGGGGGCGGCAGGGCATATGGCAATGATCAATTCCGGGGAGATTCTCGAAACCATCCGTATGATCGACCGCGAGAATCTCGACATCCGCACCATTACAATGGGTATTTCGCTGCTTGGCTGCGCTTGCGACGATATGAAGCAGCTTTGCGGCCGCGTATACGACAAGCTGTGCAGGAGCGCGCAGGATCTTGTGCGCGTGGGCCGCGAAATCGAGGAGCAGTACGGCATCCCCATCGTCAACAAGCGCGTTTCGGTTACACCTGTTTCGCTTATCGCCGGCGGTACCGGCGCGGTGGATTATGTGCCCATTGCGCGCGCCATGGACCGCGCGGCGCACACGCTGGGCATCAACTTTATCGGCGGGTTCTCGGCGCTGGTGCACAAGGGCGCGACGCAGAGCGACAGCATACTGATAAAAAGCATTCCCGAGGCGCTTAGTGAGACGGAGTTCGTCTGCTCCAGCGTGAACATCGGCACCACGCGCGCGGGCATCAATATGGACGCCGTAAAGAAAATGGGCGAAGTGATCAAAGAGACCGCGCGGCTGACCGCCAAAGCGGACGGTATAGGCGCCGCCAAGCTTGTCGCCTTCTGCAACGCCGTGGAGGACAACCCCTTTATGGCGGGCGCGTTCCACGGCGCGGGCGAGCCGGATTGCGTCATCAACGTGGGCGTTTCCGGCCCCGGCGTAGTGAAATGCGCGCTTACGCGGGTCGCGGGCGAGCCTTTTGATGTGGTGGCGGAAACCATCAAAAAGACTGCCTTCCGCATCACGCGGATAGGCCAGCTTGTGGCGCAGGAAGCCTCCAGACGGTTGGGCGTTCCATTCGGCATTGTGGATCTTTCGCTTGCGCCCACACCCGCCATAGGCGATTCCGTGGCGCATATCCTCACCGAAATGGGCCTTGAATACGCGGGCGCGCCCGGCACTACGGCTGCGCTGGCGCTGTTAAACGACGCCGTCAAAAAGGGCGGGGTGATGGCTTCAAGCCATGTGGGCGGGCTTTCGGGCGCGTTCATCCCCGTGAGCGAGGACGCGGGCATGATCGAGGCCGCCGAAATCGGCGCGCTGACGCTGGAAAAGCTGGAGGCCATGACCTGCGTTTGCTCCGTGGGCCTCGACATGATCGCCATCCCCGGCGACACCAGCGCCGCAACCATCTCGGGCATACTCGCGGATGAAGCCGCCATCGGCATGATCAATAATAAAACCACCGCCCTGCGCATCATCCCCGCGCCGGGCAAAAAGGCGGGGGATACCGTGGAGTTCGGCGGGCTCCTTGGCCGCGCGCCGGTCATGCCCGTGAACCAATATTCGTGTGCGGATTTCATCGCGCGCGGCGGACGCATCCCCGCGCCGATACACAGCTTAAAAAACTAGTCGCGAACATGCTGAAGCATGTCCGCGAGGGATTTCGAACAAATGCAGGCATTTGTTCGAAAGGCTTTCCACGGCCGCCTAAAAACGCTGCGGCGTTTTCCGTGCGGCGGCCGTGCAAGGTGTAAAATGCGGCGCGCATGTCGCCGCATTTTACGATTGGATGCTTAGATGGGCCGAGCATAATTCGCTCCCGAAATACGTTACACAAAAGGGGCTGTCTCAGATGCAAAAATCCGAGACTACCTGCTTCTTGCTATGGATAATGGAAAAAAGGCAGTTCTATACCACGTATCAACTTCGAAACGGCGGAGTTAAAGCAAGCCTGTCAGCCTTCGTCCATACAATAGGCCAAACGAGTATCAAAGGGGGTGCGGGGGGCGAAGCCCGCCCGCTATTAAATAAAATGATCTTTCGTCGCCACCGCAGGTGGCGATACCATAAGAATTTCACCAACAAATATGTGTGCCGGTTATATCAGTTATTTACACTTCTAAATTTATGCCAGTAGGGCTGCACCCGGCCGCGCAGGGCAACGTATTGCGCGTAAATATCGTCCAACGCCTCGGCGTCCCGCCGGTTTGGCAAAAAGGTATCGCCCTCGGCCGCGGCGGGTTCCAATTTGGAAGTGTAGCCCAGCCCATAGCGCACAGCCGCCGCAATGCCGGCAATACCCAGCTGCTTTTGCGCGGGGCGTTTTACCGGCACACCGATGGCGCTCGCCATCAGCGAACAAAGCAGGTTACTGTTTGCCCCGCCTCCCGCAACAAAAGCCCGGGTGTATACCGCCGGGATTTCCTGATAACAGTCCTTTAATGATAGTATAAGTGCTTCGTAGACCGCGCGCATTATTTCTGCACGGGTATGCCCGGCGGTCAAGCCGTAAAAGCCGCCGCAGGCAAATGCATCCTTGAATGGGGCGCGCTCCCCGTTTAAGTACGGGTGGCATATGAGTCCGTTGCCGCCCATGGGCGCCGTGGAAATCTGCCGCTCCAGTTCGTCAAACTTTAGTTCGGGGGCAAACATCTCCTTCGCCCAGTCAACAAAGGCGCTGCCGCAGTTCGTGGACATCATGCGCAAATAGCTGCCCGGCACAATGCCGCACAGTGTGCTGCCGCAAGGGTTGTCGTGATTCACCTGCGCCTCAGTAAGCACCGCTGCGTTGCACAGCGAGGTGCCGAACACCGAGCAGGCATCCCCCGCACGGTACGCCCCCGCGCCAAATGCGGTGGCGGCGGCATCCAGCGCGCCGGCAATCACCGGCGTGCCGCAGCGCAAGCCGGTCGCTTTCGCGGCTTCACCGGTCACACAGCCCGCGATATCGGTGGTGTGCAGGATTTCCGGCATCGTACCGGCCTTATCCCCGATGCCCAACAGGTCGAATAGTTTAAAGAAATACGCCCCCGTTTTCACGTTGACGGAGGCGGTGGACGCAAGCGTCCGGTCGGTAAAAAGCCTGCCGGTGAGGCGGTAATTCATATAGTCGCCGCAGTGCACGCTATAAGCCGTGCGGCGGTAGCTTTCCGGTTCATGCTCCCGCAGCCACCGCAAAACCATCGGGGGCGAGGCGGGAAACAGCGGGGTCACGTGGTTTTCTGCAAGCAGGCAATCTATTTCCCGCCTGTTTTCAAGCTCCAGCGTGCGTGCGCGGGTATCGTTCCACAAAACAGCGCGCCGCACCGGCCGCATTTCCCTGTTTAGCGGCCACAGGCCCTCGCCCACCGCCGTGATGCCTGCGCCCTTTATCCCTGCCGCAGCGCCGGGATTGCGGTCCGTCAGCGCGCGGGAAAGCCCGCAGAATTTTTGCCAGATCTCCTCCATATCCATTTCGGACCATCCGTCATGGGGGCGGTAGACGTGGTTCGCCTCGCCCGCCAGGTCGGCTATCCTGCCGGCTTGGTCCACGATCGCGGCCTTGATCTGTGTGGTGCCGATATCCACGGCTAAAAAACAGTTCGGCATACGTTTGCCCTTGGCTTACTCGGCACTTTGCGCCGCGGGCCCGGCTTTCGCCAAAGCCGCCTGCGCGCGTTCCCGCCGGTACAGGCCGATGGTGAACAGTATCAGCCCGGCGCCGATGAACGCAAAGCTCACCGCCTTGGCTGCGGAGAATGTTTCGCCCATCAGCGTCACGCCGATGATCAGCATCAGCGTGGGGCAAATATACTGCAAAAAGCCCATTGTGGTAAACGGCAGATCGTTGACGCCGCCCGAATACAACACCATCGGCGTGGCGGTGACGATGCCCGCGCCCGCCAGGAATATGAGCTGCAGCGGGGTCGCCGCCGCGAATGTCGCATGGCTTTGCGGTGCAAAAAGCAGGAACAGCAGCATGACCGGCGTCAACAGCAGCGTTTCCGCCGCCACGCTGACCAGGCCGTCCACATGCGCGAACTTCTTGAGCGTGCCATATACGGAAAAGGAGGTGGCAAGCGCCAGCGCAATATAGGGGAAGGCGCCATATTGCAGGGTGCTGAGCACCACGCCCGCGACGGCAAGCAGCAGCGCGAACAGCTCCAGCTTCCCGCAGCGCTCCTTGAATACCAATATGCCGAACAGGAATACCATCAGCGGGTTCATGTAATACCCGAGGCTCGCGTCCATCACGCGCCCCTGGCCCACCGCCCAAATAAACAGGCCCCAGTTGACGGTAATAGTCAGCGCAGCCGGTACAAGGAATTTCATCGCCTGCCTGTCGCGCAGCACCTGAAAGAGCGCGGGCAGCCGGTGGGTCGCCGCCAGCAGCACGAGAGTGGAAACAGCGGACATTACAAAACGGCAGGCCAGTATGACGAAGGAATCAAGCCCCGTCAATACGCCCCAATACAGGGGCAGCACGCCCCAGAGCACATACCCCGCGAGCACAAGCAGCAGACTTTTCTTTTTCATTTCTTTGTGTTCCGTCCTGATAATTTTACCTGCGTGACAAAGCGGCGCCCGTAACGCAGACGTTTTATATTACAGCTTCTACATTCTAACACAAGCGGCCGGTTTTGTGATATACTCTCTTTTGCGGAAACGATGGATTTTTGACCGCAAAGCGGCATTTTGCATATACTACAAAAGATCAGGAAAGGATTTGTCCATGGACTATACGGCAATTTTTACCGGCGGCGGCTCCGCCGGACATGTTACGCCCAATCTTGCGCTCATCCGGCAGCTTCGCACGGAGGGCTGGCATATCCATTACATCGGCACGGCCGACGGCATCGAAAGAAAGCTCATTGAGGCGGAAAAGGATATCCCGTACCATAGTATCAGCGCGGGCAAGCTGCGCAGGTATTTCAGCTTACAGAATTTTGCGGATTTCTTCCGCGTGCTGCGCGGCATCGGCCAGGCAAAGAAGATCGTCAAAACGATAAAGCCCGACGTGGTGTTCTCCAAGGGCGGGTTCGTATCGGTACCGGTGGTCATCGGCGCGCGCGGGAAAGCCAGCATCGTGGTGCACGAATCGGATTATACGCCGGGGCTCTCCAACAAAATTGCCAACCGGTACGCCACCACCGTCTGCGTCACGTTTGAGGATACGCTCGCGCATGTAAAAGGCAAGGGCGTGTTCACCGGCACCCCCATCCGCGGCGAGCTGTACGCGGGCAACGCCATGCGCGGCCATGTCTTTACAAAGCTGGACAACAGCAAGCCGGTATTGCTGATGATGGGCGGAAGTCAGGGTGCGCAGGCCGTGAACGACGCGCTGCGCGCGGCGCTCCCGCGGCTGCTTTCCACCTTCCATATCGTGCACCTGTGCGGCAAGGGCAAGCTGTCCGAGGAAAAAGTGCAGGAAGGCTATGTGCAATACGAATATATTTCCGAGCAGCTGCCTGATCTTTTCGCCATGGCGGATATCGTGCTTTCGCGTGCGGGCGCAAACGCCGTATTTGAGTTTTTAGCACTCAAAAAACCCGCGCTATTGATCCCGCTGCCGCGTTCGGCCAGCCGGGGCGATCAGATTTTAAATGCCAACTACTTTGCAAAAAAGGGATATGCCGCCGTGCTGGAGCAGGAGCGCCTGACGCCGGACACCCTATCCGACGCGCTGGAATCGCTCTACCGCGACCGCGCGCGCTATATCGCCGCCATGGAAGAAGCGAAAAACGCCGACGGCACGGAGGCCGTGCTGGGTGAGATACGCCGCGCGGCGGTGAAAAAAACATGAAGCGCGCCGATGCGTCCGCCTTTGACAAGGCGGAACTGGACTCGGCTCTTAGCGCGCTCGGTACAGACGGGCAAGCCGCCGCGCTAAGCGCGCTTTGCGCCGCCGCCAAGGCGAAAGCCGCGCGCGAGTATATCGACCGCACGGTTTCGCGGGACAAGCTGTACGCCGCGCTTACCGGCGCGGACCCCAAGGCGCGCAAAAACGCCGCGCGGCTGGTTGGAGCGCTTGAAAAGCAGGCGGATGCGCCCGCGCTCATCGACGCGCTTTCGCGCGAAGGGACGCGCTTCGTGCGGCCCTCCATGATACTCGCGCTGGGCGCTTTGGGGGGCGAGGTGGCAGCGGCATATCTCTTGGCCCTGCCCGAACCGCAGGCAAACGACCCGACGGAAGAAAAGCACGCCCGCGAGGAAGCGGAGGCGTTACGCCGCGCGCGCGCGCGCTTAATGCCCGCGAAAACGCACGCCTTCACCGGCTTTACCCGCCCGCACAGCGCCATCGTGACCGCGCCCGCGGGGTTTGCGCCTCTCTTGCAGGCGGAGCTTGCGGCGCTTTCCATTGCCGCCCGCCCCGCGGGCGAGGATATGCTTTCTCTCGCGGTGCAGGATGTGAAAGCGCTCTACCGCGCGCGCTGCTTCAACGAGCTGTTGTTCCCGCTGGCCGACGGCATAGAGATGCGGCCGGAAGCGGTCGCAAAAGCCGTACGCGTGCCGCTCCTATCCCTTCTGCAAGACGCACTCGCGGGCGAGCCGCCTTACGCCTACCGCGTGGAATGCCCGGATATCCCCGACCGCGCGGCCTTCATCAGCGCCCTGGCCCATGCACTGGACGGCAACGAGCTTTTGAACAGCCCCTCGCAGTACGAGGCGGAGCTGCGCCTTAACGTACAGGAAAACGGCAACCTTCGCGCGCTGTGCAAGCTTTACGCCATTACCGACCCGCGCTTTTTGTACCGCAAGCGCGCCATCCCCGCCTCCATGCACCCGGCGACCGCCGCCTGCGTGGCGCGGTACGCGGCGGGGTACGCAAAAAACGTCCGGCGCGTGCTGGACCCATTCTGCGGCAGCGGCACGCTGCTCATCGAATGGGCGCGCCTCAAGCCCAACTGCGAACTGACCGGCGTGGATATCGTGCGGGGTACCTTGGATATCGCAAAGGAAAACATGGAGGCTGCAGGCGTGCGCGCCGGGCTTGTGCATAAAGACAGCACCGGCTTTGTCGCCCGCGCGCCGTATGACCTTGTTTTGAGCAACCTGCCCTTTGGCAACCGTGTGGGTACGCATAAGGAGAACGAGGCGCTGTATTTTGCGCTCTCTGAAAAGCTGACCGAGTGGCTGGCGCCCGGCGGCGTCGCCGTGCTGTACACTATGGAATATTCGCTGTTGAGCCGCTGCCTGAAAAAGCAGCCCGGTTTGAAACGGTTGGGCGAAACGCGCACCGCCGCGGGCGGCCTGCTGCCCTGGGTGTTTGTGGTGAAGCGGGAGCACTAGATGTTTTTACGGGGGCGCTGCCCCCGCACCCCTACTTCTTTTCTTAAAGAAAGGTGGTAATTGCCTTGCAATTACATCTATCCTTATTGAAGTACCCGAATGTACCATTCGGGTGAAAGAAGCAAAAGATAAGTAAATAAGGCATACGGCAAGCATGCCTCTTTTACTGGCAGGAATATTTGAGTTCGTTATGAACATTATGTGAATACTTCGTCATCTTGTTGTATTGCATTTCGAAAAGTCTTATATTTATGTTAAATTATTCCATTGTTCTAAATCTATCAATCAGGGAGATTGTTGTGAAGAAGTTCAATGTTAGAATCATCTGGCATTCTATAAAAAACGAAATAGCGACTACCCCGCTTTATTACATTCATCATGTTATCTTTGTTACAGCATTTTTGCTTTTAGCAACACGCATCATTGGAATAATTCCTTTCAGTATATTAATATTTGTCCATGGAATTATTTGCTTTATCGCCATGAAGCTTTATCGTAATATTAATCATAAAGCCGCGGAAAGAAGTAAACTTTGGATATCTGTATCATTAAGTATACTATTTTATTTATTTCTGGATAGATATATGTTGATCAAAGAGGGAGTCCCTATTTCTTACCTTAGATGGTGGTGAAATTAAACTGGTATGTCCCAGTTGATACGGCGCAGCAATGCTTTATGAGAGAGCACCATTTTTCATAGGCATGAATCTTGGACTATTACTCTTATTTTCCCGTTCGTTCCTTGCGGTTCAACAACCCCAGGTTTTCGCTGATGCCCTTGCCGAGCGCCGTGGCGTCGTTGGTGACGGCCTGACCCATTTTCAGCTTTTCCATATCCGAGCGTTTGACAAGGTAGCCCGTGATGCGCACCACGTCCGCATCGTTGCAGTAGAACGAAATGTAGCGCGCGCCCACAATAAACGCGCCCTTGATGATATCCAGCACGTATTCCGGGTTGTTTTTTACCGTCCGATCGAACGCGAACAGCTCGCCGCAGCCCGCCGCGCAGTGCTCGTGCATGCGCGCAAAATGACGGATCTGCGCAGTCAGCTCGATTTCTTCCCCGATGGGGATGCGCCCGCCGGGGGTGGAGCAGGTATCCTCCATTACGCCCACCTGCGCATGCAGCGCGACCTTGCCGTATCTGGGTTTATAGCGGCCGATCTCTTCCTTTAAGCGTGCCATGATCTGCAGGCCAAACGCGTCCGCTTGGGCGCTGTGACCAAAGCGTGCTTCCGGCCGCGTGGCGTTGAGGAGCGTATTCACGCACTCCGCCAGGCCCACATAGCCGAACATGCCCACCATGTGCGCGTCGTCCTTATATACCAAATTCTCGCGGTGCAGGAACTCGTTTTCAAAATAGCCGCAATCCTCCACGATAAAGCGGCTGCGGCGGTCGATGACCTCGCACATGCCCGCCACGGCGTCGGGCAGCACGGCGTCAAGAAAATGCCCCGGCGTCTGCGCGAGCCTTGCCACCTCGTGCAAATTGAGCCGCACCAGCGTAAGGCCGGTACCGCCTATGGGCAGCGTGTTGTAGCAGCTCACCACCGCGTAATCGCCCATATCCGCGCGGTAGAGCGCGTCGTTTGCAAAGCTGGGCTTGGAGGATATGAGTCCCGTGCGGATGGCCGCAAGCGCATAGTCGTCCGGCGTATCGCCGCGGTACAACAATGACAGGTTGGGCACCGGCCGCTGCATTTCGGCGGTCAGTTCCAGCAATATGCGCCCGGCGCGGGTATCCGCGGGGCCAAGGTTGGCGTGGAAGAATGCGTCGCCCACCGCCCGGTCCATATGCGTCAGCATCAGGCGCATCGCCTTTTTGGCCTCCGCTTCGTCCTCCACAAAGGGTTCGAGCAGGCTGTCCAGCGCCCCCGCGTACACGGGCAGGCCGTTGACGCCGGGCACGTTGTGGTATATGCATAAGAGGTTGCCTACCGCTTCCCAGATATCCCTGGGCGGGTCAAGGGAAAGGAAGCCGCTGCCCTGCCGCAGAAAGCGCGCGTAATCCGGCACGACATAGCGCGGGCGGTAAGGCGCCGCGCCCTCGAACATTTCGAATATCACCCCGCGCTGCACCAGCCGGCGCGTAGCGGGCGAGTACGCGATAGGAGCGATGCTGTTTTCCGCGGCTTTGGCCAAGGTGGTCAGCCGCTGCCGGTAGCTTAACGTCGGGTCCTTTAAAATACGCAGGATGCCTTCCATACTGTCCATAGGTGCGCTCCTTTCCTTTTAGTGGCCGCTTGCAAAGTCCTACGGGCTTTTGCAAGCGGGTTTTCTGTGAGTTGGAATGCCGCATTGCGGCATTTCCCCACCGATTTAACGCACATGTCGTCAAATCGGATAGAACGTGGGGAATTTCGATTCCCCACACCCCAAGGAGGGGGTTTTCTCTATTCGGCGCTTGCGGGGCACTTCAACCTCCGGTATTCTATATTGCCGCAAATTATTCACGCGCAGCCACACAACGGGTTAACCGCCCAGCAGCTTTGTAATCTTTTCCGCCGTACCCGTTAACAGCGGCAGCGTGCTTCTGATATATTCCGGCGTCATGCGGTGCACGGGGCCGGTAATGGAAATCCCCGCGATGACGCGGCCGGTATGATCGCGTATGGGCGCCGCGATGCAGCGCGCGCCCAGCTCGCACTCCTCATCGTCCATGGCGTAGCCTTTTTCGGTGGCGATGCGAAGCTCCGCGCGCAATGCGGCGCTGTCCGTAATGGTATGGGGTGTGAAGCCCTGCAGCCGCCTACCCTTTAAACGGGAATTGAATTGTGCGGAGGAGTCATTGCTAAGCAGCAGCTTGCCGATGCCCGTGCAGTGCATGGGCGCGCGCTTGCCGATGCGTTGGGTGATCTTCAACAAGCCGTCCGGGCCGTCCACCACGTCGATATATACGACCTCGCCGCCCTCCTCCACCGCGATGCTGCAGCTTTCCCCGCAAGAGCGGGAGAGCGCGAGCAATTGCGGGTGCGCCACGCCGACCAGGTCCATCCCCGCGGATATCTGTCCGCCGATTTTCGCGAGCTTCATGCTCAGCGCGTAGCGCAGTGTTTCCGGGTCCTGCATGGCGTAGCCTTCCTCGCACAGCGTATGCACAAGCCGAAGCGCCGTGCTCGCGGGCAGCTCCGCCGCCGTTGCGATATCCAATAGACGCATGCGGCCGCCCGCCGCCATGATCTCTATAATGCGCAGCAGCTTTTGTGCGGATTGGTTGGGCTGCGCCTGCTTTTCCGGCATGCAATATCCTCCCGTTAACTTTCACTTGCGGGGCGTTTGGCAATGCGTCGCACCAATGCCGCGCGTTCCCGCACCACCTTTTATTTCCATTCAGTATAACATGAAACCGAATTTCTATCAATGAAATCCCATGCCGATAAGTGCCTGGCGCTTTGTCGAAAGACTGCGGATCATATTTATTGAAATCCCTTCATTCTACGGGTGGTATGCGCGTTGACAAAAGCAACCAGCGGTTGTATACTCAAAACATAATGAAATATGATTTCATACAATGAAATTGAAGGAGGCGCAGTATGGAAAACAAACGGTTGGTGATGATTCCCGGGCCGACGCCCGTCGTCAAATCCATTCAGGATCAAATGGGCAGGGAAGTGCAGGCGTTTGGGGACCCGCGCTTTGTTGCGGATTACAAGGGGCTGATTGCGGACCTAAAAGAGCTGTTCCATTGTTCCGGTAAGGTGTTCCCGCTGGCGGGCACGGGCACCTGCGCCATGGAAATGGCCATTTCCAACACCACAAAGCGGGGCGACAATGTGCTCATCGTCAGCCATGGCTTTTTCGGCGACCGGTTCATTGATATCTGCACGCGCAAAGGACTCAATGTAGATGTGCTCAGTGCCGAGTGGGGGCAGATCATCCCTGTGGAGGAGATCGACGAGAAGCTTTCCGAAAAAGACTATGCCGTCGTAACCGTTTCACATGTGGATACCGCGACCGGCGTACTTTCCCCCATTGCGGAAATCGGCGAAATGATGCAAAAGCACCCGGATACGCTGTATATCGTGGACGGCGTCGCCGCCACGGCCGGCGAATATACCGATTTTGACAACATGCATATCGACGTGCTGTTCACCGCCTCGCAAAAGGCGTTCGGCGTATGCCCCGGCATGTTCATGCTGTGGGCAAGCGAGCGTGCGCTTTCGCGCAGAAAAACGCTGGGCACCATACCGGAATACTATGTGGATTTCGAGAAGTGGCTGCCCATCATGGACGACCCCGCAAAATACTTCGCCACGCCTGCCATCAACCTCGTGTGGGCGCTCAAGGAAAGCGTGCGCATCATGAAGGACGAGGGCATGCAGGAAAGGTACCGGCGCCACCTCAAAAACGCGCGCGCCATGCAGGCGGCGTTTACCGCGCTGGGCTTTACGGTGCTCGCAAACGAAGCGCACCGCGCGGTGACGCTTTCCAACCTCGTTTATCCCGCCGGGCTTAACGATGCGGAATTCCGCAATACCCTGATGGAGGAAGGCATCATCGTCGCGGGCGGCCTTGCCGCTTACGCCGGGCGCATGTGCCGCATCGGCCATATGGGCAATGTGGACTGCAACGATATGGTGGCGGTGCTCGGCGTAATCGAGCGCGCGCTCAACCGCTGCGGCGTCAAGGTGGCCTACGGCACCGGCGTGTCGGCGTATTTGAACGGGATAACGAAGTAATAACAGTATCGTTGTCATATGCGCCGCGTCGGACTTCCGGCGCGGCGTGTTTTGCATATAGGCATTCTATTTTGCGAAGAAACGCTCTATGTTATGGGGGTCTTCTTCTTTGCTGTACCGCTCACCAAAGTAAATTTAAGATGAGAACAATGGCCTTTTTTTGCAGGTTTTGGTTTACAACATCGAGACTCGATGATAAAATGGCAATATCGACACACGATGTTTGCTGGAGGCGACCGATTTGGCCAAGAAAACTTTTGAACTTCTTTCGGAAACCATGTTCTATGTGCTAATGGCGCTCCAAAAAGGTGAAATGTGCGGCGCTGAGGTAGCAAATTGGGTAGAGCAAAGAAGCGAAGGCCGAATCAAGATGGGGCCGGGGACGTTATATACCATTCTGGTTAAATTTGCGGATGAAGACGTCATTCAGGCAGCATCGGTATCCGGCCGCAGAAAAAATTACCGGATTACCGAAAAAGGTGTTTCTTTATACTACGAGGAACTCAAGCGGCTGCACCGGTGCGTTGCGGATGCGGAACGGGAGGATTGACGGCATGTCTGAACATGTTCGAAAAATAATTCCTTATGAGCCGTTTGAAATAGACGCTATCGAGGGCTGGCTGGATCGTTTGGCGCAACAGGGGTTGATGCTTGAAAGCATTACGCTGCGGTTTGCAAAGTTCAAAAAATCCGAACCTGCAACCGTACGGCATCGTGTTGATATCAATACATACCAAAAGGAGCAGCTGACCGACGAGCTTCATGCGTATTATGAAGAATGCGGCTGGCGGCATATCGCTACATTTTCCTGCGGAAAGTTTTCAGTTTACCGCGCGCAGAATAATGCCGCGACAGAGCTGCATACCGATTTGGCGGTGCTGAATCAGGCGCTGCGCCGTACAGCTATAGGGCAGCTTATTCTGGCAATAGTCTTTTACGGATACGCAGCCTGGATATCTGTTGGAATGTATCGATATTTTATAAGCGGCGGCGTTATGCAGAGCCTGTTGCACGATGGCGTGAAGCTCCTGTGTTGTGCCGCGCTTGCTATCATTCTGGCACTGACATGCGGCACAGTGAACGTTTTGGCTTTTATCCGGCTAAGGCGCAGGCAAAAAAGCGGGGCAATACTTGCGCATAAAGGCTATGCGCAAGTACGGGCAAACGTAAAGGTTGGCATTGTGATTGCGATTACGGTGATTGCGGCTTTTACACTTGTGATGCTGGCCTCCGGTTTTGATCATTACGAAGAGCACCCGCTGACGGAGTACACGCACGCGCTCGCATTTCCGCTATGGGAAGATATTGCGCCCGACGAATGGGATGCGGTGCAAAGCTGCAGAACGGATACGAATTTCCATGAATTCAGTAATTATATCATGATCAGGCACAGTTATTTTGCTCCCAATATTTTAATGACACGGCAGGAGGGCATACGTGCGGAAGTGAAGGAAGGAGGCTTTGAAAGGCTTCCGGCCTACAGTGTGAGCTATTACGAAATGCGCTCGGAGAAATACGCCGTAAAACTGGTACGGGAGCTTGCCGAAGAAACGGCTTACGGGACCTTTTTTGTGACGGAGGCGGAAGGCTTTGATTTTGTTGCATGCAATTCTTTCAACGGGGCGCAAGAACTGATTTTGCGATCCGACAATATTGTGATAGAGGTTTGGTATACCGGTAAAGCGGATTTGCTCGAGTATATTCCATTATTCCTTTCATAGAGAGTCAAAAAAGTAATAAGGGTTGCGGCTACATGCGCCGAGCCGGGCTTCCCGGCTGTCGATAAACCCCTTGGGGATTCGGGGGCTGATGCCCCCGAAGGCTTCGTTCGCGAGCGGCGACATGTACGGCGTGAGCGCAAAGCCTTGCATCGCAAGGCTTTCCTCGCAGGAACCGCCGGTCCTCGGCGGGATACGCCTCGGACTCTAGGCCTGCGGGCCGTCGCCGTCATCGAAGATGCAGGCGGTTCCTGTGAAACTCAAAAAAGTAATGCAGTCACTTTTTTGACAGCCACGCCGTGCCGGAAGTCCGGCGCGGCGTGTTTTATATGGACATTTGCCGGTGATTGCAATATGATTAAATTGCTTTTGACATGGCCGCCGCTGTTTGGTCCTTCTAAGGCTTCAAAACATAAGCGAGGATTTCCTATGCAATATGGACCGGATCCAAAAACGATATATCCGAACGAAGCAATGAAAAGAGTATGCTTTATTAAAAATGTGATCACCCGTCCCAATATTATCGTCGGCGATTACACGTATTATGACGATATAGACGGCGCTGAAAGGTTTGAAGAGCACGTTACGCATCATTATGCATTTTTAGGCGATAAGCTGATTATAGGGAAATTTTGCGCAATTGCAAAAGGTATTGAGTTTGTGATGAATGGCGCAAACCATAGAATGTGCAGTGTCACTACCTACCCCTTTAACATTATGGGAAACGGCTGGGAAAAGGCGACCCCTTCGCTGGAGGATTTGCCGCTAAAAGGGGATACGGTGGTCGGTAACGATGTGTGGATAGGGCAAAGCGTCACGGTAATGCCCGGCGTTCACATTGGGGACGGCGCAATTGTTGCAGCCAATTCCGTCGTAACAAAAGACATCCCTGCTTATTGCATCGCAGGCGGGAACCCTTGTAAGATCATCAGAAAAAGATTCGACGATGCGTTCATCCAATATTTGCTCGCGTTAAAGTGGTGGGATTGGCCCGCCCAAAAGATTTTTGACAATCTTGAAGTCCTGTGCGGCAGCGACCTGACGAAAATCAAAGAGATCAATTAGCGGCGCTGATCGGGCAACAGCTTTGCACCTGTTGCCATACCGGTAAAGCAGCAATTAATAAAACGGAAAAGGAGAGTAAGCATGCTGGAATACAAATTCGATACGCAGTTATTGATCGAAGGGGAAAACCTGTCGGAAGATGCAATCAACGAGTATATCACAAAGAATATTGAAGGCGATTGTTTGCTTGCCGTTGGGGCCGAGACATTGATAAAAATTCATTTCCACACCAATACGCCGTGGAAAGTGCTCGAGTATTGCGCTTCCTTGGGCGATATTTATGATATTGTGGTGGAAAATATGGAACGGCAGGCCAATGTGTTTCAAGGATAAGTAAACCGGCATGAAGAACGTCATCGACTATGCCGAAAACGAGCTGGCGAGGTTTTCCGCAAGGCCGCTGAACGCCGTGGACAGCCTCGTGCTTTCCCAGCTCTCTTATCTGCGCTTTGAAAACATCGTACCCGGGCTGACGGAGAATGCGCCGCCCGTGCGTATAGGCGACCTCCTCAAAGCGGAGCTGTTCCCTTCGCTCCTTCACAACGTGCGCGACGCGCAAAACAACAGGCGGCTGTTGTTCGCGCTCGCGGCCAGCCCCCGGTTCCGCGATATCAGGCTGCAATATTACGTCAGCCGGTTGGACCCGGCGCAGGAAAAGCAGTTTTCCGCCGTTACCTGCCTGCTCGACGGGCAGAAGACCGCCTACATCGCCTACCGCGGCACGGATTCCACGTTCGTGGGCTGGAAAGAGGATTTCAATATGGCGTTTCTAAGCCCCATCCCCGCGCAGGAAGATGGTGTCCGCTATCTGCACGCGGTGGCGGAAAAAGTGCCGTATGCGTTTCTGACCGGCGGGCATTCCAAAGGCGGCAATTTGGCGGTATATGCCGCCATGCAGTGCGACCCCATCGTGCAGGATAGAATAACCGCTGTTTACAGCCACGACGGGCCGGGGTTTAAGGAAGGCGTATTTGAAAGCGCCGCATTCCTGCGCATCAAAGATAAAATCCACAAGACGCTGCCCCAGTCTTCCCTGATCGGCATGCTGCTCGAAAATCAGGAACAGTATGCGGTGGTGGAAAGCAGCCGGTATGGGATCATGCAGCACGATCCGTTTTCCTGGGCGGTGGAAGACGGCGACTTTTTATATGCCAAGAAAATCACCGGCGGCGCCATGTACAGGAACGCCACGCTGCAACAGTGGCTGGGCGGCCTGACGGACGAGAAGCGCGCGCTTTTTGTAGACTCGCTGTATCAGGTGCTCGGCGCGGCGGACGCGGCAACCGTAGGCGAACTGACCGAGGATTGGCAGAAGAAAGCCGTCGCCATGCTGGGCGCGGCAAAAAGCATCGACGCGGAGACAAAAAAGTTTATCGCCGAGACCGTAGGGGCGTTGGTCAAGCTCTCCCTTAAGAATTTATCGCCGTTTAAGAAATAGGATTCCCAACTTATTTGCTTTCCACAAACTGAATCTTCAGCCCGTTGGGGTCCAGCACGAAGAAGAACCGCGTGTGCGGGTTGGGCGAAAACGGCCCGCTGTGTACGGGGATGCCCTTCTCTTTCACGAGCGTGAGCATATCGTCCAGCGACTCCACCGTGAACCCCCACGAGATGTCCCCGCCGACGGGCGCCGCCTCATGCGCGGCGTCGCAGATAAGCTCTACCTTGGTTTCCCCGTCGCCTAAGAAAACGATCTCCATGCCCGGCCCCGCCTGGAACCGACGGCTGATTGGAAGGCCCGCGATCTCCGTGTAAAACCGCAGGGATTCTTCCATATCGCGCACATACAGCGTGCTCCAGCAAAATTTCATAGGATGCTTCCCCCTTTTGTGATATGCTTAAGGCTATAGTACCCGAAAGAACGGGAAACGTAAAGATCAGGATGGGGGGCGCGGCATGAAGGTTCTGCTGTTTCTGTTAAAGGGGTTTGAAACATTCGAGGCCAGTGTGTTTATAGATGTGCTGGGCTGGGCGCGCAACGATTACGGCCTTGACGTGCAGCTTACCACCTGCGGCTTTACCCCTAAAGTCGTGAGCACGTTCAACATTCCGGTACTGGTGGATACGCTGCTCGACGAGATAAACGCGGAGGACTACGACGCGCTCGCCGTCCCCGGCGGGTTTGAGGAGTTCGGCTTTTACGAGGAGGCTTACGACGAGCGTTTTTTGCGGTTGATCCGCGCGTTCGAAGCGCAGGGCAAGGTGATCGCTTCTGTCTGCGTGGGCGCGCTGCCGCTGGGGAAAAGCGGCGTGCTTTCGGACAGGAAAGCGACGACCTACCACCTGAAAGACGGATACCGGCAGGCGCAATTGCGCGCCTTCGGCGTGGAAGTAATCAACAAGCCTATCGTGCTTGACAGGAACATCATTACCTCCTACTGCCCGCAGACCGCGCCGGGCGTGGCGTTTAAGCTCCTGGAACAGCTCACCTCCACAGCGCAGATGGAAATTGTCAAGGCCGCTATGGGCTTTTAAGCAGGCGCATCCGCACCGGAGAAGCACGCATGAAGCTGGATTAAAAGCAAGGGCAAAGCGGCTCAAGACGGATATCCCGGCCGTGTTCCTTGCGCTAAGAAGAAAAGAAACGCCGCTTGGCGCGAAAATTCTCGCCGCCGTTACGGTCGCCTACGCGCTTTCGCCCATCGACCTGATACCGGATTTTATTCCGGTGCTGGGGTATCTGGACGATGTGTTGCTGCTGCCATTTTTCATCGCACTCACAATCAGGCGCATCCCCAAAGACGTGCTGGATGATTGCAGGGCGCAGGCGGAAGGCTTGTGGGCAGACGGGAAGCCGAAGAAATGGTATTATGCCCTCCCCATCGTTCTCTTGTGGCTGGCGATCATGTATTTCATCATCAAGGCGATTTGGCTGTAAATCCGCAGCATGCATAGCTCCGCGCGACCTGCCGCAGACTAGCCTCATACGCTTGACAATACAGGTTAAAAAAGGTACAATCACACCAATCGAATGCCGGTTTTTACCGGACGCAATGACGGAAAGAGTAAGCGGCAACGCGGTGCAAAGAGAGCCGGGGCAAGGTGCAAGCCCGGCCGCAGCGGACCCGCCGAACATGGCTCCCGAGCGACGATGGCCGAACGCATCATTTGCTTTAGGCCACGCGGGCAGCGCCCGATACAGCGCTTTGCTTATGAGCCCCCGTATGACGGGGGAAAGTAGGGTGGTACCACGGCAGCATAGTTGCGTCGTCCCTTGTGGACGGCGCTTTTTTGATCGTAACGACAAGGAGGAAGCACAATGACAAAACCGACCTTTTACATTTCCACCCCCATCTATTACCCCAGCGACAAGCTGCACATAGGCCACGCGTACTGCACCGTGGCGGCGGACGCCATCGCCCGCTATAAGCGGCAGACGGGGTATGATGTGTACTTTCTGACCGGCTCCGACGAGCACGGGCAGAAGATCGAGCGCGTAGCCGCCAAGAACAATGAGACGCCCAAGCAGTATGTCGACCGTATCGTAGATGGCTTCAAGTCGCTTTGGAAGCTTCTTGATATTTCCAACGACGGCTTTATCCGCACGACCGACGAGTACCACGAAAAGAGCGTGCAGAAAATATTCAAAAAGCTCTACGAACAGGGGGATATCTACAAATCCTCCTACACGGGGCATTACTGCACGCCCTGCGAAAGCTTCTGGCTGGAACGCCAGCTAAAGGACGGCTGCTGCCCGGATTGCGGGCGCCCCGTGGAGATGGTGGAGGAGGAAAGCTATTTCTTCCGTATGAGCAAGTATGCCGACCGCCTGATCGAGCACATCAAAACCCATCCCGAGTTCATACAGCCTCCCTCCCGCGCCAACGAGATGCTGCAGAATTTCCTGCTGCCGGGATTGGAGGACCTTTGTGTTTCCCGCACCAGCTTCAAGTGGGGCATCCCCGTGGACTTTGACGACCGGCATGTGGTGTATGTCTGGCTGGACGCGCTTTCTAACTACATCACCAAACTGGGCTTTTACAGCGACGACGACAGCCTTTATAAAAAATACTGGCCCTGCGACATCCACCTGGTGGGCAAGGAGATCGTGCGTTTTCATACCATCATTTGGCCCATCATGCTCATGGCGCTGGGCGAGCCGCTGCCCAAGCAGGTATTCGGCCACGGCTGGCTGGTGCTCGACGGCGGCAAAATGAGTAAGTCGAAGGGCAACGTGGTCGACCCCGTCAAGCTGTGCGAACGCTACGGCGTGGACGCCATCCGCTACTTCCTGCTGCGCGAGGTGCCCTTCGGCGCGGACGGCGTGTTCTCCAACGAATCGCTCATCAACCGCATCAACAGCGACCTCGCCAACGACCTTGGCAACCTGCTTTCGAGAACGGTCGCCATGATCGGCAAATACTTCGACGGCGCGGTGCCCGCGCCCACAGTGCCCGACCCGGCGCAGGACGACGCGCTGCTCTCGCTCGCCGCGTCTCTCCCCGCCGCGGTGGAAGCGCAGATGAAGGAACTCAAGCTGCCCGAAGCGCTTATGGAAATTTGGAAGCTGGTCAACGCCAGCAACAAATACATCGATGTGGCGGCCCCGTGGGTGCTCGCCAAGGAAGAATCGCAGAAGGCGCGCCTTGGCACGGTGCTTTACAACCTCGCGGAAAGCCTGCGCTTTATCGCCGTGCTCATACAGCCCTTCCTCACCAGCACCCCGAAGAAGATGTTCGAGCAGCTGGGCATAACGGACGACGCGCTAAAAACAATAGAGAGCCTCTCAAGCTTCGGCGGATTGCTGCCCGGTACGCAGGTGCAGAAGGGGGACTCCCTCTTCCCGCGCATCGATGTGAAGAAGGAGCTCGAAGAGCTGGAAGCTCAAACCCTCGCCGCACAGGCTGCCGCGGCGGATGCAAACGCCGCGCCGGCGGAACCGGCCAAAGCGGAAGAGCCTGCCGCAGAGGAAGCGGAAGAAGCGCTGCCCGAGATCGACTATGCCGATTTCGCCAAGCTGGACCTTCGCCTTGCGAAGGTGCTCGCCTGCGAGGAAGTCAAACGCAGTAAAAAACTGCTGCGCCTGACGCTCAAGGTAGGCGCGGAGGAACGCACTGTGCTTTCCGGCATCAAGCAGTGGTATCAACCGGAGGATCTGGTGGGCAAAACCGTGGTGCTGGTGGCAAACCTCAAGCCCATCACGCTGTGCAATATCGAAAGCCGGGGCATGATACTCTGCGCCTCCGACGAGGGGGACGTGAACCTTTCGGCGCTCACCACGCTTTCCGAACTGCCGGACGGCTTAAAGGTAAGGTAGCATGCGGCTGTTCGACACGCACGCCCACCTGTTGGATGCGCGCTTCGACGACGACCGCGAGGCGCTTTGCGCCGCGCTTCCCGGCATGGGCATCGCGCACATGCTCGAAGCGTGCAGCCGCGTGCAGGACGCCGCGGCTACGCTCGCGTTTGTTGAAAAATACAGCTATATGGCCGCGGCGCTGGGCACACACCCGCACGAAGCGGGAGATATGCAGCCGCAGCACCTGGTGCAGCTTGAAAACCTGCTGCAGCACGAAAAGGCTGTGGCGGTGGGCGAGATAGGGTTGGACTACCACTATGATTTCGCGCCGCGCGACGTGCAGCGACGTTATTTTGGCGCGCAGCTGGAGCTTGCGCGGGAGTTGACGCTGCCCGTGGTGCTGCATGTGCGCGAGGCGAGCGCGGATGCGCTATCCATACTGCGCGCGCACAAAAACGGCCTATACGGCGTGATGCACTGCTTTTCGGGCAGCTATGAAACGGCGAAGGAATGCCTTGATTTGGGGCTGTACATCGCTTTTGGCGGGGCGCTGACATTCCGCAACGCGAAAAAAGCGCTGGAGGTGGCGCAAAAGCTGCCTATGGACCGGCTGCTGATAGAAACCGACAGCCCGTACATGACCCCGGAACCCCACCGCGGCCGCCGCAACGACCCTTCCCTGGTGCGACTGGTGTGCGAACGCCTGGCGGATTTGCGCGGCATGGACGCGGAAGAGGTCGCCGAGATTACGTTGCGTAACGGCTTAACGCTGTTCGGCATGCAGGATACCGCTGATAAGGAAAGGTTGAAAAATGCGTAAAAGAGTACGCCTGACGGCGTTCATTGTATGGGCGCTATTTCTGTTGACCGCCTGCGCCGCCCCCGCGAAGGAGCCCTGGGATCTGAATGGGTTTCTGGTGAAGGAAGGCATCGCCCTGACCCGCGAGATGGATAAGCTGGCCGAGACCAAAGAGTACGTAGCCCTTATGTCCTCTTCCGAAAGCCTTGAAGAGATCATCAACAAGGCGGCAGCTGGGGATTATGGCGCTCCCCAAAACGCGTATGTGGTCCAATTGACGGATGACGGTTTGCTGCGGGCGATCAGCGCCTTTGCGGGCGAAGCGAACATTCCCGATCCTGTATTGGAAATACTCAAGTACAAAATCAACGCGTCGGTATTTGCGAACCTCATCAACGCAACTTACGGCAGCGAAATGGTCGCCGCGACAAGCGTTCTGACCTGGGGAAAATCGTATATAGAGCCCGAAGGATGGTCGGACAATATGATGCTGTTGCTCGAATACCCCGGCGAGTTTTCCAGCATGGTGTCGTTCGTACAGTCCGGGGATGGCGTAATCAGCGCATCCTCCGTATTTGTAAAGAACGGCGAAAAGGATATTGCCGCATTGTTGGAGGAATATCTGGGCAGCGCGGGCCTTACCTATGAGCAATACGAAGCCGGGCAACTGCAGGAACTGCTGGGCAAGTAGCATTTCGGATAGAACAATTCAATACTACACATTTGAAAATACCGCCACACAGGAAAAACGTGGCGGTATTTGTTGATAGGTTTTTCCGTAAAACAAATGATATTGGTAGATTGTCAAATCAAATGCAACAAAGTTCATGAATGAAAGCCTGTAAGGGCGAGACCCAACATAAGCACTTACGCGGTCGGGTATTGAGGAGATCTTGCATAGCAGCGATATCCTCTGAAAAGACTTCACCGCGGAAGTGCTTTTGGGGATAGAACTGGCGGATCAAACCATTGGTATTTTCGTTCGTACCCCGCTGATATGGTTTGCATGCATCCGCAAAAACACCCGCGGGGTGAAAGGAGATGCAAGTAGCCTCGCAGAGAAACAAAAGAAGCGAGGTGAACGCCTCTATGGATTGGCTTATTGCATTGATCGCATTGTTTGTGGTCTTGCAGGTTACCAAAAAATAGAGCAAACCGCCTACTAGCACTAGGCGGTTTGCAATGATCTAATTGTGAACAAGCTGAGGCTACCGTCTAATCGGCCCCTCGTCTTTATAGAATTCTATCATTTGTATACTCAAAATACAAATAAATAATCATTTTTCAGCATTTTTACTGTGTTTTGAAGCAATTTCAAGGATATTGGCGCGACGGGCTTCCAGCGCATAAGCGGGAACCCTGTCGCGCCAAACTTGCACAGTGTACCTCGAAAAAGCGAATACTTCCACTCTTTCGATAGCTTACTCCTCTTCCTCCGGCACTTCGCCAAGCTCCGGCGTGGGTGTGGGCGCGGGTGAAGCTGTTGACGATGCAGCCGGCGCAGCCACCCCCACAGGCAGCAGCTTGTAGAACTCCGGGGGCAGCGCGGATTTTGTTACATTGCCCTGCGTAATATTGAATTTTTGGCAAAATTCGTACATGACGTTTGCAAGCACGGTCTGCGCGGCCTCAATGGACGCCTTGTCCAGCGACGACGCCGTCAGCTTGGCGATGGTTTCCTCGCTTGCGTCGGCCGGGATGCTTCGCTGCGCGACCGCAAGCACGGCGGACATGGCGGTTTCCAGATCCTCCTTGTCCTCTTCGTCGAGCGGCTTCCCGTTGACGGTGCTCCCAAGCAGGTATTCCGCACCCTTTACGTAGGTCATTGCGGCGGCGGCGGCCTTATCCGCACGCACATAGCTTGCGTCGTAACGGGGATTGGTTTCGATATCGATGCCGAAAATCTCCTTGACCAGCGCCTCCAGCTTTTTATTGTACAGCACATAGAACGAAGCGTTGTACACGTCGCTGATATACTCGCCCTCCAGCGTGTGGCGGTTGAGATCCTGCATATCCAGCCCCATGGCGAAAACGGTCAGCGCCGCGATCTGCTCGGAGTTGAGGTTGGTCAGTATTTTATCCTGCACCGAAGCATAGATCTTAGGGATGTTGACGATCTGGTTGCGGTTCTTCAACTGTTCGAATATCGCAAACAGCATGCGCTGCTGGCGGTCCGCACGGCCTACGTCGGTGCTGATGCCTTTGCGCGCGCGCACATAATCAAGCACCTGCTGGCCGTTCAAATGCTGATAGCCCGTCTCAAGCACGCGGCCGTTTAATGTGATCTTCACATCCACGTCGTAATCCACACCGCCCATAACGTCCACAATCGCCTTCAGTCCGCTCATATCCACGCCCGCGTAGTAATCGATGGGCACGCCCAAAAGATTGCCCACCGTATTCATGGCGTAAAGGAAGCCTTCCCCCTCCGCGCTGCCGCCGTGGGCGAACGCGGCGTTGATCTTCCATCTTCCCTTTTTATTATAGATGGGCGCATACGTATCGCGCGGCACGGAGATGAGATCCACCGTATTATTCTCAAAATCCGCCGTCATGAGTATGATCACATCCGAGCGGTAGTTGTTGTTTTTATCGCGGTAGAGCGCGCTGTCCTCATCCTCGCGCTCGGGGCTTTGATCCCAGCCGAGCAGGAGTATGTTGACCTTGTTTTTCATAAAGCTCATATCCGCTTGCTGGCGCAGCTGTTCCTCTGGCGAAAGCGTGGGTTCCGGCGCAGGCGTGGGCGCCGAGGTCTCGGACGGCCTTAACGTCGCCGTGGGTGCGGGCGTCGCCGTCTGCGGCTTGTCGAACGCGCTCATAGGATCCAAAAACATAACATATAAATAGCGCCCCGCAACCAACAGCGCGGCAACCCCAAACATAAGCAGCAGCAGCTTCCAAAAACGGCGTTTGCTGGTGGTGGTCTTCTGGTCTTTTCCCTGACCGCTCATCGCCGTACCTCCTTGCATCATGCTTGCGCGCGCTCTCTTAAGCCCGCGCATTACCAACATAGTATACCACCGTAAAGTTGATTTTTGTGAAAATGTATGAAATTTTTGCGTGCTGGGTTTTTATGTATAAAAGTCTTGTATTTTAATATTCCTTGGTATATGATTCAATGCATCTCCTTAATTTTTGCGGAAAGAAGGCTGTCCCATGCGAAATAAGGCACTCTGTGTACTCAAGCAGTATAACCAGAACGAGGCGCTCATACGCCATGCGCTGTCTGTCGAGGCCGTGATGCGGGAATTTGCCGCGGCTGCCGGCGAGGATGTGGAATATTGGGGCAGGGTGGGCTTGCTGCATGATGTGGATTACGAACAGTATCCGCAGGCGCATTGTAAAAAAGCGCCCGAGCTGCTGGCGGCGGCGGGGTACGACGAGGCCTTCATACACGCCGTAGTCAGCCACGGCTATGGCCTGTGCGCGGATGTCGAGCCTCTGCTGTATATGGAAAAAGTGCTGTATACGGTGGACGAGCTGACCGGCTTGATCGCCGCCACGGCGCTGATGCGGCCTTCGCGTTCGGTCACGGACCTGGAAGTAAAAAGCGTGAAGAAGAAGTTTAAGGATAAAGCTTTTGCCGCAGGCGTGAACCGCGAAGTGATCAATACCGGCTGCACGATGCTGGGAATGGAGCTTGACGACGTGATCGGCCGCTGCATTTCGGGCATGCAAAAAGTCGCGCAGGATATCGGCCTTTAAGCATAACTTATACAACCGTACCGTATTCCGCAGGCACATGCAGCGTTTATGCATAAAAATAACCGGCCTGCGGATTTTTTTGCACATATATGTTATCGGCGGCATCGTTTTATCCCTGATATGCAGCATTCGCCATGGTATGCCACGCCGCAACATATAGTGACATCCCAAAAAACACGCACAATATGCTGTTGTATGCCGTCGATGCGTCAACAATAGCGCCCAGTTCCGCAATACAACAAAATTAGAGCCGTAAAATGAATTATTTCGACAACATTATTGCACTTTCTCCCCTGACATAATAGAATTAATAATGGTACAATGTAATTACAATATCTTTCCATTCCTCTTATATGTTGTTTAATCGGCCTTTTTCATGCAAAGCTTGGCTTTCAATGGGGGATTGTAAGCCTGAGTATAATAGGGAGAAGGGGGATTTTATGTCAAAGTACCGTATTCTATTGGTGGACGACGACCCGCAGTATCTCGCACTGGTAAGAGGATACTTCGCAGTGCAGGAACAGGTACGTCAGGTGGATGTAGCGACCGACGGGCGGCAGGCGCTGGAAAAACTCCACATGACGCACTATGACGCAGTGCTGATGGATCTCATCATGCCCAAGCTGGATGGGCTGGGCGTGCTGGAAAGCCTCAGTATGGGCGGAGGAGAACAGCCCGCGGTGATCGTGGTCTCCGCCATCCGCAACGAGAACATGATCCGCAATGCCTGCGCGCTGGGCGCAAAGTATTTCATGGTCAAGCCCGTTGAGCCTGATACCTTGTTCAAACGTCTGCTGGACATGCTCTCGGCCGCACCGGGCAACGGCACGGTAACGCCGCTTTCCCAGCCGCCGCGTACACTGGATGAAAAGATCACCTCCGTATTCCTCGTTGCGGGAATCCCGGCTCACATCAAAGGGTATCATTATTTAAGGGAAGGGATTCGGATGGTGTATTACACGCCGGTGCTCATTAATCGCATCACCAAAGAACTGTATCCCGGAATAGCCAAACGGTTCTCGACTTCGCCCAGCAAAGTGGAGCGCGCCATCCGTCATGCGATCGAGGTCGCATGGACGCGCGGCAAGATCGAGAACATCAACCAGCTGTTCGGCTACAATATCTACACCAAAAACGATAAGCCCACAAACGGCGAGTTTATCGCGCTGGTGGCGGACAAGCTCCTGATGGAGCAGGGCCGCGAGAATGCGGTCACTGCGGGAGGAGCAGCATAATTAGTCAAAAAAGTGGCTTCGGCCACTTTTTTGATTCTCGCTTCGGCGGATTTTCTCGCAGATGCCAGCGCCTCCGGCGCGGCCGGCATCTGCGCAAGGTGTCAAAACCGGCGCACATGTCGCCGGTTTTGACGATTAAAGCCTAATCGTCGACTGCGAGTCCAACCGGCCTTTGGTTATATTATTGAGCATCACGCGTACCAAAGGGGGGCGGGGAGTCGAAGCCGCGCGCCGCCTGTGGCGGAGCAAGCGCGGCGAAAGACCAGTGAGCAAAGGAGCGCAAGGAAGCGGCACTTGCCGCGACGATGCGCGACTATTGCGAACTGTAAAAGCCCGCCCGCTATTAAATAAAATAATCCTTCGCGACGGCCCGCAGGACTAGTGTCCGAGGCGTCTCCCGCCGAGGACGCGCCGCTGCAGGCGGCGATACCTATAAAGAATGCCAGCAAGCAAGTCTGCCTGCCGGTTTCATGTATTTGCCTTGCCGGTGATGGACTCGATAGAAATGCGCACGACGGCGGTGCGGTCGAAGTATTTTTTGATATAGTCCTCCACGCCCGCCATAAAGTCCGGCGTGTGTCGGCGGCAAAGAAGCCGCAGCGCCTCGGCCCTTTGCGCGGGATCGGTTACCTCTTCGGCCTTGCCTGTGAGTGTGGCGGAAGCATACGCTACACTGTATGTCGCCTGTTTGGTTTGGGCGCGTGAAACGCAGGTAACGCACACGTCCTTTCGCGCGCGGATGTTGTCGAGCTTTTTTCCCGCTTTCGCGCAATGAAAATAAAGTTGTTCCCCGTCGCGCACGATGGTCAGCGGCACGCAGTACGGCGTGCCGTCTTCATTCGTGGTCGCAAGCACGGCATAATTGCAGGTATCCACAACGTCAAACGCAAACTCGCGGGATTGTTCGCGGTCATGTCTTCGCATGAACGTATCCTCCCAAGTTTTTTCTTGTAGAATACCATACCCGCGCCTGTTTGGCGACCCAACACGTCAACCATTTGGGATTTCATGCAATTTTGGCGCCGCGTATCCGCTACTTGCCTAAAAACCCCGCGGAAGGCGGCGCACAATCCGCAAGCGGGTCATACGAGCGTAAGGTTCGCGGGGACGGCTGCCTGCTTTTGTGCGGGCGGGACATCAGCCCGTAACGCAGCGCTTCGGGCGCGTGGTCCTCGCCGCCTGCGGCGTCCTCGGCGTTCTGCCTGTCATGGATAAGCTGCGGCAGGGTGCGGACAAGGTTTTCGCAGGTGGAAAATATCTTTAGAAGCGGCGCGCCGTCCGGCGCGTCGGCAAGGTATTCCCGCACGCGCTGCCAGCCCGCAATGCGGGCGTTGTCCGCGCGCAGCAGCGGCACGCCGGACTTTGCGAACACCTCCGCGATGCTTTCGCCCTCCATGCCTTCTTCGCCGCGGTGCAATAGCCCCCGCTTTTGCCAGGCGTCGGGGGAGGCGACGGTGTAGGCGATCTTTTCGCCGCGGGATAACTCCAATATCCGCCCCGCCATGCGGGAGGAAAGCACCTGCCGCGCGTATTCCTCCCGGTAAACGTATATGCGTCCGTCCGGTCCGCAGGCGAACCACAATACGCAGCAGGGGTCGTTATACCCCCAATCCATCGCGCGAAAGCGCCGCCACCACGCGGGGACGGCAAAGGGTTTGCAAATGTGCCTTTCCCGCCGGAACTCGGGGAAATACTGGCCCTCCAGCGCGTCCCAGTCGCCTTCGAGGTGCGCGCGGCGCAAATGCTCCGGTAGGTTTTCAAGTGTTCGTACATATGCCGGGTCTCGGAAAAGCAGCACCGTATTATCGTAAACGCGGGCGGGGATAAAAGCGTAATCCTCCGCGCGCTCGCTGTTACGGTACTGCTTATCTATAAAGAGCCGCTTCACCCACGCATGCCCTACGCCGCCCGGGTTGCAGGTGTAGTACATGCGCGGTGAGAAATCCGTACGGGTGGAACGGTTGCAGGTGGTCAGAAACTGCATCTGCGCCTCGGTAAAATGCGTGGCTTCCTCCAGCCCGATCACATCGTATTCCTGCCCTTGGTACTGGTATACGTCCGCTTCGCGGTCGCAATAGCCCAGCCGAATACGCGCGCCGTTGGGGAAATAAAACGAGCGCGCGCCCGCGTTATAGGCCGCGATGCCGAACAGCTCCTGCTGGAGGGGGCGGCCGTGGTTTTCCTGCAGCTCCGGCAGGGTACGGCGCAGCAGCAACAGCTGCAGTCCGGGGCAGCGCAGCGCCAGCAGCACAAATTTGCGCCGCATAGCCCAGGATTTTCCGCCGCCGCGCGCGCCGCCGTAGGCCACGTGCCGCGCCGTGCTCATAAAAAACGCCCGCTGCCGCGCGCTGGGTACGCCGGTCAATATGCGCTTGCCGGATACGTCCATCCGCTTCCCCCTCCATCCGAATAACACATTCGGATATTTCAATAAGGACCGATAAAAAACTTCCAAAAACCTTTCCTGCTTAAGCAGGAAACCGAGCGGCAACTTGCGCGGTGAACCTCGAAAAAGTGGATGCTTCCGCTTTTTCGACAGCGCCTGCGCTATCTGCTTAACCCCTCCGGGTCTTCCAGCACAACGGTCAAGGCGCCGCGCCCCGCCGAATCCTCGCCGGAATCGCCGCGGCCGCGGTTATCCCGTCCATTCCGGCCGCAGCCGTAACCCCAGTCGTTAAGCAGCATGGCCGCCACGCCCGCGTTGAGCTCGCCTAAGAGCGCCCGCTCCACCATGTATTGCTCCACCCGCGCGGCCGCCCAGCACAGCGCCGCCTGCGCTTCCTCTTCTCCCTTAGAGCAACCGGCGCTTTTGCGCGGGGCTTTTTTGGTTTCGTCCGATTCCTCCCGCCGCGGCGAGCCTTCGCCGCCGCGCGCGGCCTCCAGCACGACGCGGGGGAGGCCGAGATGCGCGCACAGCCCCGCCATGGTATACGGTACCTGATGATATGTCACTTCCCCGTTTTTTAACACCACCCGCTCGCGCGTCGCATCGCAGGCGGCGAAATACTCCTCCGCCGCGGCCCGAAGCGCTCCACCGTTAAGAGCCGCGGCCTTTATGGCCGCACCCCGGGCGGCCTGCCGCCCCGGCGCGCGGGTTTCCTTTTTCGCTGCCATTGCCCGCCTCCTCGCAAACGTTCGTTCTAATTTTCTTCATCTTATCACGGATATACTGCACGGGGCCCGTGAAAACCGTTTTGAAAAGAGGCTGCACAGCCGGAATTTTAATCGTTACAAATTTATTTCAAATCGTTGGTTTATAATCACGGCCCGCTTCTGTCCCGCTTAAACCTGATAGCCCGTAAACCGCCACAATTGGGGGTTTTTGGCGCTTATATTGGTTTATGCTTCCTGAACATGAATCTTGTGTCACTGTTTTGTTGCAGTTCTGTAAACAAAACGTAATATCTATTGATTTTGTTACGCGCCGCTGTTAAGGTATGCATATGCAAAGGGGTACCCGCTCATATTGCAGCAATCCAAAACGAAAGAGGGCTTATCCAATGAAGAAACTGTTGACCCTGGCTCTGGCGCTGGTCCTGGCGCTCTCCATCGCGGCGCCCGCTCTGGCGTTCACCTCCAATGTCCCCTCCAATGATAACTCCGTTCCCTTCGAACTGGACGTTTATCTGGTAGAGTACGAAGACAACGACTTTTTTGGCATCACCACACTGCCCCCCGCCGACCGCGGTTATGCCAAAAACGAAATCGTGGCCGCCGTCGCGGAGCTGTATGTTCCCAAGAACGAAGACCCGGCCGATACGGAATACGGCTACACCGAGATCGAGTTTTCCGGTGAAAATGTCCGTTTCGATGTAACGGACAACACCAAGCCCCTGATCACCTCCAATGTTGACGTCGCGAAGATCCCCGGCACCGATTACACCATTACCGCCAACGAGGTTTCCGTCAAGATCGACGCGGGCGATTTGGCAAGCACCGCCAACAAGACCTACCGCTGGCTGGTTTTCGCCAAAGTCACCGGTGACGACGCTTCCATCACCTTTGCTCTTCGCACCACCCCCGAGGCATTTTCCGCGGAAGGCGTGCTGGATCTGGGCGATTATGACGTTACAAAGGCTGCCGCCGGCACCGGCTTCACCTACACCGTTTCCGAAGATGGCACAGACCTCTTTATCATCACCGTAGATAAGAACTACAAGTCCACCGGCCTCAAGATCGTGGACGACGGCACCAGCTACACCGTGGTTGCGCTGGCAAACGGCAGCCTGGGCTTCATCTCCGGCGGCTCCCTCGTGGAAAAAGGCAGCAAACTGTACGGCAACCTGATGGACATCTTTGAAGATGTATTTGAAGACGAGTTCGGCTTTGACTTCGCTTTGCTCGGCAACGTGGTCAACGATGACTTCTTCTTTGATTACATCGGCTCCGGCGACGTTGAAGCGACCGTGGATATCAAGCCCTATACCGCTGTGATCACCGTTCCCGACGTGGTGGTCGTCAATCCCCCGAAGACCGGCGACGCCGCGAACATCCTGGGCTTCGTGATGCTCGCGCTGGCCGCTGCGGCCGTCGCAGCCGTCAGGAAGGTCCGTGCGTAAAGCACAGCGCCCAAACTCGTATAGCTTACAAAAACCGTCCGAGAGGACGGTTTTTTAGCGTGCTGACAAGCCTCCCCCTCGGGGGTCGTGGGGGTTCGCAATCCCCCACATTTAATCAAATCTGACGACATGCGCGTCAGATTTGCGAAGAAAAGTGCGTGAAGGCGCACTTTTAACCTACAGAAAACCCGCTGATAAAGTCTGCAGGACTTTGTCAGCGGCCTGAAAAACCGTCCGAGAGGGCGGTTTTTTCTTTCAACAAAATACCGGCCGCGGAAAAGCCGATTTGCACATTTGCCGGGACCGGCGTTTCATATTTTAAGAGTGTTTCATGGAATCTTCATACTTTTGTATTATTTTTGCTCTTTCTGTTCATAATTGCTGCAGAGCCGAATGCTGCATGGCTGAAAACGGTGCAAACAGGTTCCCGTGCTTTATTTGCAGCAACAATTACGAAAGGGGAAACAATAATGAAAAAGTTCCTGGTTCTGACTCTTGCCCTGCTGCTGGCGCTTGCTGTTGCCGCGCCCGCCATGGCATTTACCTCCAACACGTCGGGTAACAACGGCGCGATTCCTTTCGAGCTGGACATTTACCTGGTGGATTATGAAGACAACGACTTCTTCGGCCTCACCACACTGCCCGCCACCGACCGCGGCTATGCCAAGAATGAGGTCGTGGCGGTTATTGCCGAACTCTATGTTCCCAAGGGCGAAGACCCCGCGGATGACGAGTATGGCTATGACACCATCGACTTTACCGGCGATAACGTCAATTTTGATGTAACCGACAACACCAAGCCGCTTCGGACCGTCAATGTGGATAAGTCAAAGATCAAGGGAGCCGATTATACCAAGGACGATGACGCCATCACCATCGATATTGATGAAGGCGATCTGTACAACAAATCCAAGAACGTCACCTACAAGTGGCTGGCTTTTGCCAAGGTCACCGGTGACGACGCTTCCATTACCTTTGGCCTGCGTGCAACCGGCACTGGGTTCCAGGATATTTCTCAATCGGAAATCCAAGCTCTTTCCAGCACCACAGGACTCGACGTTGGCGATTACTTTGTCATTAAGGATAAGGTGACCAACGGCTACACTTATACTATCTGCGAGGATGACAACGACCAGCCTGGTGATCGGCTGCTCATCATTTCCGTGGATAAGAAGTATAAGACCACCGGTCTTAAGGTCGTCATTGAAAGTGGCAGCGGCGCTGGCGAATACACCGTGGTGGGGCTGAAAAACGGCAAAATCGGCTTCATCTCGGGCGGCTCCCTCGTGGATGACGACACCCATCTGTACGATGACCTGATGGATATCTTTGAGGATGTCTTTGAAGACGACTTCGGCTTCGACTTCGACCTCATGGGCGGCGTCGTGAACGACGACTTCTTCCTCGATTTCCTTGGTTCCGACGACATCGAAGTAACCGTTGAAATCAAGCCCTGGACCGCCTATGTCAGCATTCCCGACGTCGTCGTGATCGACCCCCCGAAGACCGGTGACGCCGCAAGCGTTCTCGGCTTTGTGATGGTCGCGCTCGCCGCTCTCGCTGCGTTCGCCGTAAAGAAGGTCCGTGCGTAAGCACAAAGAAACCAATTCGGGAACCTTATATAGCACGCAAAACCCGCCAGTAAAAAGGCGGGTTTTGTTGCCGCCGAAGTGGCGTGCACCACTTCGGCGAGATCTTTAGGCAGGTTTGCTCACCGCTCACCTGCCTGCAAGGTGTCGGAGCTGACGCACATGTCGTCAGCTCTGACTGATTTAGATGAATGCAGATCCGCAGTTCTTGTATTGATGCTTCCATTCAGTCAGGGCTGTTTTTTTAGCGCCGCACTGTGCCGCAAGCCTCCAAAACGCTTGCATACCGGCCCAAAACAGGGTAAAATCACAAGTATTATGGGATAGTCCGTGAATTTTCGACATACGCGCCGCTTCCGGCTTTTTGCGGAACCGGTGAGATTGAAAGGGGAATACTTGAATGCGCAACCTGACCTCCAAGGAGCTTCGGCAGTTATACCTTGACTTTTTCCGCGAAAAGGGCCACGCGGTGATCGACAGCGCGTCGCTCATACCCGAGAACGACCCGACGGTGCTGTTCACCACGGCGGGCATGCATCCGCTGGTGCCTTACCTGATGGGTGCGAAGCATCCCGCGGGCAACCGCCTGGTGGACGTACAGAAGTGCGTACGTACAGGCGATATAGATGAAGTGGGCGACGCCTCGCATTGCACGTTTTTTGAGATGCTGGGCAACTGGTCGCTGGGCGATTACTTCAAGCATGAGGCAATCGCGTTCTCGTGGGAGTTTTTGACGGATGATAAATGGCTGGGCATCCCCAGGGACAAGCTCTATTTCACCTGCTTCGAGGGCGACCAGGACGCCCCGCGGGATACCGTTTCCCACGACCGCTGGGTGGATATGGGAGTCGACCCTTCGCACATTTACTACCTGCCCAAGAAGCACAACTGGTGGGGCCCCGCCGGCATGACCGGCCCCTGCGGCCCGGATACCGAGATGTTTTACGATACCGGCAAGCCCGCCTGCGGGCCGGATTGCTCGCCCGCGTGCAGCTGCGGCAAGTTCCTTGAGATATGGAACGACGTGTTCATGGAATTCAATAAAGTGGGCGAAGGCAAGTTCGAGCCGCTCTCGCAGAAGAATGTGGATACGGGCATGGGGCTTGACCGCACCGTCGCCACGCTGCAGGGCGTGGAAAGCGTATACGATACCGACGCCTTCACCGGCATACTTGCCGCGATCAACCGCCTTTCGGGCAAAAACTATCGCGACAGCACGGAAATTACCCGCGCCTTCCGTATCGTGGCGGACCATATCCGCTGCGCGGTGTTCATACTGGGCGACCACCGCGGCGTCACGCCCAGCAATGTGGACCAGGGCTATATACTGCGCAGGCTTATCCGCCGCGCCATCCGTTTTGCGATGCAGCTGGAGATCCCCGAAGGCGGGCTGCTGGAAGTGGCGGAGGCCGTCATCGGCCAGTACGGCGAGTTTTATGGCGAGCTTGCGCACAACCGGGAAAAGATACTCGGCGAGCTGCAAAAGGAAGAACTGCGCTTTGCGCGTACGCTCAAGAAAGGCATTCTCGAGTTTGAGCGCCTGGCCGGCACGCTTGCGGACAAGCGTATTTCCGGCACGGAGGCGTTCCGGCTTTACGATACGTTCGGCTTCCCGCTGGAGTTCACGCAGGAGCTTGCGCGCGAAAAGGGCTACGATGTGGATGTGGATGGCTACCACGCCGCGTTTGCAGAGCACCAGAAGAAATCCCAGGCAGGCGCGGAGCAGCGCTTTAAGGGCGGCCTTGCGGATAACACGGAAGAGACGGCCAGGCTGCATTCCGCCACGCACCTGCTGCAGGCGGCGCTGCGCAGGGTGCTGGGCGACGAGTCTATCGCGCAAAAGGGAAGCAACATCACAGCCGAACGGCTGCGGTTCGATTTTTCCTTCCCCCGCAAAGTTACCCCCGAGGAGCTTAAAGAAGTGGAGGCGCTGGTCAATTCCGTCATCGAGGCGGATATGCCCATCACCTGCGCGGAAATGACCGTGGAAGAGGCCAAGCAAAGCGGCGCCATCGGCCTCTTCGAAAGCAAATATGCCGAGCGCGTGCGCGTTTATACCATGGGCGATTTCAGCAAGGAAATATGCGGCGGCCCGCACGCCGCGCGTACCGGCGAGCTGGGGCGTTTCACCATCAAGAAGGAAGAGGCTTCGTCCGCGGGCGTGCGCAGAATCAAGGCGGTACTAATTCACACAAATGCTGACGCATTTGCGTGAGTTCGCTTCGGCGGGTTTCTCGCAAATGCCTGCCCCCTCCGGGTGCGGTCGGCATTTGCGTAAGGTGTCAAAACCGGCGCACATGTCGCCGGTTTTGACGATTTTAGCTTAATCTGCGGCTCCAAGTCCAACCTACCTTATATCAACCAACGCACATACCAAAGAGGGAGCGGAGAGTCGAAGCCGCGCACCACCTGTGGCGGAGCAAGCGCGGCAGAAGACAGTGAGTAAGGGAGCACCGCTTCTAAGGGAACGGTGCGACCATTGCGAACTGCTAAGCGGCCCCGAACCCCAAAGGGGAGGGTTTGTCAGCAGGGCGGGCTTCGTTTAGCCGGAGCCTGTTGTCTGTTCAATTGAATTTGACACAGCCTGTACAACTCTTAGTTTATGCATTTGATGATGCAAAAACTCACATTATGCATCTATGAATGCATAATCTGCAAATATGCACTTTTGGACGGATAGTTGTTGACAGCCACACAAGAAATGCCTATAGGATCAGGCGTTTGGCGAGTACTATCTTCTGGGCACCCTGCAAAGTACGCTCATTGCAATAGGCCCATATTTGGCGCTCTTGCCCGCGGCAGACTAAATTAAAGACTATTATATAAGGAAGGTACCATATGCAAAAAACGGTCGTGGTTTACAAATCCAAATACGGCACCACACAAACGTACGCAAAATGGATCGCCGAGGATGCGCAGGCGGATATCTTTCAGGTCGGAGAGATAGATTTGACCGCGCTGCTAAAATACGATGCCATCGTATACTGCGGCGGAATGTATGCGGGTGGAATCTTAGGCTTTGGGATGATCAGAAAAAACTACCGGAAGCTCTCGGGTAAACGGCTGATCGTGGTGGCCGTGGGGGCAAGCTTAAAGGGCGAAGCTGCGCATCAGGAGCTCAAGCGCCGCAACCTTACGCCGGAAATGCAGGATACGGTGCAGTTCTTCACCCTAAGGGGGGGAATGAATTATAACAAGATGCGCTTTTCGGACCGGTTTATGATGTACCTGATGGTGCAATCCATCAAAGCCAAAGCCAAAAAGGGGGAGGAGTTGGATGACGATTCCAAAGGCGTCCTCGCTACCTACGGCAAGGCTGTGGATTTTACAAACCGCGCCGCGATAGCGCCCGTGGTCAACGCCATCAAAGGCGCATGACCGGCCGCGGGCATACCGTTTTGTCATAGCCGCCGCTAAGCAAATGCTTTACGGCGGCTTTCAGCTATGGGCTTTTCCAGCATCAATCCTTCTTTTTAACTTGTCCCCGGGTAATTGTCGCGAAATCGAACGTGCCGTTGGAAGCGAGGCTGACCACGGCGGCGTTGATGACGCACAGCGCGCCGGTCCCCCAGGTAAGCCCGCCCGTAAAGAGCGTCGCCCCCAGCAGTATAATTAACGCAACAAAGTAACTGAACAGCCGCGTGGGGAGCTTATCGATAAAGCTGACCCCCTTCAAAAGCTGCGTAAAGAATGTCGTCGCGAGCGTTGCGCCCGCATAGGTCGCCAATGCGGACCATGTGAAAAACTCTTCCATGTCTATTTTCTCCCCTTTCTCATTTTTTCGAAGACTTTGCCCTCGACCTCCCACCAAAGGAACATGTTCCTTTCTCGCAAGCGCCCCGTTCCAGGGCGTTTGCCACGGGTACTTAGGGGCGTTACGCCCCTAAGCAGAGGTTTGGAGGCAGAGCCTCCAAGCGTATCATTTAAACATGCTGGAAAGCCATTAAATCAACCCCCCGAGGAAAAGCCCGATACCCGCCGCCGCCAGCAGCGAGAGCACCTGGGTCAGGAGCGCATCCCAGCGTTTGCCGCCGTTGTTCTCCACCGCGTGAAGCCGCCCTTCGTAATCGCGCAGCTGCCCAAGCGCCGTATCCAGCTTGGCGTCGATGCGCATAAGCGCCTGCAACACCTCCCGCAGCTTGGTTTCTTCCATATAGTACCTTTCACCTTTCCGGCTCACGCAGTACATTTTAAGCGCCAGGCCCCGTGAGCCCGGGGGCATAAAACAGCGCTTACGCCATCCTGGTCGCCGGCAAAGTTCTGCGGACTTTGCCGGTGGGTTTTCTACTGTCAAAAAAGTACTACAGCACTTTTTTGAGTTTTGCAGGAACTGCCTGTACCTTACGGGCGACAGCCCCCGAAGCCCCTAAAGGGTTTTTAGCAGTCCGCAAATCAGTGGTTTCTTTCTATTTATGTTACTCGCTGCAAAAAATCGCCGATACACCAGCCGCGCACCATGGGTGCAAGCTCGTGCTGCACAATTTCCGCCCATCCGCCCGAAAGCGCCAGCACGATGCAGCGCTCGCCGCGCGTAATGCGGCCGATGCTTGCGTGCCCGGTGCCCGGGCCGGTGCGGACGTTGACGAACGTCGCGCCCGCGTAGCGGTACAGCGCGGGAAGAGCCTCCGGCTCAGGCTCCGGCTCCGGCGCGGGTCCCTCCCCGCTGAGCAGCGCGCGGAACGCATCCATATCCATGCTCGGGCAGGCCGTGGGGTAGGTGCCGCCGGCCGAAAGCGGCACTTCCCTATGCCCCAGCACGGCCGACGCGGGCAGCGAATACGCCGCCATCACGTCCCGCGTGAGCCGAATGGCGGCGGCAAGCTGGGCCTCTGTGGGCAGTTCCCCCTTGCGCATATCGCCGATCAGGGCGATGGAAACGGAGCGGTCTGCCGCGCCGACGCCGTTTTTATCCTGCGTGAGGCTGTTTTTTACCGCGCCATGCTTGTATTGGAGCCCCCTGCCGTCGAACACCGTCCCCTCGGCGTTGACCCCGAAGGAATATTCGATGCCGCGCCAGCCATCCTCCCGAATGCGCTTTTCGTGCAGCGCTTTCCATTTTTCGGGGGTGGAATACTCCCCTACCGTGTGGTGAATCTGAATATGGTCGGTCACCCGGCGCGCGGTGCGCCCGTTGGGCCAAACAAGGCCGACGTCTTTTACATAATCCAATATATGCGCCTCCCTTACCCGAATGTCGGCAAAGTGCCAAACGGCACTTTGCCGAGGTTCACCGCGCAAGCTGCCGCTCGGTTTCCTGTTTCGCAGGAAACTGTCGCGTCAGCTTACGCTTCAAGGTGTCATTTTTGCACCGTGCGGGCCGCTGCAAAATGACGGATTGAAAGCCTTCGGTTCATAGATACATTACTCGCCGTTTCTTCCAGGGTTTTGGGCAGGGTAGTAATTGCCATAGGACATTACCGCCCTACTCCCATGGTATGAATTTGCGGGCGGATTGGTTTAACTTTTTACACAACAACTATATGCGGTAATGATAATTACACAAGCGGCCTGCCGTTTTGCCCCTGCCGCCGTAATATTTCCACGGCTTTAAAAGGGCAATATGGTGCTTTTCGGTGCAAATGTTTCGAAAAAAGCAGGTGAAATAAAGATGTTACGGAATTCCGTAATTATTTTGTAATAAAGTATTGACTCTGATACCTACAAGTGATAAAGTAAAAACGTGCTAAGAAGGTTCCCACTCTCATTTGCAAAACGAATAAAAAACGAAAGGGGTACTAAAATGAAAAAGTTTTTAACTTTGGTTCTGGCTTTGGTTATGGTGCTGGCAATTGCCGCTCCCGCCATGGCGTTCACCGCCGATGATTCGGACACTGCTAATGTTCCCTATGAACTGGATATTTATCTGGTGGATTATGAGGGTGACGATTTCTTTGGTTTCGTTGCGCTTCCCGAGTCTGATCGTGGCTATGCCAAAAACGAGATCGTAGCTGCTGTTGTGGAACTGTTTGTTCCCAAGGGTGAGGATCCCGACGCTGATGGTTATACTTCTCTTGAGTTCTCTGGCTCCCATGTCAGTCTCGATGTAACGGATAACAAAATTACTGGGGGCAATGCTACCCTCCAGACCGTCAATGGTTCTGGTACTTTCGCACTGGATGGTGGTAAACTTAAGCAGGTTGCTGCCTTTACCGCTAACACTTCCAAGGATCTTACCTATAAGTGGCTGTTCTTTGCAAAGGTTACGGATGATGATGCTTCCTTGACCGCTAAGCTCATTGACGGCACCACCGGACAGAAGTTTACTGTCACTGACGGCGAATATGACGATGATATCGACGTTACTTTGGATGGCGAGACCTACAACATTGATCTGGTTAAGACTAGCTCCTCTGCTAATGGCCAGTACACCATTACTGGCGATTACGACGATGAAGCTTTCGAAATCATAATCGATGTTAACAAGAGCTTCAAGTCTACTGGCATGACGGTTGATGGCTCAGTTCTGGCTGTTACCGCCGCTGGCAAGCTTGGCATCGTGGATGGCACTGGCGTCGCAACCTCTGGCGCTACTTTCAATGCTGTCATGGATGTCTACGAAGGTGTTGTAATCGATGTATTTGGCATGGATTTCTTCAACATCGGTAACTATGTGCGTCCTTCTTTCTTTGAAGGTTTGACCTCCGGCTCGACGCTTGAAGCGACCGTTGAAATCGAGCCCTGGACCGCGTACGTCTCCGTTCCCGACAACATCGTCGTGGATCCCCCGAAGACCGGTGATGCCGCTAGCATCCTTGGCTTCGTGATGATCGTGCTGGCCGCCGCCGCTGTCGTGGCTGTCCGCAAGGTTCGTGCGTAAGCACATACGCTAAACCCTTCGGGAATTGAATTAGCACAAAAGAGCCCGCCTTCAAGGCGGGCTCTTTGGGCTCTATGTCAATAGTAGAGGTAGAGTAATAGGCTAGAGGAAACAGGAACGAAAGGCGAGAGCAATCTGCTCTCGTTTTGTGCATTGTCTGTTCATTTGATGCACGGACTAGGCCTTAAAATCGAGAATGATTGAACCGGGCGCAAGCCCGGTAACGCTATTGTCCGCATAGCCCAGCAATTCTCCGTCTCCATTGAATGCGATTGCCCGTTTCGCGAATTTCCAGCCTTGGCCGATATCATAATACATGCCGTTGGGGCTAATTTTCGCACCCGAAGGGTAAAAGAAACCGTCTGTGCGCAGCATCGCGCCGTAGCCGGTGTATAAGCAGCCGTTTTCGCCCATATATGCCTGCCCTTTGTATCCGCTGACATGGTGAATGTCCTTCATTTGCCCTACGGTTCGAGTGGAAGTGCCGTCGAATAACGGGATTGCTGCGGTATTCTCAACCGCAGCCAAATTTGCAGCCAACTCTTTATTCTGAATGTTTTTGATACCGGAAGTAAATGCAATAAAAGGGTCGGCGTCTTCTCCGTAAACGGCATTTAGCGCGGCTTGGGATATTTTTCCCCAAGCGCCGTCCGCCTTTACGCTCAACGCAGTCTGCAAATCACGTACCTGGCTGGTATGTAGTCCCGCGACACGGTAATCTGTTTGTATCGCCACGCTTACTCCTCCTTTAACTCTCTATATGCTCTTATCGAATCTAGCGGCTAAAACTTAAGATTCTTTAAGAACTTATGTAAAATGCACTATCAAGCGGTCTGTAAACACTACTCCACAGCAGGCCAATCGACATATCGCGCAGAAATATTACGAAAACGAAAAAAATCTTCACACTTTTGTATTATTCGTTCCGACTTTGTAAATACTTGCTGCAAAGCCGAATGCTGCATGGCTGAAAACGGTGCAAACAGGTTCCCGTGCTTTATTTGCAGCAACAATACGAAAGGGGAAACAATAATGAAAAAGTTCCTGGTTCTGACTCTTGCCCTGTTGCTGGCGCTTGCTGTTACCGCGCCCGCCATGGCATTTACAGCCGATACCTCGGATGGTTCGGATGTTCCTTACGAGCTGGATATTTATCTGGTGGATTATGAGGATAACGATTTCTTCGGGTTCACCACGCTGCCGGCAAGCGACCGCGGTTATGCCAAGAACGAGATTGTGGCCGCGATTGTGGAACTGTATGTTCCCAAGGGCGAAAATCCCAATGACGACGGCTATGGGACCCTTGTCTTTAGCGGTGATAACGTAAGCCTTAACGTAAGCGATAACGATCTTCCGCTACGTACAACCTCCAACGTAAAGTACAATAAAAGTGCATATCACTACAACAAGAGCGACGATGAAATTGTGCTTACTATTGGTGACAAGCTCAGCGGGAAGAACACCTTCAAATGGATTTACTTCGCCAAGGTGACCGGGGACGACGCCTCTCTTACCGTCTCTTTAGTGGATGGCAGCTCTTCAGGCAGCTTTGGCAACACTATTGTCGGTGAAGTTGAAGAATCAAATGTCACTGTTTCTAATTCGCTGCTTCTTACACTTAGCGGTGATGATTACCTTATTCTGAAAGATAAGGCCAGTGGTGCCGCAGGACGCTACATTATCTATTCCGATTACAGATTTGCAACCGATGTTCCTACCGGCCATGTTTTTGTCGATAGCGATGTTCATGGCGTCTACTCGTCTGCGATCGTAATCAATGTGGATAAGAACGGCAAGTCCACCGGTATGTCCATTGACCACAATGGTACAAAAGGCCTCGAAGGGCCCTTCGCTCTTGGCGTAACCACTGGCAGTGTTTTAGGCATTCGGGACGGCGCTGTTATAAAAACCTCCGGGCATGATTATAATGACGTAATGGATGTCTACGAAGATATTGTTGAAGACGTGTTCGGTATGGATTACTTCCTGATTGGAAACTATGTCCGCGATTCCTTCTTCACCGGTCTTACCTCTGCCAGTACCCTCACTGCAACTGTTGATATCAAACCCTGGACCTCCTATGTCAGCATTCCCGACGTAGTCGTGATCGATCCCCCGAAGACTGGTGACGCCGCAAGCGTTCTCGGCTTCGTGATGGTCGCGCTCGCTGCGGTCGCCGCATTTGCCGTAAAGAAGGTACGTGCATAAGCATTATTTCTACAAAGTGATCGGGAACCGAATTAGCACAAAAGAAGTCCACCCGTAAAAAGGTGGGCTTCTTCTTGTTTCCAGCCATCAAAATGATATACTTGCTTTAGCAACAGTTAAGGATGTGATGAAATGTCGACGTGGATATTACTGGCCACCGCTGAGCCTTCAGCACTTAGAATCCTATGCATGTCACTAAAGCAAGAAGGCTACTTAATAGATCAATCTTTTGATGGTCATAAAGCGCTCGACAGGATATCAAGATTCGCATATAATATTGTGCTTCTTGATGCAGCGCTACCTAAGCTCTCCGGCATTGAGGTGTGCAAGTGCGTGCGTGAGACATGTGATGTTCCAATTATTGTATTTTCCCACAATGGCAATACTATGGATGAAATAATGAGTCTTGAGTATGGTGCGCATGATTATATTATCGATCCTTCTAATTTGCTTGTTTTCAAAGCACGAGTTAAAGCAATTCTACGTCGTACGATAAGAAAGCCGATAGTGCCTGTACAGCTATCCGTCGGCAAGCTGTTTCTCGACACATCTACACGCTCGGTTAAGAGGAACGGCATAACTATCTGCCTTGGAGCTTATGAATACGAACTCCTGAAACTGTTCATGTTATATCCTGAACGTTTGTTCACCAAGGAGGAACTCCTTAGCGCTATTTGGGGAAGTGACAATATTAAGGACTATTCTCTGTTAGCTCATGGCATATGCCGTTTACGTAAAAAGATTGATAATGATTCCAATAATCTAAGCTATATCCTATCAAAACGAGGTGTTGGATACTATTTTAAATCTGCGTAGAATTTTATTATGATCTATATCGAATGCTTGTTTCTCTTTTGCATACTGGCTTCTCCTCAATGTTAAGCATATCTAATTTGAATTTTTTAAAGTCAGAAATACCGACCGGCTGAAAGTTCTGCTTGGTTGTCATGAACGCGGCTGCTTTTAGCAAATTGCCAACTGCCGCTGTCGTGGCTGTCCGCAAGGTTCGTGCGTAAGCACACACGCTAAACCCTTCGGGAACTGAATAACGCACGTCAAAGCCCGCCCGTAAGGCGGGCTTTTTCATTTCTTCCAAAGGTTTCACTTGCGAGCGGCGACCTGTGCGGCGCTGTCAAAAAAGTACCCACGGCACTTTTTTGACAACGCCGTACATACAATGCAGTAGTAACTGTGAAGGGGGATGAAGCCGCATGTCCGTCGGGCAAAACCCTATGGGGCAATACCTTTTGAATCAGGTCGCGCTCTCAAACTCCATCCGCAGGCTGTGGGTGGATAACAACCTGTGGGTGCGGTCGCTGATATACAGCATACTGTTCGACCTTGGCGACAGGGAAGTGATACAGGCGCAGCTTCGGAAAAACGCGGACGCGTTCGCAACCCTGTTTGCGCAGTTTTACGGCCAGCAAACGGGCCAGCGGGTAAGGACTCTGTTTTTAAACTATATGCAAAGCGCAGAAGCAATGATTCAGGCCTATAAGGATAACGACCTTCCCGCCGTAGCTGTGCAGAACCAGAATTTGTATAGGTTTGCGGACGATCTCTCGCAGTTATACGCGGATATCAACCGGTATTGGGATAAAATGACCCTGCAGGCGATGCTGTATGAGCTTATAAATTTAACCGAATATGAGATCATGCACATCCGTGCCGGTGAATTTGCGCAAAGCGCCGAAAACTATGATGAAATCATGAATCAGACATACAGGCTTTCAGACGAGCTAACCTATGGCATGTTAAGGCAATTTCAGGTGTAAGCAAGTGTCAAAAAAGTGACTACGTCACTTTTTTGAGCTTCACAGGAACCGCCTGCATCTTTGATGCGGTCGGCGGTTCCTGCAAGGAAAGCCTTGCGCCGCAAGGCTTTGCGCTCGCGCCGTACATGCCGCCGCTCGCGAAAGAAACCTCCGGGTGCGGCGGCCCCCGAACCCCCTATGGCACGCGTTTGCATCAGCTGTACGACTCCAGGTTAGTAGGCTTGCTTTAACAACCCCCTTCGTTTAATAAGCTATAATCGTCAAAACCGGCGACATGTGCGCCGGTTTGACACCTTACACAAATGCCGGTCCTCTGCGGGGGACGCCTCGGACACTAGGCTTGCGGGCCGTCGCCGCCGCCTAAACAGGCGCAGGCACTTGTGAGAAACCCGCCAAAGCGAACTCACGAAAATGCCGCGGCATTTGTGTGAATTTGATTGATCCAATCTTCGCCCGCACCCCGGATGAGCGCCTGCACATCTACAGATGCCGCCTCCAATAGCGCCAACGTGGGCGCGCTCAGCTTGCCGTACGCTTTTTGCAGCAGCAGCTCGCCCAGCTCCGCAATCTGCGCCTCGGTGAGCTTGGCGCCGTTCGCCTTCAGGCTGTCCACCACGGTCTGCTGCAGCTCGCCCACGGTGATCTGGAATGGCATTTCTACAATTCATTTTAGGATTGCTCTTTAAAGAACCGAGTTATGTTAAAAAATAGTTTCAAAATTAATATGTCCCTTTTGGGTACCGCCCGATTGTATTATAGGGAGAAGCTGGTGTAGATAGGGACAGGGTACAAAAGAGGTGGTGCTACCACTTTCTTAGCTAATTTGGCGTTCATATCAAATTAGGTAACATGTTTTGAAAGGATCAATATGAAAAAGACGGCATATTTTATTGTTGGTTTATGTATTCTCGTTATTGTTCTACTGGAATTTGCGTATTTGCTTCAAATGGCTTCAGTTGTAGTAGGCGAAAGTTTGATATATCCTCCTAGCCAACCTGCATTCAATTTAATCCTTTCTGAGACATGGATTTCGCTAGTTGCTGCATTTGCTATCGGGGTTTTTCTGGTAATTTACAGCAGGAAGCAGTGAATCATGCCGCTGTTTATCAGTCCCGCCGCCCTCTTAACGAGGGCAACGGGGCTTCTCTCTGCACGGATTATTTAGTCGTTTTTATTTTACTTATCCAGTCCTCGCCCGCACCGCGAATGAGCGCCTGCACGTCTACAGCTGCCGCCTCCAATAGCGCCAACGTGGGCGCGCTCAGCTTGCCGTGCGCTTTTTGCAGCAGCAGCTCGCCCAGCTCCGCAATCTGCGCCTCCGTGAGCTTGGCGCCGTTCGCCTTCAGGCTGTCCACCACGGTCTGCTGCAGCTCGCCCACGGTGATCTGCGCCGCCTGTATGACCTGCTCCGTGGCGGCGGCGATTGCGGCCAGCTCCTGCTTCTTTGCGAGCCTGGCCGTGAGCCATGCCCCCGCAACGCCGATTGCCGTAATAGCCAGCGTCGCCACAATTTCCAATGCGTACCCGATGATCGTTTCCGTCATGAATTGTTCCTCCTTTTATTTTATCTGCCCCAGCGCCCAACCGACAAACCCGGCGGCCGCCAGGGTGATGAACTGTGTCATAAGCGTTTCCCAACGCTTTCCGCCTTTCTCCTCGATGCTGCGGAGCCGCTTCTCATGATCGGCCTGCACCTCCAGCGCCGTATCCAGCTTTTGCCCTATCACGGCCAGCTCCCGCAATATTGCCTGCACCTGATCGTCCGCCATGCACTATACCTCCTTGATGTATTTGTCCGACATGTAAGCGACACGCAGGTGCCCGTCCACCTCCAACGCGATTTCGCGCCATCCGTCGACCGCAGGCATGGCAAGAATGTGCGTGCCCTTTTTCGCCGTGACGACCTTCGGGTAATCCGTTCCCGGGCCGGTCCGGGCGCGCACATCGCCGGCAGTGATTGCGTTGGCTGCGCCGGTGACGATGGGCTCGGGCGCCGCGGGCGCGGCAGATGCCGCCGGCAAAACCTTGAGCCGCCCGTAATGCGTCCAATCGGGGAGATAATACAGTTTGTTGTCCACGTAGCTGCGTGCGATATGCTGCTTGCCCGCAAGCCCCGCGCACTCCACAACGCCGTATGCCCCGCCGGCAGCTTCCACGCACGCGCCGGGCGCGTAAATGCCGACATGCACCATCTTCCCGCCGGAATACCGGAACAGCAGGTCGCCCAACTGCAGCTCGGCGGCAGAAAGCTCCTCGCAGTGGCTGGCGAAAAGACCCTGAGCGGTGGTATCAAAGCCCGCGGGCATAGCGCCTGTTTCGGTTAATGCCCAATTTACAAGACCGGAACAGTCCCACGCGCGCAGCGAAGGATTCGCCGCCGCGCGCTTGAGCATCATCTCCAGCCGCCCGCCGTCAAAATACTCCGGGTACTTGGCCGCGCGGGATTTTAGATAGCTCTCGGTGGCCTTGTGGCCCTGCCCGCCCCAAACATAAAGCCCACCAACTGCCTGGCGGGCTTTTTCATAAAATTGCTGTGATGTGCTCATTGTTGTTCCTCCCATCCATATATGCCCGGAGCCAGACGTTGTTTGCTGCAGTAGAGGTCCACCGCTTACCGCTATAGGTGACTTTTGCTCCTAAAGCATAGGTGTCATGCGCACCCTCCGATTGCCGACATTCCGGCAATTCAATAGTCGGACCGTCGATGCACACCCACAGACTTACGGCGGTATCAGGAGTCGGCTGAAGATATTTGTACAGAAGCCCGCCGTGCCGTACACGGTCGCCTGCAGTGTATGTATTACTAGCTGACCAGGGTATTAAAATAGCAGATACCGTTATGGTCTGCTCATCGGTCAATCGCCTGCCGCGCTGATTGCGGCGCTTTCTTCTTTGCCGCCTCCGCCCGTCTGCCCATTATGCTCCATCTCCTTCCGGATGAACATCAAGTAGTTCCAAGGCCACCTGCATATCCTGCGTTTTAGTTTCAGGCTCAGGCGGCTGATCTATGGGATAAAAAGTCCCTGTATCCGAGTCATAAGCCCATCCCTCGGGCGGTATAGGTTGTATGAATCGTGCGTCGCCTTCCTGTGTTTCGTCAAAGCCCCAGCTTTCATGGACATAATCTGGAGCCTCGATAAACACAATACTCGGATGGTAAAGTCCTTGGGTGGATTCAAACGTCGGATGCTTGCCTGTCGCATCCCAATGGCAAAATCCATGTAATACTTGAAAAATCTTCATATAGGTCCCCTTATATCCAATACTTTATGATACAGATACCTTGTCCGCCGTTTCCTCCAGCTTTGGACCCGCCACTAACCCCGCCACCGGCAGACCCTCCGCCGCCAGCTGCTATACCGCCAGGAGAGCCTCTGCCATTCGAAGCAGCAGTACCGCCGTCACCTCCATTACCCCCTGGGCCGTAACCACCACCCCCACCAGACCCCCCGCCATTCACGTAGTCAGTGCCACCGCCCGTAGGGCAAGCATCACCACCACGACCGCCATAGCCACCGCCGCCGCCAGCTCCAGCGAGTCCAGCATTACCTCCACGAGCGCCATAGCCGCCACCGCCACCGCCAAAGGAGGAATAACCTGTACCACCGTTACCACCGTATCCACCGCCGCCGCCTAGTAATCCGCCGCCCAAGCCCGGTCCTTTAAAATCAAGGCCAACGATAATTTCTGTATTTGTTCCATCTTGGGCGTTTGTAGACGAATTACCGCCATTACCTCCGTAAGTACCCCCTGTGCCTGGTGTGCTGCTGGACCCTGTGCCACCGCCGCCCCCATAGGTACCGCCATTGCCACCCTTTCTTAGGTCAGCGTTATAACTAGAGCTATAGCGGCCCCCTCCACCGCCGCCATAAGTGCCGCTATTACCGCCATCCGGTGTGAGGCTGCCGCCGCCAGTGCCAACTCCCCCGGATGCGGATAACAAAACACCAAAAGATGATACGCCACCAGTCTGGCTTATATAAGAGCCACCCACACCTATTGTGATTTGATGTTGTGACCCCGGAGTAACACTAAGTACACTGTGCGCCATGCCGCCACCATTGCCCCCCTTTGAGGCACCGGCAGACTCATAACCCCAGCTAGCATCTGGAGCTTTAGACCCACCCCCGAATATACGAACATCTATTTCCGTGACTTTGTCCGGAACTGTCCATAGTGTATCCCCAAGAATCACTTCAGTGATAAGACGCTTTTTGCCCCCGCCTCTGCGCACGACCATTCCTTTTGCCATATTACTCCACCACCTTCATACGAATATGCAAATCCACCGTGGGCGCGCTGCCAAAGCAGGTAAACGCCGCGCTGTCCGCGCCGGTATCCACATCCGACACCAGCGCCCACGCATCCAATTCAGCTTCCGCCGTTCCCGGCGTTTCGGAAAGCGTGAGGTCGACAATCGGCTCCATATCGGCCGTCATGCCGGGCACCGCGACAGTCTGTACTGGCGGCGTTCCCGCCCAACCGTCTTTATTCAGCAGCGCCGTGAAACGGTAAGCCTTCGCCGCCTCCATCAGTATGCGCGCCTGTGCCGCCGTTTTTGTTGTAAGGACGCCGCCCTCCCCCGTAAACACAGGCAGCCCCGCCGCCGTGCCGATGCTGCCGTTGTTCTGCATGTTGCCGTGCGTATGGGTGTTGACGGACCCCGGCGCCCCTTGCGGAATGCCCAGCGTCACGGAAAATTTATCCGCTTGCTCCGTCACGGCCACGGCAGGCGGCACCGTATGCGGCAGCCCTTGCACGGAAATATTCACGTTGCGCCATTTATCCGCAAGGGTTTCGCGCGCCTGTTCGGCGTCCCCGCGGTCGTTTTCGGCAGTCACGCGCCCGCCCTCCGCGATAACGCGCAGGGCCTCCGCGCCTTCCATTGCCTCGCAGCGTTCCACCAAGCCCACAAGTACCGGCCATTCGCTCGTTGCCTGTATGGTATCCGCGTTCGCGATGCCCCGGCGGCACATGAAGTTGAATTTAGCGGAGGTGGCAAGCGTCCTGCGATCCTCCCCCGAATACACCAGCAGCTCGCACTCCACCAGCCCCGGCGCAAAGCTGGTGGTATAGAGCTCTATGGTCAGCCGGTTGGGCTGCTCCTCGTTCACCGTAATCCCGTTGCCGTCGTTGTCCTGCTGCGCGGTCTGCCCGTCGGATTTTGAAAACACCGCGCACACCAGGCAGCCGGTTAAATCCACGGCCTCGCCCTCATCCGTCAATGCGACCTCCAGTATATTGCCGTTGTCGCCCTCTACCACTTCAAAATCGCGGTTTGCCGTGGGCCTTTTTATATCCAGCGCGATGGAAAACCGTTTCTGTACCATGCTTTCTCCCCTTTCCGTATCGTATGGTCTCTTTAATCCCGCAAAAAAAGAACGCCTGCCCCGCAATGGAACACTCGTTCTAGTCTGATGCTACCATTCGATTTTCGTTAAATCCAGTTGAGAAGGATTCTTAAAGCTCACAAAAATGCTGTAGCATTTTTGTGAAACCGCTTTGGCGGATTTCTCGGTTAAAAAGTGGCTTCGGCCACTTTTTGATTCCTGCGGGAATTTTACATGTCGCCGGTTTTGACGATTAAAGCCTCAATAATCGCAGGTCGTCGCAGACGCATACTAAAGGGGGAGCGGGGGGCGAAGCCCTCCCGCTATAAAATAAAATAATCTCTCGTCGCCGCCGCAGGCGGCGATACCATAAGAATATCAGCGGTACAAGTCCGCCTACGACCAAAGGCCGGTGGGCTTGCTTTAACCGCCGCCATTTGGGAGTTTTACTTTCCTACGCAGAATCGCGCGAATATGTTCTCGATCACCGCGCCGTCCACCGCGCGGCCGGTGATGCGGCCCAAAGCGCACAGCGCGTCGCGGATATCCGTGGCGGCGCAGTCGTAATCGGCAGCGTCTTTTGCCTGCCGTACCGCACAAAGCGCTTCTTCCAATGCGTAAATATGCCGGGCGTTTGTCACATACGCGCCCGCGACAGGGCCTGCGATCGCCTTGAGCGCTTCGCGCAAGGCACTTAATCCCTCGCCTGTGCGCACGCTGACGCCAATAAACCGCCCGTCCTCGGGCAATATTTCCGCAAACGCATCGTCTGGCCACGCCTTGCCCAAGTCGGCCTTTGTGCGCAGCAATACGCGCGGGGCGTTTGCCGTATCGCGCAGGAGCGCGAAATCCGCCTCCGTCGGCGATGTCGATCCATCCAGCAGCACCAGCACGGCGTCCGCCTGCGAAAACGCCTCCCGCGCACGGGTAACGCCCTCGCGTTCGGCCTCGTCCGCCGCCTCCCGCAGGCCCGCCGTATCGAACAGCCGGAGCGGAATGCCGTCCAGCGTGAGCGCCTCCTCCAGCACGTCGCGCGTGGTGCCCGGCTGCGGCGTGACGATGGCGCGGTCATACCCCAGCAGCGCGTTGAGCAGGCTGGATTTGCCCGCGTTGGGCCTCCCTATGAGCACCACCTTGAAGCCTTCGCGCAGCACGCGCCCGCCCTTTCCCTGCGCGATGAGCGCGGCAAGCGACTCCCGCGCCGCTAAAAGCTGCCCGGGCAGCGCGGTGAATACGTCCTCGTCCAGCTCTTCGGGGTAATCGATGGCGGCGCTGATGGCGGAAAGCGCGTCGGTCAGCAATGCTTCCGCAGCTTCGATTTCACGGCGCAAACGCCCCTGCATCTGTTCAAGCGCCGCGTCGGCGGAAAGCCGCGCCTGTGCCTGTATCAAATCCATCACGGCTTCAGCCTGCGTCAAATCCACCTTGCCGTTCAAAAACGCGCGGCGCGTGAACTCACCCGGGTCCGCGGGGCGAAGCCCATCTTCCGCGAGCGCGCCCAATACCGCCCGCAGCACCGCCGGGCCGCCATGGCAGAACAACTCGAACATATCCTCGCCGGTGTAGCTTGCGGGCGCGCGGTAGAACACCGCCATGGCGTCGTCCAGCCGCTTGCCCGCATGTGAAATCACCGCGCGCGCCATGCGTCGCGGCGTTGTTTCCATCGTTTTTCCCGTCAGCGCGAAAAGCGCGCGCGCGCAATCCGGCCCGCTTGCGCGGATGACCGCGATCGCACCGCCCGCGGGCGTCGCGGGCGCGAATATGGTGTCGGGCATCGGCGTGCCGCTCCTTTCCGGCAAATTGCAGAATACAGGGGGGCCTTTGGAGGCTCCCCCTCCAAAGCTCCGCTCAGGGCTGAAGGCCCTAAGAACCCAAATTTGGGAACGCCCTATTCTAGGGCGTTCCCAAGGAATAGGGTTTTCAAAGGGACGTGTCCCTTTGATGGGGGTACGGGGGCAAAGCCCCCGAAAAAGTCAATCTTATCCCCGCGCCATAGCGTTGAGCGAGAGTCCGTCGCGCGCGCCGGATAGCAGCGCGTAATAGCCCGCGCAGCCGATCATGGCGGCGTTATCCGTACAGTAACGGAATTCCGGGCAGCAGAAGCGCAAATGAGCCGCCTGTGCGGCCTCGCGCAGGGCGTTCGTCAGCGCACGGTTAGCGGAAACGCCGCCCGCGAGCGCAAGCGTGCCGCTTTTTTGCTGTTTTGCCGCGCGCACGGCCTTTTGCGTGAGCACTTCCACGATATTGCGCTGAAAGGAGGCGGCGACATCCGCACGGTTGACCGTTTCGCCGCGCTGCTCCGCCGTGTGCAGGTGGTTGATGACCGCCGTCTTAAGTCCCGAAAAGGAAAAATCCAGCCCCGGCCCGGCATTGAAGCCGGCGGGGAAGGCGATGGCTTCCGGGTCGCCCTCCTTTGCCAGTGCTTCCAGCGAAGGGCCGCCGGGATAGGGGAGGCCCAGCACGCGCGCGACCTTGTCGAACGCCTCGCCCGCCGCGTCGTCGCGGGTGCGGCCCAGCAGGGTGAAGCGGTCGTAATCCTCGATCTCGAATATATGGCTGTGCCCGCCCGAAGCGACAAGGCAGGTAAACGGCGGCTCCAAGTCGGGGCAGGCCAGGTAATTCGCCGCGATATGCCCCGCGATATGGTCTACGCCAACCAGAGGAAGCGACAACGCATAGGAAAGCCCCTTGGCGTAGCTTACGCCGGTCAGCAGCGCGCCCACCAGGCCGGGACGGGAGGTCACCGCAATCGCGTCCAGCGCAGCGTAGCCTATGCCCGCCCCGTTCAGCGCCTGCGTTACCGTGGGGGTCAGTTGCATCACATGGTTGCGGGACGCCAGCTCGGGCACCACGCCGCCGTATTTTTGATGGATGGGAATCTGCGAATAAACGGCATTGGAAAGCACCTCCCGCCCGTTTCGGATGACGGCCGCGGCGGTCTCGTCGCAGGAGGTTTCAATGGCCAAGAGCGTGCAGCGCCCGCTCTCCCGTATCACGCTTGCGCGCCGCGCCGCCAGTGCATCGTAGCGCGCATTCATGCTTTTGCCCGCTTTCTTTTTTCCCGGTGCAGCAGCAACAGGGAAAGTACGATGCAGCCAGCCCAAACGCCCAGGAACAGCCCAGCGAACCGCAGCACGATATCGTAAAACAGCTGCAGCGGCATCATGTTGATCATGCGGGAGGTCGCGGGGTCCAATATCCACAGGTCGTTTGTGAAGAACAGCAGATGGAAGCTTGTCCAGAAGGAATTGAAGTCGATCAATACCCACGCGCCCAGCACGGCCGCCAGCAGCAGGAACAGGCCGCTTGCCCGCAAGAACGCGCGCGCGCCGGAAATGCGCACGCTGCTTTGCTCTCCGTCCTTTTCATAAACGACGGCGCGGCTTGAAAGAACAAGCATCGCGGCAAACAGCGCCAGCGCGATATACGAGAAGGTGCGGAAGCCCTGGTACAGCGCGCGTACATCCACCATATGCGCCCGCTCGCGGTCGTTGAACATGGATACCTTTTCGCCGTTTACCGTGACCTCGATATCGATGCTGTCCGCCCGGCCCGCCATATAATCGATCATGCGTACGGTCGCGGCGGCCAGTTCTTCCGTATTCATGCCCATGGACTTCGCATGGTCCAGCTTCTCGTATTCCGCAAGAAAGAAGCCCTGCCTGTCGATGGTCCACTGCAGGCAAAAGAACAGCAGCGCCACGATGAAGAGCAGGCTGAGCGCCACGGCGATACTGCGCAGGAACAGGGATTGGGATGCGCGCATGTTCACACCTTCCTATCGGTCGTACTTTACCTGCAATACAGGCTGGGCATGGGCTTGATGCGCCAGATATCCTGCGCGTACTCGCGCACGGTACGGTCGCTGGAAAACTTTCCGGCGGACGCAGTGTTGTTTAGGCACATACGCCCGAACGCCATGCGGTCCTGGTAAGCGCGGTTGACCTCCAGCTTTTTCTCGATATACGGAAGCATCTCCAGCAGCACGTAATATTGGTCCGGCAGGCCGTAGCTGCCGCCGGTGAGGAGGCTGCAGTGCAGCTCGTCGAATATATCCAGCCTGCCGAAGGTACCGTCCACCAGCGTATCCACAACGCGGCGGATGCGCGGTTCATTGCGGTGCAGCTCGCGCGGGTCGTATTTGGGGCGGATGGCGGTCAGTTCCGCAACGGATTTGCCGAATATGAAGTTGTTTTCGGCGCCGGCCTCTTCCACGATCTCTACCGTCGCGCCGTCATAAGTTCCCAGCGTCACGGCGCCGTTTAGCATCAGCTTCATGTTGCCGGTGCCGCTCGCCTCGGTGCCCGCGGGAGAGATCTGCTCGCTCACATCCGCCGCGGGCAGTATGCGCTCGGCGTACGAAACATTGTAATTGGCAACGAACACCGCGCGCAGCTGGTCCGATACGGCGGGGTCGGCGTTTACCATGCGGGCCACCTCGTGTATGAACTTAATGATGGCCTTGGCCCGCCAATACCCCGGCGCGGCTTTGGCGCCAAACAGGAACGCTGTGGGCGTAAAGTCCGTAATCCGCCCTTCCTTCAGGCCAAAGTAGATGTCGAGTATGGAAAACGCGTTCAACAGCTGCCGTTTATATTCATGCATGCGCTTGACCTGCACATCGAACAGGAAATCCGGCGGCAGCAGAATACCCTCCGCTTTTTGCACATAGGCGGAAAGCTGCGCCTTCTTTTGGCGTTTGACGGCGTTGAAGGCTGTAATATCCGCATTCGCCGTATACGCTTTGAGCTTACTAAGCTCGTCAAGCTCGCGTATCCAGCCGTCGCCGATTCGCTGTGTAATAAACTCTGCAAGCTCGGGGTTACACAGCTTGAGCCAGCGGCGCTGCGTAACGCCGTTGGTCTTGTTCTGGAAGCGTTCGGGGAAAAGCGTATAAAAATGCTTCAATACGTCGCTTTTCAATATCTCGGTGTGTATCTTCGCCACGCCGTTGACGGTGCGCGAGCAATAGGAAGCGAGGTTTGCCATGTGTATGACCGGCCCCTGTATGATGGAAACCTCGTGGATGCACCCGTACCCCTTCTGCATCAGCTCGCCGCAGAACCGCGCGTTGATGCGGTAGATGATGTCGAATACCTCGGGAATGACGGATTTAAAGAGCTCCACATCCCACTTCTCCATCGCCTCGGCCATGACGGTGTGGTTGGTATAGGAAAATATACTGCCCGCCGCTTCAAAGGCCTCCTCAAAGCTTTGGCCTTCGAGCATTAGCAGGCGTATCAGCTCGGGGATACTGACCACCGGGTGGGTGTCGTTCAACTGTATGGCCACCGTGTCGGCCAGGCCTTTCAGGCTGCCGCGGGCGCGCTTGAAGTTAAAGAGTATATCCTGCAGCGAGGCGCTCGAAAGGAAATACTGCTGCTTAAGCCTAAGCTGCTTTCCCGCATAGGTGCTGTCGTTGGGGTAGAGCACGCGGGTAATATCCTCCACGGCGTTCTTTTCGCGCACGGCCAGCGCGTACTGCTGCTCGTTGAAGGCCTGGAAGTCGAACTCTTCAATGGCTTCGCTCTGCCACAGGCGGAGCGTGCCGATGTTATCCGTCTTATAGCCCAGTATGGGCATGTCGTAGGGTACCGCGCGCACGGTCTGCCCGGCAAAGCATACGTTTACGGCATGCGTGTCGCGGCGGAGGCTCCAGGGGTCGCCCAGGCGCTGCCAGTCGTCCGCGCTTTCCGCCTGAAAGCCGTCGCGAAAGCTCTGGCGGAACAGGCCGAATTTGTAGCGGATGCCGTAGCCGTCGAGCGGCAGCTCGTGCGTGGCGGCGGAATCGAGGAAGCAGGCCGCAAGCCTGCCCAGGCCGCCGTTGCCCAGGGCCGCATCCTCGATATCCTCAAATGCGGCAAAATCCAGCCCTTCGGCGGCAAACGCCTCGCGTACGGTCTCCAGCGCGCCCATCGACAGAAGGTTGTTGTACACCATGCGCCCCATCATATACTCGGCGCTGAAATAATACGCGCGGCGCACGCAGTCGCGCGCGTGGCGGCTCGCATACCAGCCCTCGGCGATATCCGACATGACCTCGTTGCCCAGCGCATCGTGCAGCTGCGCCACGGCGGCTTCTTTCAGAGTCACCTGGTAGTCGCTTTTCAGCCTTCGTTCAATGCTCTCTATCAAATCCTGCTTGTCCTTCATCCTGCGGGCTCACCTCAAAACATAAAATCGCTTATACCACCACCGGCGTCAGCAAGGCAAAATCCGCCTGCTTCCGGTATTTTGGAGCATAAACCTATACCGCACATTATACCATGCCCCGGTCCGAATGCAAATCCCGTGCAAAGCGGCGCATTCCAGAATACTTGCGCAGATTTCGCTTCCATACCGGTATTGTATGCAGCGAAGGCGCATCACGCGCACATCACAAATATTTCACATCGCCTGAACAGCATTTTATGGTATAATAAGAATATACAACCGCCGAATTGACCGGCAGGCAGGACACTGACATCTTAGGGCAACCTCGGGAGGTAATGATTTATGGATAATATGGTCGCAACATTGATTTGTCTGGGCATTGGCCTGCTGCTCTTCGTTGGGGAAATGTTTACGCCGGGCTTAGGCGCTATGGGCGTGCTGGGCACCATCGCGCTGTTCGCGGCGGTCATGCTGCAGATCAGCAACCCCGTGGGCATACTGTTCATGGTCGCGCTCGTACTCTTCCTCGTGGCCGTGGCGCTCCTGGTATTTTTCCGGCTGGCCATGAAGGGGAAATTCGACAAGTCGCGCATCATACTCAATGAACGCATCGACGGCAGTTCCAACAGCTTAAAGGAAACCGACTTTCAGAGCTACGTCGGCAGCACCGGCGTGGCGCTTACCGCGCTTCGCCCCGCGGGCAAGGCGGAATTCGACGGCAAAATGCTGGATGTCGTGACCGGGGGCGAATTCCTGCCCAAAGGCGCGCAAGTGCAGGTTTTAAAAGCCGAAGGGCTGCGCATACTCGTGCGTGCGGTCACCGCGGAGGAATAGCCGCCATGCCCTTTTGCAAAACCTGCGGCACATTCTATCCGAAATCCCTGGGCGTATGCCCCAAGTGCAACGCCAACGAGCTGTTGGAACAGCAAGCGGACGCAGTACCCCCGCCGCTCGCCCCGGAGGCGGAATACGCGCTAAAAAAGCGCAGGTGGATTGCCATTATTGTCGGGCTGCCGATGCTGATCGGCTTTATTTACGGGATATACTATATCGTAAAGCTGCTGCAACCGTGAGTTTCCCATTATGCCACAAAAACCCCTGAACACCCTCGAATAAGAAAGGAGCGCACTATGGACATCCAAATCCTCATGGCCTTCATCATCATTGCCGCCGTCATCATATTTCTGGCAATATTCTTCAGTTTCATACCGCTTCGGCTGTGGATCTCGGCGCTGGCCTCCGGCGTAAAGGTACGCATCACGCAGCTGATCGGTATGCGCATCCGCAAGGTCATCCCCGCGCGCATCGTCAACCCCATGATCAAGGCGACAAAGGCGGGCCTGCAATTACCCATCGATAAGCTGGAAGCGCATTATCTCGCGGGCGGTAACGTGGACCGTGTGGTAAACGCCCTTGTCGCCGCGCAGCGCGCGGGCATCCCGCTGGATTTTGAGCGTGCCTGCGCCATCGACCTCGCCGGGCGCGACGTATTGAACGCCGTGCAAATGAGCGTCAACCCCAAGGTCATTGAAACTCCTGTCATCGCCGCCATCGCAAAGGACGGCATCGAGCTTCGCGCCAAGGCGCGCGTCACCGTGCGCGCCAACATCGACCGCCTGGTCGGCGGCGCGGGCGAGGAAACCATCATCGCCCGTATCGGCGAGGGTATCGTCACCACGGTAGGTTCCGCGCAGAGCCACAAGGAAGTGCTGGAGAACCCCGACAGTATCTCCAAAACAGTGCTCAACAAGGGTCTCGACGCGGGCACCGCTTTCGAGATACTCTCCATCGACATCGCGGATGTGGACGTGGGCCGCAATATCGGCGCACAGCTGCAGATCGACCAGGCCGAAGCGGATAAGCGCATTGCACAGGCCAAGGCGGAAGAGCGCCGCGCGATGGCAGTCGCCCAGGAGCAGGAAAACAAGGCGGAAGTACAGGGCATGCGCGCCAAGGTCATCGAGGCCGAGGCGGAAGTGCCGCGCGCAATGGCGCACGCGTTCCGCGAAGGCAAGCTGGGCGTGATGGATTATTACAATATGCAGAACGTCATTTCCGATACGGAGATGCGTAAATCCATCTCCAAGGGCACAGAGGCGGAGAAGAAGGAAGACTGATTGGAAAATGCATTACCTTCCGCGAAAGGAGGTAACCGTTATGGAACTATTGATCATACTCGGCGTGATATTCGCCATTATCAACGGGCTCTCCAAAAAGAAGCAGCGGGAGGCGCAGGAAGCGCGCCGCCGCGCCGCGCAGGCGCAACAGGCGCAAGCGCAGATGCGGCAGGGGGCGGCTCCCGACGACCCGCGGTTCCCGCCCGCGCAGGCGCCGCGTGATACGCGTTATCAGGAGTATACCCCGCCGCCCCAAGCGTTCGACCCGCGGTTCCCCCAGCTTAGCCAGCAGGAGATCGCTGCCGCGCAGGCGCGCCGCCGCGCGGAACAGGAAGCGGAGCGCAAACGGCAGCGGGCCGCCCGCCCGGCAGCGCTCGCCGAAGGGGAAGGTACGCCCGGCATGGGCGGCCGTATGTCGGCGCCCGGCACTACGATCGAAAGCCGTATGGAGGAGACGCGCGGCCGCCGCCATACGCTTGAGGCCAGCAGCCTCACGGGCCACGCGCACACCGAAAGCAGCATGGGGGGCGCGCCGGAGCATTGCCCGCCGCAGACCGTACGTGTCGCCGCGAGCGTTCCCGCGCACGCTTCCCCCGCGATACCCGCGGCGCTCGCCCGGCTCTCGACTGACCACAACGCGGTCATGCAAGCCATACTCTACGGTGAAATATTAGGGAAACCAAAGGCGATGCGCCGCGCATAGTCGGAGGGGTCACTTGCACAAAAGAACGGAAACATGGCTGATCGCAGCGTTTTTAACGCTGCTTTCAGCCGCATATGCGTATTGGCTGTTTACCACCACCGCGTACGCGGCGGCATCCGCCGTCTTCAGCGCGGGGGTGTGTTTGCTGTTCGGGCTTGTGGGCGCGGAGGGTATCCGGGCGGTGCTCAATAGCTGGCGTGGCGAACCGGAAGTGGATATTGCGGCGGGCTTGGGGCGCCGCAGCCTCAGGCCGTCCCACCGCCATCCCGTGCTGCGGCTGTTCCTCGCCGTGTTACTCGCGCGGCTGCTGGTGTTTGCACTGGCGTACGCGTTCCATGTGCTGCAAAACGGTTATCAGGGCGGGCTGCTGGACACGCTCACGCTATGGCTCAAGGGCGACGCGCCGCATTATTTGGGCATTGCGGATAACTGGTATGTTACACAAGGCGATCCCCGTTTCCATATCGTGTTCTTCCCTCTTTACCCCATTGCGGTACGGCTTTTCAACCTCGTTGTACAAAACACGTTCGCGGCCGGGCTGGTCGCCTCGCTGCTCTTTACCGTCGCGGCATGCATACTGCTCTACGAACTGGCCTTGCTGGATATGGACCGCGCCGCCGCAAAGCGCGCGGTAAAATTCCAGCTGCTGCTGCCCGCGGCGTTTTTGCTTGCGGCGCCCATGAGCGACGCGCTGTTTTTGCTGCTTTCCGTTTTGACCATGCTGCTCACGCGCAAAAAGCATTATACGGCCGCCTGCCTGGTGGGCGGGCTTGCCGCGTTCACACGGGTGCTGGGCGTGGTGCTGCTCGTACCCATCGTTGTGGAATTGATCGGCGACGCCCTACGCAAATATAAGGAAGACGGCCGCGTTTTCCGCTTTTTGCTGCCGCGGGCGGCAGCCCTGCTCCTTGTACCGATGGGCCTGGCGATTTATTTGTATATCAATTACAACGTGACGGGCGACGCGTTCACCTTCCTCACTTATCAACGGGAACACTGGAGCCAGCAGATGGGCTGGTTTTTCAATACGGCCGCTTACCAGACGGACTATTTGCTCAAAAAACTAGCGGACGATCTACCCGCCGCGCTGGGCCTGTGGCTTCCCAACCTGGTATTCCTTATCGGCGCGCCCCTGCTGATGCTGCTTGTGCAGCGTAAGACTGCGGCAGCCGCACAGATTATGGAGCACCCCGCGGTCACGTCCGCGGCCAAGCAATCCGTCGCAGCGGACGCTTCAAAGCAAAGCGCAGTCTCTCTGTCTGCGGATACGCCCGTTCAGGATTCGCTTTCACAGGATTTGCTTCCATCAGAAAATAACGAGCCTGCCGCAGCTGTGCCGTCGCCGGCCCGCCCCGCGGCAATACGCCAGCCCTACCGTCTTCGCGCAAGCTATACGGCGTACTTTCTCGCGTACTATTTTGCCGGTATGGGAGCGACCTGGCTATTGAGCGCGCCCCGGTACCTTACCTGCTGCTTCCCGCTCGCCATAGCGCTCGCGTCGCTCTTGCACAGGCGTTTTGTACTGCCGGTGTATCTGCTTCTTTTCCTCGCGCAGGCGGCGTACCTGTGGGCGTATGTCGCAGGCTGGCCCGTGTATTAAATTTGAAGGAGAACATATGGAGCGACGCAACGAAAAAGGCCTGACATTATCCGAATTTTTGGCCGCATATGATGAAAACAAATACCGCCGCCCGTCGGTCACGGTGGACATGGCGGTGTTTACGCTGCTCAAAAACACACAGAATAGGCATGTGCCGGGCGTATTGCTCATCCGACGCAAGGATCACCCCTATATCGGCCGGTGGGCGCTGCCCGGCGGGTTTTTGAACATGGAAGAGGATATCGCAGCGGCCGCCGCGCGCGAGCTTCGGGAGGAAACGGGTATCTCCGGCCTGGATTTCCGGCAGTTCGGCACCTTTGGCGCACTCGACCGCGACCCCCGCACGCGTGTGATCTCGGTGGGGCATTTTGCCGTGGCGCCCTACGGCGCGCTTGTGCCCGCCGCGGGCGACGATGCGGCGGACGCGGGGCTGTTCGCAATCAACCTTTGGCGGAGCGCCTTCACAGCCGAAGCCGAACTGTTCGATATTTCCCTCGTGGGGCCGGAGACGCTCTTTGCCCGCGCACGTCGCACGTTTGATTCCTTAGGCTCGCTTACGCTGCCCGCGCCCGGCGGCGACCTCGCGGCGGATCACGCTTTGCTGTTGTTCTCGGCGCTTCGCGCGCTTTCCCGGGAGCCTAAGAGCCGCATGGCGCGCCTGCTCGCGGGGGAGAACCCTTCCCTGATACCGGCGGCGCGGCGTGCGCTGGACACGTTGTTTTTTGACCTGTAAGCATTTTTGAAAGGAACCCAATGTACCATGAACGAACTTTGGAAGCTGTTCGCCGCCTTTTTCCGTATCGGCTTGTTTACGTTCGGCGGCGGCTATTCCATGCTGCCCATGCTGGAGCATGAAGTCGTGGAGCGCCACAACTGGGTCACACAGGAAGAAATGCTGGATTACTTTGCTTTGGGGCAATGCATGCCCGGCATCATTGCCGCCAATGTCGCAATATTTATAGGACACAAGCGCCGCGGCACCCTGGGAGCGATATTCTCCACGCTGGGCGTGGTGCTGCCGTCGCTTATCATCATTACGCTCATTGCGGCCGTATTGGAAAACTTTTCGCACATCCCCGCCGTGCAGCACGCGTTCGCGGGCATCCGCGCGGCGGTGGCGGCGCTGATCGCCGCCGCGGTAGTCAGGCTCTTTAAAAACAACGTATTGCAAAAAAAGCGGGACAGCGAGGGCGAAGGCAAGGCGTTTGCGCTGCGCAGCCTTGTGCCGCTTTTGTTGTGCGCCGCCGCGTTCGTGCTGGTGGGTTTTGCGGATGTATCGCCCATCTATGTGGTCATCGGCGCGGCCCTGGCGGGCCTGCTGCTGATGAAGCGGGGTGAAGCGTGATGGAACTGCTGCTGCTTTGCTGGGAATTCTTTAAAACCGGCCTTTTCGCCATCGGCGGCGGTATGGCGACCATTCCGTTTTTAACGCAGATGTCAGTGGCGCATCCCCAGTGGTTTACGATGGAGATGCTGGCGAACATGATCGCGGTAAGCGAATCGACGCCCGGACCCATCGGCGTCAACATGGCGACCTATGTGGGGTTCGTCGTCTACGGCGTGCCCGGCGCGGTGCTTGCGACTTTTTCGCTGGTGCTGCCCGCGTTTATCGTGGTGATACTCGTCGCGCGCGCGCTGGATAAATACCGCAGCAGCCCGCTGGTGGAAGCAGGGTTTGCGGGGCTTCGGCCTGCCGTCACGGGGCTGATCGCGGCGGCGGGGTATTCGGTGTTTTCCATCGCGGTACTCCCGGGCGGCGTGTTGGATATCCGCGCGGCGGCGCTCTTTTTGCTGGTGTTTGCCGTTACGCAATGGAAAAAAACCAGCAAAGTGCATCCCGTCGTGCTCATCACGCTTTCGGCGGTGATCGGCATCGTATTCCAAGCATAGCTTGTCGAAAAAGTGGAAGTATCCACTTTTTCGAGGTTCACCGCGCAAGTTGCCGCTCGGTTTTCTGCTTCGCAGAAAGCCTGTCGCGTCAACTTACGCTTCAAGGTGTCATTTTGCACCGTACATGCCGCTGCAAAATGACGGATTGAAAGCCTATAGCTGTATAATTTTTTTAACTTGATATTCTAAAGACGCAGGGCTTGTCGATGGTCTGATCGGGGGTATCCCGCAGCTTATAATTTGAGGAGGTTTTCATGGTTTCCGCGGCTAGGGATGAGGAGCGCCGCACAAGCATGCTGGAGGACCCGGTCAAGAAATTGATTCCTGCCGTCGCGCTGCCCTCCGTCATCAGTATGCTGGTGGGCGCAATCTACAACATGGCGGATACTTTTTTTGTAGGCCAGCTTGGCAACAGCGCGACGGGCGCTGTGGGCATCGTGTTCCCCATTATGAATTTGCTGCAGGCGCTTTCGTTCATATTCGCGCACGGCGCCACCAGCTATATCTCTCGGCTGTTGGGCCGGGGGGATGTGGATAACGCTTCGCGCACGGTCAACACGGCGCTGTTCTCGGCTTTGATAATGGGCGTTCTTTACGGCGGCGCGGGGCTGCTCTTTTTGGACCCCCTGCTCAATCTCTTCGGCGCGACGCCCACCATACTGCCTTTTGCGCGGGATTACGGCGTTTATATTTATATCGCGTCGCCGCTGTTCGCGGCTTCGTATGTGTTTAACAACACGCTCCGTGCCGAAGGCAGCGCCATGCTTTCGCTCATCGGTATGGTCACGGGCGCCGTACTCAACGTCGCGCTGGACCCGATCTGCATATTCGCGCTGGGCATGGGCGTGGGCGGTGCGGGCTTCGCCACGATGATCGGGCAGACGGTCAGCTTTTTCGTGCTGCTTTCGTTCTATGTGCGAAAAAAGGGCCGCGCAAGCGCGCTCACGCTCTCGCTGCGGCTGTTTACGCCCAGCCGTACCATATACGGCGAGCTTTTCCGCATCGGTATCCCGTCGTTCGTGCGTTTTGGCATGAGCAGCGTGGCGACCATACTGCTAAACACCGCCGCAAAGCCGTATGGCGACGCCGCCATCGCCGCGTTTTCCATCGTGATGCGGCTATTGTTCCTGGTAAACGCCGCGCTCATCGGCTACGGGCAGGGATACCAGCCCATTTCCGGCTTTAATTACGGCGCGGGAAGGAACGACCGCGTGCGCGAGGCGTTCCGCTTTACGCTGCGCACGTCGGTGCTGTTCATGGCGCTGTGCGGCGCGGTGCTCATCGCCTTTGCGCCGCAATTGATACGGATATTCCGGGATGACCCGGCGGTCGTTTCGCTTGGCGCCCTGGCGCTTAGGGCGCAGGCGGCAGCGCTGCCGCTCATGGGTGCGTCCCTGGTTGCGACGATGCTGTTCCAATCCACCGGACGCGCGCTTCCATCCTTCATCACCGCGATAGCCCGGCAGGGAATCTGCTTTGTGCCGCTGATACTTGCGCTGCCGCCGCTTTTTAAAATCAACGGCCTTGTCGCGGCGCAGCCCGCAGCGGACCTGCTGGCATTTTTGATCACGCTGCCGCTTCTGTTTCGCGTACTGCGCACGCTGCGCACCGGGGACGGGCCTGAGTCTGCGGCATATGATCCCCTGTCCACAGAATGAGAATGGGACGGGAATGCCTATTGCCTTAATATGCCGGCAAATCATTCGGCCACAGAATGAAAGGAGCATACACTGCCTTATGAATGAGAATAAAGCCCGCGCCCGCTATACGCGGGCATTGCTGTTCTATGTGTTCGCGTTCGCGATCGCCATCACCATACTTTCCGTGGTGCTTTCAGATCTGATCGACGCCTTCCGTGTCGCAAGCGGCAGCGAAGGCGTCATGAGCAGCATGATCAGCTTAGGCGCGCTCTTATCTCTGGTCTCGGTACTGCTGCTGCAGGGCAGGGTGCGCACCGCCACCATACTCAATGCCGCGGGCGTGCTCATGGCGGTTATGATCGGTCTGACGGGCCTTATTCAAACCTATCCAGTGCTGCTGTGCTGCTTTTTTCTGTTCGGGCTGTGCGTGGGCTTTATCGACGCCTGCGCGAACGCGTTCGTCGTGGATCTAAACGGCGCACAGGTGGGCCGCTACCTTGGCGCGCTTCACGGCTCTTCCGGCGTGGGGGCGCTAAGTGCGCCGCTTTTGATACAGTATTTGCTCTCGGTGATGCACTGGCGCAACGTGTATTTTGTGCTGGCCGTCATCGTGGCCGTCCCCATACTGCTGTTTGTCGCGGTGGGCGCGCTGGAAACCAAGCACATTCAATTCGAAGCGAGCACGGATGAAAAGCTGAAGCTAAGGGATGTAAAGGGGTATCTTACCAACAAATTCGATCTGTTGCTGCTTATTTGCCTGCTGCTGTATACCTGTTCCATGAACGGCATCAACCTGTGGACGGTGCGCTTTGTCGCCGTCACGCTCAACGCCCCGGCGCTCTCCGCGCTCGCGCTTTCAAGCTATTGGATCTGCAGCACTGTGAGCCGCTTTGTGGTCCCGCGGCTGTCCATTCCGCCCATCCGTGCGTTTGTGCTGGGCGCGGTGTTGGGCGGCGTGCTGATGATTATGGGCGTGCTACTGCGGGCGCCGCTTTTGCTGTGCATACTCAATGCCGCGGTGGGCCTCTTTAGCGGCCACAGCATTCCTACGCTCATCGGCATAGGCGCCGCGCGTTACCCCGGAAAGACCACGCTGCCCAGTTCCCTGCTGGTCATCATGATGTACTCCGCAACCATGCTCTTCCCTCTAATCATGGGCAGCCTGAACGCGGCGCTTACCATGCAGGTAAGCATGATTTTCCCGGGCATCTGCCTGCTCCTCGCGGCGGCGGCCGGCGCGGTGTTGATGCGCGTTCGCGTACCGGCAAGTATGGTTCCGAACGAACTGTGAGCTTTTACATATCTTCTCCCTTCGTATGGGCTTTTGTAAATCCCGCATGGAAGTATTGTTTACATCCGTATGGTTTCGTCTTACAATAAAGGTGGAGAAGTATCACGAAACAGGAGAGTATGCTTTGGAAAAGACAGTCAAAAAACCGGGTTTCCTCACCGCGCTGCTCGTGGGCGCGGCAGGTATATTCTGTGTGCTGATGCCGCCGGTGCTGTTCGTCGCGGGCGGGCTGTTCGGCTACCTTCTGCTTGCGGGGGGTGCGGTGCCCTTTATGTTGGCCGCGGCCGTCTCCGCCGCGGGCATCTACCTGCTGACCGGCATCACCGGGCTGTGGATACTCGCCATGCTCCTGCCTGCGTCGATATGCCTTTCTGTTATGCTCCGCAAAAAGGCCTCGTATTTCGATACGGCGCTGTTTACTTCGGCCATTTATACCGCATGCATCTACCTGCCGCTCAACCTCGCGGATATACTCAACGGTTCGCCCGCGTTCTACACGCTGCAACAGTTTTTCACGCAGACCTGGGCCGAATCGCTTTCGCTTTCGGCTTCCATGCCCGAGCTTGTCGCGCCCGAGCAGCTTGCGCTGCTGGAATCGGCGGGGCGGGTGATCGCGGCGCAGCTGCCCGTCTATATGCCCGCCGCGCTCTGCGCCTTTGGCGGGCTGCTGGGGCTTTTTAACCTCCTGCTGTGCGTGCGGCTGTGCCGCCGCGCGGGCACGCCCATCAAGCCCATGCACCGCTTTATGCTCTGGCAGATGCCCAAGAGCTTTATGGGGGGCATGATCATCCTGGCGCTGGGCACGCTGCTGGCGTCGCTTATCGGCGTATCCGCAATGGACGCGGTCGTCGCCGCCGTGGGCGTCATCGTGCTGCTGCCCTTTGCGGTGCAGGGGCTTAGTGTGCTGTGGTTCATACTGCATGTGCGCCGTCCCGGGGGGATTATGAGCGGTCTGCTCGTGGTGATACTGGTGTTTACATTCCCGATGAGCATACTGTCGCTTGCCATTATGGGCGCTTTTGAGCAGCTCATCCATCTAAGGCGGCGCATGCTGGAGCGCGGAAACAATAATCAGGATAAATGATTGCAGGCGAAAGCAATGATGCGGATGCCTTAAAGCTGAAGGGGAAGTGAAGGGGATATGGATCGTTCGCCAAAGCGCGTATTGATCCCGATAGCGGTGCTGTGCGCCCTTATGGATGTCGTGATCGGCTATTTTTCGCCATTGGCGGGGCTGATCGCGGTGGGCTGCACGCTGATTGTGCTGCTCATTTGCCTGAGCGTGCTCAACGGCATTTCGCGCGCGCAGCGGCAGGCAATGGACACCGTGTTCACCGAAAACGCCTCCGCCGCAGGGCGGCTGATCGCGGGCGTAAACATCCCCTGCATGATATTTGAAACAAACGGGCGCATCATATGGCGCAACCCCGCCATGAAGAAGCTCTTTGACGGCGTCGACATCAAAAGCCTGCCCGCCGCGTGCAACCCCAAAACGCCCAGCCAGTCCGGAACCATGGAATACGCGGGGGGCGCGTACCAGGTGGTCAACATGCCGGTAAAACGCGAGCATACCTCGCATGAGCTGGTGTTCCAATATTGGCTTAACCGTACCGAGGCGGAGCATTACCGCCGCCTGTACGAGGAGCAGATGCCCCACGTGGCGCTTATTTATGTGGACAATTATGAGGAATTGAGCTCGGATCTCCAGTTCCACCGCAACACTGTGCTTACCGAGGTGGAACGGCTGGTATCCGAAATGACCGCCTCCGTCAGGGGCGTATACCGCCGCTATGACAACGCGCGCTTTTTGCTGATATTCGAGGCCAAGCATCTGTCTGAGCTGGAAAAGGAGCGTTTCCCCCTGCTGGATAAGGCGCACAGGATCGATACCGGCACCGAGCAGGCGGTGACGCTTTCCATTGCGGTGGGGGCCGCGGCGCGCGTCGCCGATTCGGATGAGGCCGCCCGGCAGGCCATGGAGCTTGCGCTCGGCCGCGGGGGGGACCAGGCGGTCGTCAAGACCGGCACCAACTATGCGTTTTACGGCGGGCGGCGGCAGCTGGAAAGCGGCCAGTCCCGTGTAAAAACGCGTCTGTTCGCAAAGGCGCTGCGCCAGCTCATCGAGAACTCCACCGAGGTGTTCGTCATGGGCCATAAGCAGCCGGATATGGATTGCATCGGCGCGGCGCTGGGCGTCGCCCGCTGCGCCATGCAGGCGGACTGCAAGTCGTATATCGTGCTCGACCAGGTCAACCCCACCATACAGCAGGCGGTGGACGTCATACGCTCCAATCCCGCCTACGCGGGGCTGCTTGTTACGCCGGATACGGTGCGCACAATGCTGCGCCCCACCTCCGTGCTGGTGGTGGTGGATACGCAGCGCGCCGCCTCCACCATGGCGCCGGATCTTGTGGAAACCGCCGTCAAGCTGGTATTGATCGACCATCACCGGCGCAGCGCCGACTATATCGACAACGCCACGCTCAACCATCTGGACGCCCGCGCCTCCTCCACCAGCGAGATGCTCACCGAAACCCTGCAGTATTTCCACGAGGGCATACGGCCCACGGCGTTCGAATGCTCCACATTGCTTGCGGGCATTACGGTGGATACCAAGCATTTCGCGTTCAACGTGGGCGCGCGCACGTTTGAGGCCGCAGCCTATTTGCGACAGCACGGCGCGGATATCGGCATGGTCAAGCTGATGTTCCAGGATGACCGGGAGACTTACGCCAACCGCGTCGATACAGTCAAAAGCGCGACCATCATCTGCCCCGGCGTCGCCGTCTCATTTTGCCGCAGCGATATGAAAAACGCGGCGCTCATCGCCGCGCAGGCCGCGGACGCGCTCATCGGCATACGCAGCATCGAAGCGGCGTTCGTGCTGGGCGCGCAGGGCAATGACGTCAGCGTAAGCGGGCGTTCGCTCGGGCGCATCAACGTACAAGTCATACTCGAGCGCATGGGCGGGGGAGGGCACCTGACCATGGCCGGCGCGCAATTGAAGAATATATCGCTCGACGACGGGCTGGAGCTTGTGAAATCCACCATACTGGCCTATATGAAAGAAATCGGGCAATAACAGTCATACGGCTTGTTATAGACTATTCCGCACTTATAAAGGAGGCTGAACGATATGAAGGTACTATTGGAACAGGATGTAAAGGGAACGGGCAAGCAGGGGCAGATCGTGGAGGTCAGCGACGGTTACGCGCGCAATTTCCTGCTGCCGCGCAGGCTTGCGACCCCGGCGGACGCCGCCTCCATCAACGCGGCCAATATCCGCAAATCCGCCGCGCAGCATAAGAAATTCCAGGCGGGCGTGGATGCGCGCGAGCAGGCGAAGAAGCTTGCCGGCATTACGGTGCGCGTCACCGCCAAGGTGGGCGAGAACGGCAAGCTGTTCGGCTCCATCACTTCCAAGGAAATTGCCGCCGCGCTAGAAGCGCAGCACGGCATCGCGCTCGACCGAAAAAAGATACTGCTTGGCGAACCTATCCGCGCGCTCGGCTCACAGACCGTCAGCGCAAAGCTCTTTGAAGGCACCGATGCCGCCTTTACAGTCGAAGTCGTATCTCAGTAATTATGATATTTTCATGGGGGCTTTGTCCACATGCCCCGACTTTCTTAAAGAAAAGAAGCAAACGATAGGGCAACTATTTATAAATGTTCTGGGTTTCCAAAGGGGCGTTACTCCCCTTTGGCGGAGGTTTGGAGGCAGCGCCTCCAAATCGTCTGTTTAATAAGGAGGTTACATGGAGCAAACCCCCAACGCGCCCAGCGCGGCGCCGCACAGCCAGACGGCGGAAGTTTCGGTGCTGGGCAGCATGCTGCTCGATTCCGCGGCGCTCGACGCCGCTATCGAGACTTTGCAGCCGGAGGATTTCTACACGCCTGCGCACCAGGATATATTCGCGTGCATACGCTCGCTTCGCAATTCCGGCGCGCCGGTGGATTCCGTAGCGCTCATTACGGAGCTGGACCGCATCGGGAAGCTGCGCGCGGTGGGCGACGCGAGCTATATCGCCGACCTCACCATACAGACGTTTTCCGCTTCGGACGCCGAATATTATATCAATCTGGTAATGGAGCGCTCCATGCAGCGCCAGCTTATCCGCGCGGGCAACGCCATCGCGCGCGACGGCATGGATACCCTGCGCGACATCGAGCAGGTGCTTGGCGACGCGGAGCGGCGCATATACGACATCACGCTCAAGCGCTCCACGGATTCGCTGCTGCCCGTGCAGGATACCATGTACGACGCGTACGCGCACCTGGGCGAGCTGATGAATATGCAGGGGCAGTTGATCGGCGTTTCCACCGGCTTTGTCGATCTCAACAGCAAGACCTCAGGCCTGAAAAAATCCGATTTGATCATCGTGGCCGGCCGCCCCGCCATGGGCAAGACCAGCTTTGCCATCAATATCGCGCAATACGCCGCGCTGCACGACAATCGCACGGTGGTGATATTCTCCCTGGAAATGTCGCGCGAGCAGCTCATTATGCGCATGTTCAGCTCGGAAGCGGAGGTGGATATGCAAAAGCTCCTGACCGGCACCATGACGGAAACGGAACTGGTCAAAATTTCGCAGGTGCTTGGCCCCATGGGGCAGAGCAAGCTCTTTATCGACGATTCCGCCGGCGCCTCCGTGCCTGAAATCCGCAGCAAGTGCCGCAGGCTCAAAGCGCGGCAGGGGCTGGACCTGATCGTGATCGACTATCTCCAGCTGATGCGCTCCACCAAAAAGACGGACAACCGCCAGCAGGAGGTTTCCGAGATCACCCGTTCGCTAAAAATACTCGCCCGTGAGCTGGACGTGCCCATACTGCTGCTTTCACAGCTTTCGCGCGCGCCCGAACAGCGCAAGGACGACCACCGCCCCATGATTTCGGATCTGCGTGAGAGCGGCGCCATCGAGCAGGATGCGGATATCGTCATGCTCCTTTACCGCGAGCAGGTGTACAATGAGGAGGCGGACAACGTCGCCGAAATCATCGTCGCCAAGCACCGCAACGGCCCCACCGGCACGGTCAAGCTGTGCTGGCTGGGCGAATATACCAAGTTTAAGAATCTCGCGTATTCCTAAGCGATTTTGTTCAGTTCGTTACAAGAAAGGAAACCAGTTATGCCGAATTCCAGCTTTCCCCACGGCAAGGTGGCGCTCGTCACCGGCGCGTCCTCCGGCATCGGCCGTGAAACGGCGCTGCTGTTCGCTATGAACGGGTATACCGTCTACGGCGCGTCGCGCCGCGGCACGCTGCCGGAATTGCCCGCAGGCGCACCCGGTGTATTGCATGCGGTAAGCATGGATGTGACGGATGAAGCAAGCGTGCGGCAAGGCGCAGAGACTATCTGCGCGGCCGAGGGGCGCATCGACGTACTCGTACACGCCGCGGGCAACGGGCTTTCCGGTCCGGCGGAATGCTGCACCGCACAGGATGCACAGCGGCAGATGGACGTAAACTATTACGGCGCGCTGCGGCTGTTGAACGCGATTTTGCCCGGTATGCGCGCGCGTCGGCAGGGGATCGTACTGTTGGTCGGCTCCGTAGGCGGCATATTTGCCATTCCTTTTCAAACGTTGTATAGTAGTTCCAAGGCGGCGCTCGCAATGTTAAGCGACGGGCTGCGGCTGGAGCTTCGGCCCTATGGCGTGCATGCCGCGCTCATCGAGCCGGGGGACGTAAAAACAGGGTTTACCGATGCGCGCAAGCCGGTTGCAAACGCCTGCGACTCCTACCGCGAAAGCTATGAACGCGCCATTTCCCGCATGGTGCGGGATGAGGAAAACGGCATGCATCCGCGCTCCGTCGCGGCGGCGATACTCCGCGCGGCGCAGAAAAAGAACCCGAAAGCCCACAGCGTGGTGGGCGGCGCATACCGCGCGTTCGTATTCTTAAAGCGCATATTGCCCGTGCGGCTTACGGAGGCGCTGCTGTACAAAATGTACCTTGGCTGAGTGATCCCCGCGGTAAAAGTTACGCAAATCGGATGAAATTCCCTTGAGCGGAGCTCCGGAGGCCAAGCCTTCGGACGGCTGCCGCTATAAAAAGCATACACAGGAGGCCATGCATGAAACAGGATATAAAAGCCATGGACGCGCTGCTCACCCGGCGCAGCGTGCGCAGCTTTACGCAGGAGCCGGTCTCGGAGGAAGACCTGCGCGCGATACTGCGCGCGGGCATGTTCGCGCCGAGCGCGCACAACGGCCGCACCTGGCGGATGCTTACCGTTACCGACCGTGCAAAGCTGAACGCGCTCGCGCCCATGAGCCGCTGGTGGCACATGCTTCGCGAAGCGCCGCTGTGCATCGTCTGCTGCGGCCATTCCCCAGAGCTTGCCGCCATGGATGAGGAGCTTCTGGTGCAAAACAGCGTCGCCGCCACCGAAAATATGCTGCTGTGCATACACGCGCTGGGCTTGGGCGGCGTATGGCTGGGCATCACGCCACAGAGGCCGCATTATGAGGATGTTAAAAAGCTGCTCAGTATACCCGGCGACGTGCGGGTGGTGAGCATTATCGCCGTCGGACACCCGAAGGAGCCGCTGCCCGCGCGCGCCGCGCCGCTGGAGCGGTTTGAAGAAGAAAAGTGGCACAAAGAGCAGTGGTGAATAGTCCGCGTTATTTCCCATGCGGCAGATAAGGAGGAAGCATGAAGATCACCTATTTAGGGAACAGTGGCTTTGCGCTCGAGCATGACGGGGCGCTGTTGGTAATCGACTGCTTCGATCCCAAGTCGCACGCCCTGCTGAAGGAGGAATCGCTCGATTCCATGCGGTCGGTTACCGCGCTTGTAAGCCACGTGCACGGCGATCATTATTCGCCGGATATCTGGTCGTTAAAGAACGCCAGGTTCGCTGTGGGCTTCGATGTACCGGCGCCTATGGGCGTGCCCAGGCTGCGCCCGGGGCAAAAGGCCTCGCCCAACGGCATGCAGGTAACCGCTTACGGCAGCACGGACGAGGGAGTCTCCTTCCATGTGCTGTGGGACAGTATTTCCGTATTCCATGCGGGCGACCTGAACGACTGGCACTGGCGCGACGAAGGCGGGGAAGCTTACGCGAAAGAGGCGGAAGAACGTTTTTTGCAGGAACTGGCGCGGATAGAAAAACACGTTTCGCATATCGATCTCGCGTTTTTCCCGGTGGACCCGCGCATGGGCAGCGATTATTACCGCGGCGCGGTGCTCTTCGCCAAAACGCTGCATCCGGTTCGGCTGCTGCCCATGCACTTCGGGCGCGCGTTCCGCCCGCCGGAAGCGTTTTTTGAGGAGATCGCCCCCCTGACCACGCTGGTACAGCCCCCGGCAATAGATAAAAACGTGCTTTGCCCCATGTGCACAGCCTCCGGCTGTCGCTTTGATGGGCTGCGCCCATAAAAGCGAATATCGTTTCACACATGCTTACGCATTTGTGTGAATTCGGCCTGACGGCCTTTCGACAAAGTGCCGAATGGCACTTTGTCGAGGTTCACCGCGCAAGTTGCCGCTCGGTTTCCTGCTTACGCAGGAAAGCTGTCGCGTCAACTAACGCTTCAAGGTGTCATTTTGCACCGTGCATGCCGCTGCAAAATGATGAATTGAAAGCCTAATATCTCGTGTAAACTATGTGTCTACACGAACATTACATCAGCCAATATGACGGAGACGCACATAATGGATATTGCATCTATCCTGCTGGGTATACATGAAATGCTATAACGACTTCAAAGAAGAATATAATTGGTTAAGCATACACGAGTTATTGCTTTATGTGGCCACGTAAATAGAGACTGTCTCAGATATCCGAGACAGCCTCTTTTCGTTGTGGCTAGTGGGGAACGGCTGTATACCATTCATCAACCCCCAAAGGATGGGGACTTTGGGTCGTACAGGTTGGCTATTCACGTGCTAAAGGGGGAGCGGGGGGCGAAGCCCCTCGCTATTAAATAAAATAATCTTCCGTCGCCGCCGCAGGCGGCGATACCATAAGAATAGCAGCTATTTGGCATCATCTCTGTGTGAGCGCACACGTAAAAACGCAGAATTTCTTCTGCGTTTTACCTGCTTATTACTTTACTATTTCTTCGGTGTAATAACAACCCGCCTGTTGGGCTCCTCGCCCTCGCTGTGGGTGGTCACATAGGGGTTGTTCTGCAGTGAGGCGTGCAGTACGCGGCGCTCGTAAGGGTTCATGGGTTCCATGGCGACGGGGCGGCCGGTGGATTTCACCCTTGCGGCTTGCCTGCGCGCCAGACGGATGAGCGTATCCTCGCGCTTGCTCCTGTAATCCTCGGTGTCCAGCGTCACGCGCAGGTATTTTTCCTGCTTGCGGCTGCGGTTGACCACGAGCGAGGTCAGGTACTGCATGGCATCGAGCGTTTCGCCGCGGCGGCCGATCAACAGCCCCTTTGTTTTGCTGTCGATGGAAATATGCACGCCGTCCTCGGTCTCTGCGGCGCGAATATCCGCCTCGATGCCCATCTGTTGAAGCAGCCCCGATAAAAACTGACCGGCGGGGTGGGAAGCCGCCACCTCCGCGCTGTAATGATATTGCTCGGCGGGCGGCTGCGGCTCGCGGCGCTCCTCGCGGGGCGGACGGTTATCCGTGCGCGGGCGATTGTCCGCGCGGGGAGGACGATTGTCCGTACGGGGAGAACGATTATCGTCGCGGGGCGGACGGTTATCCGCGCGCGGCGGGCGATTATCGTTACGCGGCGACCTGTTTTCCTCACGGGGGGGCCGGCTTTCCTCGCGGGCGGGGGAGGGCGTTGCTTCCATTTCCTCCGGGTCGCGCTGTGTCAGCCGTACGCGGGCCAGCTTTGCACCGATGCCGAAAAGACCCTTGCTCTCGTTCTGCAGCGTTTCTATGCGCACTTCATCAATGGAAAGACCCATTTCATGCAGGCCGTGGAACACGGCCTCGTCGATGGACCGGCCTGTAAATTCTCCGCTCTTCATGGATTTTCTACCTCCGATTCCGCCTGCTTCCTTTCGCGGTCAAACTTGCGGTTGAGCAGTAAGTTGGTACCGAGCGATACGATGTTGCTCATCGTCCAATACACTGCGAACGCCGCGTTGGAGCTCAGGCAGAAGAATACCGACATTGCCGGCATCACATACAGCATCGTCTTGCCGGTGCCGGCGGTCGTACTGTTCTGGGGCTGGTTCTTTTGCATGACCCAGCTCGAAAGGAACGTGCTGCCGCCCGCAAGCAAGGGAAGTATGAACCAGCCGTTTCCATACCCGGCATATTGCGTGGCAAGGGGCGCCACCAGATTGTTGTAGGTATCGATAGCGGCCTGCGGTATGTTCTTGGTATCGGCAACGATCAATCCCAGCTTTTCAAATACGGCAAGGGCCTCCGGATGTTCGGCGAAGTATATGAGATTGCGCAAATTCGGGATGGCAAGGAATTCCTTTGCGCCCATGACGACTTCCTTGAAGCCGTTGTCCGGCTGCCAGATGTTGTGCACCCACAGGAAGTTGAAGTTCTCGAACAGCTTGGAGGAGCCCGTTTCGTTCAGCTCCAGCAGCACCTTGACCATCTGCTCGTAGCCCCAGAAGCGGAACGCCGCGATGAAAGCGAAGAACAGCGGCATCATCAGCAGCATGGGCAGGCAGCCGCCCCACATGCTCACGCCGCGCTCCTTCATCAGCTTGGATTGCGCCTGCTGCAGCTTCTGCGGGTTATCCTTATACTTTTTCTTGAGCTTTTCGATTTCCGGCTGTATGGCCTGCATCTTCATGCTGGATTTGCGGGATTGGATATCGCCGAATACCGTCAACCCGCGGATAATGATGGTGCTGATGATGATGGTCAAAACGACATGCTGCATGGTTATGTTTTCATACAGCCATCGCATGCCCATGAATATCCATGTTGTGAAAAATACGTCGTCTATCAAGTTTGTGTTCCTCCTTCAACGATAATATGCGGTACTGTAGCCGGCGCGGGCATACGCTTGAAAGCGTTGAAACGCGCCCTATGGCGGCGCGCCCCTGCCGGCGGGGGAACTTGGGGTCGGGTTATCGCAGGGTAAGCCTTGCCTGCAAAAGAGGCATTGCCGACGGGCGTTTACGGCACCGGGTCGTAACCGCCCTTGGAAAACGGATTGCACCGCAATACGCGCCAAACGGCCAACAGCAAGCCGCGCCATACGCCGTGCTTTTCTATCGCCTCGTATGCATAGTGGGAGCAGGTGGGCAAATACTTGCAGCGGTTCTGCGGCAATCCCGGCGAAATATGCCGCTGGTAAAAACGGATGCAGGCAAGCAGCGCGCGCTTCATGGCGCCGCCTCCTCCCGCGGGGCCTGCGGAGCCTGCGAGGCCTGCGGCGTCTTCGGGGATTGGGCATCCTGCGGGTTGGGTGCATCCGGCAGCAGCAGTTCCGCCTTTTTCAAAAGCTGGCGGAGGATTCGTCCGATGTTTTCAAACGGCTCGTCCAACACGGCGGGCCGTGCGATGATGATGAAATTGTGCCCTGGGCGCACACACTTCAATAGCGGCGAAAACGCCTCGCGCAGCCTGCGTTTGGCGCGGTTTCTTTGTACGCTGTTGCCCACCTTTTTGCTCACCGAAAAGCCTACACGCACGTTGGGTACGGGCTGCGGCGTTTCTTTGCGGGGCCTTCTCGGCTTGCGGCGGTCACGCACATAAATCAGCGTAAACAGGCGGCAGCCTACGGATTTGCCCGCGCGGTAAGTGAACTGGAAATCCCGGTTTTTTTTGAGCGAATAACAGCGTTTCAATCTACGCGCCCTTTCGGCAGATACGGCAACAGCCGGGCTGTGCCCGGCCTAAAAAATGAAACTGCAGAAAAAAGAACAGGCGGGAAGGTAAGCCCGCCTCCATACCGATGGCACACCCTAAGGGGCAGGCCGCAATAAAGCGTCGCGCTTACGCGCTCAGCCGCTTTCTGCCCTTAAGACGCCTGCGCTTCAACACATTGCGTCCGTCGGTGGTCTTCATACGCTTGCGGAAACCATGCACCTTGCTGCGCTGCCGCTTTTTGGGCTGATACGTCATAAACATTGCTTTGCACCTCTTTTCTATGGTTGGTAGACCGGGGGGGAAACCAGATGTAGTAGCCCACCCGGTTAACGCTCACAATATACGGGTCATGTGCCCCTGTAGCGGGCAAATGCACCCATTGCCTGTATAAGTATAGTGGAAAAACGCCCAAGCTGTCAAGGGTTTTTGGCCCGCCCCCGCAAGCGGGGCGATGCCTGCGGCGGCCGGATTTTTATGGGAATTCCTTCTGTAACCCCTCCGTGGCAAACGCCTGGGCGCGGACTGTATGGCAGTGCCGCTTTGGCCCGCTGCAGCCGGCGGACATTCCGCGCGCCACAACCGCCGGCAGTTTTTCTTCGCCCTGCGCGGCAGGCCGCGCCTCTAGTGGACATTCCGCGAGCCGAGTCGTATAATGTAGGAAGCCATTTAAGGGAGGACTTTGCAATGCTTGAGGGTAAAAAGCGCGTACACCTGATAGGCATCGGCGGATGCAGTATGAACGGCCTGGCGCAAATACTGCGCGCACGCGGGTACGAGGTCACAGGCTCCGATAGGGATAGTTCTCCGTTCACCGAACGGCTGCTGTCGATGGGCATTCCTGTCTCCATTGGCCACAAGGCGGAGCAGGTGGGAAACGCACAGGCCGTTATTTATTCCGCCGCCATCAAGCCGAACAATGTGGAACGCGAGTCCGCGCGCTTAAAGGGCATCCCCGAAATAGAACGCAGCGTCGCCCTGGGCGAAATCTCCAAGCAATATAAAGAGGTCGTGGGCGTTGCGGGCTGCCACGGCAAAACCACCATCACCTCCATGCTCGCGCGCATCGCGCAATCCGGCGCGCTGGACGCCACCGTCCATGTGGGCGGGGATGTGGATTTCCTCTCCGGCGGCACGCGCGTAGGCAGCAACGACCTGTTTATTACGGAAGCCTGCGAATATGTGGAAAGCTTCCTCACGCTCAAGCCCACCATCGCCATCATCAACAACATCGACGACGACCATCTGGATTATTATAAGGATATCGAAGAAATCACCGAGGCTTTCCGCAAGTTCCTGCGCCTTCTGCCGGATGACGGCCTGTTTTTGGGCTGTTCGGACGACGCGCGCGTGCGCGCGCTGCTTTCTGGCCCGCCCAAGCCGGTGCGCACGGTTTCCTACGGCTTAACGGATGCGGACTATACGCCGGAAAATATCGTGTTCGACGAGTACGGCTGCCCCGCCTTCGATGTGGTGCACAACACTAAAACGCTCGGCCGCATTGCGCTGCATATCCCCGGCAGGCATAATATCGTCAACGCCCTTGCCGCCTGCGCAGTCTCCCTTGCATTGGGCGAAAACTTTGCGGATATCGCGGAAGGGCTGTGCCATTACACCCTGACCCACCGCCGCTTCGAGCTTTTCGGCGAACGGGAGGGTATAAAAATCTATCATGACTACGCGCATCATCCCGCCGAAGTCGCCGCCGTGCTGGACGCCGCCTCCCGCGTGCCGCACACAAAACTGTGGTGCGTGTTCCAGTGCAATTCCTACACGCGCGCCAAAACGCTCTTCTGCCGTAACGTCACCTGCTTCGAGCTTGCGGACTGCGTGCTGGTGCCGGATATTTACCCAGGCCGCGAAACGGACGACGGCACCGTCCACGCGCGGGATATGGTCGCCGCCATCAACGACCACGAGGCGGGGAAGGGAATTTACCTCGGCACGTTCGAAAACATCCGGGCGTATCTCGATGAGCACGCAAAGCCGGGCGACCTTGTGCTTACCCTTGGCTCCGGGGATGTATACAAGCAGACAAAAAAATTATTGTAACAAGTCAAAAAAGTGTCGCAAGGCCTTACGCCCGCGCCGCACAGGTCATGAATAAAGCTTTTCAGACCACACGGGAACTTTTCCGATATTCCCATGCCGCCTGCGACTGTGCAGGCGGCATTTTTTGCTTTATACTTTATAGTATAATAGAGTTCAGATGGTCTTCAGGTACTCCAACATGTGAGGTGCGCAATGAAAAAGTGTCTTCCGGTTTTGCTGGTAATTATCATGCTAATTCTTTTGAGTGGCTGCTTAGGCGGTCAAACCTATTCCGATGTCCCGTCTATGGAGAAGAAAATCGCAAAAGAGCTGGATGCGGAACAGGTTTCTGCTTTTGATGTGCAGGATATTGGCGTTTACCGTTTTGTTGGCTATACGTTTGATTCCCAATACAGCTTTGCGGTTTTTAAACAAAATGACAAGGGCGATTATACCTTCGATTATGTAAAGAAGCCGGAGAATTTGGTCCCAAGAGCCGAGAATATCGGCGTCGGGTACCACTCCATCTATTGGATTGCTGTAAGCAGCAATGAAAGTCTTGATACAATTAAGTTTGAGATCGATGCCCAATCCGATTTCAATGATAAAATAATCACGCTGGAAATAACAGAGAACCCGAGTATCAGCGTAATTGAACTGCCGGATGAGAATTATCAAGGGGAGTACAATTTTTACGACGGGCAAGGGAATTTGATAAAGTAATTCAACCGAACGGGTTACGCATATATGGCGCAATTTTATTCCTTGAGCATGCCTCCCACCAGGTCGCACAGCGCGTCGATGAGCTTGTCGCCTTCCTGCTGCGGGTCGAGCCCCGTGTAGGCGATCAGCCGCTCGCGGTAATACTGCGACGCGAAGGAAAACTGGTAGGAAAGCACGAGATTATCCAGCAAAAACGCGAGGCACCCCTCGCGCGTGCCTTCCTCCTCCCGCGTTTTGCGCATGGCGCGGCGGTAGGAGGCGATGGTGCGCCCTTCAATGCGGCGGGCAAGCAGCGTGGTGGATTCCATGGGCATCAGCGCCGTCAGCCCGAGATACACCCGGTTATAATCCGGATAATTGAGCGCGAACGCACGGGATTGCAGCAGCATCGCGCGAAAAAGCGTAAGCGCGCCCGGCGCGTCGCGCATGGTGTCGATAACGGGGGCCAATAGCGCCTGTGTGCCGTAATCCACCAGCGCCAGAAACAGCGACTGTTTGGTGCCGAAATATTGAAAAAGGGACCCAACGCTCACGCCCGCGCGCCGTGCGATCACGTTGGTATTTGCGGCGTCATATCCGTGCTGCGCGAATTCCGCGGCGGCCGCATCAAACACCTTTTGCTGTTTTTCGGGCGGCAGCCGCAAAAACACCTTTGTTGCATGCTGCGAGGAATACTCCATATGCCCTCCTTACTCTTTCGCCCAACGGGGAAGAGCGCCTGCAAAAACCGCGGAAGGATTTAAAAGGAACGAAAAAACCGCCAACACCGCCGCATGTCAGAACAGCGGGAACAGCGTCTGATTGAACCATGTATAGCCCAGCTCCCATTGCGGCAGCACGTCCAGCGTACCCAGCAGGCCGATCAATATCCAAATCAACGCCAGCGCCGTTATACCCAGCACGATTCCCGAGACCGTACCGGTCTTTTTTTTCTCCTCTTCCGGCTGCTCCGGCGTATTCTGTATGCGTGCAAGGGCGCGCGCCTCGATCTCGGCCGCTTCTCCTTCGGTATAGCGGCGCGGCTTTGCGCCCGGCTGCGCGGGCAGCGCGCCCTGCGTGAGCCTGCGCAGGCGTATCTGCTTGGCCGTTAGCGCGTCCAGCCACCCGTACAGATCCCCGAGATACGGCCCTTTGCTGCGGATGGTTTGATACATCTCGCGGAACACCGCCTTTACGATCTGCACAGCCTCGTCCGGGCTGCGGGTCGCTTCGAGCGCGATGCGAAAAACCGTTTTATTGTAGCGCGTGTACAGCGTTGCAAACGCTTCCTTGTCGCCCTGCTGTATGCGCCGCATCAGCGTGGAAAGATCCATGCGCCACCTCCCCCTGTCGTTATGTATCATTTTACCACGCATATTGTCGTCACGCAAAGGGAGAAACGCGCCGTACCCGTATATACACAAGTTCTTTCCCAATCGGTAATGAGGAAGTCGGAAAACATCCCAAACGCATCGCACGCAAACGCCGGGTCATCAATACGCAGGGCGCTTCATACGCTTTAAGGTAATGTTTGCGATATGGCAAACACAACACCTGGAGGAGTGACCGGATGGTACACATCAACTGGAAACGGCTGTTCGGCGTGGCGGCGCTGCTCGTGCTTGTCATACTGCTCTTACGCGGCTGCATTTATGCGTGCAGCCGCAAAGACGAGGCGAATAAGGACCGGCAGGAAGTCTCCCGGGGGAAAACGATCTCCCTCTACCTGCATGAGACGGGTCAGCGAACGACGCTGCCGCTGGAGGAATACCTCGTAGGCGTAGTGGCGGCGGAAATGCCCGCCTCTTTTCATGTGGAGGCATTGAAAGCGCAGGCCGTCGCCGCGCGTACCTACACGCTGAGCCGTTTAAAGGGCGGCTGCACAAGCGAGTGCGATTTGTGTTCGGACAGCGGCTGCTGCCAGGCATATAATACCGACGCCGCCTGCAAAGAAAAATGGGGCGCGAACTATACGCAGAATATTAAAAAAATTCGCGACGCCGTGGAGGAGACCCAAGGCGAGGCGCTTTATTATGACGGCGAGCTGATCGAGGCGCTTTACCACGCCGCATCCGGCGGCCAAACGGAGGACAGCGAGAACGTATTCGCTTCCGCCCGCCCGTACCTGCGCGGGGTGGAAAGTGAAAACGAGGTCGGCTCCTCGCACATCACCGACGAGGAACGACTCACAAGGAAGGCATTCGTAAAGGCGGTCAACGCCGCATGGCCCAAGGCGAAGCTCAAGGCCGGATCTCTTCCGGATCAGGTGAAAATAACGGAGCGCTTTGACAGCGGGCGCGTCAAGGCAATAAAGCTGGGCGGCGTTACCGTCACAGGACGGGAGCTTCGCAGCGCGCTGGAGCTAAGAAGCGCCTGGTTTACCATAGAGTTCACTTCGGACGAGGTCGTCATCAATACCCGCGGCTACGGCCACGGCGTGGGCATGAGCCAGGCGGGCGCCAACGGCATGGCGCAGGAGGGCGCCACCTACCGCGAAATATTGGCACACTATTATACGGGTACGACCATCCATACCGCCTGATGCAGATTTGTCGGCTGACATAGTTATGGTATCGCCGCCTGCGGCGGTCAAGCCGCTGACAAAGTCCTACGGACTTTGTCAGCGAGTTTTCTGTGGGTTGAAATGCCGCTCATTGGCGGCATTTCCCCGCCGATTTGACGCACATGTCGTCAAATCGGATTAAATGTGGGGGATTACGATCCCCCACACCCCCAAGGAATAGGTTCCGCCAACAAAAAAGGCGGAGAGTGCCTCCTGCCTCAGCCTGGAATCCTTTAGGGGCTTCGGGGGCCGCTGCCCCCGGAGGCTTCTTTCGCGAGCGGCGACATGTGCGGCGCGAGCGGAAAGCCTTGCGGTGCAAGGCTTTCCTTTCAGAAACCGCCGACCGCACCGAAGGTGCAGGCGGTTCCTGTGGACCTCGCAAAAGTGGCGTACGCCACTTTTGCGACATTATGTTTCCCGCATCAGGTTGAACGTCTGCAGCAGGTTCAATTGCCCGTACCCCCATTGCGCGTTGGGGTACACAATGGTCGGCGAGCGCGTGCAGCCCCGGATCAGGTACGCCCTAATCTGGTAGGTGCTGATTGCCGTATCGTTACCCTGTACAATACCCCATTGCAGCAGCAGCGCGCTTGCGCCCGTCGTAATCGCTGTCGCGACGCTGGTCCCTTCCATCGTACCGTAACCGCCCGGATACAGGCCGGATACGTTTACGCCCGGCGCTACAAGATCCGGCGACATCATGGGCAGCCGCGTCGGGCCCCAGGACGTCCTGACATACAGGGCGTTGTTGCTGCTGTTATACGCGCCTACGGTAATCACGCCGATGGTGGTCGCGGGAACGACTATGGTGTAATAGGGGGTAGGCGTCAGGAATTCCACCGTCGGCGATACAAAGCCGGTAAGCGGCAGCCACGCGTGGTAGGTGCCGTCCAATATGATATCGCCATGCACGATGATGGTCCAGATACCCGGCGTCGCGTCCAGCAGCCGGACAACCGTAAGCTGCCCGCCGCTCCCTTCCACCGGAAAATAGTATTGCACCACCACCGTCGTGCGTTCCAGAACCAGCCTTGACGACAATTCCGTGCCCGTCCTTGCGGGCACCCGGCCCACCATTTCCCCCGTCGGCGAGCGCACAGCTACAGAAAACCGGTCGGGGGCGGTATTCCATAAAGAGACCAGAATATTGCCGGCGTTCTCGCCCACCCGGATATCCACGTTTTGGTCCTCGCCTTGGATATTCAGTTTACCCTGCGTATGATGCCTGGCCTGGCTCTCGTTTCCGGCCGCCGTACAAATGCATACGCCGCGCAGGTTGGATACGGCGCTTAAATATTCCTCAAACACGGAAAAGCCGTCATGGCTGCCGAAATTGGTACCCACGCCAATGCAAATGGCAACGGGTCGGTTCAGTTCCCGCGCCTTTTGCAGAATATACTCCACGCCCACCATCACGGCGCTGGATTCATACGCGTTTTGCTGATCCTCCGGCACAAGGTAATATTCCCGGAAAAACGGCCGCGCGTCTTTGAGCTTGACTACAATCAGGTCCGCTTCCGGCGCCGCGCCGGTGTTTGTGCCTACCCTCCGCCCTGCGGCAAGGGAGGCCAAAAACGTCCCGTGCCCCACCGTATCCTGCTGCGGAACGATACTGTAAGGGTCCTCCGCCTGCAGCGCCTCGTTGATTTGCGCGTTCGTGTACTCGGTGCCTATAAAAAAACCCGGCGGCGTATTGCCCCTTGCCGATTGGTCGAACAAATACTGTATTTTGCTGGTGCCGTCCTCATATATAAACGCCTCCTGCGTATAATCGATGCCGGTATCCACTATGCCGACAAGCACGCCCCTGCCCCGCAGGTCAAGAAACGGCTGTTCCTGCACCTGCAGGATACCCGAAGCCTCCATTGCCGCCGTATCCAAAAGTCCGCATACCAGCGGTAAGGAGCCGATATAGCTTGTTCCGAGCACATCCTGTATGTTCCTGGCCTCGCCCCTGTTTGCATACAGTATGACATATCTTCCCCCCAGCACCTGCGACACTATGATCTGGGGGTTCGCATTCAGGAAATCGGTCAGAAAGTCCGTGGTTCTTGCAACAAAATCCATCGTAGTGGGCGCGTCGATGAACTCTATCAACGTAGGGTCCATGATCATGCGGGCCCCCCCCTTCTCATATATTCCACCAAAAGATTCATGGTATTGTTCAGGCACAGCGTGCCGTATCCCCACGATGGATTAGGGTATATCGCCGCCAGTTCCCGCCTCGCGCCCTTTTGTAAAAACGCCTTGATGCGCTGCCCATACAAAAACGGATCGTTTCCGCGGATGATCCCCCATTCCATCATCAACGCCGCGGAGCCGGTCACGAAGGGGGCCGCCATGCTCGTGCCGCTGAAGCTATCATAGCCGCCGCCCGAGCGGGTGGTCATGATCGCCACCGCGGGCGCCACGATATCCGGCTTAACATATACATTGTTACGCGTATAACCGCGCCCCGAGAAATCCGCAATGTTGCCTATGAGCGAATTGTATCCTCCCACCGAAATCACGTTTTGCGACGTGGAGGGCAGTGTCAGAGTCACCTCCACGTTCGGGCTTAAAAAGGCGGTATCGTTGGAGGCCGTATCCACCGTGGGCAGCCAAACGTCAAACCGGCCGTCCACCACATCCGTACCCCTCACCACAAACGTCCAAAATCCCTGCGGTATGGGGCGGTTCTGCCCCTGCATTAATACGAATATTTCCTGCGCCTCGCTGTAATGCGTAGGCTGTCCGAAAAATATGGATATTTCCACGTTGTCCAGCACAGTGCTCGTAACGTTTTGTATGGGCAGCAGCACGCCGGTAGACCTGCCGCTCGGCGCGATCAGTTCGTAAGTAAACGTATCCACAAAATTTTTCCAAAGCGGCATATGGATCTGCTGCATATTGCCGGAGGTGACAAATTCCACACTCACAGGCGACGACTGGGTAACAATGCCCGCAAAATGATGCCCGGCCGCGCCCTCGTTTCCTGTGGCGACGCAGATGACGCATTTCCATGTTTGCGCCATTTCGTCGATATATGTTTCAAACAGGGAGTTGCCGTCGTGTCCCCCGTTGCTTGTTCCGTAGCTTATATTGATGGAAACCGGCATATTCAGCTCTTCCGCCCGGTCCATGATGAATTTGATGCCGCGCATGATCTCCGTTGAGCGCGTGAAGTTGATTACCCCGATGTTGCCCAGCTTGACAACGATCAGCGAAGACTGCGGCGCGGCCCCCACCTGCAGGCCGTTGCTGGCCCGGCCGTTGCCGGCCGCAATGCCCGAAACCGCCGTGCCATGGCCTACCTCATCCCTTGCGGGAACAACGCTGAACGGGTCAATGCTGTTGAGCGCTTCATTCAATTGTTCGTTGCCGTACATCGTACCGTTGGTAAAGCCGGGGGGCGGATTGCCGGGTACGGACTGATCCCACAGGTATAAAATGCGGCTTGTGCCGTCGGGATTTCGGAAATCCGGGTGCGTATAGTCTATGCCGGAATCGATGACGCCCACGACCACGCCGCCGCCCCGAAGCCCGTACCCATAGTCGCTCTGTACGAATGTGATGCAGGCCTGACTCAGACTCCTGCTCAGCACGAATGTCAGGTTCTTGGGCAGTTCCAGGTATTGTACCTCCGGGAGGCCGTACAATACGGGTATCTGGTTTAACGGCAGGGTAACGATAGCGTAGTTGTCGCTGAGTATGTCCACCCTGCCGCCAAGCGCGGCGGCGGCCCCCACAATGTCGCCGCTGTACTTGACGATGACCTCCTGCGGCGCGGTTTGCTGTGCGGCGCCGGGCCCTGTAATTTCCGCAATATTTATAATTGCATCATCCTGCATAGCTACCCCCCTAATACAGGCTGTCTATATATGGAACGGACAGCATCACCGGCACCCACTGCACCGCATCCCACGCAAAGCCATACAGAAGGTCTCCTTTGAGCATGAACGGATACGTCCAAAAGGATTCCCCGGTGGTCATCCAAATGTAAGTATAGTACTGCATATACTGTCCGATCAGATATGGACCGGAACCGCTTAGCGATTCACAATAGGCAGGCACGGCCGACGGCGGGGGGGACGGCGGTACTTGAAACGGCGGCCACCTGCCGGGAGAAATTTTGTACATGGAACCCCCTCTGCCTTTCGATTAATTTTGTAGAAAGCACGATTGCAGTATCCCTGTTTTTTTATTCTATGAAATTGTTTGGGCGTAATAACCAGCACAGGGGAAACTTTCATTCGCGCTGCGTAAAGGGAGGCTCCCGTGCGGCCTATGCCGGTACGGTTCGCGCTTTTACACGTGCGCAAAACCGAGCTGTGCATAAAAAACATCCAGTCTTTGGGTATTTTCGTTCATGCAGCGGCCATGCCTGCATACTATAGCAACAGGCAATGCCAATTGCACGCCTTTTCCCGCCTGGCGTCCGGCAAAGCAAGACAGCAGAATGAGGTGAACAGCACATGGAAAGCCAGCCAACGCCGCTGCAAACGCGCACCGGGCGCCTGCAGGTCAACGTTTACGGATCGGATCAGGGGCAGCCCTTAAGCAACGCGACCGTACGCATTACGCCCCGCGATAACCCGACCACCATAGAGGAACTGACTTCCGATTCTTCAGGCCAGACGCCGGTCATCGACCTGGACGCGCCGCCGCTGGAATTCTCCCTGACCCCCAGCTCGCCGGTGCAGCCCTATTCCGAATACGATATTTATGCCACGGTGCAGGGTTTTCAGCCCATTATTGTGCAGGGCACGCAGATATTGCCGGACGTCGTCGCGCTGCAAAATATCACAATGCAGCCGCTGCCGCCAAACCGCCAGCAGCCGCGGGATATTTACATTTACCCGCACACGCTGTGGGGCAGCTTTCCGCCCAAAATACCCGAGGAGGAAGTAAAACCCCTGCCCCCCGGCACGGGCCTCACGGTACTGCCGCAGCCGGTGGTACCGGAGTTTGTGGTCGTGCACCTGGGCGCTCCTTCAGACACCTCCGCATCCAACGTATGGATTCCCTTTCAGGACTATATCAAAAACGTAGCAAGCTGCGAAATCTATTCCACCTGGCCGGATGCCACCATGCGGGCAAATATACTGGCGATACTCTCGTTTACCATGAACCGGATCTATACCGAATGGTACCGCGGCAGGGGGTATGACTTTACCATCACCAATTCCACCGCTTACGACCAATCCTTCGTATACGGGCGCAATATTTACCAGAGCATTTCACGGATCGTAGATGAAATATTCACCACATTCGTCACCCGTCCGGGCATACGCCAGCCCCTGTTCACGCAATATTGCGACGGATCGGAAGTGCAGTGCCCGCGCTGGCTCTCCCAGTGGGGCTCCAAAACCCTGGGGGACGACGGGCTGGATGCGCTGAGCATCCTGCGGTACTACTATGGTTCCGATGTGTTCCTGCTGCAGGCGGAACGCGTTTCCGGCGTGCCGATATCCTACCCGGGCCAGGCGCTGCGGGTCGGTTCCACCGGCCCCGCCGTGCGCACCATACAGGAGCAGCTCAACGCCATTTCGGATAATTACCCCGCGATTGCCAAGGTGCGGGTGGACGGCTATTTCGGCGATCAGACCCGCCGTTCCGTGGAAACCTTCCAGTCCGTATTCGGCCTGCCCGTCAACGGGGTGGTGGATTTCGCCACCTGGTATAAGATTTCCAACATCTATGTCGCCGTGGAGAGGCTGGCAGAACTTTAGTCAAAAAAGTGCCTTCGGCGCTTTTTTGAGAGTACACGTTTTGCCCAAAATGCTGCGCATTTCCGGGCGGCAAAACGTGCAAAGTACGAAAGCCTGCGGCTTTCATCCGTTTCAGCGTACATGCCGCCGAAGCCGGAACAAAGTCAAGAGACTGCGGCCCCTTGACAATCCCCGGGTTCGGGTTCCGGTTTTCTGTTTGCACAGGAAATCTGTCGTTGCGCTTTGATACCATGAAAGGCTTTCAATCCGTCATTTTGCAGCGGCATACACGGTGCAAAATGACACCTTTAAGCGCAAATTGGCGCGACAGGCTTCCTGCGAAGCAGGAAACCGAGCGGCGATTTGTGCGGTAAACCTCGCAAAAGTGGATGCTATCCACTTTTGCGGCAACTTAAAAAGCCCGCCGATCTGCATAAAACGCGCGGTCGGTGGGCTTTCTTATTCCTGCAATGCCATCCGCCTGTCAGGAAAACTCCTTCCTGTCGTATATCCACAATGAAATCAGCAAGGATAGTACAAACAGCGCCGCCACGGCCAGCGGCGCGTAGGCGAGTATCTCTTCAAACGCAACATCCCGTAAGCTTTCAACGCCCGCGCCGTACAACGCAAAAGAGCCGCCCGCGATCAGCGCCATCATCAGTATCATCACGATCCGCCCTTTTTCCGCGCCCAGCCAGAGCATCAAAGGCATTGTGAGCGAAAGAAACACGCAGCCGACGAGCAGGAGCGCGCCAAGCTCCATGAAAAGCTCCATGCCCAGCTGCACGCGCGCGAGAAGGCTCAGAAATATATCGATCACGAGCGCCATTGCAAGCAAAATCAGCCCCAGCAAGTATTTCGCGATCACGACAGTACTCCGCCTGACCGGCATGGTCAGCGCGTACCGGTCCCATTTTGCCCGCTCGTCAAGGGAGAGCGCGGTCAGCGGCAGCATGGCGCCGAATATCATAATCATGCCGGAATAGCTGCCCATTTCCCCGGTCGCGATAATAAACACCGCAAAAAACGCGGTCAGGGCAAACACAAACTTCGCCGTGCCTTTCAGGTTGATCAGGTCCTTGAGTATCAATCCTTTCATTTTTGTTCCCCCCTTGCGAAAAACAGCATAATATCCTCAATGCCCGCCGAATCCACCACATAGCCGCGGTTCAGGCGTTTGCGCTCCACCAGCGCCTCCACCCCGAAGCGGTTGCGCCGCACGCCGTGGATAAGCGCGGGGCTGATGCCTTTTAACTCGCCCTCGGAGCACTTGAGCACCCCGAACCGTTCCAGCAGCACATCCTTCTGCTCGCTAAACACCAGCTTGCCGCCGTGCAGCAGCGCGATATAATCCGAAATCTTCTCAAGGTCGCTCAATATGTGCGAGGAAAGCAGTATGGCGTGCGTTTCATCCTGAATGAATTCTAAAAACACATCCAGCAGCTCGTCGCGCACCACCGGGTCCAGCCCGCTTGTGGCTTCGTCCAGCAGCAGCAGCCTGGAATCGTGCGATAACGCCGCCGCGATGGAAAGCTTGCGCTTCATGCCGTGGGAGTACTCCTTGATCTGCTTTTTCATGGGTATGCCAAAGCGCGCGCACAGGTTTTTGAACTTTCTCGAATCCCAGGTGCGGTAAATACGCCTGAGCGTGGCGTCCACCTCGGGAGCGCGCAGCGTTTCGTGCAGGCCCGGCTCGTCGAGCACCACGCCGATATGCTCGAACGTCGCCTTATCCTCCTGATAGTCTTCCTGCCCAAACAGGCGGATGTGCCCTGCGTCGCACCTGATAAGGCCGAGTATCAGCTTGATGGTGGTGGATTTGCCCGCCCCGTTCTCGCCGATCAGGCCCATGATGCAGCCCGCGGGAAGGGCGAGGTCGATATGATCCAGCGTAAAGCCCTTGTAGTGCTTAGTCAGCCCGTTGAGTTCCAAAATGTTCTGCATGCTATTCCTCCTCGTAAAGCAACGAAAGCATTTCCTTTAAATCCTTGAGCGTCAGCCCGCATTGGCGGGCGAGCGCGAGTATTTGCTGCATGTTCGTCTCGATCTGACGCAAATGCTCCTCCCGCACAAGGTCGATATTCTTGCCCGCGACAAAGCTGCCCTTGCCTGTAAGCGAAACGATGAACCCTTCTCTCTCCAGCTCCTCATACGCGCGCTTTGTGGTGATGACGCTGATGCGCAGCTCCTTGGCTAAAAGGCGCATGGAAGGCAGGGCGTCGCCTTCGTTGAGCTCGCCCGAAAGTATGGCCGCTTTCACCTGCGCGCAAATTTGCTCATAGATGGGCTTATCGCCGGAATTGCTGATGATGATTCGCATTACACACCGCCTTATGTCACATTGTGCATATTCATTATATACATTATATGCGGTATGTCAAGCGATATTTTCCAAAAGAAAAAAACCGGCGCAAGCCGATACTCCGGGTGCCCTCATCAGAGGGGGCCTTAGCTATGTGGTTTCCTGTTCGGCAGCCGGTAATATGGAAAGCGAGAAATGCTGTGCTACATGCTCCTTGCCTCCCTCTGATGAGGGAGGTGCCCAAAGGGCAGAGGGAGAAAAAGGTTGAGAATGTGATCGTTGCCTCCCCTGTGAGGTCTCTCCCTCAGTCCGCTGCGCGGACAGCTCCCTCATCAGAGGGAGCCAAAACTGTAAATAAAAACCCTTTGGGGCTCGAGGGCCGCTACCTTGGAGGCTTCCAACCGCCGCCAGCGACATGTGCGGTGGCGGCGGAAAGCCTTGCGACGCAAGGCTTCCTTGCAGGAACAACCGGTCCTCGGCGGGAGACGCCTCGGACACTAGGCCTGCGGGCCGTCGCCGTCACCGTAATGGCACAGGTTGTTCCTGAAATCCTCGAAAAAGTGCCGCAAGGCACTTTTTCGACACCTATTTGGCCATGCTTTTTGCGTACAGCAAGGCCAATTCCATTCGAATCCTTTCAAAATACGGCTCCAGGATATGTATCTTGATGAACTCTTTTGCGGGATTGTTGTCCTTCAAATCGGTCAGTATGTGTTTTCCATACGTCGAAATTGTCAGTATTCCGAAAACGTAATCGCGATTATGTTTTCCGCAGGCAACCTTCGCACAAATAATGGTGCCTATCCTTTTGTGCTCCTCGTCCTTTTCGTTATACACATATTCTTCGTTTTCAAACGCCACCCTTTTATCCGTGTGAAACAGCATGGAGCGTTGCCCGCTGTATATTTGGTAGATCGCCGATTTTTTATTGCTAATCAAATACCGCAATGAGGAATCATCCACGTACTGGTCGTCAATCCATCTCCATTTGTCATCTCCCAGCATTGTATAGGCAAGGGTCGCCGAAATCTGATCCCTTCTGATACTTAGTGAATATACAAAAAAATTCTCAATTTCGCTTAGTATTTCACAAAGGCATCGAACCGGGTCATGTATATTTACGAGTTCATTGCAGCCAAGATTGGAAAGGGATTTTTCAATATAATTGATATATTGCTTTTTGCGCGAAATGCATAAGGACCTCAGCGAGTCTTCTACCGCGCTGAGCGCCTTATTGTTTTCTTTCAAGGATTCATACTGCGGATCGCTGCTCTTAATGAAGTGCAGCAATTGAAAAAGTATGACCAGAAGAATTACGATTGTGGATAAAACCCATCCAAGAACCGTAAACTGCTTTTTATTGTTTACAGTAACAACCAGCCAAATATACTCACCAAGCCAATTGACAACAAATGGGAACCAAATGGTGGGCAGGAATGTAATGACTATGTGAGCGATACGAAACCGTCTCGACAAGTTATCTATCCTTCTTATGCTTATTCACTATAAGCTTATCAAATTGTATCGATTTCTTTTTAGAGGATTTGCTGGTAGTTGCTTCATTGAATACGGCCTTTTCAAAAGAAGATAACTTATTGAAGGATGAAATTTCAGACAGAGACTTTGCTAAGCCTTCCATAAAATCTATTACCTTTCTAAGCATCTTTCCTCCTCATTATAGGAAAACATTACTGCAATGTCAATATTAGATATTTCCGTGTCGTTATCATTATTCCACTGAAAAAGTAACCTATGCGGAAAAATGGCTGGTTCATACGTTAAAGCGCACACAAAAAAGGCCCGCACGAACGCACGGCGCGCGGCAGGCCTTTGGGGGAATGTACTTTTCCATACCGAAATTACCCGGCAAAAGCGGCTTCCGCCTTTGCCGTTTAGCGAAAAAGCGCGTTTTTAAATGTATGCGGCGCATATTCCTATACAGCCCCAAGCCCGATATGTTATGCTTAATATAGATCTTTAGGGCATTCGCCGCCCTCTGGCCCACAATGACAAGAAAGGAAGCCATGAATAAACGCCTGAAAGAAAAAATCAACGAAGCCCTGCGTTCTGCGCTGCCCATCACCTGCATCGTATTGCTGCTGAGTATGACGATATCGCCCATGCCCATCGGCACGCTGATGCTGTTTTTATTTGGCGCGCTGCTGCTGATATGCGGTATCGGCCTCTTCTCGCTGGGGGTGGATCTGACCATGCTGCCCATGGGCGAAAGCATGGGCGTGCAGCTGAGTAAAGCGAAAAAGGCAAGCATCGCGGCAGCATTGTGTTTTTTGATAGGCGTCATCCTAACCGTGGCCGAGCCGGACCTGCAGGTGCTAGCGCGGCAGGTGCCCGCCATCGCGGATGCGGTGCTGATACTCACCGTCGCCATCGGCGTAGGATTGTTTTTGGTCGTCTCGCTGCTGCGCATTTATTTCCATGTGCCGCTGCGGTACATGCTCATCGGTTTTTATGTGCTGGTATTCGGCCTTGCGGTGTTTGCGCCGGAGGATTTTTTAGCGGTAGCGTTCGACTCCGGCGGCGTGACCACCGGGCCTGTGACGGTGCCTTTCATTATGGCGCTGGGCATCGGCATGGCGGCGCTCCGGTCGGACAAAACCTCCCGCGAGGACAGCTTCGGCCTGATCGCCCTGTGCAGCATCGGCCCGATACTCGCGGTGCTGCTGCTGGGCATACTGTATAACCCCTCCACCGCGGATTATAGCTTTGTGGAAATACCCGACGTGTTCAGCACGGCGGATGTCACCAAACAGTTCGCCGTTGGTATACCGGAGTATATCGGGGAAGTCGGCCTCGCGATACTGCCTATCGTACTGCTCTTTGGCGCATTTCAGCTTTTGACCCGCCGCTTCCATAAAAAAAATCTTGTCAAGCTGGGCATCGGCCTGCTCTACACCTATGCGGGGCTGGTGCTGTTTTTAACGGGCGTCAACGTGGGTTTTATGCCGGTGGGGCATTTTATGGGCAGCCTGCTTGCAAGCGGCGGTTACCGGTGGCTTTTGATACCCCTCGGTATGGTGATGGGGTATTTCATCGTGGAAGCGGAGCCCGCCGTGCATGTGCTCAAAAAACAGGTGGAGGAATTCTCAAACGGCGCGATCTCGCAGCGCGCACTGCAAAAAAGCCTTTCCGCCGGCATTGCCGTTTCCGTAGGGCTTTCCATGCTGCGCGTGCTCACGGGTATTTCGATATTCTGGTTCCTTGTGCCCGGGTATGCCATCGCGCTCGTATTATCCTTTTTCGTGCCGCATGTGTTCACGGCTATCGCGTTCGACTCGGGCGGCGTGGCTTCCGGTCCCATGACGGCGACGTTTCTGCTGCCTTTTGCCATGGGCGCGACGCAGGCCGTGGGCGGCAACATACTGACGGATACCTTCGGCATCGTCGCCATGGTGGCTATGACGCCGCTCATCACCATACAAATACTCGGGTTTCTTTCCCGCAGCAGGCAGGCCCGCACCTGCGCCGGCCTGCCGCAGGCGCAGCTTGACCTGCTCGCGCAAACTATGGTGTATTACGAGGAGGTGAACGGCCATGCCTGACAGGATATGCATGCTCGTGACCATCGTCGATCGCGGCAAGGGCGGGGAGGTTGCGGACTTTTGCGCCGAAAACAATGTTTACTACAACTTTATAACGTACGGCCAGGGGACCGTCCGTTCGGAGATGCTCAATCTGCTTGGCCTTGGCACCATCGATAAGGATCTTGTGATAAGCCTCCTGCCTAAAAGCGAGGTAGGGACCCACCTCGCGGGGCTATCGGGGTTGCTTAAGCTCAAGCGCCCGGGCAGGGGCATCGCGTTTTCCATGCCGCTTTACGCGATAAACGCGCTGGTGGCGCAATGCATCGGGGCCGCGTTCCCCTCCGGCCAGACAGAAACGGAAAAGGAAGTGAAGCCCGTGGCAGCAAAGTTCAATTTGATTGTGGCCGTTGTGGAAAGCGGCTATGTGGACCAGGTGATGGCGGCCGCAAAGCCGGCCGGCGCTGCCGGTGGCACGCTGCTGCATGCACGCGGCGTCGGACGGGATACGGACGAAACATTTTTGGGCACGTCGCTGCAAACCGAAAAGGAGCTCGTGGCCATACTCGCCGAGCACGCGGCGCACCGCGAGATCATGGAGGCCATCAATAAAAACTGCGGACTGCTGACCGATGCCAAGGGCATCGTGTTCTCGCTGCCGGTAGAAGATATAGCGGGTATCGGCTGACACCGCACGTCAAAAAAGCGCCCCGACACTTCTGCGTGCCGACAAAGTGCCAAACGGCGCTTTGCCTAAAGGCGGAGTCTTTCAGATGATCCGTTTCAAAAACGCCCGGTAGGGCAGCAGCAGCCATACAAAGCAGACAGGCAAAAAGCCCAGAAGCCACAAGGGGGAGGAAGAACACCCCAGCTGCGTCATCCAGTACGAGGGGAATATTCCCGCTGCATACTGCAGCGGCGCATCGATGAAGAACGGCGCGGGGATGCCCAGAAACAGCAGGGACGTCATTTTAATAAGCCCCATGCCCTCCACCTTGTTGCGCGCAAGCGCTACGACCAGCAGCACCACCGAGACGCTCACCCCCATGCCCATGATAGATAGCAGCACGTTGGTCAACAGCGGTATGCCGGTGAGCGAGAACGCCGCGAGCAGCGCGATGCTGTACGGCACCCCGCAGGCCGCGGGGATGAGGATACGGGAAACAAGGTAGCCGCCCCGTCCCAGCGGGGTAACGCAAAGATAGCGCGCGGTGCCTTCATCCAGCTCCGTCAGCATCACCATCACGGTCACATAGGCGAACAATACCTGCCCCAGCATGGCGGCAAACAGATCGAACGCAAGGTAATAGGGCGTAAGCACATTGGCCGTGCCGAACCGCGCGAATATCGCGGTTTCTATGGCCGGAATACCGTAGCGTATCGCCAGCATCATGAAAAGCGGAACAGGCAGTATGCCATAGAGCATGGCGTCGGCGCGTATCTCGCCGACCAGGCGTCCGAAACTCTTTTTTATCGCTTGCTTCATGCGCGTTCCCCTCCCAGCATACGGAATGTACGTCGCGTCTCCTTCGCGGCAAGCAGCATGGCAAGTGCTGCCCAGACAACCAGTGACAAGAATGCAAGCGCGTCCGCCGCACCGCCAATCACCCGCATGGCCGCAAAGCCGGGGTGCAGCAGCATCAGCGGCTGCTCATAGGGCAGTATTACGGCGGGCAGCGTGAACACCAACTCTATCGGCACGCCGATCAGCAGAAACTGGTTGAGCGTCGTGCATTTCAATGCCGCCCACAGTCCCAGCGCCGAAAAGAACGCGGCGCAGAGCGCGGTACCCGCGATTCGTACAAGCAGCGCGCCTACCCCCGAGAAAACAGCGATGAGTGCGCCCACCGCCGTAGCAATCAGCGTGAGCGAAGCGATTTTCGCCGCCATGTATTCCGCCGGGCGCACCGGGGAAACAGCCAGCGCGTGCAGCACGTTCTGGCTGTGCTCCAACAGCACCAGCGCGCCCATAAAAAACAGGCCGATGGCGGCGGGGTCGGTGAATATCAGCACCGCCGCCGCATTGGACCGGAGCGCGGGCGGGAACACCAGCGCAGTGAACACGTACATCGCCGTAAAAATGGCGTAAAGCAGGTAAAATCCGTGCTTCCACTGGAAGCGGATATCCCCGCGCGTCACATGCAGCAGCCTCATGAGAGCGCCCTCCCCGTAACCTCCAGGAAAATATCCTCCAGCGTGGGCTCGCTGGTGTGCGCGGTCAGGAGCGCATTGCGCTTAAGCAGCGCATGGAGCGTTTCTTCCTGCGCGGTTTCGCTTAACAGGCAGGTTTTCGTCTGCTCCCGTCCGTTTTCAGTGTAGGAGTAATTAAGCCGCGCCGCCCCGCGCGAAAGTATCAGCGCATGCGGCGCGTCCAGCGCCTTTACGTGCCCGTCTACAATGAAGGCCACGCGGTCGCAAAGCTCCGTCGCGTCGTGCATGTTGTGGGTGGTGAGTATGATGGTCTTGCCCGCGGCGCGCTGCGCCTTGATCATATCCTTCAACAGCCGCGCGGTGCCGGGGTCAAGGCCGCTGGTGGGTTCATCCAGAAACAGCACCTCGGGGTCGTGCAGCAGCGCCTTAATAAAATTCAGCCGCGTTTTCATGCCCTTGGAGTACGCGCCGACTTTTTTATCCACATCCTGCTTCAATTCCACGGCGTCAAGCAGCGCGTCAGCGTCCTGCGGCTTCTTTTTATACAGCGAGCCGAAGAAGGCGAGGTTCTCGCGTGCGGTCAGCTTTTCGTACAGCGTGGGGAATTCAAAATCCACGCCGATGCGTTCGTAAAAATCGCCGCCGTGGGCTTTCGCTTCTTCCCCGGCTATTTTGGCGCTGCCGCCGTAGCCGGTGATCTGCCCGGTGAGTATTTTTTGCAGCGTGGTCTTGCCCGCGCCGGAGGGGCCAAGGAAACCGAATACCTCCCCCCGGCCTACCGTAAAGCTGATATCCTCCAAAAAGGGCTGTTTGGTGTAGCTGAAACGGATATCCCGCACGTCGATCATGTACGCTCTCCTTCCTGCCAGTTAGAATTGCATCCTGCGGATGTACTCCCCAAGAATCCAGTGGAACTACCATAAAATATTGCCTGTTACTACCATACCATGCTCCCGGCCGCGCCGCAATGCAGCTTGGCGGCCGGAAGCTGCAGCTTGGGGAATTATTCCGCTTATACAATGGCACATATGCAGGATGAATCCTTTTATATACGATCGGCGCGTTGAAGCGCCCGTTTCGTTCTGCTATAGTAAAGGCACAAATCAAGCAGCAGGAAGGCGGCAGAAAAATGAAAGAATACGCATACAAGAAGATCGATGCCTTTACGCAGGGAAGCTCTTTGGGCAACCCCGCCGCCTGTATCTACCTTGAACAGGGGCAAACGCTTTCGGATGAGGAAATGCTCTTTATCGCCAAACAGCACAAGGGGTTTGTATCCGAAATGGTGTACTGCACGAAAACGCCGGAAGCGTATGAACTTATCTATTACTCCTCCGAATGCGAGGTGGATTTTTGCGGCCACGGCACCATCGCCTGCATGTACAGCCTGATCAAAAGCACGCCGGCGCTGCTGGAACAGCCTGAGCTTAAAATCCACACCCGCAAAAAAGGCCCGCTCACGGTATATAACGGCATCCCCGGGGAGGATGCGGTATTCATCACCGCCCCCGCGCCGGTATTTACCGGCACTTCGCTCTCGCTCGGGACGGTCGCGGAAAACCTGGGGTTGGGTGCGGATCAGCTCGACGCGCGTTACCCCGTCGATTGCATCAACGCGGGGCTGAATACGCTGATCGTGCCCATTACAACACTCAAAGACGAGATTTCCCTGTTCCCGGGCGAAGCCGCATTGAAGGCGTTCTGTGAGAAGAACGGTGTGGACATCATACTGATATTCTCCCTGGAAGTGCGGGATGCCGCAAACCGCGCGCATACGCGGGTGTTCGCGCCCAAATTCGGCTACCTGGAGGACCCTGCCACAGGCTCGGGCAACAGCGCGTTCGGCCACTATTTAAAGAAGAACGGCCTGTGGCGGGGGGAAGCGATTTCGCTGGAGCAGGGCGGGGAGGATAGGGTGTTCAACACCGTCCGGCTCAAGCTGCAGGGTAACTCCCTTCTCTTCGGCGGCCGCGCCACGGAACGGATTGTGGGAACATACCTCGTGTAGCAATATGTCACACGCAAGAAATAGCGATACCCTGATCTTTCAATACTAATCAAAATTCCGCCCTTTGCAATGCGTTTCTAATACCATTGCGAAGGGCTTTCTTCGAGCTAAGCTATTCCGTTTTCATTCGTTTGCTTATTTGCTGTTCCGCAATGATGCTTGCACGCCAGTCAATGCAGCAGAGAGCCGCAAACATTCCAAATACATATACAGCCCATAGCATTATATTTAGAATGCCTTTTTCTTGATAGATCTCCGTAACCGGCATGGCAATAAAATAGATTCCGATTACAATGATTGCCGCTATACCATATTGGGCCAGCAGCCTGAAAAATCCCTTTTCTTTTGTTTTGCGCCATTTAGCCAAATATTCATCAATATCTTTATTTAACAAGTAATCGGACGTAATAAGCGCTGCAATCACAACGGCCGCGATTGCTAGTAAGAAATGCCGCCCCGAAGGCAAATGTCTTTATCAGCATATTTGTTATCAATAATACGGATGAAATTACAATGCAGGATATCACCCATAACAATAAAAACGCCTCTATCCAACGGGTTTTCCCCGCAACTTTCTTTGAGAACAGAAAAATGTATAACATGCTTCCTCCTATACGGCGACATAACCCCGCGCCGTGCGCGCCCTCGCACCAAAAGCTTGCCTTTGGCGCGACATTATGTAGAAAGGGCGAAGCCGCGTGGCTTCGCCCCATATTGACAGCCGTATACGCACAAAAGCGCGCGTACACTGCCGTACAAGCATCATTCTATTCTGTTTGTAATCCATCGTATGGCGTCGCCGATGACCTCGTCCCTGCAATACTCGTTGAATATTTCGTGGTACAGCCCGCCGTAAACCTTCATTTGCCGGTCGGTGGAAGCGATCTTGCCGAAGAAATCGTAGCTGTCCTGCACGCCGACGAGCGCGTCCCGCTCGCCGTGCAGTATGAGCGCCGGGTATTCGAACGCGGCGATCTCTTCGCTTAGCCAGGTGACGCCGCGCGTAAGCTCGTAGCAAAGGCCGGCCGTGAATGTCATGGTGTTGTATGGGTCTATCAGGTAATCCTCCACCACGGATTTTACCGAGCACACGCCGTCGCCCAGCTCGTTGGGGAGTTTCGTATGCGGATCCATCCCTTGCGGCACGCCCGCGATCAGGCCGATATTGTCATGCGTGAGCGCGCCGCTTAGCACAATGCCGCGCACCTTGTCCGGATATTTCGCGCCGTAGAGCGAAACGCAGAAGCCGCCCATGCTGTGCCCGACCAGGAATATCGGCAACGCCGGTTGCTCTTTTTGCGCCGTTTCCACCACGGCGTTCAAATCCTCTATCATATCCTGGAAATCTCTATAGTAGGTACGTTCCCCCTCCGAACGGCCATGGCCGCGGTGGTCAAAGCGGTAAGCGCCTATGCCATTTTCATTCAACCGCGCAACGACGTAATCGTACCTGCCCTGATGCTCGCAAAGCCCGTGCACCACCACCGCGATGGCACGGCAGGGCTCCGGCAGATTTACCTTCAGATACAACTGCGTGTTATCAAAAGACGAAAGCGTTCGCTCCTGCACCATTGCGGACTCCTTCCTGCGCAAAAAAGGGACAGCCGAGAAAGTGAAAGCTGTGAGAACTGTGAAAGGAATATTATGTATGTACAGTATACTACCGGCCGTATCGCGCGTCAATGCACAATAGCCTTTGCGCTTTGTAATTCAGTCGCTTTTCCGGGGGATTGCTCATTGCCCGTCTTCCTGCACATGCAGTTTAAACGCGCTGCGGTGGAAGCTCAGCACGCCTTCCTGCTGGAGCCTGGAAAGCTCGGCCGACATGGCGCTCCTGTCCACGCACAAATAATCCGCCAGCTCCTGCCGATTAAAGGGAATAAGGAATTGGGCGTTCCTGTGCAGGCCCGCCTGTTCATGCAAAAAGGAAAGCAGCTTTTCGCGTGTGCTGCGCTTGGAAATATGCTGGATTTTACGGCTTAAGAGTATGTTCTTATCCGCCAGCACGCCCATCATGTTGCGAATAAGCCGCGCATGGAAGGCGCAGTTGGAGGGGCAGGTGGTCACAATCCGCTTGTAATCGATAAAAAGTACCTTGCAGTCCGTTACCGCCTCCACCGATACCGGCAATATCTTTACATTCGCGCACGCGAACGCCTCCGCAAACAGGTTACCCGCGGCAAGCTGCGCCAACAGCGTGCGCGCGCCGGAAAATTCCTCGCGGTACACCTGTACCCGACCATCCAATACGATGCCCACATTGCGCACAGGCTCGCCCGCGCGCAGTATCCGCTCGCCTTTTTCATATGTCCGCTTGAGCGCGTTGAGACAGGCGAGCAGGGAAGCAAGTTCGGCTTCTTCCATTCCCGCGAACAGCGGCACCGTCCTGAGCACTGGAAAAAATTCCTGCATAGCCGTTCCTTTCGTTGTAAAAACAACAGATGCTTTTGGTTCAGTATAGTATGCTGTACCCATAAAAGCAATAGAAACAAAAAAGCGGTTAAAGGAGGAAGCAACCATGCTCCGCAATATTATAAAAATCGATGAAGAAAAATGCAACGGCTGCGGCCTTTGCGCAAAAGCCTGCCACGAAGGCGCCATCGGCATGATCGGCGGCAAAGCCAGGCTGCTGCGGGACGATTACTGCGATGGGCTGGGCAACTGCCTGCCCGTGTGCCCCACCGGTGCGATTTCCTTTGAGCAGCGCGAAGCCGCCGCTTACGACGAAGCCGCCGTAGAGGCCGCCGCAAAGGCGAAACAGGCCGCGGCGGCGCCGGCCCATCAGCCCGCCTGCGGCTGCCCCGGCACCACGGCAAAGTCCATCCGCCGCGAAACGGAGCCGGGAACCGAAGCCCCCGCGGCCGCGTCCGTGCAGAGCGAGCTGCGGCAGTGGCCCGTGCAGATCAAGCTGGCGCCCGTCAACGCGCCCTACTTTAAAGGCGCGCACCTGTTGATCGCCGCCGACTGCACCGCCTACGCTTACGGCAATTTCCATAAGGATTTCATAAGAAAGCATGTGACGCTCATCGGCTGCCCCAAGCTGGACGAAGGCGATTACGCCGAGAAGCTCACCGAAATACTTTCCCGCAACGACATCAAAAGCGTCAAAGTCGTCCGCATGGAAGTCCCCTGCTGCGGCGGCATCGAATACGCCGTCAAACAGGCGCTCCAGCGAAGCGGCAAGCTGATCCCCTGGCAGGTGGTGACCATCTCCACGGACGGGCAAATTTTAGAGGATTAATCTTTCGGGGCGCTGCCCCAAACCCCGCCAGAAACCTTTTTCGTAAAAAGGTTTCTGGACTTCTAAAAACAAGCAATTTGATTTATTTGTTGAGTTTTTAGAGTTCTTAGGGGCTGTTGCGCTAAGTGCATACGCCGAATAATTCTTCAAGCACTTAGCGTGACGGCCCGGGTTCGTGCCTCAACTGGGGCAAAATCGATCCGGTGGATCGATTTTAGAACCCTGTTTCCTTTCGCATTATGCATTGAAAATGCTTAATGCGTCACTCTCTAAGCCGCCGGAGGCAAAGAAGACTTTACTACCAAATAAGAATAGGAGGAATTTTACCAATGAGCAACAGCAACATGTTTTGTTTTCAGTGTGAGCAGACCGCGGGCGGGAAAGGCTGCATGGGTTCGCAGGGCGTCTGCGGCAAGAAGGAAGATACCGCCGTATTGCAGGACGTACTGACCGGCGCGCTGGTAGGCCTTGCGCGCGCGGCGGAAGGCAAAGCCCCGGATACGCACACGCACCGGGTCGTGCTCGAAGGCCTGTTCACCACCATCACCAACGTGAATTTCGACAGCGACGTCGTGCAGAAGCAGATCGAAGCCGTGCGCGACGAGCGGGATTTCCTTGCGCCCGGCTGCACAGGCTGCGCGGGCTGCAAACCGGCTGCGGAGTACGACATGAAACAGCTTTGGCAGGATAACGAGGATATCCGGTCGTTAAAATCCCTGATACTCTTCGGAATCCGCGGCATGGCGGCGTATGCGTACCACGCGCTGGTGCTCGGTTATACGGACGACGAAGCCAATACCTTCTTCTATACCGCCCTGCGCGCCATCGGCAGCGATATGGGCATGGACACGCTCTTGCCGCTGGTGCTGGAAACCGGCCGCGTCAACTTCAAGTGCATGGAGCTTCTTGACCGCGCGAACACCGAAACCTACGGCACCCCCGTACCCACCACGGTTCCTCTGTCCATCGAAAAAGGGCCGTTCATCGTGATCTCCGGCCATGACCTGAAGGACTTGAAGCTGCTCCTTGAGCAGACGGAAGGGAAGGGCGTCAACATCTACACCCACGGCGAAATGCTGCCCGCGCACGCCTACCCCAAGCTCAAGGCATACAAGCACTTAAAGGGCAACTTCGGCACGGCGTGGCAGAACCAGCAGAAGGAATTTGCGAATATTCCCGCGCCGGTGCTGTTCACCACCAACTGCATCATGCCCGTGAAGGACAGCTACCGCGACCGTATATTCACCACCGAAGTCGTGGCTTACCCCGGCATGGTGCACATCGGGGAAGAAAAGGATTTCACGCCCGTCATCGAAAAAGCGCTCGCGCTGGGCGGCTATGCGCAGGACACCGTGATGACCGGCATCAACGGCGGCACAGAGGTCACCACCGGCTTCGGCCACGGCACGGTATTGAGCGTCGCCGGCCAGGTGATCGACGCCGTCAAATCCGGCGCATTGAAGCACTTCTTCCTCGTGGGCGGGTGCGACGGCGCAAAGCCCGGCCGCAACTACTACACCGAGTTCGTGCGGCAAACGCCCGCGGATACCGTGGTGCTCACCCTAGCGTGCGGCAAGTACCGTTTCAACGACATGGACCTTGGCAGCATCGGCGGCCTGCCCCGCCTGATGGATATGGGGCAGTGCAACGACGCGTACAGCGCCATCCGCGTGGCGGTCGCGCTCTCCGAAGCGTTCGGCTGCGGCGTCAACGACCTGCCGCTTACGCTGGTGCTCTCCTGGTACGAGCAGAAGGCCGTGTGCATACTGCTCACGCTTCTGTACCTCGGGCTCAAGAACATTTACATCGGGCCGTCCCTGCCCGCGTTCATTTCCCCCAACGTATTGAACGTGCTGGTGGAAAACTACGCGCTCACGCCCATCTCCACGCCGGAAGCGGATCTCAGGAAAATACTTTCGCAAAAAGGCTAAAGCCTTTTTGCGAGGTCGCGCCACGGGCGCGGGTTATAGAGCCAATGCTGCAGCATTGGCTCTATAGCGCTATGGCGGGTTTTCCGTGCCAGCCTGCACCCTTGCGGGTGCGGCCGGCTGGCACGCAAGGTGTCAAAACCGGCGTACATGCCGCCGGTTTTGACAGATAATATGGTGATAAAACAAGGGCGGGAGCTGTCCTGAAATGGGCGGCCCCGGTGTTTCAATATGGTTTTTACAGGCTCTTTTTGAACGTAGCGAGCGAAACGGGCCTGGTCATGCCATATTCGCGCACGGGCAGCACATATCCTTTATCGTTCAGCTCAAATGCGGAGAGATACGCCTCGTCCGTCAGCCGCCAGCCGTTCGCGCCGTCCTTCAGGAGGAACAGTACATATGTGCGCCCTTTTGCCAGTACGCCGGGCATGGCCGTAACGCGAATGGTGTTCTTCGCAGTGCCGCAGATGCTCTCTTTCACGGCTATTTCGCATATGCCGGGCTTGCCTTTCACAGTCGGCACGCTCTTCACCGTGCCCACACAAACGGCGTCCGAGAGCTTGCGCAATGCTTTCGGGGAGTCCGGCGTGTGTTCATCCGGCTCGACCCTTCCCGCCGCGCTTTTGTAAATCGCAGCGTTCCGCCGCGCGAAGAAGCCGCCCAAGCCGCCTGCCGGGTAGAAATTCCGATCCTGCAGTGTGGCGAACACGCGCTGCGTAGCGCCGCAGTAGAGCGCGATCATATTGCTCGCGTCGTTGTAGAAATACGTGGAGGCAAATTCCGTATCCACATACACAGCCTTGCCGCCGGATACCACCGTGGTCCCGCGGATCATGGCCTTGCCCTTCTCATACTCCTGTTGTGTTTTGAATCTGTACAGCGAAAAAGATTCTCCAAGCTTGTTCAGCACGGCGCGGGTTTTCACGACCCTGGGCGCGCCGGAAAACACAAAACGCGTGTTTAAAGTGCTGAATTCCTTCGCGTCCGGAAACACCTCGCGTATCCATCGCTCGTTGGAGACTTTAATAGCGTCGTATTCGTCGCCCTTTGGGACGTAATCAGAGCCCACCACCTTCACGCGGTCGCCGTACTTTTTACTAAAATACGCGCGCGCGGCCGCCTCGCCGCCGTAATAGACATAGACGAGTACGCAGTTGTTTATGATGTCGGAGCCGCTTCTTGTGATTTCAAATTTACCATTGGTATCGTCAAAGATATTGGATGCGATCCTATCCAGCTCGGCATAGGAATATTTCGCCGACTTGAACACCAGCAGATCGGGTTTGCGCACCATAGCCCGGATCTCGTTCTTGCGCGCCGTTGTCGCCTTGACGAGCAGCACGCCGACCTTCGCGCCGCCGTCGATCAGATACACACCTGCAAAGTCACGGTCAGACTCCAATTCCGACAGAATATGCGCCGCTTCCATAGCATCCTCATACGCGGGCGCGGGAACGTTGTCGGCCGCAAAGGAAGCGGCCGGGAAAGCGCTTAGGAGCGTCAGCAGGCACAGCAGAGCGCAGAATAACCGTTTCGGCATAAAAAACCCCTCCTTTTTTTCCGTCTTATCATTGACGGAGCCGGGAGGGATTTTGTTGCAGTATATTGGATTATTTACCTAAATTCTCTATGATTTTGATGCAGTCCTCACGGGATACGGTCCCTATGCATTGCGCGTATGTATCCTCAGCGACACGCAGTATCCAATATTCCAACGCCGGAATTTCCTCGGACCCATAGTCGTAGCGCAGCAAAAAGCCGGTGCCTATTTCCATGCTTTTTGCGCTGTACCCTTCCGGCAGGTTGGCGATATCCTGCTGCAGCATGGCGTCCACCCAATCCACGCGATTCTGGCCTGCGGCAATGCTCAGTTCGAACGTGATCCACTTGTTCGGATCGTCCTGATTCTGTATCTTCCAGTATCCGCTTGCCGCGTCCATGGTAAACAGCTTATCCCGGAGCGTATCCGGTAGCCAGCCGGGAAGCAGGTCCTTTACGCTGTCCGTCACCGGCAGGTTCTCAAAGCGGGCTCGCATCACACAGGTGATTGTTTCGTTACCGGTTGAGTCTGTCTTGGGCGGGTCCACCACAACGTTGTCCGGAATCGTCACGGGCTCCGTAATCTCTTCATCCGTCTTCGGCGGCGCCACAACCACATATTGCGGCGCGAACATGGGCGAACGGCCCATCAGCACGCCAATGCCCAGCGCAATCACAAGCATCGCGGCCATGGAGGCTTGCCGTATTACGCACATGCGCTTCTCCCGCTTGACGCGGGCGGCCTGCCGGAGTGCTTCCCACATGGCGTCAAGCGGCAGATCCTGCGCGGCCTGACGCGCGCTTTCGCGTATGATTTTTTCCAGCTTATCCATGCAGCACTCCTCCTTTCTCTATGGCCTGTAAGAGCATGGCCTTGGCGCGGTGCAGGCGCGAACGCAGCGTGCTTTCGTTGAGGGAAAGCACCTTCGCTATCTGCTGCTGCCCCAGATCCGCAAAATAGTAGAGCAATATGGGCTGCCGGTAGGTTTCGGGCAGCTCGTCGATGAGCGCGGCGACTTCCCGTTTCTGCTCCACGCTAAGAAGCTCTGCTTCCGGCAGCCCGGAGGCGTCGCATTCCGCGATATCCGGCACGGGCTCTTCCACGGGAATCTCCCGCCTGTTCGCGCGCAGCAGATCTATGCTGGCGTTTTTTGCCGCCGTGCACAGCCACGCCTTCTGTTGGTATGCAGAAAGCGCACGCACCGTGTTCATGTGCCCGATGGCGCGCAGAAACACAGTCTGCGCAACGTCCATAGCCGCCTCGCGGTCGTGCAGCAGGCCATAGGCCAGCCAATAGACCATACCGGCGTATTCCCGGTACAATGCTTCCAACCCTTCCATGACACCCCCCGCATCCGCATAACATCCTTAATGATAAAAGACGAAGTTTTACGCCAAAATGTTGCAGATAAATTGCTATTTTGTACAACAAAGAAGGCCGCCCGAAAATAGGCAGCCTCAGGCTGTCGATAAACCCTTGGGGATTCGGGGGCCGCTTTGCAGTTCGCAATGGTCACCATTCTCATACGAGTGGTACTCCCTTGCTCACCGGCCTTCTTCGTGCCCGGGGCATCCGCAAGCGGATACCCGTTTCGGCCTTCAAACGGTTCACTGAACCGTTTGCTGCCTTTGGCACCGGCCTCAACCCCGCTTCATCTGCGACGGCCCGCAGGCCTAGTGTCCGAGGCGTCCCCCGCCGAGGACCCACTCTCAGCGCTCGGCTCCGGCTCCCGGAGGCTTAAGAACCGCCGCCAGTGACATGTGCGGTGGCGCGGAAGGCCTTGCGATGCAAGGCTTTCCTTGCAGGAACAACCGCCCGTGCCGCAGGTACAGGTTGTTCCTGTAATCCTCGAAAAAGTGCCGTGGCACTTCTTCGACAAGCTTATTTATCCGTGATAATACCCCGTTCTTGCGTTGACGGCAACATACGGTACCTCCGAACCGTCGATGCTGACGTATACCTGATAATAGGTATCCTCTATTAGCTCATACTTGACGATCGTTTCGCCGTAACTCTCGGCGAATGCCGCTTCAAACATGTCTTTCCAGTTATCCGGAACCGGCGCGTTCTCCGTAATGTATTGGGCAAAGCCCTCAACGTCATCCGCATCCAAGCCGGACGCAATGTATTCCTGGTACAAGCTTTCCATATCCACCAGATTTAAGAATTCTTCCGTCCAGTGAAGCTTACCGGCTTCCGGCCTGTCGTCCTGCCCGTTCAGAATAAAATCCTTTGTCTTTTGCGCGATATCCCCAGCCGCTCCCGTTTCGCTTCGGGGCGTGCTGGTCGCCTCTGCGCCCGCCGGGGGAGCGGATGCCTCGTTTTGCGGGAGCGCCGTCGATTGGGCAGCCTCCGCTTGCGGCGCAGGCGAGGGAACCGTTGCCGGCGTATTCGCAGAACACGCGGTGAATACAAGGATGAAAACAATCATGTAAACCAGGAGCTTAAAGCTTTTCATGGGATGCGCTGTCCTTTCATTTCAATGGATAATCAGTGTTATTTCGAACTATTCCGCATAGCGCTCATTTTCTTTTTGTCCGCGGGCGTTGGTGTTGATTTGCCCCCGGTATACCACAAAGCGGCAGAACAGGAACTCCGTTACGAAGTTCATAACCATCGTGATAAACAGCACGATGTATTCGTTCCAGCCGATGCCCGTAAGCGCCGCGCCCCACCAGGTGGAAAGCGGCGTGAATACGGCATAATAGCCCAGCACCTTGAGCATCGCCTTTGGCACGTTGGCAGCCGATTGGAAGGTAAACGCCCTGTTGACCGTAAAATTGTACAGCACGGAAAGCACCAATGCCACAAGATAGCACGGCCAGTAAGGCCATCCCGTCAATTCGTTGAGCAGGGTAAAGCTCACCGCCTGTATGACCCCTGCGCTGATGGAAAACAATAAGAACTTCACCGCCTGCAATAGGTTTTGCTTGCGCGTAAGGCGATGCTCCTGTTCCATACTCCGCTCCCCCATTCCAATCGTTTTTTACCGTGATCCCACGCCAACACAGCATAGCGTGTTGGCGTATATGCTTTTCACACAGCATAGCACTTTGCGGCATGAAAATACAGAGGTCCGTTCAATTTTAACCGCAGTGTCACAAACAGCGCAGGCGCGCGATGCACTGTATTGTGAAAAGCGATTGACACAACCGTTTTTTCTATGAAGTTTACCCGGAATCCCTTGACGCGGGCGTATCAAGTTGTTATGATATAGCCATAATAATGATTAAAAATATCATTTTTATGCGATAATATAACATCTAATATAACATTTGTGAAAAAGGAGGCGCGGCGTATGGCGATAGCGGTTATTATGCCCCGGCAGGGACAGTCGGTGGAAAGCTGCATCATCACCGAATGGCACAAACAGGTGGGGGATACCGTCCAGGAGGGCGACCCTCTCTTTACTTACGAAACGGATAAGGCAACATTTGAGGAAACCGCAAAGGCTTCCGGCACCCTGCTTGCACGGTTCTACGAAGTGGACGACGACGTGCCCTGCCTGTTGAACGTTGCCGTTATCGGCACGCCGGGCGAAGATATTTCGGAATTCAACCCCAACGCTGCTGCGGCGCCTATAGACGCCGCACCCGCAAGCGACGCGCCCGTAACCGCGGCGGAGGCGGCCCCTCCCGCCGTCTCCGCCCCGGCGTCGCCCGAAGCCGCGGAAACGGCGGCCGCCGTTTCGCCCCGCGCCCGCGCCGCCGCGGAGCGTCTGGGCGTGCAGGCAGACTATGCCGCGCCCACCGGCCCGCACGGCCGCGTAATCGAGCGGGATGTAATCGCGCTCGCGAACTCCGGCGCACGCGCGACCGCCGCCGCACTCGCCGCAGGCGTACCCGTACAGGGCGGCACCGGCATCGGCGGGCGTTTTTCCACCACCGATATCGCGGCCTATGTACAGCCCGGCGCTGTCGCGGCCGTGGCAACCGTATCCGTACCCGCCACGGCGGCCGCCGTTCCCGTACCCTCCGCCGCGGACTATGAAGACGTCAAGCTCACCAACATCCGCAAATCCATCGCGCGCAGCATGCACAACAGCCTCGCGTCCATGGCGCAGCTCACGCACAGCTCCTCGTTCGACGCTTCGGCCATACTCGCACTGCGCAAGCAGCTCAAGGCCGCGCCCGAGCAGTTGGGCCTGCCCAACATCACCCTCAACGATATTTTGCTGTATGCCTGCTCGCGCGTACTGCCGCGCCACCGCGACCTCAACGCGCATTTTCTGGAAGATAAAATGCGCTACTTCCACCATGTCCATCTCGGCATGGCGGTGGATACCCCGCGCGGTTTGCTCGTGCCCACCCTATTCAACGCGGACCTCAAGAGCCTGCGCGAGATCGCCGAAGAAAGCAAGGCTTTGGCAAAAGCCGCGCAGGAAGGCTCCATCAGCCCCGATCTTTTGACCGGCGCTACATTCACAATTTCCAACCTCGGCGCATTGGGCGTGGAGAGCTTTACCCCCGTTATCAACCCGCCGCAGACCGCCATACTCGGCGTGTGCAGCATCGTGGAGCGCGTGCGCACCGTGGACGGGCAGCTTCGCGCTTACCCCGCCATGGGGCTCTCGCTCACCTACGACCACCGCGCGGTGGACGGCGCGCCCGCCGCACGCTTCGCGCAGGATTTGGCGACGATGCTTGAGAACTTCACCACGCTGCTGATAGGCTGATCGACATACCAATCAACAAGGAGGAACTACCCCATGCTATATGACCTCATCGTGCTGGGCGGAGGCCCGGCGGGGTATCTCGCAAGCGAGCGCGCGGGGCACGCGGGGCTTAGCGTACTGTGCATCGAGCAGCGCAGCGTGGGCGGCGTGTGCCTGAACGAAGGCTGCATCCCCACCAAAACGCTGCTGTATTCGGCAAAGCTGTTTTCCGGCGCCGCACACGGCGAAAAGTACGGCGTCAAAGCGGAGGGGATAACCCTCGACCACGCGAAGGTCGTTGCCCGCAAGGATAAAGTCGTCAAGACTCTGGTTTCCGGCGTAAAGGCAGCGCTCAAGGCAAACGGCGTCACACTGGTGGAAGCCGCGGGTGTCATCACAGGCAAAACGCCGGAAGGATACACCGTATCGGCAAACGGCGAAGCCTACACGGGCAAGCGGCTCCTGATCGCTACCGGCTCGGGCCCGGCGGTGCCGCCCATCCCCGGTTTAAAGGAAGGCCTTCAAAGCGGCTTTGTCATGACCAACCGCGAAACGCTGGAATTAAAAGAAAAGCCCGCAAAGCTGGTCGTGGTCGGCGGCGGCGTGATCGGGCTGGAGATGGCTTCCTACTTCAACGCCATCGGCTCGGAAGTCACCGTCATCGAAATGCTGGACCATATCGCGGGCGAAAACGACCCGGAACTGGTCACGATACTGCAAAAGGGCTATGAAAAGAAGGGCATGGTGTTCCGCCTTTCCGCCCGTGTGACGGAAATCACGCCCGACGGCGTGAAGTACGAGAAGGACGGCAAGGCCGAATTCGCTCCCGCGGATAAGGTGCTTTTATCCATCGGCCGCAGGGCGAACACCAAGGATATCGGCCTGGAGAGCATCCATGTGCTCACCGAGCGCGGCGCCATCGTCACCGACGCGCACATGAAAACCAACATCCCGGAGGTCTATGCCGCGGGCGACGTCAACGGCAAATCCATGCTGGCGCACACCGCCTACCGCGAAGCGGAAGTGGCCGTGAATAACATGCTGGGCAAGCGCGACACCATGCGCTACACCTCCATCCCCGGTGTGCTCTACACCAACCCCGAGCTTTCGAGCGTAGGCGAAACGGAGTTCACCGCCCGCGCAAAGGGCATGGATGTAGATATCGTCAAAATCCCCATGCGCTTTTCCGGCAGGTACCTCGCGGAAAACGAGGGCGGGGACGGCATCTGCAAACTGGTGATCGATAAAAAGAAAAAGATACTCCTCGGCGCGCAAGCGCTTTCTAACTATTCCTCCGAGTTCATCGTCGCCGCGGGCACGTTCATCGAACTGGAGCTGACGCTGGACGATATCAAGGAAATCGTGTTCCCGCACCCGACGGTCGCGGAGATACTGCGCGAGGCAGTATTTCAATATAAGTAATTTCGCAAAAACGGGGAACTCCATATTTTCCAAAGCGACGCAGTCGCTTTGATATAGGGTTTCCAAAGGGACATGTCCCTTTTGGCGGAGGTTTGGGGGCAGAGCCCCCAACGTACTGCCAACTAACAAATTAAGGCGATAACAGCCAGCAATGATTTTAAGGAGAAAGCACCATGACGAAATCCCTGTTCGTATCCCCGCAGGATGTGCGCAAGCCGGGCACGCTCCACTTTGAGGATATCCCGGTCAATACCTACCAAAAGACTGTCAAGGATGAAAAGAAAAACTTCACCAAAGAGGAGTTTTTGCACATATTCCGCGATATGTGCTATATCCGCGAGTTTGAGACAATGCTCAACCTCATCAAGACCACCAACGAATACGCGGGCGTGTCGTACAACCACCCCGGCCCCGCGCATTTGGGCATCGGGCAGGAAGCGGCGTATGTCGGCGGCGCGTTCCACCTGACGCTGGACGATTACACGTTCGGCTCGCACAGAAGCCACGGCGAAATACTCGCAAAAGGCCTGCGCGCCATTGAGATACTCAGCGACGACGAACTCATGAAGATCATGGTTGAGTTCTTCGGCGGCAAAACGCTCGCAGCCATACAGGCAAGCAAATCCGTCAAGGAAACCGGTCGCGACTTCCTGCTTTACGGCATGATGTGCGAAACCTTCGCGCGCGAGAACGGCTTCAACAAGGGCCTGGGCGGCTCCATGCACGCGTTCTTTACGCCCTTTGGCATTTACCCCAACAACGCGATCGTGGGCGGCAGCGGCACCATATCGGTAGGCAGCGCGCTGTACAAGCTCATCAACAAAAAGCCCGGCGTCGTGGTCTGCAACATCGGCGACGGCTCGACCGCCTGCGGCCCGGTGTGGGAGGGTATGATGGTATCCGCCATGGAGCAGTGCAAGTCGCTCTGGGGCAAGGATGGCGGCGGCGTGCCCATACTCTTCCACATCAACGACAACTTCTACGGCATGGGCGGCCAGACGATGGGCGAAACGATGGGGTACGGCATGGTCGCGCGCATCGCCGCGGGCATATGCCCCTCGCAGATGTACGCCGAGCGCGTGGACGGTTACAACCCGCTCGCGGTCATCGACGCGTACAAGCGCAAGCTGCCGCTCGCGAAGAAGGACGGCCCCGTGCTGCTGGACGTCGTTACCTACCGCGTTTCCGGTCATTCCCCTTCGGATTCCTCCAGCTACCGCACCAAGGAAGAGGTCGCGGCGTGGGAAGAAGCGGATTCCATCGTATCCTTCGGCAAGCAGCTTGTGGAGGCGGGCGTTTGCAAGGAGGCGGATCTTGACTCCATCTGGGCGACGGTGAAGGAGGATATGCTCCGCAACCTGAAGCTCGCCATAGACGATAAGATCTCCCCGCGCATCGATATTTTCGGCGCGGAGAGCAACTTTATCGGCGACCTGATGTTTTCCAACGGGCATGTGCCCAACCTGGAACCCGGCCGTGCGCCCGAAGTGCTCTGCCCCAAGGAAGAATGCCCCCGCGTGCAGCAGCTCGCGAAAAAGGAGCGCTTCGCGTTTGACGCGAACGGCAAGCCGGTCTCCAAGAACAGGCTCTACCAACTGCGCGACGGCATCGCCGAGCCTATCATCAACAAATACTACGAGGACCCGACGCTCGCCTCCTTCGGCGAGGACGTGCGCGACTGGGGCGGCGCGTTCGCGGTATACCGCGGCATGACGGAGGCTATACCGTACCATCGCCTGTTCAATACGCCCATCGCGGAAGCGGGCATCGTGGGCGCGGCGGTGGGCTACGCAATGTCCGGCGGGCGCGCCATCGCGGAGCTGATGTACTGCGACTTTTTAGGCCGCGCGGGCGACGAAATATTCAACCAGCTAAGTAAGTGGCAGTCTATGTCCGCGGGCATGCTCAAAATGCCGGTGGTGCTGCGCATGAGCGTCGGCTCCAAGTACGGCGCGCAGCACAGCCAGGATTGGTCCGCGCTCACGGCGCATATCCCCGGCCTCAAGGTCGTGTTCCCGGCCACGCCGTATGACGCGAAGGGCCTGATGCAGGCGGCATTGAACGGCACCGACCCCGTGATATTCCTCGAAAGCCAGCGCATTTACGATATCGGCGAGCAGTTCCATGCGGGCGGCGTGCCGGCGGAAGAATACGAAATTGCCTTCGGCGACCCGGACGTCAAGCGCCAGGGTTCGGATGTCACCATACTCTCCATCGGCGCCACGCTGTACCGCGTAACGAAGGCGGCGGATATTCTGCAGGAGAAGTACGGCGTTTCCGCCGAGATCATCGACGCAAGAAGCCTCGTGCCCTTCAATTACGAAAAGGTCATCGAGAGCGTGAAGAAAACAGGCCGCATCATTGTCACCGGCGACGCTTGCGAGCGCAACTCCTTCATGCGCAACCTGGCCAGCAACATCACCGAGCTGTGCTTCGATTACCTCGACGCGCCCCCGGTGGTCGTGGGCGCCAAGAACTGGATCACCCCCGCGCACGAGCTGGAAGACGCCTTCTTCCCGCAGCCGGAATGGATTGTGGACTTTATCCACGAGCGCATGCTGCCCTTACCCGGCCACACCGTGAAACACAACTGCACCGAGCTCGAGCAGATACGGGAAAACAAGCTGGGCATATAATCTTTAATAGTTTTTGTGGCAGGAATGCATAATAAGCGCGCTTCTGCAACAAAACCAAAAGGCTTCGTCCCTTTACGGGGCGGAGCCTTTTTCTAGGCAGGCTGCTTCAACGGGTCCGTGCATAATGGGAAGCCGAATGATTCATCCGTGGTTTCCGCTAGCCTTTTTATTTGGTTTTCGCTTAATCAGCAACAGCTTTTCCATATCCGGAAACAGCGATGTATCTGTTAATTCAAACAGCATCCACTTTCCATCGTGGTAGGTCGTAGAGTCATCGTAAACCCGTTGTACTTCTATCGAATACTCGTTTCTATTTGCTTCGAATTTTGCTCTCTCATCCTGACCGAATATAATCATAATGCCAAACACGCTTTCTCTTGCGTATAAAGCGCATAGTGTCTTACCGCCTCTGCGATACTTACACTCATATGTCCACCTTTTACCGCCGCTATTCCAAAGGCATTCCATATCATATTTTGATTCAATCAAATCCCTTAGCTTACTCCATACTTCAAACAATGGTTGCCCGATTAGAACAATCATTTGTTCATTCGTCGGTATTTCCTGGAGCACGGCGCATTCCTCCATTTCATAGTTTTCTATTTATAAAACATTTTCCTCGGTTAAGAAAATCCCATGTGTCAACTATACCATAATATGGGCGGAACAAGTTCTTAAATTTTGAAAATACATCGCTCTGTTGTCAGCTCGATGCAAAAGAATATCAAATAATACGGCTTAAGCGTATCAACTGCATATTTTGCTTTACGCCTTCTACGTTGCTGATTTGATGTAATCCGGTTATACTTTATTATGAAAGCCTTAAATTGGTTCTCCTGCGCCTAGCGTGGCACGAAGCGCTAAAATACTGCTTCGGAATAGAATTGCTTTTTTCACTCGAATTACAATCGTTGGCCCTGAGGGAGTGGTACATGAGTTTACTAAGTAACATCGTGATCAATTGTTTTTCCATAATGCTGCTGATTACCCTGTTGGTGCATTCCTCCCATGGTACGGATAAAGGATCCCTGCAGCACAAGCTTTACAGTATGATGCTTTTCCTTACCATACTGTTGCTGCTGTTGGATATATTGAGCAGGTTTGACGGTAATCCGGGTACTGTTTATCCTTTCTTGAACAGCATAGGCAATTTCATGATGTTTTTACTGAATCCCATATTACCTTCGCTGTGGTTTTTATATGTAAATAATCAAGTATATCATGATACGGAAAGAACCAGAAAACTATATTTGCCCATACTTGTACTCAATGCGGTCAATGCGGTTATGGTTGCCGTATCCCAATTTACCGGGTGGTATTATTCTATTGATTCCGGTAACGTTTACCATAGAGGGCCGCTCTTCCTGTTGTCGGCCATCATTACGATTTATTTGCTTGTTACCGCATTTTTCATTGTCTGGCGAAAGCGGAAAAGAATCAATAAGCGGCATCTCTTTTCGTTGCTGTTCTTTCCCGTACCGCCGTTTGTGGGCATTCTGCTGCAACTCCAAATTTACGGGATTTCATTTATATTGAATTTTACAGCGCTCACGCTGCTGGTCGTGCTGTTAAACATACAGAACGACAGCATTTACACCGATTATCTCACGGGAATAGGAAACAGGAAGAATCTTGAAGCCGTTTTAAAGGAGAAAATAAGCAAGGTCTCCCCCTGCAGAACTTTCTCGCTCATTATGCTGGATATTGACAACTTTAAAGAAATCAACGATACGTTCGGCCATGAAATGGGCGATACTGCGCTGAAGGCCTCCGCCGACCTGCTGAAGAGGTGCATCCGTTCAACGGATTACATCACCCGTTATGGCGGCGACGAATTTTGCCTGATACTGGAGATATATGACATCAAAAGCTTGAACGCGGTGGCCGACAGGATCAGCTGCTGTGTCGGGCAGTTGAATGAGAGCGGCGCTTTGCCGTTCAAGCTTGATTTTAGTGCAGGCCATGCCGTTTATGACTATGACGCGGGTTTGACGGTGGATGAATTTTTAAAGCAGGTCGATCTGCTGATGTATGAAAATAAGAGGATTAAGAAGAATGCAGCGTCAGATCGTGCCAAACAGTAGCGCAGCCGTCTCCTTTGGGTATCAGATATTGCAGCGCGAATAACAGAACAGGCCTTTTTACGGAACATGCTTTTTAATGCCCTATTGGATTTACGTCAGTGCATATGGTAGACTGAAAAAATGCAGGCGGCGTGCATGTTGGCTCATTCGCTTCCTGCAAAATGCTAAACAGGATGTGGCAGGATGGCGGCAAGGACAAGGGACCCGGAAGAAAAGCGGCGGCGTATTTTGCAAAGCACCATACGTATGTTCAACCAGTACGGCGTTTTGGTGCCCATAGCGCGTATTACCGAGCACGCGGGCGTGGCGGTAGGTACGCCGTTTTTGTACTTTTCCTCCAAGGAGGAACTGCTGCGCGAAGCGTTCCTGCACGCCATCGACCACGGCAGGGAGTGTATCCAGCAGCAAGTTGACTGGGCCGCGCCGGTGCGGGAGGTCGTAGGGCAGTTGATCCGCAATTTCCTCCATTGGTCGTTTTCCTGCCCGGAGGAAATGGAATTCACCACGAAATATGTTGATACTTACTATTTCGATTATTTTTCGGCTCCCTTTGCGCAGCTTGGCGCGGAGGTGCTTTCCGACCCGCGCATATTAGAACGCCTGCCGGGGCATGTGCGGCAGGATTGCCCAGAGGAGCTGCTGCTGCGCACCGTCACTGTGCAGCTCACGGCGTTCGCCCGGTATTTAATCTACAACCGCGACGCGATCGGGCTTGACTCATTCTGCCGCATGGCGGCGGATGTTACATGGAATACCATCAAAGCGCAGTAACTCGTCAGTAATTCAATAGCCCGTTCCTGCCTTTTCGTACAGGGGCGGGCTTTCTTTACTGAGACCAGCCGATTGGCGGCCCTTCGTTAAAGTAGAAGGAGTCGGCTACTTTTATGAACTCCTCACGCTCTACAAAAGCGCTCCCTTTCATTACAACTCCAATGTGCGCATTCAATTTCATGGCCAAAGAAATCGTATCTTTTTCGCTTGTCAACCGTGCTTTCCCCAACTCGGGGAACTCCGAAGCGTTTTCCTCATTCAGATCATAGTAAACGATGGTGATATATTCTTTTCCGTCAACTGTGATTTTAGCATACCCGTTCTCTTTATGAAGCCTGCCTTCCTTTTGCGGAAGGTACATAGGCACAATAGCATCGGATGTGGTGAGCGTATCCGGTATTTCTTTTACGGCGATATCGATCGACTCCGTTTTTGAGCGAGCGCATCCGGCAAGCAGCGCAGTCATAACCAAAGCGCCTAGAAACAGCTCATGTTTCCTTCTCATGCGTTACCTCTTATATTCCCGTCAATACAAAAACGTCAGGATCAGTCGTTTTTTATTATATCACAAAAACGCAGGCTGCCATTCCGCTTTCGTTACTTGTATTCCTGATTACCCGCAAGCGGCTTTCTCTCTATGCCGCCACAAACATGCCATAATTCTTTTTTCGATACTTGTAATATGGATACGGCATGATATACTATTCACAAATGAATGAGTATTCATTTATTTGCCTGTAACGGAATACACATTTATTGATTCACAAAAACCGTCATTAAGGAGGAAGGGTAAATGAAACGAATTCTGAGTGTTCTGCTGCTGCTTACGATGCTCTTTAGCGCCGCGGCGTGCAGCCCGGCGGAAGCTCCCGCCACGGCGCCCACGCCCGCGCCGGAGATTACGGCAAAGTCTGCCACGGCCGAAGCGCAGGGCTTCGGCGGCGCGGTATCCGTTACCGTCACAGTGGAAGGGGATACCCTGACCAACGTCACCGCCACGGGGGATAGCGAAACGGAAGGCGTCGGCTCCAGGGCGATCGACGAACTGCCCGCCGCCATGCTCGAAGCGGGTACCGTAGAAGTGGACGCCGTTTCCGGCGCCACGGTCACTTCCGCGGCGGTGCTCTTAGCGGCCAAAGCGGCCTATGCCGAAGCGACCGGTACGGCGGTAAAACTCGCCACCGCCATGAAGGCGGGCACCTATACCGGCGAAGGCATCGGCTATTTCCTGGGCGAAAAGGTCAAGGTCGACGTTACGGTGGATGAAAGCAAAATCACCGCCATCGACGTGAGCCTGGAAAACGGCGAGACAAAGCCGATACTGCAATCCGTCATCGATCTGATGGTGCCGCGCATGGTCCAAGCCCAGTCCGTCGCGGTGGACGCCATTACCGGCGCTACGGTTTCCTCCAACGCGGTGCGCACCGCGGTAACGGAGGCGGTGACCGCTGCGCTGGTAGCCGGCGGCTCGGATGCCGCCGCAATCTCCGCTTTCCAGACCGTACCCGCCAAGGTCACCGGCGTTACCGAAACCATCGATACGGATGTGCTGGTGGTGGGCATGGGCGGTTCCGGCACCACCTCCGCGGTACGCGCTGCGGAAACCATGCAGGCGGCAGGGAAAGAAGTCAGCGTGCTGGCCATCGATAAAGCGGGCAAGTACGGCGGCACCTCTTCCGTCACCACCGAAATGATGGCCATCAACCCCACGAAAATTCAGGCAGAGTTCAACAACGGCGATGATTTTATCGATAAGGCCGCCATGCGCAAAGCGTGGCTTGCCTATACCGAAGGCGACGCTAAGACGGAAATGGTCGACCTGATGCTGGATAATTCCGGTTCGGCGCTCGACTGGCTGTTCTACGAGCAGGGCTTTGTATTCTCCACCGATCCGAAGGTGGGCTTCACCCCATCGGATGTGTACCGCTGCAAGTACCAGTATATGCCCAACGATACCGGCGCCAACAAAACCTTCATCGGCGAGTATTACGACAAAATCTACAAACACTACACCGAGCTCGGCGGCAAGTACATGCTGGAGACGGAGGCGTACGAGCTTATCTACGATGCCGCCAGCAACACAATTACCGGCGTAAAGGCGCGCAACATGGACGGCACGGAGTACATTATCAACGCCAAAGCCGTTATACTCGCCACCGGCGGTTTCGCGGGCAACGGCGAAATGGAAACCAAGTACCTGAGCAACGAGTACTATCCGTTAAGCGGCGTTTGGAACCAGCTCGGCATGAAGCAGAACGACGGCAAAATGCTGCAGGCCGCCATCGGCATCGGCGCGGGCACCTACAACATCGGCATTTCGCCCATGGTGCATATGGCCGGCGTGCCGATTACCCTCACCAACTACGAGACGCACCCCATTGAAGGGCGTCTGGGCCGCTTCACCGGCAGGCAGGCCGCATGGTCGGAAGGGGATATCCCGCTAAACATGGTCGTCGCGCCCAACTCCCTTGCGGTGGACGCGAACGGCGCGCGCTTTGCCTCCGAAACCGGCGTCGCCATGCTCGACCCCTGGAAGGCAGGCCCGAAATTCTACAGCATTTGGTCCAACGATCAGGTGCAGTACATCAAGACCAAGGGCTTCGACTACACCGATGAAATGGTTGCCGCCGCGTTTCTGGGCTTTCAGGCCACTATCCCCAAGAACACGCCGATGGCGCTGATCGAGGATGTGCTTGCCGACGGCATCGAAGCGGGCTTTATCTGCAAGGCCGATACCTTAGCGGATCTCGCCGCGCAGCTCGGTATGGACGCCGCCACGCTGGAGAACACCGTCGCCGCCTACAACGGCTACTGCGAGACGGGCGTGGACGGAGAATTCGGCAAGCCCGCGGAATATCTCGATACCATCGGCGCAGGCCCGTACTACGCCGTGACCGGCACCTCCTTCTGCTACAGCACCTGCGGCGGGCTGGACATCAACGAGCGGTTCAACGTGCTCAAAGAGGACGGCGCGACGCCCATCAACGGCCTGTACGCGGTAGGCACCGATTCCATGGGCGTGCTCTTTACCGAAAAGAAGCCGTACGTGACCTTCGGCGGCGCGGCGCAGGGCTGGTCCTACACCTCCGGCTATCTTTGCGGCAAGATCGTCGCAGAAGCGGTGATGGGGGGCTAAATAACTTATTCTGGCGAACGCAAAGGGAGTCAGGCAAAATGCCTGACTCCTTTCCAATCTGTACTGCGGGGGGCTTCGCCCCCATACCCCCACAGAAGGGACACGTCCCTTTGGAATCTCTACTATTCTTCCTCCGTCGCCACCACAATCTGCACGCCGTGCTTCTTGGCTTCCGCGGCGATGTCGCGGGGCAGGGGAGCGTCAGTCACAAGTATATCTATCTCCTCCAGCGAAGCGAATGTAAAGGGCAGCGAGCGGCCGATTTTGCTGTGATCCATCAGCATAACGACGCGGGACGCCTTTTCGATCACCTTGCGCTTTAACTCCCGCTCGCTGAAGGAGCCGCTGGTAAACCCGCCCGAAAGAGAATAGCCGGAGGTCGCCATCAGCGCCGTATCGATGTTGACGGAATCGAGCACCGCCTCCGCCTGCGGGCCGGAAAACGAGAGCGTGTTGCCGCTGATCTGCCCGCCCACGGCGATGACGTTGCAGCTTCTGCGCTGCGAAAGCTCTATGGCGATGTTTGCGCCGCTCGTGATGATGGTAAAATGCTGGTCCGGCAGGCAGCGGGCCACGCCCATAAGCGTGCTGCCCGCATCCATATACACCGCGTGGCTGGTTTGTACAAACTGCGCCGCCGCGCGCGCGATGGCGCGCTTTTCGGCGGTATGCTCCTGCGCGCGCTGGCTGTATAAGCCTTCGATATCCGGCTGTATGGAGCGCATGGAAATCGCCCCGCCGCGGGTGCGGCGTATGGCCCCTTCCTGTTCAAGAAAATTCAGGTCCCGCCAAAGCGTCATGCTTGAGCAGTTGCCGCAAAGCTCCAAAAGCTCCGCGACAGTGGCTTCGCCGCGGGCGTCGATATAGTCGCGAATCTGCGTGCGGCGTTCGTTGGGCATGGATGTTGCCTCCACAGGTTTTGATACATCCAGTATACGCCACCTGTTGTAAAACAACAAGCAAATTGTTAGAGAATTAACAGCTTCTGTTGTGAATATGGATGGAATATATCACATCTGTCTACACTGCCCGCACGGTCGCCCCGAACGGCAGCAGCGCCAGCTTTGCGATCTTGAAGCATTGCAGGCCGAAGGGAATACCCACGATGGTGATGCAGAACACCACGCCGATGATCGCCGCCTCCGCCGCGAGCGCAAGGCCGCTGATTAAAAGCCACACGATATTGAGCAGAATGGAGCCCAGCCCGCCTCCGTAGTCGATCTCCTTGCCGAAAGGAAAAAAGGCAAGCTTGGCGAATTTGAAGCACTGCACGCCCCACGGGATGCCGAGTATGGTGACGCACCAGAATATGCCCGCAAGGCTCCAGCTCAGGCCCAGTATCAGCCCGCCGAACAGAAACCATAAAAAATTCCCTAAAAAGCGCATGGCCGCCTCCTATATGTTTTCTCTTCCAGATTGTATCCAAACGGGCCTGCCGCCGCAAGCAAACATTTTGTGTTCCGAATTTCTCAGTGCTTGCATAAGTATCTGTTTGAACAGTGGAATGCGGTCGTATATTAATTACAGTCATCCGATTTTGCGCCCCCGCATCCCGGGGCTGCATCAAATACGACAGGGAGGTTTTACAGTATGGAATATTGCGCACAGAAATTCTACCGCTGCAGGCATTGCGGCAACCTCGTAGGTATGATCCACGCTTCCGGCGCGCCCATGGTCTGCTGCGGCGAACAAATGCAAGAGTTGGTCGCCAACACCGTTGACGCTTCTCTTGAAAAGCATGTGCCCGCCGTTACCGTGGAAGGCGACGTCGTCAATGTGGCTGTAGGCTCGGTGGAACACCCCATGCTGCCCGAGCATTACATCCAGTGGATATACCTGCAAACCGAGCGCGGCGGGCAGCGCAAGTGTCTGCAGCCCGGCGAAGCGCCCAAAGCCAGCTTCAAGGTAGTGGACGACAAGCCCGTCGCCGTATATGAATACTGCAACCTGCATGGGCTGTGGAAGAAAGGCCTATAACTATCACAAAAAGGCTTTCGCACAAATGCGAAAGCCTTTTTGTGAGTTCGCTTCGGCGGATTCTCCGCAGATGCCTGCGCCTTGCTGGCGCGGTCGGCATCTTCGCAAGGTGTCAAAACCGGCGCGCATGTCGCCGGTTTTGACGATTTAAGCCGGAGATATTCACATGTGATGATAGATTCAGATTGAAATAACAATGGTAATTTCTATATAATTGGATGAACGATGATGCGAGGAGGGCGGGGGCTTTGGAGTACAAGCTGGCGCTGTTAGCCGTGCGGGATGTGGAAGTTTCGAAAAAGTTTTATCAGGATGTGTTTGAACAGACCGTTGCGCTGGATCTGGGAAAAAACGTCGTCTTTCACGGCGGGTTTGGCGTGCAGCAGGATTTTGCCCGGCTCACCGGCATTGACCCGGATTCTGTATGCACGAAACCGCACAACATGGAGCTGTATTTCGAAGTGGACGACTTCGATGCGTTTGTGCAAAAAATTGAGCGGCGGCAGGATATCCGGTACGTCCACCCGCCCATGAAGCACGAGTGGCAGCAACGCGTCCTGCGCATTTACGACCCGGACGATCATATCATCGAAATCGGGGAATCCATGGCGGTGATCGCAAGACGGTATCTGTCAGAGGGGTATTCGGCCGAACAAACAGCCAGTATCATTCAGCATCCGGTCGCATTTGTGGCGCACTGCGGCGGCAAAGCATAAAAATAAGCGTCCCAGGGGCATGCTGTCACGGGAAACTGTTGTAGCATACCTTTCTTTTTGATATTCTTGAAAGAGATAAGCAGAAATTTAACGAGGCAGGCGTATGAATTGGAATTACAACTTGGGAGATGCGAAAGTCATTTCCGCAAAAAAATTTCCAAATGAATTTATCCTTGATCTGGATTGCTCTTGGATAGACTTGCATCCCGCAAACTATATCAAACGCTTTCATAGTTCATGAACTATGAAAGCGTTGAAGAGGACAGGGATATAACAGGACTCTTTTGGTATCGGAAAGAACTCACGTTCAACGGTCAGCGATACAAATTGCGGGTTAAGTTTGCTGATAATAAAAACCTAAGCGGTTCTTTTGCATTCTGTTTCAAGATTATGAAGTCTGCAAAGAATGAGTTGCCAAATTCGAATTTGTTGGATGATTAAATTGGAGGAGGATACATTATGTGGAAACGTCCAAAATGCGGGCGGGAGTCAAGAACACAAACCAAGACCATTACTGCGGCGCGCTGCCCAAATCGATTGATGCCTATATTGCTGCACAGCCGGAGGATGTTCAGCCACTCTTAACAGAGCGGAGCATCGATGAAAGATGAACTTGACAAATAATGCAGACTTTGAGGTGAAATACTCTGGACAACTATACAGGAGAAGAATTAGAAGGAGCTTTACAAATTGTTTCTTCCGCTATCAGCAGATGTGAAAGGGCACGGCCAAAATTTGCGGAAGGTACCTCTTCGCACACGCTCCTTAAGAACAGGATAAAAGCGCTGTATATTTCAAAATCATTGATTACCGGTGAAAATGCGGACAATTATACAAAAGAAGAATTGATGGAAGCACTCAGACCCGTATCTTCTATTATCAGCAAATGTGAAAAAGCACAGCTGAAATTTGCGGAAGGCGCCTCTCATCACACCCGCTTTAAGAACATGATAAATGCAATGTATATTTCAAAATCATTGATAGCGGATGTGATCAGTAAAAGAGATTAAATTCGTTTAAGGAGAAACTGCTGTGAGCGGCAAAGACATTCAAAGTTCTACAGACAGCGTTCGTAGTACGCTGAAATTCCAGTTTGATATTTCATGGCAGATGTTGGAGCTTCATCTTGCCGGTCTTGATGATGAGGAGTGTCTCTGGAAGCCTGGGGCAAGAGGGCTCCATGTTGTTCATAAATCAGACGTCTGGCACGCGGACTGGCCGGATACCGAGGCTTACGATATGGGCCCATCCAGCATTGCTTGGTTAACCTGGCATATTACTTTTTGGTGGTCGATGGTTTTCGACCATTCGTTCGGCAATGGAACGCTGACGCGCGAAGATGTTCTTTGGCCCGGTACTATGGCGGCTGTCAGGAAAAAAATGACCCAACTGCGTGATGAATGGAGAACTATATTAACGGTATTGTCAAATGAGGAGCTTCTTTCTTGTGCACGTACAAAGTGGCCTTTCAAAGATAGGCCGTTTTGTGAGCTTGCCGCGTGGCTGAATCTTGAACTCATGAAGAACGCCGCTGAGATTGGGTACTGTAGGTTCCTTTTTGCCTCTCAAAAGAAGTAGTTAAGCAGATGCATAAGTTGGATTTTTCATATCACGCGCAGGCAACCGGGAATTTAGCGGAACTTCAAGGCCATTGTTTTCGTCTTAATACTATGGGGTGATTTCGCATGAAGCAAGCAAGCTTTATAGGGTTCTTGATTGCACTGTTGACAGTTTGTGCTTTTCTGTCGGCAGGCTGCTCGCAAAAGGGCATTGTTGAGGGGCCATTCACGCCAGAGAACGCCGACGTATTTAAGGATTCCGTCCCTATTGAGGTTGATGACGCCGTTATACAGGCTTGCTTTGGCTATATTGCCGAGAATGGTTATGAGGGTAATAAGGATGCCAATGGTAATTACACATATAAAAGCGTTCGTCTTGGTGAGGAAGGTTTGCCGTATGTGTACTCGGATGATGAAGACATGAGGGATATGGTTGATGAAAATGACTATTTAATTGTTTTTGGTTTTGTAAATATCGTCGTCGATTCCGATACCAATACAATAATAGGGCGCATACCGCTTGCATAACCCGACTATTTTTACTGTCTTTATAAGAGCATACCGTTTATGAAAACGAAAGGAATATGTCTTATGAAAAAGGCAGCCGTGATTGTTATTCTGTTTATGTGCCTGTCTCTGGCTTCCTGTTCCGGCGGCAGCAATACGAACAAGGCAATAGAAGAATTGAACCAAAATTGCGACGTGCCTTTTGGTTTGACACTGCCGGAATCCTCACTGCAAAATACGGCCGGATATATCCGCTATGAAGGATTTGGAGGCTACCTCCTCGAAAACGGCGACGTCTCCTTCTCAATGGGTGGATATCCTGACGTGCTTGATAAATATCATATCGTCGAATATCAGATAAAATCATCAAAATATACCCTTATGGGCCTTCAGATAGGCTGTTCGCTTGATTCGGCAGATGAAGTAATGGAACAAAACGGATATACGGTTTCAGCCGATGACAACTGGTGGAGCCGGTACACAAAAAGCGGCGTCAGAGTAGGAATAGAGTTAAAGGACGATATCATTACCAGATTCCACGTATCTGTCCAAGTTACGAACAAAGAAAATGTTGTTTTTTAATCAGGAACGATTCTACTCATAAATGAAGCGGCAAGTTCCAATTTGTTGAGCGGCTTGACTGCCGATTCTTATAGAATGCGAGGTGTCTGCATGAAGAAAGTAATGAAATATGCCGGTGTAATTGCTGCTTTAATACTCATGGCAATTCTTGTTTTATATATTAGTAACGATATTGGAATACCTAAGGCGAGCATCGAAAGGGATGCCCGCACTTCACAAGCAATTGCCGGTGATTGGCAGGCAGCCAAAGAAACAACACAAACGATGTCTGCTATGATTTTCTATTCTGATGATCTTAATGAACATACCTATTCAATCTATGTGAATCGTCCGGGTCTTTCCTTTGGATACTTTTTCAGGGCGGGCGGTTCCGTAAGCGAAACAGAGCAAGGCGTGGCGGAGTTCCATATGGAAGGCTATAACGAGCGCGCATTTATTTCCATGAATAAGCAACAGATAAATAAAGTGGAGATTGATGACGGCAGCAGTGTGAAAACCATTGAAATTGACAGCGAAAAACCGTTTGCCTTTATTTTACCGGTCAATGCCGGAAACATTACAATCTATGACAGATACGGAAATGTCATTGAGGGTATTCCGCATTATGAGTAATGCAAAACCGACAGATTCCCTATCGGACAGATGTAAACTTCGGATTATTTATACGCGTAGGTAAACAGGAATTTGAAAGGAAAACAACCAATGAAATACTACAAAAAACTGGTTGGCCACAAGGTTTACTTATCACCTATGTGCTTAGAAGACGCCGGGACTTACACAAAATGGCTCAACGATCCTTCGGTGACTGAAAATCTTGGCATGTCGCATAATTTGGTATCCGTTTCCGGAGAGCAGGAATGGATAAGCAAAAACTCACAAGGCACACAATTCGCAATAATCAAGACCGAAAATGATGAGCTCATCGGTAATTGTGGATTTAATGCCGTGAATCAGATACGTCAATGTGCGGAAGTTGGGATATTCATAGGTGATGAAGAAAATCGGAATAATGGCTATGGCTCGGAAGCGATGATCCTTCTTGTGGATTTCGGGTTCAACTACTTGAATCTTAACAATATAATGCTGAAAGTTTTCTCTTTCAACGAGCGAGCGATTAACTGCTACAAAAAAGCCGGTTTCAAAGAAATTGGCCGAAGACGCCAAGCGTATTACTTAAAGGGCAACTATCACGACGAGATTTTCATGGATATAATTCGCTCTGATAGACATAAGAAGTGCCGATTATAAGCATAATGGGCCCCCGACAAATTCCAATTTGCTACGTCCTTTGGATTGCTTCAATTATTCTTCTGACCGAAAATCGCCGGTTTTTACGATTGAAGCCTGCTACAATGGTTTTACGGTTGAAGCCTGCTGCAATGGCTGATTGCATCAAATTCAGATCGATAGTTAATGGTAAATTTCTTATAATTGGGTAAACGATGCTGCAAAAGGGGCGGGGAATTGATATTAAAAATAATTTAAGCATGAGGAGGATATTATGGATCACTTAAATCGGCTTATAAGCGACTATACTTCCCTTTTACAGCCGGGAAACGTGCAGGCTGCATATAGAGGAATATTAGAACTCATGGGCAAATTGCGCGCTGATTTTATCAAAAAATATCCTTATTACGAAGTTGGCGGTATCTACCCAGGTTATATGGACATGTCCTACTTTTCACTAAGCTCAAAGTTTTTGAAAGAGAAGGGGCTTAAGTTCGCCATCGTTTACCTGCACGAAAAGGGCGCCTTCGAAGTATGGCTTTCCGCTCGAAACCGAGAAATCGCAAAGCGATACGAATCTGTTGTTAACAGTATTATTTCAGATACTCTTGCTGTGTTTCATGATGATAAAAATCAAGACGCCATCATAGAATGCACATTGACATCTTCGCCGGACTTTGAGGATCAGGTTTCGCTGATAGATATTATTGCGCAAGGCGTCGAAACGTTCGAAACCGCAATCACCGGTCTCTTATAAAGTCAAATTCCGGTTTGCCGCCTGCTTCAATCTTCCTTCTGCCCAAATATGCGGTACTGGTTTTTGCCGCGGCTCTTGGCGTCGTAAAGCGCGGAGTCTGCCATCGCGTACAGGTCCTCAAAATGCAGCACGTCGCCTTCGCGCCGCAGGCAGGCGCCCACGCTGCAGGTTACGCTCTCGCCGTGGCCGTACTGGCCGGAGACCATGCGTATGGCCGCGCACAGCTCGTCGCACTTCTTTTCCACCAGCCGGATGTTTCCGATCTCCTTTAGAAATATGACGAACTCGTCGCCGCCCAGCCTGCCAATGATATCCGATGTGCGGAACAGCTTTCGCATCTCCTGCGCGAGGGCAACGAGCAAATGGTCGCCGGCCATATGCCCGCAGGTGTCGTTAATGGATTTGAAGCCGTCCAGATCCAGCAAAAACAGCGCGTGCACGCCTTTTAACCCGGCGCTGTCGAGATATTCGTTTATAAGCGACTGCGCCGTTTCGCGGTTATACAGCTTTGTAAGCGAGTCCTGCGCGGCGCGGCCCCGCAGGCTCTGCAGCTCCCGTTTTTCACTGTCGATGTTTTCAATCTTGCCCACCACGCGGTAGACCTTGCCCTTTTCGTCGCGCTGCGCCATGCATATGACGCGGCACCAAAGCGCGCACCCGTTAGAGTCCAATATGCGCAGTTCCGCCGCGCTTTTTTCCGCGCGGGTGATCACCAGCTCATACAGCCTTTGCAGCGTCTCGTGATCTTCAGGGTGTACGCCGGGCATGAGCTCCTGAATGTCCAATATTTTTTCAGCAAGCGGCGCACGCCCGAACAGCTTGTTGAAATTCTGGTTGAAGAATATGCTGCCGTTCTGAAAGTCAGCTTCAAAAAGCACGTTGTCCGAAAGCTCCTCCAGCAGGCGGTACTGCTCCTCGCTGCGGCGCAGCAGCTCCGCCTCGTTTTTGAGCGCGTTGACTTTCCTGCGGTCCGTCCACAGCACATAATAGAGCAGCGCCGAAAAAAGAATAATCAGTTCCGTCACGAGCGTATCCGTAAATCGGGTTATAAAGCTATACGCGGCTGCCGCCGCATCCGCCGGCAGGATATTGACAAGTACCCAGCCTGCCGAATCCGCGGGCGCGTAGGAAGCGTAATAGCTTTCCCCGCCGAGCGTATAGGAAAACGTGCCGCTGCCCCCGGAAAGCATGGCGGCGCTGAGCGCCTCGGGCGTCAATGTTCCGTCAAGGCGCGCCTGCGCATAAATAGCAAAGAGGTTCCCGCCCGAAGCAAACGGCCCGCCTTCATTCCCCACGGCGATAATACCGCCGTCCTGCGCACAGAGCATGCTGAATTCCGCGTTATAAAAAGCCTCGGAATGCAGCAGCGGATAAAACGCTTCCGTTCGCAGGCTGCCAAAGAGCACGCCCGCGGCGCCGCCCTCCCCTTTGAGCGGCACTGAAAGCACTATGCCCGAACAATACCCATCCGCCGTCCCCGGTACATATTCGGCGGCCCGTTCCCCCGCGCCGCTTTGCCGGAAAAACGCGTACCCGCTTATATCCTTTATACTCCCGCCGCCAAAGAGCACATTGCCCGCAGTATCCGAAACACCAATTTTACAGAGTCCGCTTATCGATTCGATAGATTTGAAAATTGCATGCTTGTCCGCGTCCGTAAGGCCCGGCGGCCCTTCCATATGCCCCGCAAGCGCAGCGAGCACATTTTGCTGCTCTTCAATCAGGCTCTTAATATCCGCCGTACGGTGGGCGCCCATCTGCGTAAGCACCGTGTCGGCGCGCTGCTTCACGCTTTGCTCCATGGCGGTATGATAGCGCAGCAGCATCAGCAAAAGCAGCAGTAAAAAAGCCGTAACCACATACAGCATTTGTCTGGATTGCGTCTTGGTGGGCTTCATCGCACATCACCTGCCTTGCCGCCGCGCTTGATGGAAGGCCGAACAGGCCCGCATATCATTGGAGGAACCGTGCTTATCTAAGTAAGCGCTGATGAATTCGAAACGATGTCTTGACGGCTGTTTTCACGGCCTGCTGCGTCGCCAAAATCTTAAAATAGCGCTGCTATTCCTTCGATTTTGCTCCTTGCAGGCCGCGAAACCATCTCGTCAATCCAGCATCCCTCATTTCATCGGCGCTTATCTAAAATATTTCATATTATAATGAAGCGGCTTTTGCTTGTCAACGAACATTCCCGCCCCGTATATCCCCCGGAAGGGCCTGTCCGGGCCGCCTTGCGCCGGGAAATGCCGGACAGTTTCGTATACCGGTTGACCGTCTGCCGGATTCCCATGCCGGAAAAACCCGATCCACGTCATAAAAAAGCTATTTCAGGAACCGCGACATCGCGGCAAACGCCTGCCCGCTTTCCGGGTAAACGCGCTGGCTGCGCATTTTGAGCGTATCCATATAGCTCGAATACGCATCGTACAGCATCGGATGGTCGCACAAAAACGCCGCCATCGGCTTTGCCGACTTTCTGAACAGCGTACCCACGCCTTGCCGGACGACCACCGTAACGTTCGCAAACGGGCTTTCGGGCAGAAGGTGTATGCTGTAACGCGGGTTTTCCCGCAAAAGGCGCAGCATGGCGGCAATGTGCGCCGCGTATTCCTCCGGCGTGTAATAAACCGGTTGGTCAATGCCCAGGCCCGGCAGCGCCACAGGCACCTGGCCGTCAAAGAGCTGTGCGTCGGTAGGGAGGGCGATATAATCGGATACCTGGAACAGCGCCAGGTTTTTTTGCGCGCGTTTGATGGAAAGCGCGTGAAACTCCAATACCGGCCGCGAGAGCGCGGCGTCCACGCCCGCGCGCGCCAATATGCTTTTTAACAGCGCGTGCGGCATGGTGTAGCTCGAAAGCGAGCACAGCAGGGCGTCCGTGTCCCCTTCCGCGCGTTCGAACTGCGCGAGCCGCTGCAAATAGCTCTGCGCGCTGTCCGGGGTGAATATCTGCATGAGCGGGCCGCAGCTTCTGAGCAGCGACGCAAACTGCGCGCGCATGTTGCCAATGAGCAGCGGGTCCGTGGTAAAGGCATACTGCGCGATGGATGCGGCGCTTGCCACGCACGCGGAGCTGACTGCGGCAGCTTTATCCGCAATAAAGACGGTAAAGGAAAACCGGCTGTTGCGCACGCGCCTGCAGAAGTACGGGTCAATCAGCCCCGTCATGTACAGGGGCAGCCATTTTTCTATGCCCTGCAGCATTTCCGGAAGATCCCTGTCCACGTTGTGTATGATGCGTACGCGAATCTTTTTCGCGAGCACCTGCATCATCAGCGACGCGCAGGTGCGCGCAAACTCCTCGTCCTGCGTCAGCCAGTCCATGTTCTGGTCGGAATACAGCAGCAGCTCACGGACGGAGCCGGAGGACAATGCCGTGCGCAAAAAGTGCAGCACGGCTTTACGAAACCCATCCACGCCCGCATAATAGACCACCGCCTGCGGCACGATCCCCTCGATATAGGGGGGCAGCTTTCCGCTGATCGTAAGGCCGGGCGCGGAAAACACGTCCAGCTTATCCAGAAAGTTATCTAAGAATACACGCTCATCCTGCCCGCGCGGCTGCCGCAGCATGGTGCAGAGCGCGGCGTGCAGCGCTTCCGGGTCGTCCGTCAGGGGTATCCCGAGCAGCGCGCACAGCGTTGTGCGCTGCGGCGCGGTGCTTCTGATGGTTGAAAAATAGGTACAGATATTTGAAATGATTCGCCCCTCGGCGTCCGGCCGCCGTACCCCGCTGCGAAAGCGGCTGATCAGCGACGCATCCACGTTCAGGTAGCGCGCCAGCCGCACATTGGAAACGTCCATCGCCCGCATCAGCGCATCCAGCTTTTCCGCAAAGGCATGCGGCGGCGCGGCCGTGCGCAGCGGTATGGCGCGCCGCGCTTTCTCCCGCACGTTTCGGGCGCGCTGGGACCGCAGGCCCGATTCCTCGGCGTTGAGCCATGCAGAGATCGCGTCTGTGAGCGACCGTATATCCTCGCATACCGGCACGCCGCACAGCGCGCAAAGCGCTGCGCTGCGGCCAAGCTGCGCGCCCTGCACGGCCGCCCCTATGGCCAGCTTGTCCAGCTGCGCGCTAAAGCGCGACGGCACGCGCTCGCCCGAGCGAAAGCGGCTGATCAGCGACGCATCCAGCCCCGACGAACGCGAAAGCACCGTATGCGGTATATTGAGCTCCTGCAGCAAAAGATTGAGTTTTTCTGAAAACAGCATACAGCCCTTCCCCCCAATCCGGCAGCCGCCGGCGAGGCATGCTATTCTCCTTTGGGGCCGGTATAAGCCCCTGTTTCCCATTATACCTGCTTGTCTAAAATTGCTCAATGACAATTATTCTTTTGTCATTGCCGTTTCACTGTCATGGTATATCGCCCGCTTTCGAACTGGTATACTATATAAAATAAAGCAAGCATATTCGCCGCCGTTACAATTTATTTTACTGTGATTGCGCCGCGCCTGCTCCGGGTGGCTATGTATCGTGCCATAAAACGCGCACGGCATCCGTTTTTATGCGGATGCTGATTATTGCACGCTTACGTGGTGTAAGGGAAATACATGAGGAACGCAATGGCACGCATTACGGTACGGCGGTCTTCCGCTCCGGGCCGTACGCCGGGGGAGATATTGCCGCCGGTGCGCCGCGTGCTTGTAATTTCCGGGGGACACCCGGTGTTTCTCGGGGGAAGGGACGCGTTTTGGCGCGCGGCGTCGGGGATCCGCTGCGCGCCATACGTGTGCTTGCCGGCGAAAAGGAATAAAAACGCCCTTTGACAAAAGCCATCAATACTGTTTATATCTCGCCCATGCTGCTTTGTTCCATGGTCTGGCTGGGGTTGGGGTTGATGACAGTGGGGGTGAAGGGGAGACAAGGAATAATTAACTCTACACGGGATATTTGGTTTGCTTATTGGCCCGCTAGTTATGTTTAACCACCCCGCCTCACCCCCCTAAATCCCCCCTGGCAGGACCCTCCGAGGGCGGGTCCTTGTAGGGGGGACTTCATATTGCTGAGCTTAATCGTGGCGGGTAGGTGACCCTTTACTGCGCTCGTTCCTGCCTTCCGTGCCTACGAAATTTGGGCTGGCTATACACAGCCCAAATTTTTATCCGTAATTACTTGGGAGCGGCCAACGGAAGGTGGCTGTTCCGTGGACTAAGAACAGCTAACAGGACCATTTGCCGCAAGGCAGCGCACCGGCGCACACCGCACGACCATAACGAACTGGACGGGCGGAATGGAAAAACATGCCCATTTCAAGCTGCAAGAGCCGCCGTAATAGGGGGGTGGGGCCGGGTGGAAAAACACGACTATTAAGAACTGAAAGGCCACCGCAATAAATGCCGTATTATGATATACTATACCAAATGCAGGGTATTGCTTTGTAAAAAGCAGTTTATAATGTGAGTGATGACATTTGTGGAGGTATATTCCGTGAAAAACAAGTATTATAAAAGGGCTCTTTATGCCTTGATAGCCACTGTTTTCATAGCAGGCCTTTATATTGTGATTCGCGGCAGTGTACTTTTTCCCGGAGAATATACTGCTCCTCCCGTTCATAGCCCCGAAACTTATACTGTGCAAACGCCACAGCCCGATCGTTCCACCCTAATAGAAGCAGCATCAACTTCTATGCCTGCGCCAACATCGACTCCAAGAATAACATTTGACATACCGGTAAAGATCTATTTTACAAGGCAAGAAGTATCAACAGACATTATCGTCGTTGGAGTGAATGAAGATAATACCATGGAAGCGCCCGATGACGCAATGCTTGGCGGCTGGTTAAAATATAGCGTACCGCCGGGAGAGCCCGGCAATTCCATCATCGCCGGTCATGACAGCGCCGGCGGAGTAAAAGGCGTTTTCTCAATCCTTAAAAAGCTGGAATTGGGGGATGCGGTCGTTATCGAGCATGCTGACGGCGTTTTCAACTACTTTGAGGTGGCTGACATAAATACTTATCTCGTTCAAGATGTGCCCGATGAAGTTATGCAGCGTACGCGAGAAGGCGAGCCCCAACTGACACTAATCACATGCCTTGGTGATTACGATATTACCGGGTATTCTAAATCCCGGGTTATCGTCACCTGCAATTTAGCAGACAATACATAAAGGTAAGGCATGCGCTGCTTAATCATCGCCGAAAGCGCCATAGCCCTTGTGCTATGGCGCACGTAACAGCCGCCCTGCCTCCGGCCTTTCCCAAGTAATTACGGATAAAAAATTTGGGCTGTGTACAGCCAGCCCAAATTTCGTAGAGTCGGAGGCGAGCGCGCCCTGTGGGCGAACAAGCGAGCCGAAAGACCAGTGAGCTAGGGAGTGCAAGGCCGCGCACCGGCGCAACGCCGCACGACCATAGCGAACTGCGGAAGGCAGGGACACATTCAATTCGGGGTCACCCACCTACAACTTATACATGCAGCAATATGAAGTCCCCCTACAAGGACCCTCGTTGGAGGGTCCTTGTAGGGGGGATTTAGGGGAGTCGGACGCGAGCGCGCCCGATGGGCGAATAAGCGAGCCGAAAGACCAGTGAGTTAGGGAGTGCAAGGCCGCGCCATCGGCGCAACGCAGCACGACCATAACGAACTGTAAGGGCGGGGAGGAAAAACATAGCCACTAACGAACCGTAAGAGGAAAGATACACCCAACGCATAAACAAAAGGACAATGATCCCCCATTCTCACAACAAAACGCCTGAATCCCCATCCCCCCACATACAATTTAACCAGCACAGCATTGGGGGGATATCAGCATGAGAAGAATCCGCTCCCATCTGAAAACGCACAAGAAGCGCCCGGCGCTCCTAGCCGTCGTACTCTGCCTGCTGGCATTTTTACTGCTCAACGTAATAGGCTACTTCTTTGACTGCCGCTACATCAGCGTATTTGCCGCCGTCGCGCAGGTCGGCGACAGCGACACGCAAAGCCGCCTGCTGATGGAGGCGATGGAAGTCGTCGGCGTCTTTAGCCCCGAGGAAGCCGCAAATGTCTGGGCAACGGGATTGATCCGCCGCAGCGCCGCCATGCAGTACGCCGTTATGACATCCGCGCTCAAACAGGCGTACGCCAAGGCGCTCGAGGATACCGCCCCCAACTGGGTGACCGGCGTATCCAGCCCGTTTGTGGAAAGCTTTTATATTATCGGCAAGGAATCCCCCAGTGCGGATGAGATGATCATCGACATTTTGTTTTCCACCGCGACATCCACCGGCCCGGCGGGTTCGTATCTCGCGCGGCTTTACCTGGTGCGCGAAGGGGAGTTCTGGCGCATCGCGCAGGTCATCACCGACAACGGCCTTTGCCCCTATACGGGATTCCGGCCAACGTTCTAAATAACCGCTGATTAAAAACTGCAGCATCCTTCCCGTCATCCTGCTTTCAGGTTTCGCATTCCGTTGCGCCTGTCTTAAAATGCAAGAAGTATTTCAACTATATATTATCTATTCTCGCTTGTTTGCTATCTTTCGGCAAATACGGCCTGTATACTATGTATATATGCAGGGCCACACTTGCAATCCTGCAAAAAGCAGCGCGATAACAGGTTTTTCCGCAATACTATTCATCCTTGCGATAACAGGTTTTTTCGCGGCAATACCATAAGGAGGTCGGTCAGTTTGAAACAGCTAATGCTTGGCAACGAGGCGATCGCCCGCGGCGTATATGAAGCCGGCGTGCGGGTCACCTCCGCATACCCTGGTACGCCAAGTACCGAAATCAACGAAAACGTTGCAACGTACGACGAAATCTATTCCGAATGGGCGCCCAACGAGAAGGTGGCCGTAGAGGTCGCGTTCGGCGCGTCTTTGGGCGGCGCGCGCAGCATGGCATGTATGAAGCATGTCGGCCTGAACGTTGCGGCGGATCCGTTCTTCACGTCTTCCTACACCGGCGTCAACGCCGGTATGGTCATCGTCGTGGCGGACGACCCCGGCATGCATTCCTCGCAGGACGAGCAGGATACCCGCATGCTCTGCCGCGCGGCGCACGTGCCGGTACTGGATCCTTCTAACTCCCAGGAGTGCAAGGATTTCATGAAGGCCGCGTATGAAATCAGCGAAAACTACGACACCCCCGTCGTCGTGCGGCTTACCACCCGCATCGCGCATGCGCGCACGGTGGTGGAGCTGGGCGAGCGCGAGGAACTGCCGCTTCGCGAATACAAAAAAGATATGCGCAAGTATATCTCCATGCCTTCCAATATGATCGGACGCCACCTTGTGGTGGAGGCGCGCGAAAAACGCCTGGCGGAAGACGCCTGCACGCTGCCCGTCAACCGTATCGAGTGGAACGATAAAAATATCGGCGTGGTGACCAGCGGCGCGGCGTACAACTATGTGAAGGAAGCGCTGCCCACGGCCTCCGTATTGAAGCTGGGGCTTGCCTACCCGCTGCCCGAAAAGCTCATCCGCGAATTTGCCGCGGGCGTTGAGACGCTGTATGTCGTAGAGGATATGGAGCCCTTTTACGAGGACGCCATCAAGGCCATGGGCATCGCCTGCTCGGGCAAGGATAAAACGGGCATGCAGGGCGAGCTGTTCGCGCGTAAAGTAGCCGCGAAATTCGCCGGCGCGCCCGAACCCGGCCCCATGGAAACCAAGGATATTCCCGTCCGCCCGCCGGTGCTTTGCCCCGGCTGCCCGCACCGCGGCCTGTTCTATATACTCTCCAAGCTCAAGCTGACGGTGCACTCGGATATCGGCTGCTATACGCTGGGCGCGCTCCCGCCGCTTTCCGGCGCGGATACCTGCCTGTGCATGGGCGCTTCCATCGGCATGGCGCACGGCATGGAAAAGGCGAAGGGGAAGGAAAGCGCGAAGAAGATGGTTGCGGTGCTGGGTGACAGCACATTCGCGCACAGCGGCATGACCGGCCTGCTGAACATGCTCTACAACCGCTCGGTGGGCACGCTCATCATTGCGGATAACTCCATCACCGGCATGACCGGCCACCAGAACAACCCGGTGAACGGGCTGGACATCCACGGCAATGCCGCCCCGCAGCTTGACCTGGAAGCGTTCTGCCGCGGCATGGGCATACAGAACGTGGTGGTGGTCGACCCGTTCGACGTAAAGCAGCTGGAAAGGGTCGTTAAGGAAGAAACCGCGCGCGACGCGCTTTCCGTCATCATTACGCGGCGGCCCTGCGCGCTCATCGTCAAGCAGCCCGGCGTCGCGTATTGGAGCGACCCCGAGAAGTGCAAAAACTGCGGCATGTGCATGAAGATCGGCTGCCCGGCCATCAACAAAACGCCCACCGGCGTGTGGGTGGATCCGACCCAGTGCGTGGGCTGCGGCCTGTGCGCCCGCGTGTGCCCGTTCGGCGCTTTAGGTCCCGTCAATGAAAAGAAAGGAGCTGAAGCAAAATGATCGGTATCGTCATCGTGGGCGTAGGCGGCCAGGGAACGCTGCTGGCCAGTAAAATATTGGGCTACCTCGCGCTGCAGCACGGGTACGACGTGCGCGTGAGCGAGGTGCACGGCATGAGTCAGCGCGGCGGCAGCGTCGTTACCTATGTGCGCATGAGCGCGGATGAAAAGGTGTATTCCACCATCGTGGAGCAGGAGCAGGCGGATGTCGTGCTCGCGTTTGAAAAGCTGGAGGCGCTGCGCGCGCTCCCCTATGTGAAGCCGGAAACCGGCGTCATGATCGTGAACACGCAGGAGCTCTTGCCCATGCCCGTCATCACCGGCGCCGCCAAGTACCCCGAGGATGCGCTCGAGCGCGTGCGTCAGGGCGCGAAAAACGTCATCGAGCTGGACGCGACCTCGCTTGCGCACGAATGCGGCACCTACAAGGCCGCAAATGTGGTATTGCTCGGCGTGCTCGCCCGCAAACTGCCATTTTCGCATGAGGCGTGGATGAAGGCCATCGAAGCCAACGTCAAGCCCAAGTTCGTGGATATGAACAAGGCCGCGTTTGAAAAAGGCTACGGCTTCGTGCAGTAAGTAAATATAGAAATACAGACTACCAACATACCCTCCGCTTTGGGGGGGGTCGGGGGCCGCTGCCCCCGGAGGTTCCGTTCGCGAGCGGCGGCATGTACGGCGCGAGCGTTAAGCCTTGCGGCGCAAGGCTTTCCTTGCAGGAACAACCGCCCGTGCCGCAGGCACAGGTTGTTCCTGTAATCCTCCAAAAAGTGCAGCAAGGCACTTTTTCGACAAGTAGGGGGCTGCCTGAAAACGGTTTTTACCGTGATCCGGCGGCCCCTTTTGCGTAGATTCGGCTTTTTTACATGTATTATTATCCATTTGCCCTTTACGCCGGTTTTTCACTTATAAATCCTGATAAAATGCCGATATATGCTATCAATGGGGCATATGCCCCGCACAGCGCTTTATGGTTGGGGGGACACGGTGAAAAAATCGGCTCTTGCGGCGACGCTTGCCCTGATGGGCCTGGTGCTGCTGCTTTATTTGGCGGCGGGATTGCTGCAATCCCAGTTTTGGGGCAATCTGCTTTCGCCTCTTGGCGCAGGCCTTGCATTCGCTGCGCTGCTTTACGCGTATTTTCATACGCGCCGCATCCACCCTGTCAATACTGTCTGGCTGCTGCACGCTCTTGCGTGCCTCGCGTGGATGGCCGCCGATATACTCTGGGCCATATTCGCGCTTTACCTGCACGCCGACCCAACGGAAAACAGCCTCATTATCACGCTGTACGCCCTGCCCAACCTGTTCTTCGCCGCCGTGCTACTTTTGTTTGCGTTTTATCAGGCTAAAGTCTGGAACAAGACCAAGCTGCTGCTGGATGTTACCGTATTTTCCCTGCTCGTTCTTACGCTGGTGTGGATATTGTTTTTCGACAGGCGTTTTGATACGGATATCCTCCTGCAGGAGGGGATTTCGTCGCTCGTATGTATATTGTGCGACCTCATCATCTGCGTAGCGGTTTCCTTGTGGTATCTGTCTATCCGCAGCGGCAAAATTCCGCCGTTCATGCGGCTTTGTGCCATAGGCATTCTTTTGTATGCGGTCGCGGACCTGTATTACTACTATGCCGGCTTTCACGGGCAGTACGTGCCCAATACGCTGCTGGACGTCGCTTACACTTTTTCCTTGCTGCTTATCGCCGCGGGCGCGCTAATGTACAAATATGCGAGCGATGCAAAGTCCCTGCCCGCCCATTATTCTTACAGCAGCAACACCGGCCATCTCTCCAAGGAATGGCTGCTGCTGCTGGGTCCTCTGCTGGTGGTGCTGTTCAAAGGCTTTCTGGCGGCGGAGCTTACGTTTATGGCGGCGCTCATCGTGATCTATAAGGGGCTCAGCATGTATATACTCGCATCCATACAGAAGACTGCGCTATTAGAGCGCGAGAAGCAGCTCAATACCGAGCTGGAACGCTGCATAGCGGAGCACACAGAAAGGCTGGTAAAATCCAACGAGGAGCTGCGTGAAAAAAACAAGGAGCTATTCTACCTCTCCAGCCGGGATACGCTGACGGATCTTTACAACAGGCGCTATTTCCTGCTTTCGCTGGATAACCTTATAAAAGACCTGCCGCCGGATCACTCCATCGCGGTGCTCTACATCGATCTGGACCGGTTCAAGGTGATCAACGATACGCACGGCCATGCGGTGGGGGACCGGGTGCTCATCGAAATCTCCCGGCGCCTGCTGTTCTGCTGTGAGAGCAGCGGCATACTGGGCAGGATCGGCGGCGACGAGTTCGTCGTAGCCTATCCCGGGGTGTGCGACGAAGAAAGCGTTACCGCCATGGCAAAACGGATCATTTCCGCCTGCACCGCCGACGTGCGTATCGACGATTACGTATTCTCGCCCTGCATGGGCGTGGGCATCTCCCTTTACCCGCAGGATGCAGCCGACACGGGCATGCTGATGAAAAACGCGGATATCGCGCTTTACCACGCGAAGGCGCAGGGGGTCAACCGGTATTCGGTGTTCAGTTCCCTGATACAGGAACAGGTGCAGCGGCGCAACGCAATCGAAATGCTGCTTACAAGCACGGGCATCAGTTCGGAGTTCGTGCTGTACTTCCAGCCCATATTCCGCATGGCAGACGGCGCGCTCATCGGCGCGGAGGCGCTCATCCGCTGGGAAAACCCGGGTTTAGGCATGATCTGCCCCGATGAATTCATTCATATCGCCGAGGAGACCGACACCATCAATTCGCTGGGTCTCTGGGTGCTGCGCGAGACGATCGCGCAGTCCATCCGCTGGAACACAATGTACCAAAAGAACCTCAAAATCGGCGTCAACATTTCCCCCAAGCAGCTGAGCAGCACGGAATTGAAGCATGAGATTTCCGCGCTGCTGCATCAGACGGGTTTCGATCCCGACTGGCTGGATATCGAGCTTACCGAAAGCGTGGCGATGGGCGGCGAGTACCGCATGTCCCAGGTGTACGATTTGTTCAAATCCGAGGGATTGTCCGTCTCCATAGACGATTTCGGTACGGGGTATTCTTCCATCGCGTATTTGAAGCAGAACTGCTTTGACAGAATCAAAATCGCCCAGCCGCTCATCGATACCATCGCCGTGACCCGGCGGGATATGGAGATCGTACAGGCCATTATACTGCTCGCGCACACCATCGGCATACAAACCCTCGCCGAGGGCGTGGAAACCGCCGAGCAGCTCCGCATACTTACCGCGCTCGGCTGCGAGCAGGTGCAGGGCTACCTGCTCGGCTACCCCGTACCCGCGGAGGAGTTCGAGCGGCTGTATTTGCGGCACGGCGCATACCTTATGGACGCCGAGACCACCCTCTGATATGCGCCCTTTTTTGAACAGCCGCCGTTGTGCACATTCTGCCAGTATGGGGTGTGCATATATAAACCGCACAAAAGCCCGGCAGGCGAACGCCTGCCGGATTCAGACTATCAGACATGGAGAACGATGAAAACTCCATCCATATTCGGGATAGACCCGTGAGCTTTCGGTTGTACAATTGGCCAGGCGTGTACCAACGGGGGGCGCGGGGGGCGAAGCCCGCCCGCTATTAAATAAAATAATCTTCCGTCGCCGCCGCAGGCGGCGATACCATAAGAATGTCAGCCACCCGTAAAGCGCTATTCCAACTCCTGCCGGTTCATCTTCTCCAGTTCGTCCCGCTTTTTCCGTTTGCCGCGCAGCACGAAATAGATGGTCAGAAACACCGCCGTCGGGATATTGTAAAGCAGGAATACCGAAAGTACCAGCCCGATCGTCTGCCATACGCTGTCGTACGCCATCACGCCGAATACGGCGATGAGCGAAAACAGCATGAATATCGCGGGCAGCAGCAGCCCCGGCCATCTGCTTTCCTGTTTGGAAAGAAATATCTGCAGGAATACGAGGCCCACAAGCACTGCGAGCAGAAATAACGTGTTGATGGGTACCAAGCTAGTCACGCTCCTTTTGCAGCTTTTTATATTCTGCAATCAATAGTTTCGCCGTTTCGAGGTCCACTTTTTCATTGACAGCCAGGCGCCGGATGAGCGTGATGTACGGCTCCCGTTCGCCGTCCTCGCTGATTTTGATTTTCTGTATCAGCTTGTCAAGCCTGAGCCGCACGGTAGGGTAGGATACCCCGTACAGCCCGGCCACCTCCTTAAGCGAGCCGGACGCCATCAAAAAGCGTCTGATGAACACGATGTCCTCCTCATCGAGCGCCTGCATCCAATCCGGAATGACCGCCACTGCCGTTTCCTCCGTCGACTTTAATATTATTAAAATATCATTGAATAATATTGAAGTCAATATTTAATTTTGTTTTAGGTTTTATAAGAGCTACAATATCAGAAATGTGCTGCCGGGGATGACCTTGCATTCCTTTTTAATGCGGCTTGCCTCGGCGGAAAGCGAGAACACATCCGAAAACCGGCCGCACTGCGCGCGGATGCCCGCGACGGAAAGGGAAAGCAGGGGATACTGCTCCTCGCGCCCCTGGCGGTTTTTTGTAATGATGTAGCCGTTTTGCGCATCCCGCTGCGTATAGAAGTCGCTGATGGTATCGTCGAACGTGTAAAGCATCCGCCCGCAGATTTCCTCCGTTTCCTGCACTTCCACGATGGCGACGAAGTCGTCCCCGCCCACATGGCCTACGAAGTTTTCGGGCGGCACGGCCTCCTTGATGCACTTTGCAAGGTGCTTGATGACACGGTCCCCGTTTTCAAAGCCGTACACATCGTTGTAGGCTTTAAAATTGTCCATATCAAAATACAGCACGCAGCGCGCCTGACCCTCGGCAAGCATATTGGAGAGCGCCTTTTCGATGAGTATATTGCCGGGCAGTGCGGTGAGCGGGTTTAATTGCGTGGCGTTGGTGACCTCGATCTCGATGGTCTTGTTCAGAAGATCCTTGATGGTGACGATGCCGTAATATTTCCCCTCCGCCGTGACGGTAATGAAATCGTACACCTTTTCCTCCGGCCGCGCCATCGCCAGCTTGCCGGCAAGCGTGACGGGCGTTTGAAAATCCAGCGACAAAAACTCCCGGTCCATAATGGTAGCGATGGTCTTGCGGGAATACAGGCTGTAGCCGTATACGCCCGCGACGGCGGTATTCACCATGTTGCGCGTGACCACGCCCTGCACCGCGCCTTCGCGCGTAACACAAAAGCCCTGCGCGTCCGGCGCGTGCGAAAGCATGACGTACGCCTCCTGTATCATGACGCTTTCATGGATGGCCGTGGCATTGATGCAAAGGTTGCCGATAAATACATCCGAGAGACTGTACCCGTACAAATGGTTCTTTTTCGCGTTCAGGTCGACGATGGTGCGCACGACGTCCGGCCCGACAGGCTTTATTGCGGCCTCCGGCCGCTTGATAAAGTAGCCCTGCCCGTAGTGCACGCCGATATGAACGAGCGTTTCAAGTTCCTGAATCTTTTCAATGCCCTCCGCGATCAGATACGTTCCCGTGATCTTGGCGAATTCGTACATGCTTTTTACCAGCGCCTGCTTGACGGTGTCCTTATCGATGCCGCGTATAAGCTGCATATCCAGCTTCAAATAATGCGGCTGCACGTCGGATATGAGGTTGAGGCCGGAATACCCCGCCCCTGCGTCGTCAATGGCAATTTTATACGCCTGCCCCTTGTAGTAACGGATGATCTCCTTGAATTCACAGATGTTTTTTACCGCGCTGCGCTCGGTGATTTCAAATATGATTTTATCAGGGTTGATGTCGAATTCGCGCAGGTATTCCTTCGTAAAGCCCTTCTGAAACTTAGCGTCCTCCATAATGTTGGGGTTGACGTTAAGAAACAGCGTGGCGTTGGATTTGGAGCACTGCATGGCGGAAAGCGCTTTGGTGCGGCAAAGGCGCTCCAGCTCCCAGAGCGACTTGCACCGTTCCGCCACGGCAAAAAGCAGCTCCGGGTTTTCCAGCGCCGTCGCGTACGGCCCGCGGCTTAGCGCCTCGTACCCCAATACATATCCGTCGCGCAGCGATACGATGGGCTGGAATACCGAGGTGATGTTCGCGCCGCGTATGATCTCTTGCAGTTGATCAAAAAACCTGGTAAGGTCACCCTCCTGAAAGCCGTTGTTCATCCGCTTCCTCCTTGCCGCCTGTGGCGTATGCCGTTTTAACAACAGTATCGGGACGGCGCGCTTTATAATTAACCGCGGCGGATTAAGCCTGCGTGAACTGTATGTAAACTCTTTATCAACGATGTCCGGTCATTCGCCTTGCATAAAGCCGATCACTTCTTCGCAGTAATCCGTATACGGCCTAAGCGCCTGATAGTTCCTTGAAAATCGCAGCCGGCCGTCAATTTGCCTGATCAGCGTATCCGTCGCGTTTTCATTTATTCGTTTACAGACATGCCGCGTATCCAGCTTCAATATTTTGCAGGCTTCCAGCGTAGGGCAGAAATTCATGGAATGGAATACGATGCGATTTTGCGTTTTTTCAACGACCGGCGCCTGTTCCGGCGTAATGCGCAATCTGTTTAACAGCAGGCGGTACGCCGATTCCAGCGGGTCTGTGTCCGTCAGTGTCAAACTGTCCTTGTTTTGTTCAAACCACCGTACCCTTTTACGTGCAGATTCTGCATTCAGCGCGCAAAGCGCGCTGTCGTCGGCATTCTGGAGCCGGTCAATTTCTGTCCTCACTTCGCTTAGGTAGAGCACCTCGCATTCCTTTTCCAAAATTCCTGCGTATATGTTCACTTCGGCGCCCGCTTTGGTAAACACCTCCGCACACGGGATACCGCTCCGGCCGCCGCGGAATACCGTCTCTTTCATGGAATATCCATATACAACCTCCGTAATGCCGGCCCGGATAACGGCGCGCGCACAAATGGGGCAGGGCGCATGCGTGGATACCAGTACGCATCCGGCCAGATTTTTTCCGACCGCCTTGCATGCCTGCCGGATGGCGTTTCGCGCAGCGTGGCAGGAAAAGCAGCCCGGGGTAACTTCCGTATCGTGCGCGGCGGCAACGACCGCGCCGTGCTTTACGATCACGGCGCCAAAGCCGTTATTGCCTTCACGAAGGCTCATTTGCGCCTGTTCTATGGCGAGACGCATGTATTTTTTAAAATCAGGCTGCATCTTATAACCCCTCCTTTGCCCGCATACATCATCAGAAAATAACACATCCCCGAGAGAAAAGCAACCGCATACGCCATACAAAACAATATAGAAGCAATGTTTTGCCTGTGTGCCTGCAACCCCTGCTTGGAACCGCATGCCGCGCGTTGTTTTTCCGCGGCTTTACTCCTGTACGCCCAAAAGCCGTATAGCTCTCATAACGCGGGCCTTTTAGGAACTTCTCCTTGTTTTTTACGCTTCACTTTGCTATCATATTTAGGTAGAATAACAGGTGCAGGAGTTACGACGGTATCCGCTTGCGAGCGGATTTTTTCAACAAAGCGGCGCTGCCGGGGATGGCAGGCCCGCCTTTGCGAAAGCGGCGTCAGGCCAGCCTGCCGGTATTATGACGCTTATTGGGAGGATCGGACCGCGGGCCCGGTCATTACCATCGGAATGAGGGAAAGAAATGGATCACGCCAAGGCCATATGGTCGCGTACCTGCGATCTGCTTAAAGCGGAAGTCAATGGTATCAGCTACAATACGTTTATCGACGTGCTCTCGCCGCTTGCCGTAGCTGAGAGCGCGCTTGTCGTACAAGCCCCCAACGATATGATTCAATCCACAATCGAAAAATTTTATATTTCCAACATCCGCACCTGCGCTTCCCGCGCGGCGGAGGGGATAGACAACGTGCTTGTGGTGCTGCCCAGCGAGCGCAGCCAGTATTTAAAGGAAGAGAGCGGCGACTATAATTTCTGCAACCTTTTTTCCAAGTATACCTTCAACACCTTTGTGGTTGGCGGCTCCAACTATTTTGCGCACGCCGCGGCGCTCGCCGTGGCGCAGAACCCCGCCAAGGCGTACAATCCGCTGTTCCTCTACGGGGGCGTGGGATTGGGCAAAACCCATCTGATGCACGCCATAGGCCACCATGTGCATGAAAAAAATCCGCGCGCGCGTGTGATGTATGTCACCAGCGAGACGTTCACCAACGAAATGATACAGTCCATTTCATCCAACCGCAACAAGGAGTTTCGCAGCCGCTACCGCAACGTGGACGTGCTGATGGTGGACGATATCCAGTTCATCGCCCGCAAGGAGGGCGTACAGGAGGAGTTTTTCCACACGTTCAACGCCCTGCACACCGCCAACAAGCAGATCATCATCAGCTCCGACAAGCCGCCGCGGGAAATCGCGCAGCTGGAGGAGCGTTTGCGCTCCCGTTTTGAATGGGGACTCATCGCGGATATTCAGCCGCCGGATCTTGAAACGCGCATCGCCATATTAAAGCGCCGCGCGGATGAGGAAAAAATCAATGTGCCGGATTCGGTGCTCGAATATATCGCCGAACGCGTGCAAAGCAACATCCGTGAGCTGGAAGGCTTTTTGACCCGCGTCATCGCCTATGCGCATTTTAACCGTTTGGAGCTCGATTCCCACATTGCCGCCGCAGCGCTCAAGGATATGCTGCCCAACGACGCGCCGCGTGTATTGACTCCCTTTGTCATACAGGAAACCGTCGCCGCCTATTACGGACAGTCGGTAGAGTCTTTTTCCGCTAAACGGCGCGATCAGGAGGTCGCTTTTCCCCGGCAGGTCGCCATGTATCTTTCCCGCTGTATGACGGACTGGAGCCTCCCCAAGATCGGCGAAGCCTTCGGCGGGCGCAACCATACCACCGTCATGCACGCGCACGAAAAGATCACCGAGCAATTGAAAGTCGATCCGGCGCTGGCCGCCACCATTGCGGATCTGAAAAAGAGACTGATTACTTCATAAACAATAAGTTTTACTTGCTTTTAAGTTTGTGAAATGACTTTTTGCGGGGGCTTTGCCCACGCACCCCCACTTCTTTTCTTAAGGTGGTGTTTACCGCAGGTAAACACATCTATCCTTATTGAAATACCCGAATGTACCATTCGGGTGAAAGAAAAGAAGCAAAAGATACGATTAAATATAAAATATTTGTTTTGGGATTCCAAAGGGACTTGTCCCTTTGGCGGAGGTTTGGAGGCAGAGCCTCCAAATTAATTGCTTTTATTACATTGATAATCAAATTATACAGCCGTGTATATGCACAATCTGTGCGCGGCGCCTGTGCAGGAATTGTGTGTACTGTGCAGCGTGTGCACTCTGTGTACTCATCACCGGTTTATGCATAGGCTGTCCACAGGGTAGGGCACAGGGAATTCATCCGAGTCTCTCTTGCAAAAAACAGGTTTTGCACAGTATGCAGAGCCCCTACTACTACGACTGCTACGACTCCTTAACTACTGCGACGGGTGTAAGCGCGTTCGCTGTGCACAACCCGCCCGGCGTGCATACGCCCTTCCCGGCGCCGCATACATTTTATACGCCGCGCCAAACCATTCTATCCAAGGAGGAAAATTATGCGACTCGTATTGGATGTAAAAACACTCAACGCCGGCATAGCGACCGTCATCAAATCCCTGTCCAGCCGCCCGGCGATCGCCGTACTGGAAGGCATTTATCTTTCCGCCACGCAGGAGGGGCTTTTATTGCGCTGCTCGGATCTTTCGCTGCAGATCGAATGCCTGATCCCCGCCAATGTGGAGGAAGAGGGGCAAACCGTGCTGCCCGGCCGCCTGTTTTCGGAAATGGCGCGCAAGCTTTCCGGCGATACGGTGGATATGAAGCTTGACGGCCGCACCATGCAGCTAAAAGCGGGGCGTGCGCGCACCACGCTGCAGTGCATGGACCCGAAGGATTTTCCGGATATGGCGATGACGGGCAAGACCTGCACCATGCGTATGCCGCAGAACGTGTTTAAGGATATGATCCGGCAGACGGTGTTTGCCACCGCGCAGGAGGAAAGCAAGCCCATATTGACCGGCGTATTGTGCGAGCTTCACGAAAACAGCTTCACAATGGTCGCGCTCGACGGCTTCCGGCTGGCGCTTCGGCGATATATGATGGATAAAAGCTTCGAGCACAGGGAAGCGGTGGTACCCGCAAAATCATTTGTGGAAATTTCCCGAACATTATTGGATACAGACGAGGCTGTGGAAGTGTTTTTCTCTCCCACACATCTGCTCATCGATATGGGGCATACCCGCATCATCAGCCGGTTGCTGGACGGCGATTTTATTCGCTACAAGAGCATACTGCCCTCGGAGCACATTACCCGCGTAAGAGTAAACCGCGAGGAGCTGTTGGACAGCATCGACCGCGCCATACTGCTTGCGCGTGAAGGAAACAACAACCTCGTGCGCTTTTCCGTCGCGGAGGATACGCTCAAGCTGTTTGCCAACAGCGCGCTTGGGCGCATCGATGAGGAGGTAGCCATCCATTTAAACGGCGAGCCCATTGAAATCGCGTTCAACGCCAGATATTTCTGCGATGTGTTGAAGACGCTAAGCGACGAAGAGGTGTTTCTGGATATGAATAACAACGTCAGCCCCTGTGTCGTGCGGCCCGTGCAGGGCGAAGCGTATTATTACCTGATACTGCCAGTGAGGATTTTCGCGTAAGTATTAAATTCAGAGGTTCTGCCTGCTGCGCATGACATTTTTATCTTTTGCTTCTTTTCTTCTGAAGTGGGAGTACCGGGGGCAACTCCCCTGTAATAATCAGAATACTATGCAAAAAGAAATAAAAAACCTCGCTTTGCGGCGAGGTTTTTTATTGCACGTTTTACTCCGAGATGGCTTTGATTTTCTCCAGACATTCGTGGCAAATGCTTTTGCCCTGGAAGCTGACGAGATCCGTTGCATTATCACAGAAAAAGCAGGCGGGGTGATACTTTTTAAGTATAATGGTTTCCTTGTCAACGAAGATCTCGATGGAATCTTTTACGTCAATGCCGAGCGTCCTGCGAAGCTCTATGGGGATCACGACTCTTCCGAGAGTATCCATTTTCCGAACGATGCCCGTAGATTTCATACCGGTGTTCCTTTCTATATCCCATAATTTAAGGAGGCAGGCTGAACCTCCCATATACTATCAATAATACACATATTTCGCCCAAACAGTCAATATAATTGTCAATGAGAATACGTCGAATCTGTGAATAATGTCGATTTTTGTTAAAACTATATGGGGGTAATTCGTGTATGATGAGTTGGATATGGTGTATACTGTTCTGCCTGGGTACGGTATGGACCACCATGCGCTTTGGCGGAGACGCCGCTCTTTCCGCCATGCTCGACGGCGCGCAGCAGAGCGTGACGCTCTGCCTGTCCCTTGCAGGCGCGTATATGCTGTGGATGGGGTTACTGGGCATCGCAAAGCGCGCAGGGCTTATCACGGCGCTCTCAAAGCGTCTCAGGCGCGTTTGCGAATGGCTCTTCCCCGGCGCGGGGGAGGCGACAGGCCCGCTTACTTTAAATATCGCGGCCAATCTGTTAGGCATGGGCAACGCAGCGACGCCGTTCGGGCTGGAGGCGATGCGGCTGCTGCAAAAGAATAATCCCGATAAAACGCGCGCGACGGACGCCATGTGCATATTCCTCGCCGTTAACGCCTCCGCGCTCGAAATCATTCCCACCACCATGATTGGGCTGCGCGCGGCGTACGGTTCTTCGCAGCCGGGCGCCATCGTGCTGCCCACAATAATTTCTTCGGCGGCGGCCACGTTTGCGGCCGTCGTCTGCTGCCGCGCGCTGGTGCGCCGCAGATGAGCGCGGCGATTATACCGCTGCTGGCGGCGGTGGTGGTGATATACGCCATCGTCAAGAAGGTGGATGTATACGACGCGTTCGTAAAAGGCGCGATGGAAGGGCTGCCTATACTCTTACGGGTGCTGCCGTACATGGCGGCCATGCTCATTTCCATACAGCTGTTGCGCGCAAGCGGCGCGATCGACGCGCTTACGGGGGCGATCGGCAAGCCGCTCGAAGCGGCGGGCATGCCTGTGGAGCTTTTACCCATGGCGCTGCTCAGGCCGTTTTCCGGTAGCGCCGCGATGGCGATGGTCGCGGATATATTCAAGAACCACGGTGTCGATTCCATGCTCGGTCTGACCGCTTCCACCATGATCGGCTCGTCGGAGACAATATTCTATACGCTCGCGATGTATTTTGGTTCCGTCGGCATTCAGAAAACGCGCTTCACACTGCCTGTGGCGCTGCTCTCCAGCCTCGTTTCCGTCATAGGCAGCATTGTTGCCTGCAAGCTGCTGTTCTCCTAATAAATGCGATCATTCACACTATATATGATGGTTAAATTTCGTATTATACGGCGAATATTCCGATGCAATTGGGGTCGTAATGAAAATATATATTGGGCAGAAAAGAAGAAAAGGGGAGTTTTGGGACGCGTCTTCAATTTATTTTTTTGTACAGGTGTGTTATACTGTATACCCGTGCAATAGAGTTTAGCAAAGGAGTATACATGCAAGTTTCAGCGTATCCTTTTCCCGGCGCGACAACAGAGAAGCAGTACTTCAATAAAACCGTCGTCGTCGTTGACGTTCTCCGCGCAACTACCAGCATGGTGGAAGCGCTGCAAAACGGGGCAAATCAAATTATTCCGGCCCGTGATCCCGGCGAAGCGATGGGCTTTGCCGGCCACATCGGCCGAAAGGAAAGCCTGCTTGCGGGGGAGCGGGGCGGGCTTCGGATGCAGGACTTTGACCTTGGCAATTCTCCGTTGGAATTTACGCCGGACATGGTAAAGGAGAAAACCATCGTATTCTGCACCACCAACGGCACTGTCGCCATTCACGCCGCGCGGACGGCAGGGCGGCTGTTGATAGGATGTATGAGAAACAGCGCCGCCGTAGCGAAGGCGGCAGCGGAAGAGGAAATGGATGTGATCGTACTTTGCGCGGGCACCGGCGGCGAATGCTCTGCGGATGATATGGTCGCCGCGGGCGGCATACTCACGGCGCTGTGCGGGGAATTGAAAGAAGAGCCTACGCTCAACGATTTCGCGCGCGTGTGCATGCTGACCTACGGCTCGTGGTTAAAGGGCGAAGCGGATCTTTCCGTAACAACGCATTACAGCCGCCTCAAAGCGTTGGGCTTTGACGAGGATTTAAAATACTGCTTCGAGCAGGATCAAACAGAAACCGTGCCAAAGTACGAGAACGGAAGTATACGCGCATAGCACTGTCGCGATCATAGGCTTTGCCAATGATCGCGATTATCGCTGTGGCGGGTTTTTCACAAATGATTGCACCCTTCGGGTGCGGACATCATTTGTGAAAGGTGTCCTTTGCGGCGCGCATGTCGCCGCAAAGGACGATGAAAAGCCTATAAGAGTTATAAAGCAGGGGGCGGCCGCATAGCCGCCCCTTTAGATTCTGAGAACCCGTTTCAGAATCATTCTCCTAAGGCGCCGGATACCCGGAGAATGGTATATTGATAGCATTATAAGGGTTCTTTTGGCGGGAAGTCATGCTGGATGGACGCGCTGGATCAGGAACAGAAGGATGATTTCTTGCTCAATGTCATGCTGCGTTCGCTGATCTTCTGTTATCAAAATGCTATCAAGGTCGTGTTATCACTATTAGCTTGATTGCTCAAAAAATACATCATTACCTATAAGTACTAATAATACGCTATCGTTCCTGTACTTAAATATAACATGAAAACAAACAGATTTCAAACCGTTAACTGTAGTATACACAACGCTGTAAATGGCTACACTTTTGCTGTTTTATCGTTAAGCCGGTACGGGCTATTATTTCCTGTATAATCCCGCTTATCCCAACACCGTCTTTTCCGTTGACGCCGTCCTTGCCGTTTGTTACGGTAAAGGCGGTGCTTGTGCCGTCAGTAAATAAGACGGTATACGTATCCACGCTGCCCTCAGTACCTGTCTTGGTGATGCTCTCTATGCCCCTTCCCGCTGCGCCGGTATTGCCTTTTGCTCCCTTTGCTCCCTTTGCTCCCGTATCGCCTGTCGCTCCTGTTACGCCCGTATCGCCCTTGTCGCCTTTATTGCCTTGCGGCCCGGTGATGGCGGAGAGAGCGACGAGGTTCTGCCAAACGGTATCACCCGCATACCTCCACTGGATATATCCCCCATCAGTCCGTACCTCTATCTCGCGGCCATCTGCTCCTGCCGCGCCCGTGATGCCGGAAAGGGCAATGAGGTTGTTCCATGCCGAATCTCCGACATAACGCCACTGGATGTACCCGCTGTCCGTCCGCAGTTCCACCTCCCTGCCGTCCGCGCCGCCGACGGCAAAATCAGTCACCGTGGGTGAGGCCGTTGTGACCGCGCGGCCCCAAAATGTCGTTCCGCTGGAGGTGACCAACTTCGTGGTTTCTGTTCCCAATGGCAGGTAGAAGTACAGCAAGCCGGTGCTATCGCTGAACACATCTTTCACGCCATAGGTATAGCCTGTTAAATTGGTCCTCAGCGACGATGCCGCCACTTCCCCCGCGCCGCTGCCCAACAGCTGTATGGGGGTCAGGTATACATTGTCACCGTCCCCGTTTGTCAGCGTGCCCTGATCGGCGGCCCCCGCGCCGCTGCCGATATCCGCGCTGTTGTTGCCGGTCGCCTTTACCGTGCCGCCGGTGATGACGACCGTGCCGCCCGCGCAGCCGCTGCTTCCGCCGCCAATCCCCGCGCTGTTGTTGCGGCCGGTCGCCGTTACCGTACCGCCGTTGATTGTAATCGTGCCGCCTGCGCCGCCGTTCCCGCCGCCGATACCAGCGCCGCCATTGCTGGCGCCAGTCGCATTTACAATGCCGCCTGTAATCCGGATGGTACCGCCGTTGCCCCCGTTTGCGCCGCCGCCGATTCCCGCGCCGCTGTTGATGTCGCCGCGGCCGCCGGTCGCCGTTACCGTACCGCCGCTGATGATAATCGTGCCGCCGTCAGCTCCGTATCTGCCGCCGATTCCCGCGCCGCCCATGGCGCTGCCGCCGGCCGCCGTTACCGTGCCGCCTGTGATCTCGACCGTACCGTTGCTTCCGCCTATGCCCGGGCCGTAACCCATACCGTACTGCCGCTCGTCACCGTTACCGTGCCGCCGTTGATGACGACATGGCAGCCGCTGCCCTTCTGTCCGTCGCCTATGCCCGCGCCGTCGAAGGTGCCATATCCCGTTATCGTGCCGCTGTTGACGGTAACATGACCGCCGCTGCTGTTATAGCCGCCGCCTATGCCCGCGCTGCCGTTGGCGGTGCCTACCCTTATCGTGCCGCCGTTGATGGTGATGGCGCCGACCGTGCTGTCATCCGGACATGTAATATAGCCAGGGTTACCGGCGCCGCCGATAGCGGCCCCACCAGCTGAGTGCGCATAGAGCTTACCGTCTCCGTCAATGGTCAACTCCGTGCCGCCCGACACCCTCACGCCGGGTTGATATCCGCCGTTTCGCAGCGTGCTTTCGCCCGCAAGCGTCAGCGTGTTCCCCGTGCCGGTGAAGGTGAGGGCGGCAGGAACCGGAGGTGGTATGGCCAAGTTGTCGATTTTCACATTGCTGAGCGTCAGCTTCACGCCCGCACCGCAGACAATATAAACGCTGGTATAGGTTGTAGCGGCGTCGCCCTGCAAGGTGACGGTAAGCCCCGCACCGATCGTAATGGTGCTGTCATTCCCGTAATCGGACAGCGCGTATGTGCCGTCCGCCGTGATGCTGCCGTCCGCCGCCAGCGCCACCATGGGGAACAGGCTCAGTACCATAAGAAGCACTGTGACCAATGCGATTATTTTCTTTTTCATGGGGAATAACCTCCGTATCTTTATATAAAACTTTCTATGCTTGAAAGCTGGCAACCTTTCAGTAATTCACATCTGTATCAGATGGCAGGCCGATTGCTCTGGCGATCATCCATATCACAACATCCATGATATCTTCCTTCCGCTTTTCAAAGTCTTCCGGCGGCAAACCTACGGCAGTCATCAGCCAGGGCGCGATGGCAGCAAAAGAAAACATAGCACCAATAACTACTGCGGACACAAACCTTGCGTCCGGCAGTTTTTTATCCGTCTGCTGAGACGCGATCCACTTTGCGATGATATTGGCGGCTCTTTCACTTTTTTCGTCAACATATGATTCTGGAGCTAATCCGTCTAATCCGGAACGGACGATCAGCTTCATCGTATTTTCATCAGTGACAAGGGCATTCAGCAGTGTTTTGCGAAGTTCTGTTAGCATCTTGATTGGGCTCTGTTCTGGTTTTCTCGGATAAGTGCCGGTCTGCGTTGAAATCTTCCGCTGCAGTATTTCGGTTACCAACCCGTCTTTGCTTCCGAAGTACCGGATGATCAGAGCATGATTGATCCCCGCTTCAGAAGCGATCCGCCGTATGCCGACACCGTTTACACCGTGCTTGGCAAAAAGCTCAGTCGCGACATTTATAATCCTGTCTTTTACAATCTCGGACGATTCGTTTTGTTTACCCAAATCTGCTACCCTCCGGCTGAAATCTATACTATAATTATTGAATAATTGTAACCGATTGGTTACAATCATTCAATAGATTTTTATTATGGATATCACACCATTGTGGTCATACTCATTCAGTGTCACCTTGCCAAACATATTTTTTCGCCCATTCATAGCGAAAAGTTCTGCCAGTCAGTTGTTCTTCAAGAATGCCGATAATAGGCGAACGCCTCGCGGTACAAAAAAAAGCTAACTGACACTCAAAATCAGTTAGCTCTTTTATATAGATCATACAATCAACTTTGCCAAAACGTTGCCACGAGATTGTTTTAGAAGCCGGAAAGCCGCATGGTTACTGGCTATTCTCCGCTTCTCAAATTATTCCCACTCAATCGTTCCCGGCGGCTTACTCGTAATATCGTATATGACCCGATTCACGTGCGGCACCTCCGCGATAATCCGTTCGGATATCCGCCGGAGCACAGGGTAGGGAATCTCGGCGAACTCCACGGTCATGGCGTCGGTGCTGGTCACCGCCCGTACGCCGATGGCGTAATCGTACGTCCGCCCGTCGCCCATCACGCCCACGCTGCGCATGCCGGTGAATACGGTGAAGTACTGCCAGATTTTTTCCGCAAGGCCTGCGTTTTTGATCTCCTCGCGGAATATCCAGTCGCTCTGGCGAAGGAGCTTGAGCTTTTCCTCCGTCACGTCGCCCAATATGCGGATAGCGAGGCCGGGGCCGGGGAAGGGCTGCCGCCACACGAGGTCGTGCGGAATACTGAGGCTCTCGCCCAGCCGCCGCACCTCATCCTTAAAGAGCATGCGAAGCGGCTCCACCAGTCCCTTGAAGCCGATATCCTCCGGCAGGCCGCCCACGTTGTGGTGACTCTTGATGGTGGCGGCGCTCTCCGTGCCGCTCTCGATCACGTCCGGGTAGATGGTGCCCTGTAGCAGGTAATCCGCGCCGCCGAGCTTTTTCGCTTCCTCCTCAAACACGCGGATAAACTCCTCGCCTATGATCTTGCGCTTTTTCTCCGGCTCCGTGACGCCCGCGAGCTTATCCAGGAAGCGCTTTTTCGCATCCACGGGGATGACGTTGAGCCCCAGCTGATCGCGGTAGAAGCCGATGACCTCTTCCGCCTCGTTGTGGCGCAGCAAGCCGTGATCCACGAATATGCATGTCAGCCGGTCGCCGATGGCGCGGTGCACCAGCACGCTCGCGACGCTGCTGTCTACCCCGCCGGAAAGCGCGCCTAAGACCCGGCCGGAACCTACCTGCGCGTGTATCTGCGCAATCAGCGTATCCGCCAAATTTTCCGGGCAATAATCGCAATCTAGCTTGCAGATGTTTTTTAAGAAGTTGGTGAGTATCTGCGCGCCCTGCGGCGTGTGGTTGACCTCCGCATGGAACTGTATGCCGTAAAACTTCCGCTCGTCGTCCGCAAACGCAGCGACGGGGCAGTTATCCGTGCGCGCGATGGCCACAAAGCCGACAGGCGCGGTCAGCACCGCGTCGTTGTGGTTCATCCATACGATGTTCTCTGTAATGCCCTCGAACAGGGGATGCTTCTCCAGTACGATTTCCGTTCTGCCGTATTCGCGCACGGCGGCGCGGTCGATATGCCCGCCGAATACCTTGGCGAGGTACTGCATGCCGTAGCAGATGCCCAGCACCGGCACGCCCAATTCAAACACCTCATCCAGGCAGGCCTTTGCGCCGGGCGCGTATACGCTGTCCGGCCCGCCGGTGAGTATAATGCCCGAGAGAACCTCTCCCTTAATACGCGGGATATCCGCGCCGTGCGGAAGCAGCTCGGAGTACACGCCCGCCTCGCGCACACGCCGCGCAATGAGCTGGTTGTACTGCCCGCCGAAATCCAACACCACAATGCGTTCCTTCATTCTCATTTCCTTTCGCGATTGTAAAATTAAAAGCTGCTTTAGCTTTTGTGCTCCAATACCGTATTATACTACGAGAGCTTAATGAGAACAATCTATGTTTCACGTGAAACAATACTGTATATGCGCATGTGAAAAACAGGCGGGGACGAAGAATAACAAATATGCAATTCGCTTCAACACCAAATAAATGTTTCACGTGAAACATATACATGTGCCACGCCGGCAAATGATATCTGCTCCGAAAAACTACGGCACATATCCGGAACGCAAAAAAACTTCCTGTTAAATTCCAATCAAATTCCGCTGTTCAGGTGGCGTTTTATGCCCAAACGACGCTTTACGCGCATACATTTGTGATTGTTTCACGTGAAACAACCCTATACACCCGCCGGAAAATAGCCTATAATATTGGTGTGCCTGCCGCGGGCAGGCACATCAGCGTGGGAATGCGTCGGAGCACAGTACGGAAAAACACGGTTTTGATCAAGTTTGGAGCTGCGTCCGCCATAAAATTGAACAAGCCGCAGCGCGGCAAAAGAAGGAGAATGCACATGGCAAAAGTAATCGCCATCGCCAATCAGAAGGGCGGCGTGGGGAAGACGACCACCGCCGTCAATCTTTCAGCCTGCATCGCGGAGCACGGCAAGCGCGTGCTGCTGGTGGATCTGGACCCGCAGGGCAACTCCACGAGCGGCCTTGGCGTGGACAAGGATACCGTGCAGCAATCCACCTACGACGTGCTCATCAACCGCGTGCCCGCCGGGGATGCGCTTATCCCCACCGGTACGGCGCTGCTGCATCTTTTGCCGTCGCAAATCGCGCTTGCGGGCGCGGAGGTGGAACTGGTGGCGGTGATGGCGCGCGAACAGGTGCTAAAGCGCGCGCTGGACGGCATCCGCAAGGAGTTCGATTATATATTCATCGACTGCCCGCCCTCGCTGGGGCTCTTAACGCTCAACGCGCTCACGGCTGCGGATACGCTCCTGGTGCCCATACAGTGCGAGTTCTACGCGCTCGAAGGCTTGTCCCAACTGATGAACACCGTCAAGCTGGTGCGCATGCATTTGAATCCGGCGCTGGACGTGGAAGGCGTGGTGCTCACTATGTATGACGCGCGCACCAACCTTTCCTCGCAGGTGGTATCGGAAGTCAAGAAATTCTTTAAAAACAAAGTCTATGAAACAATCATTCCCCGCTCCGTCCGCTTGGGCGAAGCGCCGAGCTTCGGCCTGCCCATCACCGCTTACGACCCCAAGAGCGTGGGCGCGGTCGCGTATATGAAGCTCGCGCAGGAGCTGTTGGAAAAGGAGGAATAGGGTAAAGCAATGCCGGGATTAAAGAAACCCACCGGCCTGGGGCGCGGCTTGGACGCGCTGCTGGGCGATTTTGACGCGGACGCCAAGCCGAGCGCGCCGGGCGTACGCGAGCTTTCCACAGAAGAGTTATACGCTAACCCCGACCAGCCGCGGAAGGATTTCGACCCCGAACGGCTGGAGGAGCTTGCGGGCTCCCTCAAGCGCCACGGCATGGTGCAGCCCATCGTTGTCAGGCGCACGGGCGAAAAGTATATGATCGTGACCGGCGAGCGCCGCTTTCGCGCTGCCAAGCTGGCAGGGCTAGAAACCGTTCCCGTGGTCGAGCGGGAATTTGAGACCGAGCAGGTGCTGGAGATCGCGCTTATCGAAAACATTCAGCGCGAGAACCTGAACCCCATCGAGGAGGCCGCCGCCATTTCATTTTTGATGCAGCAGCACGACCTGACGCAGGAGGAAGTCGCGGAGCGTCTTTCTAAATCCCGCCCCGCCGTGGCCAACGCGCTGCGGCTGCTATCCCTGCCCGAACCGGTCAAGAAGTTTTTGCGCACCGGCGCGCTTTCCGCCGGCCACGGGCGCGCGCTTTCCGCGCTGGACGACGCGGCCCTGCAGGAGCGTTTGGCCAAGCAGGCGGTGGAAAGCCGCTGCTCCGTGCGCGCCATGGAACAGATGGTAAAGGCCGCCGCGGGCGAGGTCGCGCGCGAGGTAAAGCCAAAGCGCCCCGAAAAGCCGCTGGACGCCGACCTGTACGATGTGGAGACGCGCCTGCGCGAGCGCCTGGGCACCAAGGTAAAGATTGTGGGCGGTAAAAAGCGCGGTAAGATTTTGATCGAGTACTTTAGCGCGGATGTGCTGCAGGAGATATACGATGCGATTCTAGGGTAAGTAAGGGTTTTATGGGGGCTCTGCCCCCATACCCCCGCTCAGGGCCGTAACGGCCCTGAGAACCCGAAAAGCAAACGCCCTTGATAAGGGCGTTTGCGGGGAAATATACATAATCAAATCATATGAAGAAGAACATTCGGCAGCAGATAAAACGGAATATAAAAAGATACTGGTGGATTGTTCTGATTGCACTGATACTTTTTATTCCCAAAGTAATTGACTATTTGTATTTTAGCGGCTAAAACTGAATACCCCTAACACCTTTTTATCTGCCGGTGACTTATTGGCATACTTCGGCTCGGCTGGTGCTATAGTTGGAGTAATTTTTACTATAAGAGCCGAACAGAAAAAATATCATGACGATGTGCTGAAACGGGTTATGCCTTATATTGCAGTAGCAGATTATGCGTGCAAGTTTAAAAGTGCCTTTGTAGAAGCCCCCTTTTCGATAAGGAAGAAAAAGGAGACCAAGAAGAATATCTGGAGTTTAAAGAGATACCAACAAATACGGTATACCTTTTTATTTCTCCAACAAGGTGTGAGTTTGTAAGCCGGCTTACAGAAGAGCAAAAAGATATGATTGAACATGCTACGGAGACCAATAGTTCGGAAAACCCAAGAGCGACAAATTATTACTCTAGAGAATATATTAACGTTGGTATCGGTACGGCTGTTGATCTAACAATAGTAGCTCGAAAAGGAGATGTAGAGGGGTGGACGCCTAGTCCAATTGGGCTTGCACTACTGCCCGGTCAAAAGCTGAAAGCAGGCATATATGTGGAGACCATGAATATACAACATCCAAAGAGAACTTATGCGGATTATCATATACTTATTTATTATGCAAACATATATGGTAATCATTATGAACAAGAGTGGGAATTTACATTTTTCAATGATGGTTATATTGCACAGCATTTAGGGCAAACGCAAATTGATTAAAAAGCAATTAATATTTACATTCCCATGACTCACACCGGCCAATTTTTCGCTCGTTTACTCAAAAACTCCTCCATGCTTTCCACATGCCGCGGGTGCCCGAGTACCGCGTTAAAGAAGCGTATTGCCCACGGCCTGCATCTTTAACGCCACATAGTGCAGCCCTTTGCTGTGCCGGTACAGCAGCACCCCTGCTTTGCACGGGCGCCGCCTTAGGTATGCCCTCCGTACAGCGCTGGTCGATAATAAAGCCATCCTCGGAAAAAGCCTGCGGGTGGATAAACGGTTCGCCGGGTATGCATTGCCTCCTGTGAATAATGGAATTATTGGATCATGCTGCCGAATTCGGCCTGGCCGGATACTTTTTGCACGTTGCCAAATGCCGAAATGCCCGTTAGCGGGTCGCTCAGGTTGAATATCAGCCACTTTTTGCCGTATTGTACAAGCGTAAACCCGCCGATAAAGTATTCTCCGCCGCATTGGTAAAGCACGGCGCGGAATTGCATGTCGTCCGCACCATAGCAGGCTGCCTGCGCTTTTTGGTTCTTCCTGTTTTGCTCGTCGTCATGCATGGGATGCTTGCCTATTTGAATAATCCGCATATCCGCAAGCGCGGGGTCAAGCTCGTCAATCACTCCTTGTACAACGTCATCCTCGGGGTTGACGACAGTGGGAACGCCCTCAAGCAGGCCGGAATATTGTTCGGATAAGCTGAACGAATTGATAAAGTGGATTGTCTGCAGCATGATTTGGCTGGTTACTCTGCTTTTATTGTATACAACGTACATAGGATAGTCGGACGGCATATACGTCATCGCGACAGGCTGAATTATCCGTAAACGGTTGGCCATCGCTTCAAAATCATACCCGCGCGCGGCCTCGTCGATCGCGCATGCCCTGAGCGCCGCGTCGATGTCCTGGTTTTTGACGCAATCGATAAAATAGCCGATTGCTTCCTCAGGCGAGGAAAATGCCATGGATCCCGTATCGGCGCCTGCGCCCGCGGCGGCGGTGCCCAACTGCGTTACCGCCAACGCCACAGCCAGCGCAAGCGACAGGAAGCCGAAAACCCAGGTCAAGACGTTTTTCTTACCGTTCATCGCAGTAACCCCCTTGTATGATTTCCATTTCATTCTAATATAGGGCGGATATTCTGGCAATCATAATCGGCATATACCGTTTTTGTTTATGCGGGTATGGAAACCGTATTGTACAGCTATGCCCGCACATAAAAATAAGCGCCGGAAACCGCATTCCGGCGCGCGGGTTGTTGGTATGGGGGAGGGCAATTCCCCACCGTTGGAATCCGATATGACAGCGCCGCATCATGTGCGGCATTTCAACCCACGGAAAAACCTGCGGACAAACGGCGCAGGCATTTATGAGAAACCCGCCGCAGCGGCCTTCGCAAAATGGCCGAAGCCATTTTTGCGACACACATTACAGCCCCATTACCATCACCGGCCACTTTTTCGCTCGTTTGCTTAAAAACTCTTCCATACTTTCCACATGCTGCGGATGCCCCGGCACCGCGTTAAAATAGCGGTACTGCCCGTTGCCCGCGTCCTTAAACGCGACATAATGCATCCCTTTGCTGTGCCGGTATAACAGCACTCCCGCGCTCAACGGGCGCTGCGAGAGCAGTATCACGCCGCGGACGCCGTACCCGCGCCGGAGCGCCACAAACTTCTGCCTCCTCAAATACCGGTACAGCCGGAACGGACCTGTACCCAAATGTCCCCGGAACAGACCGCGCGCACCCAGCGCCGCGCTGATGTAGGACCACGAAACGTCCCGGCCCATGGCGTGCAGAAAGTTGTACGCCGCAATCCATCCGCAGCCGCTGTAGCTGGATTTCCGGCTGCCGTACGGAACACCCTCTGTATAGCGCTGGTCAATAATAAAGCCGTCCTCGGAAAAAGCCTGTGGGTTGATATATGGCTCGCCGGACATAAATTGCCTCCTTTAGCATATACCCCACTATCTATATCGAAAATAACTGGAAAAAGACAACAAGGAAGCGGTAAAAATTTAAAAATGGGGCTGCCTCAGCCTTTCACGCTGAGGCAGCCCCATATATGATTGCTCTTAGTTGCTTTTTGCGTACTCCTTTGCGGCCTGTACAAACCCGGCGAATACGGGGTGCGCGCTGTCCGGTCGGGATTTGAACTCGGGGTGGAACTGCACGCCGATAAAGAAGGGGTGGGAGGGCAACTCCATGATCTCCGCAAGGTGCCGCTCGGGGTTCCAGCCGGTAAAGCGTATGCCGCGCGCCTCGAACGCGGGCACGAACGCGTTGTTGATTTCGTAACGGTGGCGGTGGCGTTCGCGGATCATGTTGGAGCCGTAAAGCTTTTCCGCCAGCGAACCGGGCGTAATCGCGCAGGCGTAGCCGCCCAGCCGCAGCGTGCCGCCGATGCGAAGCGTTCCCGCCTCGGGGTCGAGATGGTTGAGCTGGTCCGGCATCAGATCCACGACGGGGTGCGTGGTGTTCAGGTCGACCTCGGTGGTGTGCGCGTCCGAATAGCCCAATTCCGTGCGTGCGAATTCCACGATGGCCATCTGCATGCCCAGGCAAATGCCGAAGAAGGGGATGTTGTTGTACCGCGCGTAGCGTATGGCGTCCATCTTGCCCGAAAGCCCGCGTTCGCCGAAGCCGCCGGGCACGAGTATGCCGTGTATGCCGGATAAATGCGCTTCGACTCCGTCGCGCTCCACATCCTCCGCGTCCACCCAGCGGATTTCCACCTGCACGTTCGCGGCGATGCTGCCGTGGTGCAGGGATTCGGCGACGGAAAGGTACGCGTCGTGTAAGGCTACATACTTGCCCACAATGGCGATCTCGCACTTGCCTTCCGGGTGCAGCTCGCGCTCTACCATGGCGGCCCAATGGGTAAGGTTGGGTTTGGTGATGGGGATAAGAAGCCTGCGGCAAACGGCATCGCACAACCCGTTGCGCTCCAGAAGCAGCGGGACTTCATACAGCGAGCTGGCGTTGAGGTTTTCTATGACGTTATCCTGCGATACGTTGCAGAACAGCGCGATCTTGGCCTTCATGCTTTCGGGGATGGGCCGATCGCTGCGGCAAACAAGTATATCCGGCTGGATGCCGATGGATAATAGCTCCTTCACGGAATGCTGAGTCGGCTTGCTCTTTAATTCGCCCGCGGCGGAAATGTAGGGGATGAGCGTCACGTGGATATAGCAGCAGTCGCCCGGCGCGCATTCGGTTTTCAGCTGGCGGATGGCTTCGAGGAAGGGCTGGGATTCGATATCGCCGACCGTGCCGCCGATTTCCACAATCAGCACGTCGGGGCAGCTTTCTTCCGCGACACGGCGGACGCGCGCCTTGATTTCATCCGTGATATGCGGGATGACCTGCACGGTGCCGCCGTGGTAGCCGCCCAGCCGCTCGCGTTCGATCACGGCGGAATACACCTGGCCGGTGGTCGTGTTGTTGGCGCGGGAAAGCTCCTCGTCAATAAAACGCTCGTAATGGCCGACATCCAAATCGGTTTCCGCGCCGTCGTCGGTGACATAGACCTCGCCGTGCTGGTAAGGGTTCATGGTACCGGGGTCGACATTGAGGTACGGGTCCAGCTTGCAAATGGAAACGGAGTGCCCCCGCGCCTTTAAAAGCCGCCCCAACGATGCCGCGGTGATGCCCTTGCCCAGCGACGATACCACGCCGCCCGTCACGAATACCAGCTTGGTTGCCATAATGATCCTCCCAAAAACAAAAATATAAAAGACGCCCCCATGTCAGGAGGCGTCCGGCGTCTGTTCCGAGCCCTTATTAGTATAGCATCACATATAAGCGTGCCGCAAGCGTTATTTGTTTGGTAAGTGCTGATTAATTCGAAACGTTGGCTTGACGGCTGTTTTCACGTCCTGCTGCGTCGCTAAATCTTGAAATAGCGCTGCTATTCCTTCGATTTTGCTCCTTGCAGGCCGCAAAACCATCTCGTCAATCCATCATCTCTCATTTCATCAGCGCTTACTTAGAAAAATCGAACGGCGAAAGACGGGGTTTGTCCATTTCCATTTGCGCCGCATTGCCGTATAATATTGTCAGGGAAGTATTTGCCTGTTCAGGAAACCGTAACGGTATATCGTACCGCCCGAATAGGACTCTTTTAAAGGAGGACAATCCATGGCGCTCAAGGATATGAACGCGCAGGAAGGGTGCCTCGCGCTGCATGCGGCGCTGCACCGCATGACGGTGCTGCGCGGCGCGCTTTGCGAACCGCCGCTTACGGCGCTTGGCCGTCTGGTTACGCTGCTGCTGCACGGCGACGCGTACGCCGCGGCGGAGGAATACCACGCGCTTGTATACGTGCTGCTTACGGGCGGGTACAGGCGCGTCAGCGGCGACCTGTTCCGGGATTTTCTCTTATGGATGCTGCTGGAGCGGGAAAACGCGTTTTCCGCGCTCGCCGCGCGCGGCGGGTGGGACGAGCCGCTCTCTGCGGGCATGCGCGCGGACCTCATACAGCTCGAACCGCTGTTTTCTTTGAACAGCGTGCTGTTAAAGCGCTGGATCGGGGAAAAATACCGTGAGCAGCGAAGTCGTCCGCGTACGCAGCATAAGGATAACATTTCCGTTCTCTCGAGCGCCGTGTGGGGGGGCAATACCAACCGGCCGCTGCCGCAGCCGTCCGGCGCGCCGGCAGCGCCTGTGCCGGTCGTGCAGGAGCCCATGCCCGCAGCCTTGGATGAAAACGAGTTTTTGAGCTGGCGGTATAAGGCGGAGGAGCAGCCGGAAGCCTACGCCGCCGATTCCACGCTGGAGGAGCTTTACCGCAGGATAGACGCCGCGGCCGACCGCGGCCTACTGCTCGACGACCTGTGGAGCCTGCACGCCACCTGCGGCAACGGCGCGTTTTTAAAAAGCCGCCTGTTCATGGTGGAGGAAGACGGTATGCTATCCGGGCTTCCGCTGAGCGTATTGCCGGAGGAGGACGCATATACCTTTTATCAGAGCCAGCGGGAGCAGGCGCTGCACAACGCTATCCGCTTCATGCGGGGTGACCGCGCGGATAATATGCTCATTACCGGCGGGCCGGGCGCGGGCAAGACCACGCAGGTGTTCGCGCTTGCGCGGGAATTGCCCGAGCTTCGGCTCGTCTGCTGCCCGCCGGGTCGCATGGGCGCGCTTGTGCGCGCGCTGCCGCAGCTTTTTGCGCAGCCGTTAAAATTCGTACTGTTCCTCGACGAGTTCGACGCGCAGGACGCCGCGTGGCCGCGGCTTCGCGCGGCGCTTGCCCCGGCGGGGACGTTTCCGGAAAACCTGCTGCTCGTCGCCGCCGCAAGGAAAGCGGAAGACGCCTACTTCCCGCTGCGCATCCACCTGCCGCCGCCGCAGCTCAAGGAATTTATCGAGCTGGTGCAGCTTTTGCTTTTGCGCGGCGGGCGGGATGTGGATTTTGACAGCATACAGAACGCCTGCATCGACTATGCCGCCGCCGCGGGCGTCAACGGAGGCTCGCCGCTTTCGTTCCGCTCGGCGGGGCTGATCGCCGAAGGCCTGCTTTCAGCCGATTCGTAGTGTCGACAAAGTGCCAATGGCACTTTGCCGAGGTTCACCCGCGCAAGCAGCCGTTCGTTTCCTGCTTGCGTCTGCCGTAAATTACTTTTTACGCCGCGGCCTGAAGCGCCTGCGGCAAAGGAGGATATTGATGGAACAAATGAACACCCCATATGAGCCGCTTATGCGCGCGCCGCTCAAGATGCGCGGCGTGTTCGGCGTCTCGTGGCAGCTGTATAAACGCGGCTTCTGGCCGATGTTTGCGCTTTCCTTTGTGCTTTTGGCGCTGCCGTATCTTTTGATGATGCTGCTGCAGCTTTCCATGCTCTCCGGCCTTGGGCTTTTTGACGAACTGCAGTACGGGCTTTCGCAGTTTGGCAGGCTGGCCTTTGAGTTTTCGCTGGGCGATACGGGCAGGATGTTCGGGCAGGTGATGGCGGCAAGCGCCGTATCCTGGCTGCTGTCCATGGTATACGCGTTCCTGGTTACGCCCGCGTACACCGGCGCGCTCTATATGGAAATGGATCAGCGTATGGAAGGGCGGCGGGGCACGCTGTATCAGCTGTTCCGCTATGCCGTGCCCATCGGCCTCAAGCGGTTTTACACCACGTATCTCTCCATGTTTGTGGTGGAACTGGGCATCAGCATGGCAATAAGCCTTTTGTTCACCGTCGTGGCTGTGGTGGCGGCATTTTCCGCCGCGTTCACCATATTGTCGCCCGTCGGCGGTTCCGTTGCGGGCGCGGTGGTAGTAGGGTTGGTCATTCTGCTGGTGGTATTGTTTGTAGGCGCCGTGTCGGCCGCTTTCCTGTCGCTCATTTACCCTGTGGCCGTGCGCGAGGGCAAGCTTGCGTTTTCCGCGGTGGGGCGCGCGTTCAGGCTGACGGGCAAGCGGTTTGGCCGTATGGTGGGGGCCATGCTGCTGCTTTCCCTGGTCGGTTTACTTAGCTTTGCGCTGCTATGTTTGCCCCTGGTGTTTTTGTGGCAGAATATCGTGGTGATGAGCATCGTGTTCGTGGCGCTGTCCTGCCTTTGGATGGTGCTCTTCACGCCGTATGGCGCGGCATTCGGCACGGCTTTGTATGTGGATAGCGCGGCGCGCGTGGATGCGCCCGCCTATGTACCGCCCGTGCAGCCCGTGCAGCCTCAGCAAAGCGCGCAGCCGGAGGCAATGCCCGAAGGCTGGGAGGATACCGCAAAGGGCAAGGACAACCAGCCGCAGCAATGAGCTTTGCGGTAGCGGCTCCATAAAAGCCCCAATGCGTCTAGCCAGCCTATCGGCCGGCGCTTTTTACCGCGCTGTATGTGGATTGCGCGGTGCGTCCGGATACACCCGCGGCAATCGGCGTGATACCGCCCGCGCCGCAGGATGGCCCGCGCATAACGGGTGATGAACATAACAACGCTGATAAGTAAAGCATGCTGAGCGACAGGGGATGTAATGAGCATAAATGTGATCCGAGAGTATAGATACGTGCATGATAACGAAATCCTCTCGTATGAAGTGGATGTTCGTAATGAAACGTTGCGGCTGTTCACCAAATATGAGGATAAAGAGGATACGGTCATCACGTTTTCGGGCTGGTTGACCCATCGCTTAGAGGATGCTTGTCATTGCAATATCATTTCGGATATTTCCCGGCTGTCTGTCGATTCCTTCATCGACAACAACAAGGAGATGCTGGAGGAAATGATACGCTATTTACCCCTTGATGTGCGCGACACGGAGGATTTTAGAAAGTACCTGCAAAATAAGGAGCAAAAAATATTTGAAATTACTTCCAGCATAGGGTTGTGCGGTTTTGTGATCGCAAAGGAAATAGCAATCGATGTGAAAAAGATAGACTGACCAGCGTACAAAAGATTAAGAACAGGAACCAACAGGAGGAACCAAATGCCGAAAACACTGCCCGCCCGCAACGAACTCGACGAAAAGCTGACCTGGAACCTTACGGATATGTTCGCATCCGACCAGGCGTGGGAAGAGTCGTTTGCCGCCGTACAAAAGGAGATCGCGGCTTTCCCCGAGCTTTCGGGTACGCTCTCAAAAAACCCCGAGCAGCTGCTCCATGCATTAAAACGCGAAAGTGCCGTTTCGCTCGCGCTCGAACGCCTGTATGTGTATGCGCATATGCACCGGGATGAGGACAACGCCGTCGCCAAATACCAGGGCATGACCGACCGCGCCATGCAGCAGAGCGTCGCATTCGGCGCCGCCGCCTCTTTTATGACCCCGGAAATACTCCAGATCGAGCCCGCCACATTAAAAGAGTGGATCGACGGCCCGGCTTTGGCGGAATACCGCCGGATATTGAAGAACCTCGAACGCCTGCGGCCGCACACGCTGACCGCCAGCGAGGAAAAGCTGATGGCGCTTGCCGGGGAACCGCTTGCGGCGGCGGATTCCATATTTACCATGCTCAACAACGCGGATATCCGGTTTGGCGCCATTACGGACGATAAGGGCGACGAGGTGGAGCTCACGCAGGGCAACTACCGCAGCTTTATAGAAAACAAAAACCGCGAAGTGCGCGAAGCCGCCTATAAAAAGCTGTACGCCGCGTATACCGGCCTCAAGAACACGCTCGCGGCCTCCTACGCCGCCAGCGTCAAGGCGGATGTGTTCTATGCCCGCGCCCGCAACTACCAAAGCGCCATCGGCGGGGCGCTGTTCGGCACCGACGTGCCGCTTTCCGTGTACGACGGGCTGATTTCGGCGGTGGAAAGCCGCCTGCCGTCGCTGCAGAAATATCTCGACCTGCGCCGCAAGGCGCTGGGGCTTACCGAGCTTCGCATGTACGATCTTTACGTGCCCATCGTGCCCGACGTTTCCAAGAAGATGGAATACGAGCAAGCCAAGGAGCTGGTGAAAAAAGCGCTCTCGCCGCTGGGCGAGGATTACGCGAAAATGCTGGACCGCGCCTATTCCGAACGGTGGATCGACGTATGCGAAAACCGCGGCAAAACCACCGGCGCGTATTCCTGGGGCGCCTACGGCACGCACCCGTATGTGCTGCTGAACTACCAGAGCGAGGCGGATTACGCCTTTACCCTCGCGCATGAGCTGGGCCACGCCATGCACACGCATTATTCGGATGCCACGCTGCCCTATCAGGATGCGCAGTATAAGATCATGGCGGCGGAGGTCGCCTCCACTGTCAATGAAGTGCTGTTAACCCGCTATATGCTGCAGCAGGAGCAGGACCCCGCGCGCCGCGCATACCTTCTGAACCACTTCCTGGAACAGTTCCGCACCACCGTTTACCGGCAGACCATGTTCGCGGCCTTCGAGCGCAACGCGCACGCTATGTGCGAAGCGGGCGAACCGCTGACCGTCGACTCCCTGTGCGAACTCTACGGCAAGCTCAACGAGCAGTTCTACCCCGGCGTGGCGGTGGATGACGAGATCCGTATCGAATGGGCGCGCATCCCGCATTTCTACAACGCCTTCTATGTTTACCAGTACGCGACGGGCTTCTGCACCGCCGTAACGCTCGCGCACGGCATACTCGAAGGCGACGGCCTGGACCGCTACCTCGCTTTCCTCAAAAGCGGCGGCAGCGATTTCCCCATCGCGCTGCTGCGCAACGCGGGGGTGGATTTGACCAAGCCGGAGAGCATTTTAACCGCGCTCGACGAGTTCGAGGACGGGGTGAAGGAACTGGGCGAGCTGCTCAAGTAAGGGGTTCTCAGGGGCGTTACACCCCTGAGCGGAGGTTTGGAGGCGGAGCCTCCAAAAAAACACCAAGAACAAGGGCGGCCATTTGGCCGCCCTTGCATTGTCCGGGCGATCAGAACTCGAACTGATTCTTTCTGTTATACAGCGTCCTGTACCCAAAATAGAGCGACGAGAACACGGATATACACACCACCGTGCAGATGGCGATCATAATGGCGATCTGGTAGAGTATCGCGGTGGTGGGCAGCGTCCCGGAAAGTATCTGCCCCGTCATCATGCCGGGCAGCGAGACGATGCCCATACCCACCATGGAATTCATGGTGGGTAAAAGCGCGGTCTCCAGCGCGCCGTTCACAAAGGGCAGCAGTATCTTTTTTGGCGTGGTGCCCAGGTTCAGCAGCGTATCGACCCTGTTCCGCTGGGCGTGCAGGTTTTCCGTAAAGGCCTTGAGGCCGAGATTAACGCCCGTCATGGCGTTGCCCATGATCATACCGCTGAGCGGGATAGTGTACTGGGGGTTGAATATGCTTTCCCCCACGATGGCGCACACAAAGAAGACGACGATGAGTATGCCGGAGCACGCGAGCGAAAGGGATATCGCCAGCTTGAAGCGATGATTGAGTCCCTTGTTCTTGGAAAGTACCCGGTGTATGGCAAAGCCCGTCATGCCGCAAAGGTACAATACCGTAAACAGGGGGTGCGGATTTTCGAAAATATAGGTCAACAGAAGGCCGGCCAGCACCAGCTGCGCCGTCATGCGCAGGCTGGCCACGATCAAAAGCTTCGTCTGCTCGATTTTGCTCTTTTTCATGATGGCGAGCACAACGAGCAGCAGCAGGTAAACAAGCGAAAACTGCCACAGGTTCAATACTACGATTTGCCGCATACGCCGTCCTCCGAATCCAGGCAGATGCGCCGCTGCGCAAAGCGCGCGGTCAGCGCGGAGTCGTGGCTGACGACGATCAGCGTGATCTGCTGCCGTTTACAGTAGTCCACAATGTTTTCCAGCATGCCCACCGCGTTTTCCGTGTCCAGCGCCGAGGTAGGCTCGTCCAGCATCAGCGCTTCGGGGCGGAGGGAAAGGCAAATGGCGATAAACACCCGCTGGCGCTCGCCGCCCGAAAGGCGCGCACAGCCCGAGTCCAGCGGCAAATCCGCGCGGCAAAGCGCAAGAAACGCGCGCATCGCTTCTTCATCCGGCGGTTTTTCGTCGCGGTACGCATGAAACGCGGCGAAGTTCTCAGCAATGCTTTTATCGAACAGGTAGGGGGATTGGCCGCATAGCAGCGCGCGCCTGCGCAGCGATACGGTATCCAGGCGCTCGATATTCTGGCCCCGGTACAGCACTTCGCCCCTGCTGGGGGAAACGACGCCGTTGAACAGCTTTAACAGCGTGCTTTTTCCGCTGCCGCTTTTGCCGGTGAGGAAAGTGACCTGCCCTTCCTCAACCTGCAGGTCGGGGTAGAAGATACTGTCCATAAACGCGGCTTTGTTTGTCGAAAACAACGCGGACATCCGATTCCTCCTTGATTTCTCTCACCGCCGATGGTACGATGGTTATATCGAGATACAATATCGGATTTCGATATTAGTATTGTAGCACACGGGGGAGGTCTTATGCAAGAACCCATCCTGCGAAAGCTTTTTTTAGGGTTCATACAGGTCCATATATTGCATCATGCGCAGCGCGAGCCGGTTTTCGGCGTGTGGATGATGGAAGAATTGCAGCATCACGGTTATGAGATGAGCGCGGGCACGCTGTACCCGATATTGCATACGCTCGAACGAAGCGGCCTGCTGCGCGTTGAAAACCGGATAATCAACGGCAAAGTGCGCAAATACTATGCTATTACCCCGGATGGCGAAGCGGTATTGCGCGAAGCGAAGGCAAAGGCGGCGGAATTGCTGCATGAAATACAATAATCCCAGCCGCTGTGACGATATGTATTTTTTGCAACTTTTCATCTGCCGACTTGCAACATCACAGTTCGCTTGGTACAATGGTAGCTTATAAGGAGCAAAAAGCAATATGGCCAAGGACAGCAACGAAAACTGGTTTTCCTATGAATGGAATGTGCGCGGCACGCAGGCGCTTTTCACCGTAGATACTTCGTACGAGGAACCTGCCGCGGGGTATGAGACGCTGCTCTACTGCGCGGTTTCGCCGCGCGACCCCGCCATGGAGGAATTCACCCCCCGGGCGACGCGGCGTCTGAAGCGGCTGGAAAAGAAGCTTTTGAAGGCGCTGCCCGAAGCAAAGTATCTGGGCAATATCCTTATGGACGCGCTCATGCAGTTTTACTTTTATGTGACCGACGCAGAAGCCGCGGTGGATGCCGTAAACTACGCGGTGCGGAAGGAAAAATTGCTGCTCGCCGTACCCGGCACCGCGCAGGAGCCGGATTGGCTTACGTACCACGCGCTGCTGCTGCCCGACGCCGCCAAATACCAGACGGAATTCAACGCGGAGCTGATCGAGCGCCTCAGGCGCAAGGGCGACGGCCTGGCAACGGTGCGGCGGCTTACCTTCTCCATGTGTTTTCCCAGCGAACAGACTCGCGGCTTGTTTCAGGAGCAGGCGAAGAAAAACGGCTTCGCCATCGGCGAGCCGCAGTTTCGGCCCGAGCTGGAGCTGCCGCATGTGCTCACCATACACGCGCTCGCCGCGCTCAACAAACCGGATGTGGATAAGCTGACCACCCGCGCCATCTATGCGGCGCAGACGTTTAACGGCGAACTGCTCAGATGGAGCTGCCCGGTCATGCCCAAGCGCAGCCCGCTCGCATAAGGATGCGGATAAAGCCCATGGGCAATTTTTGCAGCCGCCGCCATGTGCATAAGCTTCGCTTTGAAGCACGGATTGTGTACCGTTCGGTTAATTTTGTGTAAAATCGAACACACGAAAAAACGCATGCAGGAGGCGAAAACCATTCTGCAATTGCTTTTCAGGGGGTTTTGCACAGGGGTTATGAACATTATACACAGAGTTATCCACCGATGCCCAAAAACGGGAGGTTGTCCGTGCACATGCCGTGTGCATGAACGCACAGGCAAAAAACAGGCTGTGCATAAGCGTGAATACTGCCAATTTTTCGCAGGAGTTCCTGCAGATTATGTTCTGATTGGGGAACGGTCGTTTGCATTCTAGCTTAAAGGAGGTGCCGCATGGCATATTCATCCGAAGAGGTTCTATCCTTTGTGGAGGAGAACGACGTAAAATTCGTCCGGCTCGTGTTTTGCGATCTGTTCGGGCGCAGCCGCAACATTTCCATACTCTCGTCGGAACTTCCCCGCGCGCTCACCGGCGGCGTATCCTTCGATGCCTCCGCCGTGCCGGGGTTCCTGCATATCGCGGAATCCGATCTGATGCTGCGGCCGGATACGAACACCATTTCGCTTTTGCCTTGGCGGCCGCAGCAGGGGCGGGTGGCGCGGCTGATCTGCGATATAGAGCACCCGGGCGGCGAACCCTTTGCGGGCAGCTCCCGCGCGCTGCTGCGCGACGCCGTACGCCGCGCGCTCAAGCTGGGGCTTTCCTGCCAGATCGGGGTGGAGTGCGAGTTCTACCTGTTCCAGCTGGATGAAAACGGATATCCTACGCGCAGGCCGCACGACAGCGCGGGCTATCTTGACCTTGCCCCGCGGGATCGCGGCGAGAACGTGCGCCGTGAGATTTGCCTGAACCTGGAGGGCATGGGCATCCATGCCGAAAGCTCGCATCACGAATCCGGTCCCGGCCAGAACGAAATCGTGTTAAACCACGTGGGCGCGCTCAAAGCGGCGGATAATCTGCTCACATTGAAGCAGGTTATTCGCACCATCGCGGCAAAGAACGGGCTGTACGCGTCGTTTTTGCCCAAGCCCATCCCCAATGTCATAGGCAACGGCCTGCATGTGAATATGAGCCTGTTCTCCGGTGAGGATAATCTGTTCCGCGTGGGGGAGGCGCACTGCCCCGAAGCGGAAAGCTTTCTGGCGGGTATTTTCCGCAGGGCCGCCGATATGACGGCGGTATTGAACCCCATGCCCAATTCCTACGAGCGGCTGGGCAAAATGGAAGCGCCGGGCTATGTAAGCTGGTCGCACCAGAACCGCTCGCAATGGATCCGCATCCCTGCGGCCGAGGGCGAATATGCCCGCATGGAACTGCGCGCGCCCGACCCGGCCTGCAACCCGTACCTCGCGTTCGCGCTGCTCTTAAACGCCGGGCTCGAAGGTATTGTGGAAAAGCTGCCGCTGCCGCCGCGCACAGACCTGGACCTTACCAATGCGGATGCGGCCGCCGCCTGCAGCTGCACGCGCCTGCCCGGGACGCTTCTGGACGCCGTACAGGTCGCCGAAAACAGCGAATTTATCGCCGCCGTGCTGCCCGCGCAGGTAAGGAAACACCTGTTCGCCATACAGCGCGACGCGGACGCGTACGAGCCTGCGTCGCTGCCCGCGCTGGAGGATCCGCTGTTCGATATATAAATTTAGCTATCTATAGGAAAATGCCGCCGGGAGCGGCGTTTCCGGCTTGTCAAATGACCCTTTGGGGGGTTCGGGGGCCGCTGCCCCCGGAGGTTTCTTTCGCGGAAGGGGGTGATGACCACGAATCGGATGCTGTTGGTTTCCAGTACCGTCAAGGGCGGGCAATTGCTGCAGGATATGCTGTGCGCGATATCCGGCGAGTCTGTCGCCGCGCAAAGCGGCGCGCAGGCACGGCGGAGGCTTGCGGAGGACGAGTATTCGCTTGTCGTCATCAATACGCCGCTGTCCGATGAATTCGGCCACGACCTCGCGGCGGATTTTGCCGCGAATACCGCCGCGGGCGTGGTGCTGCTCGTGAAGGCGGAGCTTTCTGACGAAGTGGCCGAACGCGTGGAGCAGCAGGGGGTATTCTGCGTTGCCAAGCCCATGACGCGCGCGGCCATGCTTCGCGCGGTGCGGTATGCGCTCGCGTCGCATACGCGGCTAAATAACCTCCAGCAGGAAAAGCGCGCCGCCGAGCGGCGGCTGGAGCAGCAGCGGCTGGTGGACCGCGCCAAGTTTGCGCTGATGGAACACGCCAATATGAGCGAGGCGCAGGCGCACCGCTATCTCGTCAAGCAGGCGATGGACCTGCGGACGACAAAGGAAAGCGTCGCCAATCAAGTGCTTTCGCTTTATGAGATTTAATTCCGTCTTATCAGCCCGTACGGCCTGCAATTGTGAATAAGCTGTGCGGGCTTTGCAATCCCTGCTCACTTCTGATAAAATAAACTAGCAAGCGTCCTAACATTACGGGACGCAGCTTGCTTAAAGGAGCAACGCCGGGCATGGAGGTTCGAAAACGCCATATAGCGAAAAACAAACGCAGGACAGCCCTGCGTCTGTTGCTTGTACTCGGGCTGCTGCTCGTGGTGATTGCGGGCATCATAGCGGGCATATTGCTGCTGCAAAAGGGCGCTTCCTCCGAAGCCGCGCTTACGCAAATGCCGTTTACCTCCGCGGATCAGCAGTATTATACAGGCAGCGGATTCCTTTATATTCAGGACGGCACGCTGTATTACGACGACCTTTACAACGACAAGAACGACTATTACGCGCCCGTCACGGCGGATGGTATCAAGCTTTGCGCAAGCGCCTCTCTGCACGCGCTGTACAATTCCGTAGCGCTTAAGATCGTGGGCGCCACGTATCCGGTGGAATTCACAGGCAACCTTTTATCGGTGGATTGCGGCGCGACCTATGCAGCGGCGCTGCGCGCGGATATCAACGGCGCCGAAAGCATACAGGTGTTCGACAGGACCGGCGCGCAAAAGGATCAGCTCGACTGCGGCAGGCAGTTCATCGTTGATTATGGCTTTTACACGGCGGACAGCGAATATCTTTACGTACTGTCCATGTCGCTCGAAAGCGGCACGCCGCTTTCCACCATCACAATATACGATATGACGCGCGCCGCCACAAGCGGCGTGATGCAGGTGCAAAACCAGCTTGTGGAGCATATTTACTTTTCCTCCACCGGCATCTATGTGGTGGGTACCAACCAGATCATACGCTATTCGCTCTCCGGCAACCGCGAAAGCTACCGCGAGATGGTTTATGGCTGGGAAGTGATGGATTATGACGCCGCCGCGTCGCCCATGTTCCTGCTTGGGCCGCGCAGCACCGAAAAGCCCGGCACCGTGAAAGTGCTTACGCTCAAGGACGCGGATGTGGCGGGTACCGTGCAGCGGTTATACCAGTTGCCCGCCGCCACGGTGGATGCGTTCTTAATGGGGGGCAAACTCGTGGCCGTCACGCAAAGCGGGTTTACCGTTTATGGCACGGACGGCAAGGCGGCGCTGCAGCGCACCGTGCCCATTGCGGTGGAGGAAGCCAAAAAGCTTGATTCCAGCACGCTGCTTTTACGGGCGGGCGCAGCGTATTACACAGTGAAGATCGCATAAGCGGTAAGGGAGGTGTTCACAATCAATCTGCTGGATATTGCCGTGCTGGCGGTCTTTGCGTTTTTCCTGCTTGCGGGATGGTACCGCGGGTTTGTGAATACGCTGCTGTCGCTGGGCGCGTATACGCTTTCCTGCGCGGGGGCGCTGTTGCTTCGTCCTCTTTTGACCAATTGGGTGGAGGGCAACGCGGAGCTTTACTCCATGGCGCTCTACTATGCCGAGGGCGCGGAGCTGGTCCATAATGTGGAGCTTTCAAGGACCGCCGTTTCCACATTGAGCGCGGAGCAGCTTTCCGGCGTAATGGAAAAGGCGGCGCTGCCCGTGCCCATGGGCGCGCGCATCACCGAAAACATCGCCCGTGAGGCCTTCGCGAAGGACGGCATCACCACGCTGGGCGAATATTTCAACCAGACCATCGTCAACGTATTCATCAACATCGCGTGCGTGCTGCTGCTGTTTGTCGTAATCCGGCTGCTGTTCGCGTTCGCCATCCATCTGGTGGATTACGCGCGCAACGGTTACCCCGTGCTGCACAGCGCGGATGGGCTGATGGGCGCGTGCTTCGGGCTTATACGCGGGTTCTTGGCAATGTACATCGTATTCATGCTCGCGCCCGTGGCGCTCATCATACTGCCCAAGGTAGGCGAGTTTATCGATGCGTCGTACTTTGGCAGCTTTTTCTGCAACTCGAATTTCCTGCTGCGGCTGATACCCGGCACATAATGCGGCTGCTAAAAAAGTGCCGCGGCACGGCCTGGGCTCCCTCTGACGAGGGAGCTGTCCGCGCAGCGGACTGAGGGAGAGACTTCACAGAGGACGACGACCACATGCCCCAACCTTTTCTTGCCCTCTGCCTTTCGCGCGCCTCCCTCATAAAATCACACTCCCCCAAATGCGACGGCGGGTATGCGGCTTAGCAGGCATACTGCGCTAAAAACGTCAGCGCATCCGCCTGCATCTGGTCGGTAAGGGCGTGACCCACGTCGGAATACAGAACAAACTCTGCTTTTGCGTCCGCCGACTCGAAAAACGTCTGCGCCCTAAGAAAGCGCTCCGCTGGGCTGCCGCCGAAAGCGTCGGCGGTCAGCCTGCGCATATCTTCATAGTAGCAGGTTTCCGCGGCATCGTTGTCGTCAGCGTCCCCAAGGTAATAAAGCTGCGGCACCTTTTTATATGCGGCAAGGTTTACGGGCGCCCCAGTGAGCGCCTCCACATCCGCAATGCCCAACGGATACGGAAGCGGCGTACCGCCGTATTCCTCAACGGGCACTGCGGGCCAGCCGCCCGGCGAGCCCACCGCAGCGGCGCGCACCCGTTCCGGCTGTAGCAGGACAAAACGGTTGACAAACATGCCGGAAGCGGAAAAACCGCTTAGCAGCACTTGCGGCCCAAGCGTAATGCCCCGTTTTTCAAGGCGCGTTCGCGCGTCGTCAACCATGGCGACGAGCTGCCGGTCCAGTCGCGAAATATTCTCCTCTCGTGTGATCAGGCAGTCGCGGTCCAACGCGTGCGTATAAATATGGCCGATACGCTCTTCCCGCGGAAATACGGGGATAAGCAGCGGCGCACCCAACTCGTCGGCCTCCGGCCGCTTTCGGTCCATCAGGCTGCGCGCCGCCTGCCGGTGCACGTCGATATCGTCGCTGACCTCGCCGGTATTGTTGGGGATGACATAAAGGCAGTCGCTGCTGACCTGCCCGGGCACGTACAACAGGTAGTCCCAATAAAAACCGTCACCCGGTGAAGCGGGGACGAGCGATTGCGCGCTTTGCCTGCAGCCGGATATGAAAACCGACGCCGACAGCAAAACGATCAACGCCCCAAAATGCAGAATGCGATGCCTGTGCACGGGCGACTGCCTCCCTGTACCTGTATTCAAAGAGCCGCGGCGCGGCGCCCCTATACGATTACGATCTCCACCTTGGGCAGCCGTTTCTGCATGCGGGTCACGAAGCTGTCGCCGCCGTTGGCGGGGGACGCGCCAAGCACCAGCACGGCGGTATCGTGCGCCTGGGCGTAGTCCACCAGCGTACCTTCCACATCGTCCGCGCGGAGCATGGAAAGCTCCCCGCCGGAGAGCTGCGCGGCGGTGAACAGGTATTCGAGCGCTTCGCCCTCAATGGCATTTCCCAGGAAATTTTCACCTGTTTTGACGGCATGCACCACATGCAGCGGAAGTTTGCGTTCCGCCGCGAGGGCTTCGCCGCGTTCAATCAGCCGCGTGCAGGTGCGCTGCCTTGTTACGCATACCATAACGATGTGCTGTGCATGCGCGTGCTGCAGCATCGGGGCGGGGGAAAAATTCTTTTTCATAACGATCACAGCCTTTCCGGCTCACGAACAAAGGAAAGCACCAGCGCCCCGTAAGCCGGAGGGCGCAAATCGGCGCTTCTGCCGCCTGTGCCGCAAATCGGCAACGCAAACAGACAAGATCAAACGAAACGTCGGCTGCATGGTTTCAGCAAAAGCTATTCCAGCTTTGCATCCTGCAATTTATCCGGCAGCATGGAAGGCGTGTGCGCTAATATCAGCCGTACGGCCTCCTCCGGGGTATCGGCCGTCGCGTACAGCGCGCGGAACGCCACATGTGCAAAGCCCGCGGCGAAGAGCAGCTCGAACTGTTCGAGCAGGGGGTCGAAAAAGCCGTCCATGTTCAACAGCACGATGGGCTTGTCGTGGTAGCCCAGCTGTTTGAGCGTGATGACCTCCAGTACCTCCTCGAGCGTACCGAAGCCGCCGGGCAGGGCGATAAACGCATCGGAAAGGTCCTCCATCATCTGCTTGCGCGCGTGCATGGTGGGGGTTTCGTGCAGCGTGGTACAATCCGCGTAGGCGACCCCGGGCCGGTTTAACAGCGTGGGGATCACGCCGGTAATGCAGCCGCCCTTTTGCGCCGCGCCGCGCGCGGCCGCGCCCATCAGCCCCAGCTGCCCGCCGCCGAACACCAGCCCCGCGCCGGCGCTTGCTATCGCCTGGCCCAGGGCTTGCGCCAGCGCGTAATATTTCGGCTCCAGCCGTTCGCTGGAGGAAGCGAACAGGCAAATGTTTCGCACTTCGTACATAGTAATCGTCCTTATATAATATTCTTGGAGGCTCTGATCCCACAGTTCGCAATGGTCGCACGAACTGGTGCTCCCTTGCCACTGGGCCTATGCTTCGCTTGCTCCGCCACTGGCGGTGCTTAGCTTCGGCCCCCCAAACCACCGCCAAAGGGACACATCCCTTTGGAATCCCAAACGTGAGGGTACGGGGGCTAGCCTCCGCAATACCCTATTCTCCCTAGCGCAGCAGCTCGCGCGCGATATCGAACTTGGTCTGCGCAAAAGCCCTCTCGTTGGCCGGCACCTCCAGCATGACCAGCACCAGCCGCGGGTCGTCCGAGCGCAGGCGGTAACCCACGAACCAGTTGATTTCACGGCGGCGGTCGTTGCCGATCTGGGCCGTACCCGTTTTGCCCGCAATATTATTCAGGCGCAGGTGCGAGCCGGTACCGGTAACGATAACATCCTCCAGCATGGGCTGCAGCGTGCTGACTGTGCTCTGCTGTATGATATTTTCCTTCCATACGGAAGATTCATGCCGGGTCACCGCGGTATATTCCGTCCCGTCTGTACGATAGAGGCCCTCGACCATATACGGGGCCATAATGCTGCCCCGGTTTGCGAACGCGGAAAACTCCACCGCCGCCTGCAACGGCGTCACCAGCACCTCGCCCTGACCGAAGGAGCTGTCCGCCAGCAGCATGGGCGACCAGGAAGAATCCTTGTTCTTGAGCTGCGCGGAGGATACGTTCACCTCAAAGGGTATGCTTTCGTTAAACCCCGCGTTCTCCATAAACTGCGCGAATATGGCGTCGCCGGTGCGTAGCGCCGAATAGGCGAAATAAATATTATCCGAATCGATCATGCCGTTGCGCATGTTCAGCGGCGTATGGCGGTTGTTCAACTGTACGCGCGTAATGGCGGCATAGCCCCAGGGGCCGAACTCGCCGTTATCCGCCGGTATCCATTTATCCTCCTCGATGGTCTCCACGTTGGTGGGGAAGGCGGTATTCGGGGACATCGCGCCGCTCTCCAGCGCCACGGAAGCCGTAAAAGGCTTGAATATGGAGCCGGGCGGGTAACGGCCCTGCGTAAGACGGTTAAACATCGGCGCGTTTTCCCGGGTGCTCAGCGCCTGCCAGTCCGCCTCGGAAATACCCCGCGTAAACGCGTTCAGGTCGTAGGAGGGGTAGGAGGCCATGGCGTCGATGCTGCCGGTGGTCGGGTCCAGCACCACGACGGCGCCGGCGGTGTTGTCGCCAAAGAGCGAGTATCTCAATAGCAGCTCCGTGCGCTCCTGCAGCTCCGGGTCCAGCGTAAGCTGCACATCCAGCCCGTTTTGCACAGGCTGCGTATACAGCGTTTTTTTATTGGTACCGTCGGCGGCGCTGATGTAAACATAGTAGCCGTCCACGCCGCGCAGCTCTTTTTCATAAACGCGTTCCAGCCCCGTTTTGCCTACGCGGGAGTCGAGGTTGTAGGTCTCGTCGCCCTCTTCGCTGCCGGTCAGGGCCTTTAAATCGTCCTCGCTGGCCGCGCCCACATAGCCGAGGATATGGGCAAGGCTCGACCCCTGCGGGTAAAAGCGCAGCGTGCCGAAATTGCTTTTATCGATGGAGATGCCGGGCAGCAGCAGCAGCTGCTCTTCCAGGGTGCCGGTCAGCTCGTCGGGATAAAGCTGCTTGAGTATCACAAAATCCCCGTAGATATTGTTAAGCTTCTTCTGCACGGTGTCGGTGGTCATGCCAAGAAGCAGCGCCGCCTGCCGGACAAACTGCGCCGTATCTTCGATCTTTTTAGGCACGGCGATCACGCTTACGGCATTGACGGTTTGCGCGTATACCACGCCGTCTGCGAGTATTTCCCCGCGGGTGGCGGGCAGCGTGCCCACGCGGACGGTTTCGTTCCAGCCCATTTCGGGGAAGAGCAGCGCGGGCGACCATTCCACCGTCCATAACCCGTTTTCCCGCCGCACCGTCATACGAAACTGCATGGGGGCAGCGTCCAGGAGCTCGCTTTCATAGGTCAGCGCATAGTCGTATACACAGACGGCTTCGCCCTCGACAGCGCTGCCTGCCGTATAGGACAGGCCGGAAATTTTCAATTCGTCGAATATGGCCGTGTAGCGCGCGATAAACTGCTCCTTGGAAATACGTTTGGAGGGCTGTTCTTTCCCCTCGGCCTCGTCTGCAAGCTTTCGGCTTTCATCATAGCGTACGGAGGAGTGCAGCATTTCATACGCCGCGGCGTAGTCGCCCGAATCGATGCAGCCCAAGAAAGCGCCCAAAGCGTCGGCGGGCGCCATTTCGCCGCAGCCCGACAGCAGGGCGGCTGCAAGCAGCATACAACCAAGAAGAACGCGCAGTATTCGCTTCATGGGGTTCCTCATTAAGTTAATATATTCCTTTACCAGTATATCAGATTTGGGGAAGAGAATTGTGAAATGAGAATGAATATATTTCACTTGCAGCTTTTGTAAGCACCGGCATCGATATATACTGATCATATACTATGCGCTGGATAGCGAAAAGGCGGTAAACGATGTACGAAGACGATTTGCGCGAAATACTCAAAACGCGTTACGGCAACGGCGCGGATTACTGGGCGACGCCGGACGGGCGCATTTGCGTGGGCGCGCCTTTTAGCACGCTGGAGGCGCTGTTGATACTGTGCGAACTGGAAGTGCCCGCGTCGCACGAGGCGCTCAAAGGAGCGGCGGAGTTGGCGCTCAATGCCTGCGGCAAGGACGGGCGGGTGCGCGTTGCGCCCAAGGGCGCGGTCTACCCCTGCCATACGGCGCTTGCCGCCGCGGCGCTCACCAGAAACGGCTACGCGCAGGATAGCCGGACGGTTTCCATGCTGGAGCATTTATTGCATAGCCGGTATGAAGACGGCGGCTGGCGGTGCAACAAGTTTTTCTTCGGGCGCGGGCCGGAAACGGAGTATTCCAACCCCGGCCCGACGCTGTTCGCGCTGGACGCCTTCCGCTGCGCGGGCATGCAGGAACGCCCGGAGCTAAAAAACGCCGTGGAAACGCTGCTGACACACTGGACTGTACGGGCGCCGACCGGGCCTTGCCACTATGGGATAGGCACGCTGTTCATGCAGGTGGAATATCCGTTTTTAAGATACAACCTGTTCTATTATACCTATGTGCTGTCTTTTTACCCGAAGGCGCGCGGGGATGCAAGGTTTTTGGAAGCGCTCTCCGCCTTGGAGAATAAACTGGACGGGGACGGCAGGATGATTGTGGAACGGCCCAACAGAAAGCTGGAGAAACTTGCGTTTTGCGCGAAAGGCCGGCCTTCCCAAGCGGCAACGAGGCGGTATCGCGAAATCGTCGCGAATATGGGGAAATGAATTTCAGTCGCTCAACTCTATCACGCCTTGCGGCCCATGCTGCAGGCTGCATTCCCCCGGCGCCTGCGCAAAAACAAATAATTCGCCGCTTGTGTTGTCTTTGTATACGTCAGCAACGCGCAACGTACAGGCGCCGCTTGTGAATTGATGCATGTATACGGTCGCGACCTGTTCTTTGTCAGGCGTATCGTATATCACTCCGGCGTCGCCGATTACCGTGTCGATGATCCTGCAGTACTCGCTGATGTCGGCATTTTTGCTGTCGTCGGCATGCACAATTTGAATAAAATATTTTTCGGCCGACCGGTTCACATAACTTTCATATGAAATTGGCATGAAAGGGGAATCCGTAGCGTTGGCGGAATTCTCCTCAGTACGATGGAGCATGTTACAGCCGATGCACGAACACACTATAAATAGGGCAATCACTATAAAAAATACAGTTCGTCTTTTCATTGCCGCACCTCGTTTTTAGTATTCCGTGCGGCAAGGCAGAGTATACAAAGCCTAAATAAGAGAACCGAACATATGGGGAATCGGCGGAAGCAGCAAAACCGCCGCCCGACCACACGCGGATTATCTTTTCGCATATAAATAGTCCTTTGTGACGACATGTGCGTCACAAAGGACACCTTGCCAAGGCAAGCACGACAAAAGCCGAAGGCTTTCGAGCGCGAAGCCGCAGGGAAATCCCCCGCAGGGTCTCGAAAACATGCGTCAGCATGTTTTCGAATATGTGCGTCACAAAGGACACCTTGCGTAAGGCAAGCGCGACAAAAGCCGAAGGTTTTCGAGCGCGCAGCCGCAGGAAATAGCCCCCGCAGGGTCTCGAAAACATGCGTCAGCATGTTTTCGAATATGTGCGTCACAAAGGACACCTTGCGTAAGGCAAGCGCGACAAAAGCCGAAGGCTTTCGAGCGCGCAGCCGCAGGGAAATTCCCCGCAGGGCTTTGCAAGCATGCTTTTGCATGCTTGCAGAATAACTAGAACCCTTTTTCCGTGATCCAGTCCGCAAGCTCGCCCGCCTGCGGGTGCCGTAACGCGCGCAGCCGCTCCGCGATATCGCAGGCGCGGAAGGGGCAGCAAAGGAGCACCGGCGCGATGCGCTCAATAAACGCCTCGTCCATGGCGTCGGAATACACCTTCGCATCCACGATATGCCCTTTGGAAAGAGAGAGCTGCATTTCCACGCCGCCCCAGGAAAAACGCTGTTCCAGCGCGATATCAAAGCTGGGCGTGCGGCCCATGCGCCATTCCCACGAGGCGTACTGCGCGGTGGCGGCGGCGAGGCGTTCGGTGTCCAGCGCGAACTCCTGCCCTACGCGGGCGGGGCCGTAGGTTTTGATGAACGCGTCCAGCAGCGCCTGCTTCATGCTTTCGATTGTGACGGCGGGGTTGAGCTCGGCAAGGTTCTGCACCCGCGCGCGCACGCTTTCGATGCCTTTGGCGGCAAGCTTGTCCGGCGAGGGGGCGAGGTAGCGGGCGAGCTTTTGCATATCCACGCTGATGAGCACCGTGCCGTGGTGCATGGCGGTCTCGTTCGTGAAGCGGAAGGCATTGCCGGAAAACTTCGCGCCGCTCTCGCGTACCACGAGATCGTTGCGGCCGGTGAAGTCCGTTTCTATGCCGAAGGACGCCGCCGCTTTCTGTATGACGGAAAGCTGGCGTTTTACGTCATAATCCCCGCGCGGCATCAAAAACGTAAAATTCAGGTTGCCCAGGTCGTGGAACACCGCGCCGCCGCCCGAGGACCGGCGCGCCAAACGCCCGCCTTCCTGCTCAAGCAGGGAAATGCGGCACTCCTTCCATGCGTTCTGGTTCTTGCCGATGACTACGGTGTTCTGGTTCTGCCACAAGTACAGCGTACAGCCGGGGCCCTGCGCGTCAAAAAGCAGGGATTCGAGCGCCAGGTTGTGGTACGGATCATGGACGTTGCTCAAATATACGGTGTTCTGCATGTGCTAACCTCTCTGGTAATAGGATAGTATTATCATACCCAAATCGCGCAAGCTACACAAGTATGGAGAATAATTACCTTTTCCATAAAAATGGAGTTTTCGTGAACTTTCACGAAAAATGCAATTTTACGGCAGCCGTGCTGCAAAAGGGTTTGACAAGGCAACGGCCTTGCAGTATCCTATTATAACATATAAAAAGGGGCGAAAACCCATGACCGACCTGTATGCGCTGCTGCGCGAACGCATTGCCGGCACAGCCGGCACGCTGCTGGGGGCGGAAATTTTGCCGGTGCAGATCGACTGCCCGGCGCAGGGATGCCCGGCAAGGTGTGCGCTGCCGCGTATACTGGGGGAAGATGCAGCCGCATGGGCGCAAGCCCTGCAACAGGATATTGCGGCGTTTACGCTTTTTGGCCAACCGCTTTTATCAAAGGTTGAACACAACGAAGGCCACCTGCTGTTCCATCTTACGGATGCGTTCTATACCGCCGCACTCAAAATTGTACTCGACGAGTTGCCCGGGGTAACCGACCCCGGCCCTTCCACACCGCAGGAGGATGCCGCGCGCGCCCGCATTGCCTATACCATGCGGCGCATGTGGATGCTTTCGCGCAAAGCCAGGGGCGAACCCAAATGCCCAAGTAACCCTGCCGTGCAGCGGGCGCTGTTTCTCGCCATCGGCGTTTTGGAACGGCTGAACCATCCGCGCGCGCTGACGCTGCGGCTGCTGGCCGCCTCCGACGCGCTGCTGTCTATGACGCGCAGCGTGCTGCCCAGGCAGCGGCCCGCCCTGTGCACCCAGGCCGCGCATGTGGGGGACGCGGCCGCGCGCATCTATCAGCTAGGTCTTTCGCAAAAACGCTGAAGCGTTTTTGCGAGATCGTTGCGACGGGCTTTTCACAGATGCCTGCGCTTTCAGCAGGCGGCGACAGCCCGCAGGCTTAGTGCCGAGGCGTATCCCGCCGAGGCCCGGCATCTGCGCAAGGTGTCATTTCCGGCGTACATGCCGCCGGAAATGACGAAGGAAGCCTTTGGAGAGTGAAGAAAAGGCCTGACGGATCATCAAATGCTAATCATAAAATGATGCACGATACCGTGTTTCTATAAGGTTTGATGCGGCGTCTTTAAGCGGGCTGCCGCCCTTTTGCGCACAAGCGCAGCATGAGGAATTTTCAGGAGGAATGGACAATGAAACTCAAATGGTACGGTCACAGCAGCTTCTTGCTCACCGCAGATAACGGCCTGCGCATATTTACCGACCCCTGCGATCCCGCTACGGGGTATACGCTTGCAAATATCGAGGCGGACGTGGTCACCATGAGCCACGACCATCACGACCACAATTATCAGGATGCTTTCTGCGGGTCGCCCTCTTTTATCCGCGAGGCTATAACGCAGGAGATTTCCGGCGCGCGCATCACGGGTATCCCAAGCGTCCATGACGATGTGGGCGGCAAAAAGAGGGGCGGAAATCTCATTTTCCTCTTTGAGTTGGACGGCCTGCGCATCGCGCATTTGGGCGACCTTGGCGAGACGCCCCCAGACGAGACATTCGCCCTTCTGGGCAAGCTGGATGTGCTGCTTGCCCCCGTGGGCGGCACTTATACCATCGACCCGCCCACGGCGTGCCGCATCGCCAACCGCACCAAAACCAAGGTGTTTATCCCTATGCATTACCAGACGTCGGCGCTCAGGCTCAATGTGCCGCTTCTGGGTATTGAGTCGCTGCTGTCGGTCGCGAAGGGCTGCCGCATACACAAGCTCAACCAGAGCGAGGCGACCATCACGCCCGAAAGCCTGGGCGAAGACCGGCTGCTGGTGTTGGATTACGACAAAGGCTGACGCCTTTTCGTACCAATGGCATAGCCATTGGTACGAGATCGCGCCACGGGCGCGGGTTTTTCGCGTCAGCCTGCACCTTATGGGCGCGGTCGGCTGACGCGCAAGGTGTCATTTCCGGCGTACATGCCGCCGGAAATGACGATAAAAATCTATAGGATACGCGGCGTACATGCCGCCGGAAATGACGATAGAAGCCGGAAGGATACCGGGCAAACAAGTCAGAGTCGGAAATGACGATAGAGGCTTGATGAACAGGAGAACAGCAGCTTGCGGGAACAGGGTGCAATACCCTGTTCTTTTTGTGCATGCGGTATTGTGCGCAAGATATATTGGGCAGTTGTTTCCCTCTTGCTGTTAGCTTCACCTTACAGGTTCATGCCGTAAAACCATGCATACAGGCTTGACTGCGGACAGCGTGCATGTTAATATCCAACCAACATAGTAAAGATTAGATGCTTCTAACCACGAAGACGGTTTTATATTAAGGATGAGCACACTTCGTCCAGGCCGGGCGGTTAGGCAGGATTTACGAAAGGAAGGGCGATATGAGTGTCGTTATCGTCGGAGGCAATTGCAAAATGCGGTACCTGTACAAGGCCTGCTGCAAGGATTACGGCTGTACGGCCAAGGTATTCACGCAGATGAAAGGGGAATTAAAGCGAAAGATCGGCTCGCCGGATCTTCTGATACTCTTTACCGATACCGTGTCGCACAAAATGGTGGAATGCGCCATGTGCGAGGCGCGGCGTACAAACGCCTGTGTGGAGCGCGTGCACAGCAGCAGCATTTCCGCCCTGCGCGGCGTACTTTCGGCGTATTGCGAGGAAGCGGCCGATGCATAATACCCGTATGTGCAAGGCGATTGAAGAATTTGAAAGAAGGCTGGTCGCGCACTGCGCGCCCACGCTGGCGGGGCTCAAAACCGCCAACCTGTTCCGCCTGCCAAAATGCGGCGGGAAGGATGCGCGCGAATGGGTGAATCTTTACGACGCCCGGCTGAGTTCGCGCGGCGTGCGCCTGCGGGTGCTGCGCCAATCCGGCGAGAATACGCTCGTTTATGTCTACCGCCCCGGCTGGCTGCTAAACGATATCAAAAGCCCCGCGGCATACGCATTCCTCGCGGCGCGCGGCTACGGCGAATTCATCACCGCGGAAAACGCGCTGGATATTTTGTGTGCGCGTATCGGTGAATACGGGGAGTTTCCGCATGAAGTCGGCCTGTTTCTCGGGTATCCGCTGCACGACGTGCTGGGGTTTATACGTAACCGCGGCCGCAATTACCGCTGCAACGGCTGCTGGAAGGTCTACGAGGATGCAGGCTGCGCCCTGCGCCGCTTTGCCCGCTACCGCAAATGCCGCGAGATCTACCTGCGTAATTACGACAGGGGCAAAAACGTGATGCAGCTTACCATCGCCGCATAAACCATACATAAAGACTTTCATGAAACACAAAGAAAAGTGAGGATACAGGTATGAGCAATATCGCAGTAGTGTATTGGAGCGGCACCGGCAACACGGAGGCCATGGCCAACCTCATCGCGGAAGGCGCGCAAGAGGCGGGCGCAGAGGTAACGGTTTTCCAGGCGGCGGATTTTTCGGGGGATAAAGTCGCGGGCTTTGACGCGCTGGCGTTCGGCTGCCCCTCCATGGGCGACGAGCAGCTGGAGGACAGCGAGTTTGAGCCCATGTTCACGTCGGTACGCGGCGCGCTAAAAGGCAAAAAAGTCGCGCTGTTCGGTTCCTACGGCTGGGGCGACGGCGAATGGATGCGCCAATGGCAGGCGGGTGTGGAAGGCGAAGGTATTTCGCTTATCGGCGACGGCCTGATCGTAAACGACGCGCCGGATGCCGCGGGCGAAGCCGCCTGCAAGGAGCTTGGCGCAAAGCTCAGCCAATAAAATACTTTCTTGACAATCCAAGCCCCCGCGCCAGTGGCGCGGGGCACGATTTTAGTGTGGTTAGGTTATTTGTCGCTGTTTAAAGAGAAATAAAAGGGAATCACACGGTTCGGGTTGCCGAAAAACCCTTCCGGAAAGAGTTTAGAGTACTTGCAACATTCGGTTGTAAAAATCAGATCGCCTGTATGTCAGAACAAGAAAAGTGGGTTGATTAAAGTGGAAGGCGTAATGCGTGTTTAAGCTTTCAATTACAGATACCGTTCAAACGGAATGGGGTTGCTTAGCGTCGCGGATTCCTCCTTCGAAGGCTTTTCATCGGCATCCCTGGAACCCATATAGAGTTCTTCCGCTTTCTGCTGTACCTGCTGGAGCCGTTCGGTAATAGCGCTGATTTCATTGAACAACAGAAAATACAGCTTCTTATAGTCCGTCATGAAAACACCTCCTTTACTTAGAGTATACCGCGGGGTAAGGGGCACGAAACGGGCCGGCGAAAATTTATGCAGAATCGGATGCATATACTGGCATAAATGAATATTATTTGGAACAAACGTTCCCGGGCGCGGGTGCAAGGGCTGCGGATCGTCCGATATCCCGGACGCGGACAAGCCTTTGCTTTATGAATTTTTTGTTTGCCACAGGCGCAACAGACTATTTCCGGCCTTATCTGTATACGTTTATTATGAAAGCGCAAACGTACCTCACGAAACGTAAAGGGGGCTGGAAAAATAATGAGCAAGAAGCTGACGGATGCCGTGACCTGGGTGGGCAAGGTGGACTGGGATATAAGGGAGTTCGAAGGCGGCGAATACTACACCGACAAGGGCACCTCCTATAACGCCTACCTTGTGCGGGATGAACGGACCGCGCTCATCGATACGGTATGGACACCCTTTGCCGAGGAATTTGTAGAGCAGCTCAGGCAGACGGTCGACCTGAACGCCATAGACTATATTATCATCAACCATGGCGAGCCCGACCACAGCGGCGCGCTGCCAGCGCTGCTTCGCGAAATTCCCGGCACGCCGATATACTGCACCCCAAACGGCGTCAATTCGCTGCGCGGCCAGTACCATGAGGACTGGAACTTCGTCCCGGTCAGGACCGGTGATACGCTCTCCCTTGGCCGTAACACGCTGCAGTTCATAGAAACGCCCCTGATGCACTGGCCGGATTCCATGTTCACCTATTTGGCGGGGGAAAATTTGCTGTTTCCAAACGACGCCTTCGGGCAGCACTTCGCCACCGAGGCGCTGTACAACGACCTGGTGGATCCCGGCGAGCTTTACGCGGAGGCGATCAAATACTATGCAAACATACTCACCCCGTTCTCGCCGCTGGTGACTTCAAAAATCAATGAAATACTGGGCATGAACCTGACGTTTCACATGATCTGCCCCAGCCACGGCGTTATCTGGAGGCAGAACCCCATGCAGATCGTGGATGCATACCTCAGGTGGGCGGACTCCTACCAGGAAAACCAAATCACGCTGATATACGATACCATGTGGGGCTCCACCCGCATGATGGCGGAGGCGATCGCCCGCGGCATACAGCAAAGCGATTCGGCAGTCACCATCAAGCTGATGAATTCATTTGTAAATAATAAGAACGACATTATTACCGAGGTGTTCCGCTCAAAAATGATATTGCTCGGTTCGCCTACCATCAACAACGTATATCTGTATTCCATCGGGGGATTGCTCGTCATGATGAGGGGGATGCGCTTTAGCGGCAAATCCGCTGCCGCCTTCGGCAGCTACGGGTGGAGCGGCGAAGCCGTCAGGCAGATATCCGACGAACTGCTGGACGCGGGCTTCCGGCTCTTAAACGAAGGGCTGCGCATGCTTTGGGTGCCGGACGAGGCAGGGCTTGCCCGGTGTGTTGCGTATGGCGCCGCGCTGCCGGCGGAGGGGGCGCGGGGAACTGTCCCCCCGGTGCAGCCGGCCCGGCAGGCGGCCCCGCCGGCGGAGGAAGCGCTCGAACAAGCCCGGCCGGCCATGCAAACGTGGGGATAAGCGCCTGCGAGGCGGCCGCCGTATACGCTTTGCACAAAAAGCACCTTTCGCCGAATATGATAGAAATGAATACGCTCGGTGAGGTAATGAAAATGAGTTATACGCATCCGCACGGCCAGCCGCAGGGCGCGGCAAAGATGGTCACCAATCAGCTCCGGGAGGCGATGATCGCGGAGCTCATTGCCATTAACGGCTATCAGGAACATATTTTAAATTCCAACATGCCGGAAATCAACGCCGTCTGGCAGCACATTATGGAAGACGAGAAAAGGCATTATAACATGTTCCTGGCATTGCTTCGAAAATACGATCCGGCAGAGTACAGAATGTACCAGCAGGTGCAAAACGAGCACGAATCGGGCCGCAGGTCCCCGCTGCAGCCTTATCGCCCCACATACAGCCAGCAGATCATACTCAACAATATACGTTCGGATATCAAGGGAGAGCTGGAAGCCGTCATTCTTTATGAGCATGAGGAGGAAGGCGTTTCGCAGCGGGATATCCGCGAAACATTCCAGTCCATAGCGGACGAGGAAAAAGAGCATACGGAGCACCTGACCGCCCTGCTGCAAAAGTATGAAGCATACAGCCGGCGGTCTGAGTGATGCCTTCAAAAAAGTGCCGCGGCGCTTTTTGACAAACTGAGCCCCTTCATTAGAGGGAACTTTGACTATGTAGTGTTTTCTTCGGCAGCAGACAATATGGAGGGAGAGAAATGTCGAGTAATGTGCTCCTTGCCTCCCTCTGTGAGGGAGGTGCCCGAAGGGCGGAGGGAGAGAAAAGTTGGAATGTGATTGTTGCTTCTCCGTGAGATCTCTCCTTCAGTCCGCTGCGCGGACAGCTCCCTCATCAGAGGGAGCCTAGGTTATCGACAGCCTGAGCCAGCCAAGTCTTTCTTGGCTGGTTATCTATTTTTGGATAATTCTTCTTTTCGTTGCAAAAACAACGGACTAATTCCAACTGTTTTGCTATACTTTCAATAGAACAAAGAAAAAGCGCCACACTAAGTAGAAGAGGAAATAGTAAGATGGGAAAGCCGCTGGACCTGAACCAATCCGTTTACGCGCTGTGCGCGCAGTACCCGGAGCTGACGGATACGCTTCTTCGCCTGGGCTTTGCCGATATCACCAAGCCCGGCATGCTGCAAACGGCGGGAAGATTTATGACGCTTAAAAAAGGCGCCGCCATGAAGGGCATCGATCTAAATACGATACGCGCGCGTTTAAGCGCGCTGGGGTACGATATGAAAGGAGAAGAAGTATGAGCCAGGAAATCAACAACCGGGAATACCGGCAAAACGTCATCCGCGAGCTGCTCAAACAGCTGCACGCGGGCAAATCCGTCGAGGAAGTAAAGGCGCAGTTTGCGGAGGCGTTCGAAGGCGTATCCGCGGCGGAAATATCTGAGGCGGAGCAGGCGCTCATCTCGGGCGGCATGCCGGTAACAGAGGTGCAGCGGCTGTGCGATGTGCACGCGGCCGTATTCAAGGGCTCCATCGAGGCCATCCACCAGGCGGCGGACCCTTCGGGGGAATGGGGCCACCCCGCGTACACGCTGCGCATGGAAAACCGCGCCATCGAAAAATTGATGGATACGCGCATCCGTCCGCATCTGAATACGCTGGCCGCGCAGAACGACGCCCCCTCCAGGCTGGCGCTGACGGAGGATCTCGCGCTCTTAAAGCGGATTGACGTGCATTATCTTAAAAAAGAAAATCTGTTCTTCCCGTATCTGGAGCAATACGGCGTCACCGCGCCGCCCAAGGTGATGTGGGGCGTGGATGACGAGATCCGCGCGCTCATTAAGCTCGCGCAGGAGACGCTAAAAGAGTATGCGGGGAACGCGGCGGCGCTTGCCGCCGTTGTGGAAGAGGCGCTCGTTAAGATTGCCGAAATGATATTTAAGGAAGAAAACATACTCCTGCCCATGCTGCTCGAAACCCTTACCCAGGAGGAGTGGGGGAAAATTGCGGAGGAAAGCGCGTCGTTGGGCTACTGCCTCATTTCCGCGCCGCCCGCGTGGAAGCCACAGGCGCAATCGCCCGCGGAACAGCCCGCCGCGGCGCTTGACGGCGCCGTCCGCCTGCCTACCGGTGTGCTGAGCGTGCAGGAAATGACGCGGCTCTTGGATACCCTCCCCATCGACATTACGTTTGTGGATGCCGATGATACCGTAAAGTATTTTTCCGAGAGCGCGGAGCGCGTGTTCCCGCGTACAAGGGCGATCATCGGAAGAAAGGTGGTCAACTGCCACCCGCCCGCCAGCATGCATATCGTGCAGGGAATACTGGATGATTTTAAGGCCGGCAAAAAGGAGCATGAGGATTTCTGGATCCATATGGGCGGCAAGTACGTATTCATCCGCTACTTTGCCGTGCGGGATGAAAACGGCAAGTACATGGGCACGCTGGAGGTCACGCAGGATATTGCGCCCATACAGGCGATTGGCGGCGAAAAGCGGCTGGTCAGCGATTCGTAAAAACGAAAGGAGAAAGCATATGCGCGCCAACATTTTAAAGAACATCGAATTTTCCACCGTACTGCCGCTTGCGGAGCTGGTAGCCTACCAGGAGGGGCAGATCGTCAGCCGTACGCTGGTGCAGAACAAGGCCGTTTCCATCACGCTGTTCGCGTTTGAGGCGGGGGAGGAGATCAGCACCCACGAATCCGGCGGGGACGCGCTGGTGTATGTGCTCGACGGCAGCGGCGTCATCACCATCGACGGCAAAACGTACACCCCCAAAGCGGGGGAAAGCATCGTCATGCCTGCGGGGCTGCCGCATGCGGTGGCGGCGGCGGAGCGGTTCAAGATGCTGCTGGTCGTAGTATTCTAGTGTCGCTTTCATGGGCTGCGCCCATAAAAGCGAATACCGTTACGACGGGTTTCTCACAAATGATTGCACCCTTCGGGTGCGGCCATCATTTGTGCAAGGTGTCAAAACCGGCGCACATGTCGCCGTCTGGCATCGCTTTCATGGGCTGCGCCCATAAAAGCGAATACCGTTACGACGGGTTTCTCACAAATGATTGTACCCTTCGGGTGCGGCCATCATTTGTGCAAGGTGTCAAAACCGGCGCACATGTCGCCGGTTTTGACGATTTAAGCCTCAATATTCGCAGGTTGTTATAGATCAAAAATTTGGCACATAGCCTCGTAAAGCGCAGAGTCTGCCATCGCGTATAGGTGGTCAAACGCACATACCAAAGGGGGCGCGGGGAGTCGAAGCCGCGCGCCGCCTGTCGCGGAACAAGCGCGGCGGAAGACCAGTGAGCAAAGGAGCGCAAGGAAGCGGCGTTTGCCGCGACGATGCGCGACTATTGCGAACTGCTAAAAGCCCGCCCGCTATTCAATAAAATAATTTTCCGCGACGGCCCGCAGGCCTAGTGTCCGAGGCGTCTCCCGCCGAGGACGCGCCCACCGTAGGTGGCGATACCATAGGAATACCAGTGTCTATTTTTTTCGGCCAGAGCGATTGTTTCGTTTAGTACATCCTTAACCATAATTTCGAGGAATCTTACCGGTTCTTCATGCATGGGGCAATGCGCGGATTCGCTGAATGTGTAATACCCTTTTATAGGCGCTTGCAAGCGCTCCAGGTAGGCTTTGTTCAAATCATGGTTTACCGTCAGGTCGTAACTGCCGCTTAAGAAGTACACGGGAATTTCAAGTTTTGGCACTTCAGCAGGTATATCAGCAGCGAAAAGCTGGTCGATCAGCTTGGTTTCTTTTTTTAAAAACGGTCTGGAGCGGAAAAATGTATTGAATTTTTCTCCGATCGTGTATTCCCGCGTTCCCAGGAAAGGAAAGAATACGCCGCTATATACATCTTTCATATTGTGCATCGTGCCTATGCCAAGTTCGTGCATGGTTGTGTCACGCGCAGGATCTTTGAACCATGCGACCGCTGCAGTATCGTTTTCTAAAATGGGATACTCCTTTAATTTGTTTGCTTTTGCCGTGTTTCCCGCTTGCGTATACCGTTCCATCATCCACTTGTACGCAAGCTTTTCCGATTCAAGCTGTTTTGTGATCTGTGAAACGCCGATATAGGCGTAATACAACGCCGGCTCTTTTGCCGCCGCCTGTATACCTAAGAAGGATCCCCAGGAGTGCCCCATCAGGTAGATCTTTTCCTGCCCGAAACGCTCCCGCAGGTAATTCGTTACTTCTATCGTATCGGATACAAGTTTTTCCGCGGTCATGCTTTCTGCTGTGATGTCAGGGCTGTAGGATATTCCGGCGTCACGCTGCTCCCAGTAACAAACGGTGAAATTGTCCTCAAGTCGGGCAGGATACTGTTTACTTAGAAAATACGTCGGCATACCGGGGCCTCCGTGCAGAAAAAGCAGAACGGGATTATCTGTGTTTTTCCCCTTGATAAACATTCCCTGCTCCGTGCCGCCGATGCTTACAAAAGTTTTTTCCGAAATGCTGCCCGCCAATATGTTACCGTTTTGATCGCGGTACGCTTCTACCCTGCCGGGGCTCAATAGCAGTAGCCAACCCGTAAGAATTCCTGCACAGCCAAGTAAAGCGGCAAGTATGATCGGCATGATACGCACCATCCTTCGCGCAAATGGATTTATAAAAATCTTATTAGTTCGTTGATTTGTCATTTTTGCTCCCTGCTTTATATAGCCAAAAAGCTGGCTGTTGCATTTACTTGTTCCATATAATATCTTGGATCTTTATTTCCCAATCCTTGTCATAATGCACATTTTTCATGGTTGCAATGGAAGCAAGGCCATGTACGGTTGCCCACAAGGATATGATCATATCTTCCATCTTTTCTTTCGGCATTCCGGCCGCTCCAAAAATTCGAAGAACAACCGATTTTAGAAGTTCAAAGGGAGGGAAGTTCTTCGTTCCGTCGCCATCCAGCGAAAGATTGACCGTCATAATCGGCTGAGAGAATAAAAACTGAAAATACTGGGGATGGCGGATAAAAAACAGCACATAGCTCTTGCCTATTTGTATCAATACGAACGGGTCGCTTTGATCCGGGCAGGACTCAATTGCATCCTCCAGCACTTCCATAAGCTGTTCCGTTACATAGTGCTGCATCGCTTCGAGCAAATCTTCCTTGTTCCGGAAATGGCTGTAGGGGGCCGTTTGGCTTACGCCGCATAAGGCGCATACTTTTCGCAATGAGAGCTGTTTTGCGCCCTCCCGGTTAATGAGCACAATACCGGCCTCAATCAGGGAGCTTCTCAGGTTTCCGTGATGATAGGGTTTATTCGGCATTCTTTCGCCTCCTAAATCTTAACGATGTAAAGATTATTGCGCATAATCTTACCGGTGTCAAGATATATTTTTAAATTTTTAAATGAAATACTGTTCCTGCACGAACTTTTGCCTTGCTTGACAACGCCAGCCCGCATTGCGTATGCTTTAGCAAGGACGGTCAAGAAATCCTCCCGGCCTTTGCGGTATGCTGTACCATGAAGGGGGAAACGCCGATGGAACAGCCGGATAGTATACGCGCCGTGCGGCGCATGCAGGCGTATATTGACGCGCATCTTCACGAACCCATTACCATGTATGCGCTCGCGCAGGCGGCGGGGTATTCGCCGTACCACTGCGCGCACCTGTTCCGCGCGCATACGGGCAAATCGCCGTTTGCGTACATCCGCGCGCTGCGCTTATCCCGCGCGGCGCTGTACCTACGGGATACAGAGGCGCGCGTAATCGATGCGGCGCTGGAGTTCGTGTTCGACAGCCACGAAGGGTTTACGCGGGCCTTCACCCGGGAGTTCGGCCTGCCGCCCAAGCGCTACAGTCAAAGTACGCCGCCCATCCGCTTGTTTCTGCCGTATCCGGCGTCGGTTTACCCTCTACCAGACAATCAAGGAGAGGATAGTATGAAAGAACAGCAGAAAGACCGTACCATATTCGTGCAGGTGATGGAGCGCCCCGCCCGCAAGGCGCTCATACGCAGGGGCGTCACGGCTGAGGAGTATTTTGCGTATTGCGAAGAAGTGGGCTGCGATATATGGCCCACCCTCGTAAGCGTCAAGGAAGCGCTCTACGAGCCCATCGGCATGTGGCTGCCGGAAAAAATGATACGCCCCGGCACCTCAAAGTATGTGCAGGGCGTGGAGCTGCCCACGGATTACAAAAACGCTGTGCCGGAAGGGTATGAGCTCATCGACCTGCCGCCCTGCAAAATGATGGTGTTCCAGGGCGCGCCGTACGAGGATGACGACGATTTCATGGATGAGATCGGCTATGTCTGGGAAGCGATGAAGCGTTACGACCCCACGCTCTACGGCTTTACGTGGGCGGATGAGGACGGCCCCCGCTTCCAGCTTGCGCCGCAGGGCTACCGCGGGTATATTGAAGCGAGGCCGGTGTGCGCTTTACACGATGCGAAATAAAAAGCAACCGGCAAACCTGAGCTTTTCGCAGGGGTTTTACCCCTGCACCCCATCCCAAGGGGCACGCCCCTTGGGAATTCCTATTTATGTTCTAAGTGAAGGAGCTGCGGAATAGAATAGTATGTTGCCTGACTGTATAATGATTTGCTATGCCGGAACTTAGCGAACGGTCTGGCAAATCCACGAATTTTTGCCGCTGACAAAAGCGTTCGATGTTACGGCTATCTGTGTAATATTCTGGTTTTTCTTAGAATCGGAACTGGCTTTATCCGTGGTTATGGGTTAAAATGATGAAAATGAAATCCCATCAATATCCAACCACGCGACAATACGCAAACAAATCTATAAAAGTATGGGAGAGACTGCCATGAAGAATGCGGAAGAACTGGGCAAATTTATAGACAAGCGGGAGGCCGCGCTGATAAGCTCGGTGGATGAAGATGGCTTCCCCAACACCAAGGCCATGCTGCCGCCAAGAAAGCGGGAAGGCATCCGCGTGTTCTACTTCACCACCAATACGTCCTCCATGCGCGTCGGCCACTACCGGGCAAACCCCAAGGCGTGCATTTATTTTTACCATAAGGGCCCGGTCAGGTATGAGGGCGTGATGCTCAAGGGGCATATGGAGATACTCGAAGACCAGGAAAGCAAGCAGATGATCTGGCGCATGGGGGATACCATGTACTACCCCAAGGGCGTCACCGACCCGGACTATTGCGTTTTAAAGTTTACCGCGTATGAAGGCAGGTATTACTGCGAGCTGAAGACGGAGAGCTTTACGGTGGAAGCATAGTTCCGCTAGAGAGGGTAAAATGAATGCATTTCTTTTGTTAATACCAATTTTACTTATAAGATATGGGCTCTTAAGTATATTAAATAAGGAGGCGCTAAAGCGCGCGGCGTTCTATCCTCCCTTGATCGGGCGGGAAAGGGCGGCATTCTGGTTTTACCAGGGTTCAACCATTCTGATTTTCGTGTATCCGTTTTTCCTTAAAATTCGGATGGACTCGGTTTGGTTTGTTACGGGCTTGATACTGTATAGTCTGGGAACCCTGCTTTATGTTTTGGCCACTATAAACTATGCAAATCCGAACGGGAATGGAATGAATCTCAAAGGGCTTTACCGGGTTTCGCGTAATCCTATGTACGTTGCGTATTTCCTGTATTTTTTAGGCTGTGTGCTGCTTACATCTTCAGTAATAATGCTTGTAGTATTAATCATTTTTCAGGTATCGGCACATTGGATTATTCTTTCAGAAGAAAGATGGTGTGTAAAGGAGTTTGGGGAAGAGTATATACGATATATGAAAAAAGTCAGACGGTATATTTAACGGATTTTAAAGTTTTATAAAATGCCATACCTTGTTGCTCTTCATCAGCCAATAGAATAGACTTATCAATAAAGCGGGTTCCGGACTGTTCCGGAACCCCGCTCTTTGCGCTTCGTGAGGCAGCCCCGGCCGCCGGAGGCACATTCCCCTTACTTTCCTACCTGCGCGCAGGACTCTCCGTTATAGACGATTCCGCTCTTGGCGTCGATAGTGGCGAGACACCCGGTGCGCATCACATGCGTCGCGCCCTCCGCGGCGGCGATGACCGGGATGTCCAGCGCGATACACGCGGCGGCGGCGCCGGATTCGGACATCGCTTCTTCCGTTACCACGCCGCGCGCCTTTTTCATCACCTGCAGTACGGCGTTGGTGGTCTTGGTGATGACCAGTATATCCTCGTCATGGAAATTGCGCAGCGCGTCGTCGGTTTCCTCCACCACGCACACGCGGCCCGAAACCGGCGGCAGGCCGTTGCCCTTGCCGCGCAAGAGCGCGTTGCCCAGAACGTGAATTTGCAGTGTGTTGGTGATTTCGCCCACACGGTCGGAGCTGCCGGTGACGACGATGATGTCCCCGTCCCCGGCGAGGTTGGCGGCGGTCACCTTGTTTGCCGCGTCCAAAAACAGCTCGCGGCTGGTATCCTTATACTCGTTCATCAGCGGCGTCACGCCCCAGGAAAGCGCAAGCTGCCGGTAGGTGCGCGGGTTGGGCGTGATGGCGATGATATCCGTCGCGGGGCGGAAACGCGATACCATGCGGGCGGTGCTGCCGGTGCGCGTCACGGTAACGATGGCGGCGGCCTGCAGGTCGTGCGCGGTGGTGCAGGTGGCGTGGCTGATGGCGTTAATGACGCTGGTATCCAGGTCCGGCCGGAAGTTGTTGAAGTTCGCCTTATAATCTATAAACTGCTCCGTCCGTTCCGTAAGCTTGACCATGGTTTCTATGGCTTCCACCGGGTAGCGGCCGTTTGCCGTCTCGCCCGAGAGCATCAGTGCGCTGGTGCCGTCGTAAATGGCGTTTGCGACGTCGGTGATCTCCGCGCGGGTGGGGCGGGCGTTGCGTATCATGGATTCGAGCATCTGCGTGGCGGTGATGACGCGCTTGCCCGCGGTATAGCACTTGGTGATGAGCTGTTTTTGCAGCTGGGGCAGTTCTTCGAAGGGGATCTCTACGCCCATATCGCCCCGCGCCACCATGATGCCCGCGGAAAGGCGTATGATTTCATCGATATTGTCGATGCCCGAGCGGTTTTCGATCTTTGCGATCAGCTCAATGCCGCCGCCGCCGTTTTGCGCAAGGAAACGCTTGACGTCCAGTACGTCCTGCGCGTTTCTTACAAACGAGAGCGCGATGTAATCGAGGTCGTTTTTTACGGCGAACAGAATATCCGCCCTGTCCCGTTCGCTCAGGTAGGGCATGTCGAGGCACAGCCCGGGCAGGTTGACGCTTTTGTGGTCGGAAAGCGGCCCGCCGTGTACGACGCGGCACTGGATGCTCTTTTTGTTGGAGGATATTACCTCCAGCTCGATCAGGCCGTCGTCAAGAAGGATTCGGTCGCCCTGCTTTGCGATAGAGGGCAGCGGCGCGTAATTGATATGGACGGCTTGCGCGTCGCCCATGCGCTCCTCGGTGGTGAGCGTAAAGGGTTCGCCATCCTTCAATTCGATATGGCCGCCTTCAAACAGGCCGATGCGGATTTCCGGGCCGCGGGTATCCAGCATGATGGCAAGCGGCACCTGCATTTCCTCCCGCAGCTCCTTGAGCAGGTCGACTCGCTTCTGGTGCTCCTCGTGCGAGCCGTGCGAAAAGTTGAGCCGGGCCACGTTCATGCCTGCCTGTATCATTTGCCTGAGCGTTTCCCTGTTTTCCGACACGGGGCCGATGGTGCAGACGATTTTTGTTTTGCGCATATATGTTTACTCCTTAAAAGGTTAATACAACGGAACTTTCCCCAAATAACATTATAACAGAATTTCTGCAAATTTACAGCGGATGCGCGAGGCAGGTTTTAGTATCTGCAGTTGCTTATGGTATATGCTGCTTTTTGAAAATCGCAAACGACCCGGCTTTACGGCCCATGCGCAGGCAGCCCGCCACAGGCATATGCATTGCGGGCAGCAAAAAGGCCTGCCGGAAAAACCGGCAAGCCTTCAGCTTGTTAAAAAAGTATGGGTTTGGAGGCTCTGTCTCCAAACCTCCGCTTAAGGGCGTAACGCCCCTAACAACCCCATCAAAAACTATTGGCGCACGTGCTCCATATTTTTTGTGACCGCCGCGCTGATAAGCGCGACCGCCGCCACCAAGGCGCCGGAAACGAGGAACCAGAACGCAACGCCCATGCTTTCCGCCACCGGTCCCGCGATCAGAAGCCCCACCGGCATCGCGAGCGACATCAGGCTGCCTATCAACGAAAACACCCTGCCCATGGCTTCGGGCGCAATATTCTGCTGCGCGTAGGCCATGAACGGAATGTTGTAAAGGTTGCCGCTTGCGCCCATAATTGCGCACAGCGCCGCGAACAGCCAGAAGTACCGGATATCCCCCGGCAGCACGCCGCACAGCAGCGTGGAAAGCCCCAGCAGGAAGAGCGAAACGTGTATCATGCGGAATTTATCCTTCACCTCGCCGTGCGCGCCCACCAGCAGCGCCGCGAGCATCATGCCGCCCGCGTATACGAACTCGATGATCCCCGCGTGCCATGCATTGCCGCGCAGGTAATTGCTTGTCATCAGCGGGTAAAGCGAGGAAAGCGGCAAAAACGCCACCATGCACAGCGTGGAGGCGATGGTCACCACGAACAGCTTGCGCAGCGCGAAGAGCGTTTTTGCGCCCTCCTTCATTTCGCGCCACATGTGCGGGGCCTCCTTATTTTCGCGCGGAGGGTCGGGGATCTTTACCGCCGCCACCGCCAGGCAGGCCGCAAGCGCGCCCAACGTATCCGTCAGCATCACCATCCACAGCGGCATCGCGGCGTACAGCGCCGCGCCGATGACAGGCCCCAGCATAAACGCGCCGGATTGCAGAAACTGCGCAAAGCCGTTGGCGCGCATCAACTCTTCCGCAGGTACCAGCATGGGGATCGCTTTTTGTATGGCCGGGCTGTGGAACGCGCCGCCCAGGCCGCGCAGGAAAAGCACCAGATACGCAAGGAAATAGGAAGGCGTGCCAAACAGGAACAGCAACGCAAACAAAGCGGCGCACAAACCTGAAAATGCGTCCGCAACGATAATCACGCTCTTTAAACGAAGCCTGTCTACAAAGACGCCCGCGAACGGGCCGACGAGCAGCATGGGAAGGAATGCGAACAAACCCGCGAGCGATAGTACAATCGCCGAACCGCTCTCGCTTGCCATCCACCAGATGAGCGCGAACTGTACGGCGGAGGAGCCGATGAGGCTCACCGTCTGCCCGGAATAAATAACGGCAAAAGTGCGCTTCCAGCGCGCAGAAGAAGTGTTTTCAGCCATAGGAAAAGTCACGTCCTTTCAAACAAATGCGCAAAACAGCCCTGCCGGCGCAGGGTATGGCCAGTGGGCACAGCATACGGTTCCAATTACTTAACATAATTGGAACAAGTATTACCAGATGCGTCCGCTGATCAAGCGCATGAAACGACGTCCCCCTTTCAACAGCTTTTCCTATCGTACCATACACATGGCATATACGCAATATCCCCCGTTGTAAGCCCGTAAAAAACATGATAAAGTAAAGTGCGCCAATGTATGGGTTTCCATGCAGTAACAGCGGGAGGCGAATTCTATTGTCGGCAAAAACAGTAAAGACCAACGCCATGCGCATGCTCGAGCGCGCGGGCATTGCGTATGAGCCGGTATTTTACGATCTGGGCGACGCCGAGTTTTCCGGCGAAGCGGTGTGCGGGCTGACCGGCATACCGCCCGAGCGCAGCTTCAAAACGCTGTGCGCGCACGGCGAACGCCGGGGCGTGCTGGTGTTCGTGGTACCCGTCGCAGGGGAGCTTAACTTAAAGGCCGCGGCCGTTGCCGCGGGCGACAAGCGCGTGGAACTGGTGCATACGAAGGAGCTTCTGGGGCTCACGGGGTATGTGCGCGGAGGCGTGTCGCCGGTAGGCATGAAAAAGCAGTACCCGACATACCTTGACGAGCAGGCGTTACAATACGATACCATTGCGATAAGCGGCGGGCAAAAGGGCTGTACGCTGCTCGTAAACCCGCAGGCGCTGTGCGGTTACCTTGGCGCGGGCGTGGCGGCGCTGGTACGGTAACAATCATAAAGATATAAGCGACATGGTATATGAAAGGGGAACAGCATCCATGAAAAAGAAAGTGATTTGGCTGGCAGCGGTATTGCTATTGATACTCTTCGCCTGCACCGGCTGCTTTGGCCGTATTGTGACGGGCACGCTGCGTGTTTCGGGCGCGCATACCACGCTTTCGGCCGTGGCCGAAACCGAGGAAGACTCCTATGCGCTCTCTCTGCGCGGGCTGGTATTCCTCGCGGGCGACGATGTGACGCTGACCGTCAAGCCCGCGGACGGACCCGCGCGCGTGGAGGTGGATTGCGCGGAGGCGCTCATCAGCAGGCACGGCCTTCAGGTCGTGATCGAGGGCGACAAAATACTAATAAAATCCCGTACGCTGCGTACGCTGACCACGGATTCCTTCCACGTTACCGTATACGCCCCGTGCAGCCGCGTATTGATCGAGGGCGCCTATCGGGTGGATATCGACGCATCCGGCGTCTCCTCCTTCGAACTGGATGTGAACGGCGCAGCGGACGGAAAGATTTATAACCTCGACGTTACCGAGGCGGATTGCGACGTGGACGGCGCCGCGGAGCTCACATTGGAAGGCAAGGCGGATACGTTTGCCTGCGGCGTCAACGGCGCGGCGGATGTGGAAGCCAAGGGGCTCACGGCGCGCGAAGTGAAGCTTACCCTCAACGGCACGGGGGATATCACCGTGACGGCCACCGAGGCGCTTTCCGCCACCATCAACGGCGCGGGCAGCATCGGCTATTACGGCAGCCCCGCCGACGTGAGGCAGCAGATCAACGGCGCGGGAAGCATCAGGCCGCTATCGTAAAATCCTCGATCAAGTGGCAAAGCCACTTTTGCTTAAAAGTACAAAGGCCGCTCGTATGAAGCGGCCTTTGCTTTTGGGAGAGACATCAGGCCGGGGAGCTATGGCGGCATCCCGGCAGGAGCTATCTGTTTAGAGGAACAGCGACACCGCGCAATACACCAGCAACAGCGCCATAATGACGTTGATCACTTTGGCGTGCTCCGCAAAGAGCCTTTTAAATGCGGAGCCGAACAACGCCCAGCTCATCGTGCTTAAAAGCGCCACAATGCCCAGCAGCGCCGAAAACAGCACCAGCGTTACCGGCGCCTGATAATACGGCAATATGTACGCGGACATGCATGTGATGCCGTAGATGATGGCCTTGGGGTTTACAAACTGGAGCAGCGCGCCGGAAAGCAGGCTGCTGTGTTCGTTTTTTGATTCCTGCAAGCCCGAGCTTTTGAACGTTTTCCACGCCAGCCACAGAATGTACAGCGCGCCCAGAACGAGCATATACGGCTTGACGGTGGGGATAATGGCATACAGCAGGCTGCCGAAGAGCGCGCTTAAGAGCATCACCACCGTGAAGCCTGCCATAACTCCCGCGCAAAACGGTATGCTTTTTTTGAAGCCCAGCCTGCTCGCGTTGCTCATCGCCATGATGTTGTTGGGCCCCGGGGTAAAGGAGGTAATGAAGACATATGCCAGGAACGCCGCCATATTGAACACGGGATTTTCCTCCCAGCCGTTTGATGGTATACTATACTGTACATACTGTACAATATCATATGTGCTGTATATTGTACAGTTCGTGCATCGTATTGTCAACGATTGTTTTTTGCAGGCGGTAATTGTCTATGGCAGTTACATCAGCCTTATTGAAATACGCAATGTGCTATTCGGGCGGAGGGTTTATGGATGTAAACAGCACGGTCGCCAACAACCTCAAATCGATACGGGAGCAGCGCAAGCTGAGCCTGGACACGGTTTCCAGGCTGACGAGCGTTTCCAAAAGCATGCTGGGCCAGATCGAGCGCGGCGAAGTGAACCCCACTATTTCCGTTCTGTGGAAGATCGCAAACGGGCTGAAGATTTCGTTCTCGGTGATGCTAGAAAAACCGACCAAGGAAATGCAGGTCATAAAGGCGGAGTCCATCCGTCCCATGGTCGAGGGTGAGGGCGCTTTTATCAACTATCCGGTATTCACATTCGAAGAAAGCACGCGTTTTGAGACCTATCGCATCGAGATACTGCAGGGCGGCTCGTTCGAATCGCTTGCGCACCTTGCCGGCGCGGAGGAATATATCACCGTGTTCGAGGGAAGCATCGATCTCTATGTCAACGGCAGCGTCTGCCGGTTAAACAGGGGCGATTCGCTGCGCTTCAAGGCGGATGTGCCGCACAGGTACCACAATGCCGGCGAAAGTACGGTACAGCTTTCCATGATCATTCATTATGCAAACTAATTTGACCGGAGGAAAATACTATGATCCAACAATCCCACGAATGTGAACAGGCGGCTGTTCTCTCCGCCGCGCAATTGATGTGCGCCGCAGCGCGTACCGCCCCCAAGACCAAGGGCACCGATCACATTGAAACCTGCGTGGTGACCGGCGCCGAAAAGGATGCGCTGGCCGATAATATGGAGGCGCTTTGTGTAACCCTTGGCTACGGATTCTTCGCGCGGGATGCGCAGAATGTCCGCAATTCCCAGGCGGTGGTGCTTATCGGCACCAGGGTCGCCGCCCACGGTCTCAACGACGGCTGCCGTTACTGCGGTTTTGAAAACTGCGCGGCATGCACAAAAGCCGGCGGCGTTTGCGCGTACGACAGCATCGACCTGGGCATTGCGGTGGGTTCGGCGGTGGGCGTCGCGGCGGATCTGCATATGGATAACCGCGTCATGTTCTCGGTGGGCCGAGCGGCGCTGCACATGGGCCTGATGCCCCCCACGGTCAAGGAGATGCTGGGCATCCCGCTTTCGGTCTCGGGCAAATCGCCTTTCTTTGACAGAAAATAATTCAGCGCTGCTTCAATAAGCCGCTCCGCAGCCATTCTTGGCCGCGGAGCGGCTTCAGGCCATCGGCAAAGTCCGCAGGACTTTGCCGATAGGTTTTCTGTGGGTTAAAATGCCGCTTATGGCGGCATTTTTTCCGCCAATTTGACACGCAAAGACGCTGCGCTGTCAAATTGGATTATACGTGGGGGCTTCCCGTAGGGAAGCGGGTTCGTTGGCTCATGAGAGCCAAAAATCGATCCTGTGAATCGATTTTAGAACCCCGAGTACCTCGCTGCGAATCCCCCGCACCCCCATGGAAGGCTTGTTCATACTTTGGGGCCGCCGAGCGGCTCTTTTTTGTTGTAAAAGCAACCATCTTCTAACGAATCCTAGTATTTACTATTGCATACAAATTCGCATAATCGCGTATACGGAAATACCGCTTTGCATTAATCCATAACTGAATCTGCGAACCAAATATTTAGTCATAAAATTAATTTGTCGAAAATGCTAAATATTACACGAATTTGTGCGATATAGTAATTGTTCAAGCTTGAAACCATTTATAAAAATGCATAGGGGGTATGCTGTGTGGAATTGGCGCAAGACCATCTTGAGGCGATGGATGGGGATACGCAGCGTGGCCGGTTTCTTACATTTTTAATCGGCAAAAAGCGTTACGGTATTCCTACGGAGAGCGTAAGAGAGATTATCGGACTGCAAACCATCACCAGGCTGCCGGGGGCGCCGGCGCATATCAAGGGCGTTATCAATCTTCGCGGAAAAGTCATACCGGTCACTGATGTCCGGCTGAAATTCAATAAAAAGCCGATCTCCTATACCGAACAAACCTGCATCATTATTGCCGATATCCGGCATAAGCCCATGGGGATGATAGTGGACAACGTAATAGACGAGCTGAGCCTGGAGGAGGGCGAGATCCTTCCGCTGACGAAATATCACGCAATAATAAGAAACCGGCATTTTGGCCGCATCGGGGCCGCGGGCGGCCGGGTAAAACTGCTTCTAAGCTGCGAAACACTGTTTCAGCAAGAAGAAATAAAATTCATGGAAGGCATTTAATAGGGGGGTATTATAATGCAATGGTTCAGAAATTTAAAAATCTCGACAAAACTCATATCATCCTTTCTGGTAATTGCGCTGATTGCGGGCGGTGTTGGCGCATTCGGCGTACTTTCGCTGTCCTCTGTCAGTACGTCCAGCCGAAGCCTGTTTGCAAACTACGGGAATTCTCAGGGATATCTCGGCTATGTACTGGGCGAGTTTCATAACCAGCGCGCGCTGTACAGGGATGTTATACTCGAAGCGGATGACGCAAAGACGGCCTCGTACGCCGAAGCCATAGAGGCGTCCGGTACGGTCATGGTGGACAATCTGGCCAAATACAAAGCGACCTGCCTGACTCAGGAAGACCTTTTGCGCTACGCCAAACTCGAAGCGGCGATCAATACCTATATCGGGGTACGCGATTCCATACTGGCGCCCGCGTTAAAAGGCGATTATAAGGGCGCTTACGCCGTTATGCGGGAGGAAGGCGCGGCCAAGGCCGTAAACGACGCGAAAAAAGTCCTGGACGAACACGTGCAAAACAACGTGCAAACCGCGGACGCCGAGCTGGATGCGGAAAACCGTTCCGTAAGCAATACCATTATGATCATGCTGATGCTGGTTGCGGTGGGCGTTGTGCTGGCGGTGCTCCTGGGTATATTTATTTCCCGCGTCATAGGCAAACCCATACGGCATCTTTCGGATGTTGCCAACCAGCTTGCAGCCGGAGAAACCAATATCCAGCGCACCAATTACCATGCTAAGGATGAAGTCGGGCAACTGCTCAATTCCTTCCGGGATATCCTCAACGCCATACAGGCGCTGGTGGCCGATTCCAATATGCTGACGGAGGCGGCGGTAAACGGCAGGCTTTCCGCGCGTGCGGATGCGGACAGGCATCAGGGCGACTACCGCAAGATCATAGAAGGCGTCAACCATACGCTGGACGCCGTCATCGAACCCGTCAACGAGGCGGCCGCGGTATTGCAGGAAATGGCGCGCGGCAACCTCGGCGTGAACGTCATGGGCGATTACAGGGGCGATCATGCGGTCATAAAAGACGCGCTCAACGACACCATCAATACCATCAAAGGCTATATCGGCGAAATTTCGGACGTGCTGGGCATGATGGCGGCCGGGAACCTGGATACGGGCATCACGTCGGAATACCGCGGCGATTTTATTGCGCTCAAGGACTCCATCAATAACATCATCTCGGAACTCAACCATATACTCCTGGAAATCAACACCGCCGCCGATCAGGTAGCTTCCGGCACGCGGCAGGTATCCGAAGGAAGCCAGGCGATTTCGCAGGGCGCGACGGAGCAGGCAAGCTCCATTGAAGAACTGACCGCCTCCATCACACAGATCGCGGTGCAGACCAAGCAGAACGCGGCCAACGCCAATAAAGCGAATGAGCTCTCCATCACGGCGAAGGACAACGCCGTCAAGGGCAACGACCAGATGAAGGGTATGCAGCAGGCGATGGCGGAGATCAACGAATCCTCCGAAAACATCTCCAAGATCATCAAAGTCATCGACGACATCGCGTTCCAAACCAATATACTTGCGTTGAACGCGGCGGTGGAAGCCGCCCGCGCGGGCGTCCACGGCAAGGGCTTTGCGGTCGTCGCGGAGGAGGTGCGAAACCTTGCCGCCAGAAGCGCCAACGCCGCGAAGGAAACCACCGCGCTCATCGAAGGCTCCATCAAAAAGGCCGAAGCGGGCACAAGAATAGCAGACGGCACGGCGGTGGCTCTGGGCGAAATCGTCAGCGGAGTGGAAAAAGCGGTGGAGCTGGTCGGAGAGATCGCGGTCGCCTCCAACGAGCAGGCGACAGGCATCGCGCAGGTCAACCGCGGCATCGAGCAGCTCTCAGAGGTCGTGCAGACCAACTCCGCCACCGCAGAGGAAGCCGCGGCCGCAAGCGAGGAGCTTTCCGGCCAGGCGGATCTGCTCAAGGGTATGGTCGCGCAGTTTAAGCTAAAGCGCAAGGACGGCGCCGGTGCGGAAAAACCCGCGGCCGCGGCAAAAACCGCCGGCAGCCCCGCCCCCAATGCAAAAGACAAAATCGTATTGAACGATTCGGAGTTTGGCAAATATTAAAGATTCTCCGTGAAGGAACAAAAAAGCATGTACCCTGATCAAGGCTCCGGATTCCGGTCTGCCAGCCGGAAGCCGGAGCCTTCCTCCTCAACGGAACGGCGAATACCGCTTTATCCGGGGACCGGCAGGGGGTGAATCCGGTATACAACGATTGTGAAATAAATACTTGGTTTCAAATGAACGGGTATGTGTTATCTATTGTCGTATTGTGACGATTATATAAACATCCACTTGATTGTATTTTGAATAAGCAGGAGGCACGTATATGGACAGGGCGCAAAACGATTTCAACGAAGTGCTGGAAGATACGCAGCACGGACGTTTTCTTACGTTCATGGTCGGCGAGGAAGCCTTTGGTATTGAGATCAAATACGTGACGGAGATCATCGGCCTGCAGCCCATTACCCGGCTGCCCGAAACGCCGCCGCACATCAAGGGCATTATCAACCTTCGCGGCAAGATCATACCCGTTATCGACGTCCGGCTGAAATTCAAAAAGGAGCCGATCGACTATTCCGACAGGACATGCATTATCGTCATCGACACGGGCAGCCGCTGTGTGGGGTTGATCGTGGACAATGTGGCCGAGGTGCTCCGTATTGAGGATGAGGATATCGTACCGCCGCCGGAGCAGGGCGCAGGCGTACAGAACAGCTATTTGAAGGGCATCGGCAAGGTAGGCGAACAGGTCAAGCTGCTGCTAGATTGCGAACTGCTGTTTATGGACAACGACGTACAAAGCATTGCATAATGGGCCTGCGGGCCGTCGTTGTCGCCCCTAAAGGCACGGGTTGTTCCCGTAATCCTCGAAAAAGTGCCGCAAGGCACTTTTTCGACAAGTTACATAATACATTTTGGAGGTACAATGCATGAAATGGTTCCTTAACATGAAGATTGCGGCAAAGCTGATATTGAGTTTTTTGCTTGTCGCCCTGTTTGTGGTGGCGGTGGGTTATGTGGGATTTTCGTCCATACTGGAGCTTGCCGATGTCAGAATGCCTGCGGTCGTGAGCTTGCAGGGCATAGAGATCGGGCAGAACGCGGTGCTCACAGGCGAGCGCGGCCTTATCAACCGGCGGATGACCGAAAAGGATATCCGGCTGGCGCAATACACTTATATCGACAATGCGTTTTTAGCAGTAGAGTCGGACTGGGCGGAATATTCGGCGCTTCCCAAAACCGCGCAGGAAGCGCAAATATGGGGAGCGTTCGTGCCGCTTTGGAACGAATGGATATCCCGGCATAAGGTGGTATATTCCCTTTCCAAAGAGAGGGACCAGATGACCGCCTCCGGTTTGTCCGCCGAAAGCACGGAGGTTACGGAACTGGATGCAACGATATTTGACGCGAGCCTCTACGCCCGCGAAGCGTGGCTCGCCGCAAACAGCCAGGTCAAGCAGCTGGTGGATATCAACGTGGAGCTCGCCAATGCCGGGCGCGACCGCGCCGTGCTGCTGATCGTCGCCTTCGCGTTGGGCGCGGGGCTGCTTTCCTTCATGCTGGGGATACTCATCAGCCGCGCAATCAGCAAGCCCATCGGCGCTACGGCGCATTGCGCGAAAGCCTTGGCCGAGGGCAAATTGGACGAACCTCTGTCTGTAAATTCCAGGGATGAAACGGGCCGGCTTGCCGCTACCATCGACAACGAAGTCCGCCAGGCCTTCAAAAGCATTGAGCAGGCCAGAGCAGTCGCAAGCAAACAGGCGGATTACCAGAGCGGGGAAGTGCAGAAGCTGCTTATTAACCTGGGCAGGCTTGCGCGCGGCGAGCTAATTTGCGATATGGAAACCGCCCCTGCCGATCAGGATACCGAACAGCTGCATGCGATTTACGCCGAAATCGCGGGCAACCTGCACAGTGCGGTAAGCGCCATCACGGGCTACATTGGGGAAATCAGCGGCGTGCTCGCGGCCATGTCCGGCGGCGACCTGAACCAGGAGATCACTTCCGAATACAAGGGCGACTTCATTGCGCTTAAGGAGTCTATCAACGGCATCGCAAATTCCTTGAGCAGCGTGCTCTTGGAAATCAATACCGCGGCCGACCAGGTGGCCTCCGGCACGCGGCAGGTATCCGACGGCAGCCAGACGATTTCGCAGGGCGCGACGGAGCAGGCAAGCGCCATTGAGGAGCTGACCGCCTCCATCACTGAGATCGCCGCGCAGACCAAGCAGAACGCGGCCAACGCAAACCGTGCGAACGAGCTGTCCATTGCCGCAAAGGAAGATGCGGTAAAAGGCAACGACCAGATGAAGGGCATGCAGCAGGCGATGGCGGAGATCAACGAATCCTCCGAAAACATCTCCAAGATCATCAAGGTCATCGACGACATTGCGTTCCAGACCAACATACTCGCCTTGAATGCCGCGGTGGAAGCCGCCCGCGCGGGCCAGCACGGCCGCGGCTTTGCGGTCGTTGCCGAGGAAGTGCGAAACCTTGCCGCCAGAAGCGCCAACGCCGCCAAAGAAACCACGGAGCTCATCGAAGGCTCTATCAAAAAAGCGGAAGCCGGCACCAAAATCGCCGACAATACGGCGGCCGCTTTAGGCAACATCGTAAACGGCGTGGAAAAAGCGGTGCAGCTCGTCGGCGAGATCGCGGTGGCCTCCAACGAGCAGGCCACGGGCATCGCGCAGGTCAACCGCGGCATCGAGCAGCTTTCGGATGTCGTGCAAAACAACTCCGCCACCTCGGAAGAGACGGCAGCCGCGAGCGAGGAGCTTTCCGGCCAGGCGGATATGCTAAAGGCGATGGTCGCGCAATTCATACTGAAAAACAGCGGCGCATCCAAGGACCCCGCCGCCGAAAAATCCGAGGACGACGCCGCCGCGGAATTATCCAAAGCCAAAGGGGAAATCGTATTAAACGATTCCGAGTTCGGGAAATATTAAATTGGTCGAAAAAGTACCGCAAAGCATTTTTTCGACAGGCAGACCCGGCAGGATATTTCCTGCCGGGCCTGCTTGCTGAAAAACTATTTATCTGAGGTTTGGGGGGTCAGAATCCCCCACACATTTCATTCAAATTTGCGATTCATTCGCCGAATTTGTGGAAGAATGCCGCCATGAGCGGCATTCTAACCTACAGAAACCCACTGACAAAGTCCGAAGGACTTTGTCAGTGGCATGAGACCCGGCAGGACATTTCCTGCCGGGTCTGTGACGTACTGGAATTAAAGAAAGCTACTGCTTTCTGTATTCCCGCAGCGCCTTTGCTATGGCATCTGCCTGAGCCTTCGTCAGGGTTTTATCCTTAACAAGCTCCGCAAACGGCCCATCTGCATCCCGTTTTGCTTTTTGCTCCTTGAAGTAGGCATTGCGCTCGTCTTCTGTCATGGATCTGATTTTATCCCGCGCAGCCTTGTGCTCCTCGCGTTTCTGACCAAAATGTGCAAGCAGCTTATCTCCCGTCTCTTGCGGGATGATTTGGTTTGCTACAAGCTCATCGACAAACGCCTTGGCCTTTTCCTCGTCGAACTTGTCTTTACCTTGCCGGCATGCGGACGGCGCCGCCGCCCCAGTCGGGGCATTCAAACCTGGCGCGTTATCGCCTGAGGCAAGGGCCGAGCCTGACAGCACGGCAGTCAGGATGAGAGTGGACAGGAAAAAAATGATTTTTTTCTTCACTTTTTATCCTCCTTTTCAATTGCTATACGCTCACACGCTGCCGGCGCACGTGATCGCATACGCATCATTATTCTCCCCAAATCACTTTCGAAAAACCGAATTATTTATGGAAAAATGATAATCTTTGTGCAAAAATCGACGATATATATGGTATCCCAAGTCAAGCCAGAGGAGAAATACAATGAAGAAGAATCGAATACGCAGAAACATTTTGCTGTGCACCATTGGCATCGCGCTCTTCGCCTGTGCCGCCGCCGCAGTTGGCTTGGTAAGAGCATCCTCCATCGGCACTGTTGAGATCATACTGCTCGGCATTGCGGCGGCGGCGCTTATTTTCGCCGTGGTGTTCGGCGTGCTGCTCTCACGGGGCGTGCGCAAACAATATCATTGGTACGAAAGCCTGCTGGATTCCATTCCGTTCCCAATCTCGGTGACGGATATCGATATGAATTGGACGTTTATCAACAAACCGGTGGAAGCGATGCTGGGCATCAAGCGCGAGGAAGTATTGGGCAAGCAATGCGAAAACTGGAACGCGAGTATTTGCCGTACGGAGAATTGCGGCGTCGCCAGGCTGCGGAGCGGACAGCTGCAGACGCAATTCGAACAGCTGGGCATGGATTTTCAGGTGGACGCCGCTTACATACTGGATGAAAAAGGGCGGCAAATCGGGCATATTGAAGTCGTTCAGGATATTTCTTCAAAAGTGAAGGGCGCGGCTTACAGCGCGAAAGAAGTGGGAAAACTCGCCGCCAACCTGCGGGCGCTCGCAGAGGGCAACCTTCACCTTGCGTTCGATGTCGAGCCGGGCGACAGCTATACGGAAAACGAAAAGAAGAATTTTGAAGAGATCAACACCGTATTCAAACAGGCTGTCACATCCATTGCCGCTTATGTCAAGGAAATGACTTACATGCTGGATAAGCTGTCCAAAGGGGACCTGAGCGAGGAGATCACCACGCTGTATCGCGGGGATTTTGCTGCGTTAAAGGATTCCATCAACGGCATCGTGGTCACATTGAGCAGCGTGCTCTCGGAAATCAATACCGCCGCCGACCAGGTCGCTTCCGGCACGCGGCAGGTATCCGGCGGCAGCCAGGCGATTTCGCAGGGCGCGACGGAACAGGCGAGCGCCATTGAGCAGCTGACCGCTTCCATTGCGGAGATCGCCGCCCAGACCAAGCAGAACGCAGTAAACGCAAACCGTGCGAACGAGCTTTCCATCGCCGCGAAAGAGGACGCCGTCAGCGGCAACGAGCAGATGAAGGGCATGCAGCAGGCGATGGCGGAAATCAACGAAGCCTCCGAAAACATCTCCAAGATCATCAAGGTCATCGACGATATCGCGTTCCAGACCAACATACTCGCATTGAACGCTGCGGTGGAAGCCGCCCGCGCGGGCATCCACGGCAAGGGCTTCGCGGTCGTCGCCGAGGAAGTGCGAAACCTTGCCGCCAGAAGCGCCAACGCCGCGAAGGAGACCACGGAACTGATAGAAGGCTCCATCAGGAAGGCGGCGGCAGGCACCAAAATTGCCGACGGTACGGCGGAGGCTTTAAGCAACATCGTAAGCGGTGTGGAAAAAACGGTGCAGCTGGTCGGCGAGATCGCCGTCGCCTCCAACGAGCAGGCGACGGGCATCGCGCAGGTCAACCGCGGTATTGAGCAGCTTTCGGATGTTGTGCAGACCAACTCCGCCACCTCCGAGGAGACCGCGGCGGCAAGCGAGGAGCTTTCCGGCCAGGCGGATATGCTAAAAGCCATGGTCTCGCAGTTCAAACTCAAAAACAGCGCCGCAACCGCGAAAGCCCCGGCTTCCGCGCAGCCCGCGGAGAAACATGCCCACTCTCCCAAAGCGAAGGGCGGCATCGCATTGAACGACTCCGAATTCGGAAAGTATTAAAGCTGCTGCCCGTTAAAAGGCAAAGGCATTTGGCTCAGAACCCCCGTCCGCGCATAATGTGCAAGCCGGACGGGGGTTTTATAGATAACAATGAAGCTTTTACAGGTACCCGCTAGGCACCGCCTCCCGTACCGGGCGTTACGTTATTTGCCGCATCCGGTGCCGCGCCGGGCTGCGTGCCCGTATCCGGCGGGGTATTGCCCTCTGACCGTTCGCCAGCGGGGCGCTGCGGGCGCCTGCCCGTTGTGCCGCCGCCCATACCGCCGTTTCCGGCGAGCGCGAATGTGGTCACGGTATCCTCCACGGTCACTTCCTGCACGGCGGCGCCGTCCACGGCGATAAAATAGGTCGCGCCCACCTCCAGCACGGGGGAACTGAACACCACGTTCTGGTATGCCTTGGGTACTGTGAAGGAGGCGACGATGTTTCCGGTTTCGTCTTTCAGCGTTACGGTGCTGCCAGCTGTCTGTGCCGCAGGGAGATTGCCCGCGATACAAACCTGTGTGGAGCCGGAGGAGGGAGCCATCGCCATGCCGGCGCTGCCGGCGGCGATGAGCGTGCCGCCGCTGATCTCCAATACGCCGTTGTAATCCAGCGGGGCGTTGCCGTTGTTTTCCGGGCCGCTTACAAATATCGTACCGCCGGTGATATAGCCGGAGCCGTTTGTATCCAGCCCGTCGCCGGAGGCGTTGATGTTTACGGTGCCGCCGCTGATGGTGAAGCTTGCGCCCTCCATCGAGGCAAAGCTGTCCCGCCCGCCCATTTTGCCGGAGGAGTCGTTGCCGCCCGCGACGTTGATGCCGTCGTCGGAGGAGACCACGCTTATTTCACCGCCGGAAATATTGATGAGCGTGCCCTCAATGCCCTCATAGCACTTTGCAATGTCGATGGTACCGGCGGAAATTGTCACGGAGTTATCCGCGTGGATACCGTCGTCGCCTGTGGAAATGTTAAACGTACCGCCTGCAATAGCGACGCCGCCGTTGGAATGCACCGCGTCGTCCGCGCTGTCTATATGGAAGACGCCGCCCAATATGTTGATATAAGAGTCCGCCTTGAGCGCCTTGAAGCTGGCTGCGGTATCCGTCGTTTTATCCTCAGACGCTGCCGTATCCTCAGCGGCATTCGCAGGTGCTGTTCCGTCTGCGGGGGCTGCTCCATTCTGCATCGCGCCGCCGGGGCCGCCCCGACCCATTTTGCCCCAGCCGCTGCCGGATTGTGCGGGGGTATTGGCTGCGCCGCCGCCCGCGGTAATGTCAAACCTGCCGTCCTCTATATACAGCTCCGTTTCGGCCTGCAGGCCGTCCGCGCCCGCGGCGATGTCGAAACTGCCGTTTGCGATGGCGATGAAGCCCTTGCCCGCGTCCGTATCGTTGCTGGATTTGATGCCGTCGCCGCCCGCGTCAATGGTAACGTCCGCCGTAACGACGGCGACCATATCCTTGCCCACGATGCCGTCGTCCGCGGCGGTCAGGTTCAGCGTGCCTTCGATAATCTTGATATCGTCGTTGCCCGTGATGGCGTCCTTGTAGTTTGCGGTCACATGGAGCGTACCCGTGCCGTTGATGACGAGGTCGTCCTTGCTGAATATTGCCGCCGTCGGCTCCTCGTCCTTGGTATCGTAATATTCATAGGTGTAGCTTGCGCCGTCCGCAAGCGTGTTTACCGTGCCGGGGGCGAGGGAGAGCGTCGTTTTATCCGCGTTCTTTATAAACAGCGGCGCGCCGTCCGCGCACGCGAGGCTTACGCCGTTTAATACGAGGCGCACTTCGTCGTTATCCCCGGCGTCCACGAGTATCACGCCGTTCTCCAGCGAGCCGGAAAGCACATACGTGCCTGCGTTTTTGATATTCAGCACATTGCCGGAGGCTTCCGCGCCCTGCCCGCTCACGGTGTAGCCGGTGTCTTCCAGCGTAATTTCGGTGTACGTCCCGGCTGCCCAGTCGGTATAGCTGTCCGCTTCGCCGATATTGGCGCTTTCCATTGTGATGCTGCCCGTAGTGTAGGCGGCGGCCGTTTCTTTTTCCGCGGCTGCCGTCGCGGCGGGGGCGGGTTGCGCGGCTGTAGCCGCGGGGGACTCATTCGCTGTACCTGTGCAGCTTGTAAGTACGAACGCGGTCAGCATGGCGAGGAACACCGCCATCCACCGTACCGTCTTGCTATATTCTTTCATTGAAATCATCGCTCCTTATTCTTGATGCAAATTCCATTGCTGTTTTTCATTTGCAGGGACGTTTGCCGTACGCCTGTCCCGGCCGCTGCAATTCACACGTGGGATTAGGAATATCGCCCCTTTGGCGGAGGTTGGAGGCGGAGGCTCCAACAGACCCGCCGCATTAAAGTTCTTCCTTCGCGGCTTTACGCCCGCATACGATGGTCAGGTTGCCGTTGCGGCACCGCAGGTCGTCGATAAACGCTTTTTCCTTCGTCATATCCTTAAGCCGCACGGTGTACCTTAGCTCGTACATGCTGCCAAGATTGACGGTCTTAACGCGCTCCAGCGTCGTTTGGGTGGTGTATGCGGCGAACAGGTCGTCAAATACATCGGTATAATCGAGGTTCTCGGGTATGGTGATGCGCAGTTCCTTTTCATTCTCCGGCTGCTCTCCGAAGCGGGTGGAGGAAAGCAGCAGCATGACGAGGCAAATGATTGCGGTAACGGCCGCCGCGAAGGTGATGTAGCCCATGCTGGTCGCGATGCCGACGGCCATTGCGAAAAATATCGCGATGATCTCTTTGGAACTACCGGGCACCGACCGGAACCGCACCAGGCTGAAAGCGCCGAGCACCGCCACGCCCGTGCCGAGGTTGCCGTTGACCATCATGATGACTACCTGCACCAGTACCGGCAGTAGCGTAAGCGTAATGGCAAAATTCTTTGTGCAGTCGCCCCTGCGCAGATATACAAACGCTATGATAAGTCCAAGCGCAAGCGACGCTGCGGTACAAAGCAATGCCGACCCGATACTAAGTGTTGCCGCATCCGTCAAAACGGTTTCAAACACAGAGCTGTACGCTCCTTTCTTCCGAAATGGACGCTTTGTAAATGTTGCCGTATTTCAAAAACGATATGGGGTAGATCTGCAGCGCGCACAGGGCGTGTGTCAGCCACAGCGGCAGCGCGCCCGCCGCCTTGATCTCCAACAGGTGATAGCCGTCCTGCAGCAGCGGTTCGCCCCAATCGCCCGCGCTTAACCGGAGGGCGCCAATGCGGCTGCGTATGTTGGTATCGAATGTGATGCGCAGTTCGCGATCGTCGCGGCCGGTATACGCCTCGCGTTCATAAGCGAGGTACAGCTTGGGAACGGGGGCGTAGAAGCGGAGGAAATAATCCAGCTCGTGGAGTATCTGGCCGTCCCTGCCTTCGTGGCGGCCGGTTTTTAAGTATTGCTCCGCGTCACGCAGCGGGAGGGATACGCGGCGTTTGTAGACCACGCCGTCGTATTTTTTCTTAAGCTCCAGAAACACCTTGTCGTCCGGCTTGGGGGTGCCGTAGCTTCTAAGCCGCAGCTTTTCCTTGTAAACTGGTTTTTCGATGGAGTTGCGTACCAGCGCCGAATCCGGGGTATCGAAATAGACGTTGCAAATGGTATACCGGCCGAACGCGTCCGGTGTAATATCCAACCGTATGCGCGTAAGCAGCGCGCGGCAGGCCGCATCGTCGAGCAGATACTTTGTTTCCACCCGCTGGAACACGTTTTTTGCCATTGCTCTTTCACCCCCTGGGTTTTTTTTGATACGGGTATTAAACCAGGGCGGTATGGCATGGCAATGTTTGCTTTATGTCAGAAGAATAGAAGAATGTGGCAGAAAAATCAAGGGCGTGTAAAGGGAAAATCGTGCGCGCTTTGCTCTTACACATCACAGCCACAGAATAAAAAGCAACAATTATTGATGTAACCCTTTTCTCGTTATCCAAAATAGCTTCTTTGTACGAAATAAACATTTTGCGTCGGCCTTTACCAAGTAATTACGGATAAAAATTTGGCTGTGTACGGCCAGTCCAAATTTCGTAGAGTCGGAGGCGAGCGCGCCCGGTGGGCGAATAAGCGAGCCGAAAGACCAATGAGTTAGGGAGTGCTAGGCAGCGCCACCGGCGCAACGCCGCACGACCATAACGAACTGCAAGGGCGGGGCGGAAACATACAATGCAAATAAGCCAGTAAAGGAAGCCGTATTCAGTGCAACTGATGCAACAATGCCTACCTCATATCCATCGGATGTCAAGCAACTGGCGAAGCGCGGCTCTTCATAAAATTCCACCAAAAAGACTTGCGCAAAGCCGCCGGATGATACAATATGAACGGAGCGGCATAAGACCGTAGGTCAGGCAAGGAATCCATATTACCCGAAAAAGGAGACAGTATGAGTAAACACGCCACCGCACTGGTACGTTGCGCCTCTTACGATCACAACGACGTACAGCCGGCCCTGGATCAGGCGCTTGCGCTCATCGGCGGGCTAAGCTGGGTGCAAAAGGGCATGCGCATCGTCGTCAAGCCCAACCTGTTGATGCGAAAGCACCCGGATTCGGCGGCCACCACCCATCCGGCCCTGATGGAAGCGCTTATCACCCGCCTGTTGGAAAAGGGCGCGCAGGTCATAATCGGCGAAAGCCCCGGCGGCCCGTTTTCGGAATTCTGGCTCAGGACGGTCTATGAAGGCACGCAGATGACGCGCCTTGTTCGCGAGGGCGTTACGCTCAATTACGATACTGCCGTGCTCTCTGTACCCAACCCGCAAGGCAGCGTACTCAAAACGGTGGAGGTCGCAAAGTGCATCATGGATGCCGACGCCGTCATTTCTTTCGCCAAGCTCAAGACGCACACCTTCATGCAGTATACCGGCGCGGTCAAAAACCTGTTCGGCGTTGTGCCGGGCACGGTGAAGGCGGAATACCACCAGCGCATGGCCGACCCGGATCGCTTTGCGCGGATGCTGGTGGATATAGCGGAATTTGTGCAGCCGCGGCTTTCCATCATCGACGCGGTCGTCGGCATGGAAGGCAACGGGCCTTCGGGCGGAAACCCGCGGCATGTGGGGGCAATCATCGCTTCGACCAGCCCCCACTATGCGGATCTCGTCGGTACGGCGCTGATGGGCCTGGACCCGCGCGAAGCGCCCACGCTCAAGGACGCCATTGACCGCGGCCTTTGCCCGGCTTCGGTAAAGGATATCGGCCTGCTTGGCGAAAACGTGGAATCATTGGCGGTACCGGATTACAAAATGCCGGATCATGTCCGTCGGGAATTCAAGTTCGGCGCAAAACTATTCCGCATGATTTTCCAGAGCGACCCCGTTGTGAATAAAAGCATTTGCGTGGGTTGCGCCGAATGCTTCCGGGCCTGCCCGCCCAAAGCCATCCGTATGGTGGAAAAGGCTCCGCAGTTCGACCGCAAAGCCTGTATCCACTGCTTTTGCTGTCAGGAGCTTTGCCCGCAAACGGCCATTACTCTGCAACGGGGAAGGCTGGCAAGGTGGCTGCAGAAATCATCTGGGCAGGATAAGTAAAAAATCGACAGGGTATCCGGAGGAAAATGCAAGGCCGTGCGGATGCATGGCTTTTAGCTTATCGGCAAACACTCCATGAGGGTGTGGGGGATTCGAGAATCGCCCAAATTTAATCCAATTTGACGACATGCGCGTCAAATTGGCGGAAAAAATGCCGCCATGGCGGCATTTTAACCCACAGAAAACCCATCGGCAAAGTCCTACGGACTTTGCCGATGGCCTGAAGGCCGTGCGGATGCACGGCTTTTTGCATTCTGCGTTGCGTGTGTTTGTCATACACTGTAAACCAAGGGGAGTCGGCGCACTGCGTATGCGCCGCCTTCGGGTGCGGCCGCGGCGACTCGCGGCCCGCCCGCCCAACAACCTGCATAAGGAGGCCGCCATGGAGCTTACGACGCAATCCGCGGAGCAGGCCGTTAAGCAGATGCTGCTGAATATGGGCGCGGACGCTTGCGGCATCGCGAATATCGATCGGTTTACCTCCTGCGCAAAAGGGTTTCATCCTACGGACATATACCCAGCCTGCCGTTCGGTGGTGGTGTTTTTAAAGCGCCTGCCGTGGGGCATGCTGATGGCCGACCCGCGCATCGTGTATCGACAGGCGGTGGTGTTTACCAATTTGGAACTGGACCGCATCGCCCTTGCCGCCAGCCTTGCCATGGAGCAGTTCGGCGGCGAAGCCGTAGCCGTTCCCTCCGAGATGCCGTATCTTTACTGGGATCCGGAATTGATGGAGGCGCGGGGCGTCATATCGCTCCGGCGCGCGGCGGTGTTTGCCGGGCTGGGGCAGGCGGGCAAGAATTTGATATTGATCAGCCCGCAGTTGGGTACCATGGTCAATATCGGCGCCATACTCACCAACCTGGACCTTCGCTCGGATCCCTACGCCGTCAACCTTTGCATTCCGGAATGCAGGCTGTGTATCGACTCCTGCCCGCCGCGGGCGCTCGACGGCGGCAGGCTCGACGCGAAAAAGTGCCGCTCCTATTCCATAGGCTACACGCCAGGCGGCTTTGAAGCATGCACCTGCAACCGCTGCCGTACGGTTTGCCCGGTAGCGCTGGGGGAATAGCGCTTCGCTTTCGAAAAAGCGGCGATTTCTCGCCGCTTTTTCGAGGTTCACCGCGCAAATTGCCGCTCGGTTTTCTGCTTCGCAGAAAGCCTGTCGCGTCAACTTACGCTTCGAGGTGTCATTTTGCACCGCACAGGCACCCGAATGGTACATTCGGGTATTCTGCAAGGAATGTTGTGCGGCTTATAGCCGCACAACCAATCGCCTGCAAAATGACGGATTGGAAGCCTCCGGTTGTACAAACAAAATGCATTCTGCTCCTTCTGGAGATTTTTTGGCACCCCCAAGTGAGAGGGCCTCAGCTACAGCGGCTCCATTTCGTGCAGCAGCGCGAGGAACGCCGCAAGCGGAGGGGACATCCATTTGCTTTTGTGGCGCACCACCTGCGTAAAGAGCGTAAACGCGGGGCCGCGCCAGTCCAGCCGCACAAGTTTCCCTTCGGCCAGCTCCTGCTCCGCGGCGGTGACCGGCAGCAGCGTGACGCCCATGCCGTTTATGGCGAGCTGCTTGATGGTGAGCACGTTGCCCGTTTCGATTACGGACTGGGGCTTAATGGCAAAGCTTTGCAGCATGCCTTCGAACATCCGCCGGTAACTGCAGCCCGGCTCCGTGAGTATCAGCGTTTTGCCGTTGAGGTCGGCAGGGTGGACAGGCCCGCTTGCTACGGCATCCCCCTCGCCCGAAAAGAGCGCCATGGGCTCCGGATGGGAAAGTTCCACAGAATAGTCGGGCAGTTCGACCGGCTTTTCCAGCAGGAAGGCGATGTCGATGGTGTTTTCCCGTAAGGACGCATAAAATTCGCTGGTGCACCCGAATTTCAGCGCCAGTTCCACCTGCGGGTAACGTGCGCGGTAGGCCTTCAATATGCGCGGCAGGCGCGAAACGCATAACGATTCCACCGTACCGATGGAAAGCGTCCCGCCGATTTCTTTTGCGCGCGCCACGCTGCGCCCTGCTTCCTCCGAAAGCCTTACGATCTGCCGCGCGAAGGGGAGCAGATCCCTGCCCGCGCCCGTGAGCGTGACGCTGTGCCCCAGCCGTTCAAAAAGCCGTACGTCCAGTTCCCGTTCCAACGACTGAATCTGCCCTGTGATGGTGGATTGCGCATAGCTTAAGTCCTGCGCCGCCTGCGAAAAGCTTAGTAGCCGCGCCACGGCCAAAAATGCTTTGAGCTGCTTGATTTCCATATGCGCCTCCCGTTATCGGAGAATCCGATTGTTTGGTTCAGAACTATCCGTTGTACAATTCTTCCTGATCATGATACCATAAGCGAAAGTTTTTTATATAGCGTTTTTGCCGATCTGCTTGGAAAAACGAAGGAGGCTGCAACCATGGAGCAAACCGTTAAAAGCAAGCTGCTCTCCCTTGGGGCGGACGCCTGTGGCATCGCCGCCGTCGGCCGCTTTGCGGATGCGCCGGCGGGCTTTCACCCCACGGATATTTTCCCCGCCTGCCGCAGCGTCGTGGTGTTCCTCAAACGGCAGCCGGCGGGCCTGACGCAGGTCAGCCCGCGTATCGTGTACTGCCACGCGAACAACCTTACCCTGGCCGAGGTGGATAGAATCACGCTTGCCGCCAGCCTTGCCATACAGGATATGGGCGGTACCGCCGTGCCGCTGCCCTGCGACGGCCCTTACGAGTATTGGGATGCGGAGCGGACCGAGGGGCGGGGGCTGCTTTCCATGCGCCATGCCGCCGTACTTGCGGGATTGGGGCAGCTGGGCAAAAACACGCTGCTCATCCACCCGCAATTTGGCAATATGGTCAGCATCGGCACGATTCTTACAGACCTGCCGCTCAGCTCCGACCCGATGATGGATACGCTATGCGTCAAGGGCTGCCGCGCCTGCCTGAACGCCTGCCCGGTGCACGCGCTCGATGGCGTGAAAGCGGATCAGAAGCTTTGCCGCGCCCATACCTATACCACAAACGCGCGCGGCTTTGACGTGTGCAATTGCAACAAGTGCAGGGTGGCATGTCCCCTTGCGCTGGGCACCGGCGCGTAAAAACAATATAAAAAACAAGTAAGAATATAAAAAGGCCTGCCGTCCAAAGGGATGAACGGGCCTTAGATTGTCGAAAACTTCAAGAGAGAACAGGCGGCAATTTTTGTGTAATTAGAGGCTTTCAATCTGTCATTTTGCAGCGGCCTGTACGGTGAAAAATGACACCTTGAAGCGCATGTTGACGCGACAGTTTTCCTGCGTGAGCAGGAAACCGAGCGGCAACATACGCGGTGAACCTCGAAAAAGTGGATGCATCCACTTTTTCGACAAGCACAAGGGCCGCTCTGCGGCCCTGCAATCCGTAAAGCGGCCCCCGTTAGGAGGAGGAACAATGAAGAAGCTGTTTAGTATATCTGCCGGGTACCCGGCAGGGGATACCGGTCTCTGCTGCTTAAGATTCAAAACTGCGCGCCGCTTTATGGTGCATGTGCAAGTTTGCTGTCTATTTTCTTTATACCTCCGCCGCATACGATTCAATCACGCAAGCGACCCAAAATTTAGTTTTTTCATAAAATAATTGTCCGGGCTGGCCGCCATGCAAAAGGCCGGCCTTGCAATCTCTGCCCGATACGGTATAGTGATACTACCCACATTTTATCGGCCGGTACGGCGAAGCGTCGTAGTATAGTATACGGGAGGGCTTTTTATGCGCTATTATGTTGTGGATGCGTTTGCGGATGCGGTATTTGCGGGCAACCCCGCAGGCGTATGCGTGCTGGATGACGCGCTTCCTGCCCAAACCATGCAGAATATCGCGGCCGAAAATAATCTTTCGGAGACCGCCTTCGTGCATAAGCGCGTGCAGGCGGGCGAGTACGATTTGAAGTGGTTCACCCCCAAGTCGGAAATCGACCTGTGCGGCCACGCCACCCTCGGCACGGCCTATATTCTGTCCCGCTTTATCGACCCCGAAGTGCCCGCCATGCGGTTTCATACCCAAAGCGGCATCCTTACGGTGACACGCCGCGGCGACCTCTTGGAAATGGATTTTCCCAGCCGCATGCCCGTACCCATCCCCCTGACCGCAGCCATGGAAGAAGCGCTGGGTATGCCCGCGCTCGAAGCGCACCTTTCCCGCGATATACTCTTTTTGCTGCCCGATGCGCAGGCCGTGCGTACCGTAACGCCGGATTTCGCCAAGCTCGCCGCGCTCGAAGGGTTGGGCGTCATCGTTACCGCACCCGGCGACCAACCCTGCGTGGATTTTGTTTCCCGCTTCTTCTGCCCGGATCTTGGCGTCATGGAAGATCCCGTCACAGGCTCCGCGCACTGCAACCTCATTCCCTTCTGGGCCGCGCGCCTCAATAAGACGGAGTTTCTCGCGCGCCAGCTTTCCGAGCGCGGCGGCATGCTCTACTGCGCGCTCCAGGGCGGCCGAGTCAAAATCAGCGGCCGCACCGCGCTGTATCTGCAGGGTGAAATATTCATATAGTCGACAAAGTGCCAGATGGCACTTTGTCGAAGTTCACCGCGCAAGTTGTCGCTCGGTTTCCTGCATACGCAGGAAAACTGTCTCGTCAACTTACGCTCATAGGTGTCAGTTTGCACCGCACATGTCGCTGCAAACTGACGGATTAAAAGCCTTAATCTGCGCAGAAATTTATGCGGCATCCAGTGGTTTTTCGACAGCAAGAAACTCTTAGAAAGATTTAGGCAAAATTGAACGCGGCTGGCAGTTATGCGAAAAAGGAGTACGAAAGATGGAACAGGAAAAGATCGTTCTGGATACCCTCGTGCAAATGGGTATTCCGTACCGCTTCAAGGAGCATCCGGCCATATTCACCGTAGAGGAGATGGAGGCCGAGCACGTCGACGACAACGAAGAAATCCCCAAGAACCTGTTCCTGCGGGATGATAAGGGCAAGCGGCATTTTATTGTGGCGATGAAAAAGCACAAGGCCGCTGATCTTAAGGCCCTGCGTGAAAAGCTTTCGAGCAGGCCGCTTTCTTTTGCCAGTGAGGAGCGGCTGATGCAATACCTCGGCCTTACAAAAGGCTCTGTTACCGTGTTCGGCGTTTTAAACGACGAAAGCCGCGCGGCGGAAGTCGTCATCGATTCCGACCTGAAAGGCTGTCCTTCCGTCGGCTTCCACGCCAACCGCAACACCGCCACCGTATTCCTCGCGATGGACGACGTGGAACGAATTATCCGCGCCCACGGGAATACCGTTACGTATGTGGAGGTGTAGGGTGCCACCTTGGGCTCCCTCTGATGAGGGAGCTGTCCGCGCAGCGGACTGAGGGAGAGACCTTACAGAGGCGGTGACGATAACATGGCCCCCAACTTTTCTCTCCCTCCGCCCTTAGGGCACCTCCCTCATCAGAGGGAGGCGAGGAGCATGCAGTGAGCGCAAAACCGCCCCACCAGCTCAATGCCGCGCGACCATAAACAAACCGGTGTGTTATGTATACGGTGTAGCCTGCTTTAACCTGCATCTGTTATAATACAAGAATTAACCAATATATCGGAGCCGGATATGAAAAAAAGGATTACAAAAGCCATTACGATGCTGGGATGTGTTCTGGTGGCGGCTGTTCTTGCGGCAGCCGCACTTTTTTTGAATGAGCTGCGCAGCCTTATAACGCTCAAAAAGGTGGATGACCACCCGATGTACACCATGACGTATTATGGAGACTACGGATTCGATGATTTTTTAAAGGTCGGCGCGAAAAGGGACAGCGACATCGAAGCATTCGTTACAAAGCGGCTGCTCAAAGGCCTCCCGATTGATCTTGGCGTGACAGGGGACGGGTGCACAGCCTTCGTCACGCGTAATGAAAGCGGCGAGGTAGTATTTGGGCGCAACTTCGATTTTGCGTATACGCCCTCGCTGCAGGTGAAAACAAAGCCTGAAAACGGATACGCTTCAGTTTCCACCGTGAACTTAACTTTTGCAGGCTATTCCCAAGACGATCTGCCCGAGGGATGGAACAGCTTTCTCACATTGGCGGCGCCCTATCTGCCGTTTGACGGCGTCAACGAAAAAGGCGTCGCGATTGCGCTTCTTGCGGTGCCGGAGGTGCAGCTAAACTATGACGGGAACAAAGTCACGCTCAACACCACCACCGCTATTCGGCTGGTGCTGGATAAGGCGGCGAGCGTGGACGAGGCGGTTGAACTGCTTAAAAATTACAATATCTATTTTTCCGCCGACGTAGACTGCCATTACCTGATCGCGGACGCTTCCGGCAAATCCGTCATCGTGGAATATTGGGGCGGCGAACTCCAAACGGTGGAACCGGATAAGGGCTATCAGGTGGCGTCAAATTTTGTGGCCTACGACGGCCTGAATATCGGAGAAGGGTTTACCGAATTCGATAGATATGACAAGGTTGACCGGGCCATCCAAAACAACGGCGGCAAACTAAGCGAACAGCAGGCGATCGGCCTGCTTGCGGATATTGGCTGTTACGATGGCGATACGGATATGCTCCAGTGGTCGGTTGTTTACAACCTTACAACGCTGGAAGGTCGACTGTTTGCGCACCGCAACACGGGAAACATACAACGCTTTGCGCTGGAATAGCAAGAGCGTCTCAGCCCCCGCCCTGCTTCCTCTCCATATCCCCAATCTCCCTTCCCGCGTTCGCGCGGAACTGCGCGCACGCGCCGACTGCCGTCAATACCAGCACGCCTGCGAACACATACCACGGCAGCTCGCCATCGAGCATATACATACCGTCCTGCAGAAAGTCCTTCATCAGCGCGACTGCATAGATGCCCGTCACCGCGAGATACGCCCCGTTGAACGCGCTGCCGATGATGATATAGGGCTTGAGGAATATGCCCGCGAGTACGCCGCCGATTGCAGCGCCTATAATCAGCATCCACGTTGCTATGAGTACGCCCGCGGCGGTTAAGAGCAGGTTTGTAAGCGCCGCCCCCAGCACCGAACCGGTGAGTATGGCGCCCACACGGAACAGAAAATAGGCGAGGCCGGCAAACAGCAGGCCGAGCACGACCGCCGATACCACGAACCAGACATCACCCGTAAAGAGCTGCTGCCCAAGGGTATACCCCGCAAACGCGCCTGCTACAAACCCCGCCGCCGCCAGCCAGAAGCGGAACAGCCGATAGCCCAAGAAACATATCGCGATACCAAGCACAAATGCGATTAATCCCGTAACCCAGGTCATACCCATGCCTCCGTTCTTTTTTATATACGGCCAGTGCCTTCGCACTTCTTCTTGATCTTAATGTATCCCAAACAACAGCGGTTAAACATACGCCGGGCAAATAGTAAACTGCCATACTATAAGCCGCTTTGCCTTGACGGATTATAAAGGATGGACAAGCATTGTGCCGGACTATAGCGGCGCCTTAAAAAACTTGGGGCGGGGGAACGGATAGATACCCCGAAACCCCGCCCAATTTTTATTTTATGAGCACGGCGGAACGCATGTGCTTATTTCAGGAACATCCTGACCATTTTGTCGTTTTTCCGGGTGTACGGACGGTAGCGCATGGGCAGGTCGATCCAGTTGGATTTTTTCACGATGCTTTTGTAGTGGGTAAACGTATCAAAGCTCTGCTTGCCGTGGTAACTGCCCATACCGCTTTCACCCACACCGCCGAAGCCCATGTGAGAGGTGGCGAGGTGGATGATGGTATCGTTGACGCAGCCGCCGCCAAAAGAGGTCTCGTTGAGCACGCGCCGTTCCGCTTCGCCGTCCGTAGTAAAGAGGTACAGCGCAAGCGGCTTGGGGCGGGCGTTGACAAAGGCAATGGCCTCGCCGATGGCATGGAAGGTAAGCACAGGCAGTATCGGCCCGAATATTTCTTCCTGCATCACGGGGTCGTCGGGGGAGACGCGGTCGAGTATAGTGGGAAGAATCCGGCGGGCAACCGGGTCGCTCTCACCGCCGTAATACAGTACGCCGCTCTGCATGAGCCCCGTCAGGCGTTCAAAATGCCTGTCGTTGACGATGGACGGCATATCTCTATAATCCCCGCCGGGGAAGAAGGCGATAATCGAGTCCTTCAGCTCCTTCAAAAACCGTTCCCGCACGCTTTCCTGCACGAAAAGATAATCCGGCGCGACGCAGGTCTGGCCAGCGTTCAGCAGCTTGCCGAACACAATGCGCCTGGCGGCAAGCTTTAAATCCGCGCTCGCATCCACAATGCAGGGGCTTTTGCCGCCCAGCTCCAGGCTCACGGGCGTCAGGTGCTTCGCGGCGCTTTCCATCACCAGCTTGCCTACCTCGACGCTGCCGGTAAAGAATATGTAATCGAACTTCTCGGTCAAAAGCGCCTGGTTCTGTACCCGGCCGCCTTCCACAACGGCAATGTAGGCGGGGTCGAAGTATTCGCCGATCATCTCCGCAACGGCGTGGCTGGTGTTGGGCGTATATGCGGAAGGCTTCACGATTGCGCAGTTGCCAGCGGCAATAGCGCCTATAAGCGGCGTGATGCAAAGCTGCAGCGGATAATTCCACGGAGCCAGTATCAGCGCCAGGCCGTAGGGCTCCGGCATAACAAAGCTTTTCGCATGGAACTGTGCCATAGGCGTGGGGGCGGTTTTGATTTTTGCCCACTGGGGCAGATGCTTTATGGCGAAGCGCAGCTCGTCAAGCGCAATCCCTACCTCCGTCATGTACCCTTCCATAGGCGATTTATTCAGGTCTGCGGCAAGCGCGTCGAGCAGCTTGCCTTCATTTTTGCGTATGGCGGCCTGCAGCCTCTGCAGCGCCGCAAGGCGTATGCCTATGGGCCGGGTGGCGCCGGTGCTGAAGTATTCCCGCTGCTTGGCAACAAGTTCGGAAATCATGTTTGCTTTCCTCCGTTCTTATTGAGTCGTTTTCCAGTGCAGGGCGGTTGCCTCATTATACCGCATTTTCAGGTCCGTTCCAATTGCCATATACTCCACTTTTTCAATACGCGCATGCGTGCGCGGCACAAGTACGGGGGACACTAAAGGCAAATAAGGAGGAAAGCGCGGCATAATGCATGAGGGTCGCGCCGGCGATTTTACATGGATTTGATAATTCCAATATAGAGGTATAACAATGCCGCAGTATGCTATGCATGTAAAATTGAGTATGGAGGAAAGAAAAATGAAGCAGACCACTAAAAAAATCGCAGCCCTGCTGCTGAGCGCACTGCTTGTGCTCGCAATGTTCGCAGGCTGCGCGCCCCAGACGGAAGCTCCCGCCGTAACCCAGGCGCCCGCAGCCGAAGCGCCTGCCGCTACCGAAGCGCCTGTTGTGCCCGAAGCACCCGCAGAGAGCTTTGATACCACCCAGGATATCATGGTTATGTCCCGTGAAGAAGGTTCCGGTACCCGCGGCGCGTTCATCGAGCTCATGGGCATCGAAGTAAAACAGGATGACGGCAGCAAAGTGGATATGACCAGCGTCGAAGCGCAGATCACCAACGACACCGCCGTCATGATCACCACCGTTGCCGGCAACCCCTATGGCATCGGCTACATCTCCCTGGGCTCCCTCAACGATACCGTAAAGGCCCTGCAGGTGGATGGCGTGGACGCCACCGTTGAAAACATCAAGGCCGGCACCTACAAGGTTGCCCGTCCCTTTAACATCGCCACCAAGGGCGAAGTGAGCAAAGCCGCGCAGGATTTCATCAACTTCATAATGAGCGCGGAAGGCCAGGCCGTTATCCAGGGCAATAAATACATCAAGATCGATGACGCCGCCGCAGCATTCGCTCCCGCCGAGGTTTCCGGCAAGATCGTAGTCGCCGGTTCCTCCTCCGTCACCCCGGTTATGGAAAAGCTGGTCGAAGCTTACAACGCCATCAACCCCAACGTCACCATCGAAGTCCAGCAGAGCGACTCCTCCACCGGCATGAAGAGCGCCATCGACGGCACCTGCGACATCGGCATGGCTTCCCGTGAAGTCAAGGAGAGCGAGATTGCGGAAGGCCTCACTCCCACCGTCATCGCCATGGATGGTATCGCGGTCATCGTCAACAATGAAAACACCATTACCGGCCTGACCCCCGAGCAGATCCGCGCCATCTTCACCGGCGAGATCCTCAGCTGGAGCGAGGTTGCGTAACCTTAAACACAAAGAACGCCAGCGTATGGCATGTTTGCCGCCCGGAAAACGCCCCGCGTTTTCGGGCGGCAAACGCGTACAATAAAGCGAAATTAGTGCAGAAGCCCTTAGACCGATAAAGCGGCGTTTTAAATAAAAATGCGGACGCCGCAACCTAATGAAACAAACGGGGGAATGTTCATGAAAAAATGGAAGGAACCGGCGATGAAGGCCGTGTTCATCGCGGCGGCGGCCACCTCCATCCTCTCCGTAGCGCTTATCTGCGTATTCCTGTTCGCCAACGGCCTGCCGGCCATATTTGAAATCGGACCGGCTGATTTTCTTCTGGGGCGTACATGGAAGCCAAGCAATGATATTTACGGCATATTTCCCATGATCGTGGGCAGCGTTTATGTCACGGCCGGGGCCATGCTCATCGGCGTGCCCATCGGCATATTGATGGCCATATTCATGGCGCGCTTTTGTCCGCGCTGGCTCTACCGTATATTAAAACCGGCGACGGAGCTTTTAGCGGGCATTCCTTCCGTGGTCTACGGCTTTTTCGGCCTGGTGGTCATCGTGCCTTTCGTGCGGGAACAGTTTGGCGGCAGCGGCGCCTCCATGCTGACGGCCTCGGTGCTTTTGGGCATTATGATATTGCCCACCATCGTGGGCGTGGCGGAAAGCGCCATCCGCGCCGTGCCGGAAAGCTACTATGAAGGCTCGCTCGCTTTAGGCGCGACGCATGAGCGCAGCGTGTTTTCCACGCTGGTGCCCGCCGCAAGATCGGGCCTTTTTGCCTCGGTGGTACTGGGTATGGGCCGCGCCATCGGCGAGACGATGGCGGTCATCATGGTGGCGGGCAACCAGGCGCGTATGCCCGCGGGCATATTAAAAGGGCTGCGCACGCTCACCGCGAACATCGTCATCGAAATGGGCTACTCCGCGGACCTGCACCGCGAGGCGCTGATTGCGACTGCCGTCGTGCTCTTTATATTCATATTGATCATCAACGGGCTGTTCTCCCTGCTCAAAAGGAGGTCCACCCTATGACGGGAACGAATGCTTCCTACTATAAGGTCGTTGCGCATCCGGGCAGGGGAAAGGCGATATTCCTGCGGGCGCTTGTATATCTTGCGGCGGCCGCCACCGTGGCGGTGCTGCTGTTCCTGGTCGGGTATATTTTGGTTAAGGGCGTGCCGTATCTTACGCCGGATCTGTTTGCGTGGCAGTATACATCGGATAACGTCTCCATGACACCCGCCATCATCAATACCGTGCTGATGACGGCGCTTTCGCTCCTTATCGCGGCGCCGCTTGGCATATTTGCCGCCGTCTATCTTGTGGAATACGCCAAGCGCGGCAATAAATTCGTTTCCGCGGTGCGCGTCACGGCGGAGACGCTTGCGGGCATCCCTTCTATCGTATACGGACTGTTCGGGCTTCTGTTCTTTGTTACCCGCCTGCAATGGGGAATGTCCCTGCTTGCGGGCGCATGTACGCTGGCGGTGATGATACTGCCGCTTATTATGCGCACCACCGAGGAAGCGTTAAAGGCCGTCCCGGACATGTACCGCGAGGGCAGCTTCGGTCTGGGCGCGGGGCGGCTTAGGACGGTGTTTTCCATCGTGTTGCCCGCCGCGGTGCCGGGCATACTCGCGGGCGTTATATTGGGCATCGGCCGCATCGTGGGGGAAACCGCCGCGCTCATATACACGGCGGGCACCATCGCAAAAGTGCCGGAAGATGTTTTCTCTTCCACCCGTACGCTTTCGGTGCATATGTATTCGCTCGCACGCGAGGGGCTGCATATCAATGAGACGTATGCGACGGCGGTGGTGCTGCTCGTTGTCGTGGTTGGCATCAACGCCCTTTCCTCCATGGTGGCGCACAGGCTGATCAAACGCAACGGAAGCTAAACGGGCAGTGTGTAACATCAAAAGGGTCGGAAGTTGGCGAAAGGAAGGACTATGGAAAAGCAGAAAAAGGCTATTAAATTTGATATAAAAGAGCTGGATCTTTATTACGGCCCGTTCCAGGCGCTTAAAAAAGTGGCCATGTCCGTGGAGGAGCGTGAAATCACCGCGTTTATCGGGCCTTCCGGCTGCGGCAAGTCCACGCTTTTAAAGACGCTCAACCGCATGAACGACTTGGTGGAAGGCTGCCGGATCGAAGGCAGGGTTGCGCTCGACGGCGAGGACGTCTACGGCAGCATGGACGTCAACCTGCTGCGAAAGCGGGTGGGCATGGTGTTCCAAAAGCCCAATCCCTTTCCCATGAGCGTGTACGACAACATCGCCTACGGCCCGCGTACGCATGGCGTACGCGCCAAAGCGAAGCTGGACGATATTGTGGAAAGGTCGCTTACCAACGCCGCCATCTGGGACGAACTCAAGGACCGGCTCAAAAAGAGCGCGCTTGGCCTTTCAGGCGGACAGCAGCAGCGCCTGTGTATTGCGCGCGCGCTGGCGGTGGAGCCGGAGGTGTTGCTGATGGATGAACCCACAAGCGCGCTTGATCCCATTTCCACTTCAAAAATCGAAGACCTTGCAGTGGAATTAAAGTCAAAATATACTATAATTATTGTAACGCACAACATGCAGCAGGCCGCGCGCATCTCCGATAAGACGGCGTTCTTTCTGTTAGGCGAGGTCATAGAATACGGCGAGACGGAACGGCTCTTTTCCCTTCCGGAGGACAAACGCACCGAGGACTACATCACGGGGAGGTTTGGATAATGCGAAACAAATTCGACGAACAGCTTGACCTGCTCAACAATGAACTCATAGAAATGGGCGCGCTTATAGAGCATGCCATCAAAAGCGCCTGCGCGGCGCTGCGTATGCGAAGCTATGAGCAGGCAAAACAGGCCATCGCCTTCGACCGTGAAATCGATGAGAAGGAAAACCAGATCGAAAGCCTGTGCTTAAAGCTGCTGCTGCAGCAGCAGCCCGTCGCGAGAGACCTCCGGCTTATTTCCTCTGCGCTTAAAATGATTACGGATATGGAGCGTATCGGCGACCAGGCGGCGGATATTTCCGAAATCGTGCTGATGATGGACGGCGCGCCCGAAAGCGTGCAGCCCGGGGAGATCGAGCATATGGCGGACGCCACCATCCGCATGGTCACCCGCAGCATCGACGCCTTCGTGCGCCGCGACGAGGAACTTGCGTGCGCCGTCATCGAATCCGACGACGAGGTGGATGAATGCTTCGTACAGGTACGCGAACAGCTGGTGGCGAAAATCACCCGCGATCCGCGGGTGGGCGCGTATGCGCTGGATCTGTTTATGATCGCAAAATACCTGGAGCGAATCGGCGACCATGCGGTGAATATCGCCGAGTGGGTGCTGTTTTCCATTACCGGCGTGCACAAGTCGGAGGAGCTGTGAACTGCCGCGGCAAATCCGCATTATCGTGCGCTCTGGAGCGTATATAGGGGGTTGAACGCATGATCTACTATGTAGAGGACGAAACGAACATACGCGAGCTTGTGCTCTACACGCTCGCCCAGACCGGCTTTGAAGCGCGCGGCTTTGCGGATTCGCAGAGCTTTTGGATCGGCATGATCGAGCGGCAGCCGGAGCTCATACTCCTCGACGTGATGCTGCCCGGCGAGGACGGCGTCGCCATATTGAAGCGCCTGCGCAATTCGGAGTCCACCCGCGCGCTGCCCGTTATACTCCTCACCGCCCGCGGTGCGGAATACGATAAGGTGACGGGTCTCGACTGCGGCGCGGACGATTACATTACAAAGCCCTTCGGCATGATGGAGCTGATTTCCCGCATCAAGGCGGTGCTGCGCCGCTCCGCGCCCAGGGAACTGACCGATACGCTCACCGCGGACGGGTTGGTGATGAACATGGAAAAGCACACGGTCACCTGCAACGGCGAACCCGTCGTGCTTTCATTTAAGGAATTTTCGCTGCTGCGTTTTTTGCTGGAGAACCGGGGCCGCGTATTTACGCGCGACCGTCTGCTTACCGCCGTGTGGGGCTATGATTACGCGGGCGGCACCAGAACCGTGGATGTGCACATACAAACGCTGCGGCAAAAGCTGGGGGATTGCGCCCCCGTGGTGGAGACGGTCCGCGGCGTCGGATACCGCGCAAAGGAGTAAGCATGCGCCAACGGATATTCCGCAACCTGTTTTTTATCGCGTTCGCGTCGGTGCTGCTCGCGTCGGTGCTGATTATGGGCGTGCTCTACGGCGTGTTTACCGACCGGCAGTGGCAGGAGCTCAAAAGCGAGACCGCTTATGCGGCGGCGGGGCTTTCGGTTGCCCCGGACAGGGAAGCGTATCTCGCCGCGGCCGCCGCGGCGGACAGCACGCGGCTCACGCTTGTTTCGGCGGAGGGCACGGTGCTTTATGACAGCGCGGCGGATAGTACCGCAATGGAAAACCATGCCGGCCGGCCGGAAATTATGCAAGCGCTACAGAGCGGGGCGGGGAAGAGCGCCCGCCCGTCGGATACCCTGGGGCAGGAAAGGCTGTACTATGCGCAGCGCCTTGCGGACGGTACGGTACTGCGCCTTTCGGATACGCAAAAAAGCATTTGGGGCGTGCTGATGAGCCTTGTTCCGGCGCTCATCGGCATGACGGCATTGACGCTGATCATTTGCGCGCTGCTTGCGCGCGGCATGACCAGGCACATCGTGCGCCCATTGAATTCCCTCAATCTTGACGAGCCGCTCAACAACGATGTGTACGACGAGCTCGCGCCGCTTCTTTCCCGGCTGGAGGCGCAGAAGCGGCAGATCGAAGGCCAGATGCGGGAGCTTAACAAACGGCGCGACGAGTTCGCCGCCATTGCGGATAACATGCGCGAGGGCCTGCTGGTATTGAACGCGCACGGCGTGATACTCGCTATCAACCGCAGCGCGCAGCGGCTGTTCCATGCGGATGGTAGAAGCGCAGCCGGGCGGCATGTGCTCACGCTCGACCGCAGCCTCAAGCTGCAGAACGCGTTGGAACAGGCCGCGAGGGGTACGCCCGCGGAGCAGCTGCTGTCCCTGCACGCCCGGCAGTATCAGCTGCTTGCTAGCCCCGTGCGCGAGGGCGGGAATATCACCGGCATCGTGATGCTGATACTCGACGTGACCGAGCACCAGGCGCAGGAGCGCATGCGGCGGGAGTTTTCCGCCAATGTGTCTCACGAACTCAAAACGCCGCTGACCTCCATCTCCGGCTACGCGGAAATCATGATGGGCGGCGTGGCAAAACCGGAGGATATGCCCGGCTTTGCCCGGCGGATTTACGAGGAGAGCACGCGCCTGATCGCGCTGGTGGAGGATATCATCCGCCTTTCCCGCCTGGATGAGGGCGGCGGCGAGCTGCCATGGGAAAGCGTCGAGCTGTATGCGCTTGCAGAGGGGGTGGCCGACCGGCTCGCCGCCGTGGCTTCTGCGCAGTCCGTTTCGGTAGACGTTCGCGGCGAGCCTGTCACGGTGCAGGGCGTGCGGCAGGTGCTGGAGGAAATGCTGTATAACCTTACCGACAACGGCATCCGCTACAACCGCCCCGGCGGGCGGGTGGAGATTGCCGTATCGCCGGAATCCGGCGGCGGGGCGGAGGTTATCGTGTCCGATACGGGAATCGGTATCCCGCGGGAACACCACGAGCGCGTGTTCGAGCGCTTTTACCGGGTGGACCAAAGCCACGCAAAATTGACCGGCGGCACGGGTCTGGGCCTTGCCATCGTCAAACGCGGCGCGCTGTTGCACGGCGCGCGGCTCTCGCTAGAAAGCGAAGAAGGGCAGGGCACGAAGGTGCGCATCCGCTTTCCGGCGGGGAAGCAAGGCTGAGGCATGAACAGTAGCTGACAACCTGAATACAGTTTGGCCCTATACAGTTTCGTCCCATATCCTTAACGCGGCCGCCTAACCAAAGCAGTATTAGAATTCCCTTAACACCAGATCCGTCTGCCCCTGGTTGAGCCCGAGCTCCAGCCGCTTGACTTTGGGGTGCTTTTTGTACTCCCTGCGTATCATGTCCCTGAGGCCCGTGCCGTGCTGGTAGCCGTGTACGATGCGGATGCGGTAGGTGGCCGCCGTTGCCCGCTTGAGCTGGCTGTCGATGCATACCTTTGCCTGTACTATGCTCATGCCGTGCAAATCCAGCTCCACAATACCCGCCTGCATCGTATGTCCCCCTTTTTGCCTGCTGCTTTTAGTATAGCGGCGGCGCTGCGCCAATAAAAGCGTCAGATTGTCGAAAAAGTGCCTTGCGGCACTTTTTCGAGGATTACAGGAACAACCTGTGCCTGCGGCACGGGCGATTGTTCCTGCAAGGAAAGCCTTGCGCCGCAAGGCTTTCCGCCGCCACCGCACATGTCACTGGCGGCGGTTGGAAGCCTCCGGGGACTGCGGTCCCCGAATCCCCAAGGGGTTATCAGCAGGCTCAAGCGCAAGTTTCGCTTCAAACTGTTTTTGCGCGCTCCTATGGTGTATAATACAGTTAAAAGTATATCAAGGGCGCAAACGCAAGGAGGCAGCAATGGAGCTTAATCGCTATTTGGATCATGCGGTATTGAAACCGGAAATGACGGAACAGGAAGTGCGCGAGGCCATACAGCTTGGCATCGATTACGAGGTGGCGACGGTCTGTGTGCGCCCCTGTGACATCGAGCTTGCGCAGCAAATGTGCAAGGGCACCCGCACGGAAGTCATTTGCGTATTGGATTTTCCGCACGGCACAGGGGGAGCGGCTGCCAAGGAGGCGCTTGCCGCCATATACGCCAAACAGGGCGTCAAGGAAATCGACATGGTGATGAACTACGGCTATGCGCGCTCGGGTCTCTGGGAGAAGGTGGCGGATGAAGTCCGCCGCGTCGTTTACCAGGCGCACGCCTGCAACGTGGGCGTCAAGGTGATTTTTGAAACCAGCCAGCTCACAGCGGAGCAGATCAAAAAAGGCGTCGAGGTTTGCATTGAGGCGGGCGCGGATTTTGTCAAAACCTCTACCGGCTTTTATGGCGAGGGCGCGACGATGGCCTCCGTACAGGCCATGATCGACGCCGCGCAGGGCCGCATCAAGGTAAAACCCTCCGGCGGCATCCGTGATGTGGCGACGGCAAAAAAATACATCGAGATGGGCGCGGAACGCCTGGGCGCGGGCGCGGCCTCCACGCCGATGCTGTGCAAGAAGTAATATCGTTTCACAAAAAGCGGCGTTTTCCTGAAGAGAACGCCGCTTTTGCTATCAGTATTTATATGGGGAGGGTACGGGGCGCCTTGTCCCAGGCTGGTATCCGGTATACCCACAGGGTGGTCAGCCGCGGCGGATGGGGGCGCGGCCGCGTTGGAAGCGCGGGCATGAATATGGATTATGAAAAACAGTACGTCGTCAGCGTGAAACGGGCGGATTATGAGCAGGCGATGTATCTGGTAAACAAATCGTTACATCCCTAAGAAGAGAGGGTCCATTAATTCCTTTGTTTTGGGTTTCCAAAGGCGACGGCCCGCAGGCCTAGCATCCGAGGCGTCTCCCGCCTCGGATGTTCCTCTATTCCCTTTGGCGGGGGAGTGGGGGCAGAGCCCCCAAATACCTCTATCTGCTTCCTTCGCTTGCCCGTTCATACAAGTCGTTTCCCTGCGCGTCGATGGCGACGATGGCGGGCACGCCGTCAAGCGTGATGCGGCGTATCGCCTCCGCGCCAAGCTCGGGGAAGGCGACGACCTCGGCGGATGTAATGCGCCGGGAGATGAGTATCGCCGCGCCGCCCGTTGCGGCAAAGTATACTGCCCTGCCGCGCATGGCGTCCTTGACCTCCTTGGTACGCATGCCCTTGCCCAGCATGGCGCTCATTCCCCGGGAAATCATGGCAGGCGTGTACGAATCCACACGGCCGCTCGTCGTCGGCCCGCAGGGGCCGATCGCCTCGCCGGGCGCGGCAGGGCAGGGGCCGGCGTAATAAATGCACGCGCTCTCCAGATCGATGGGCAGCGGCTCGCCCGCTTCCATCAATGCAAAAAGCCGCTTGTGCGCGGCGTCCCGCGCGGTGTAGGCCGTGCCGTAGAGTGCGACCACGTCGCCCGCGTGTAAAGTGTTGATATCCGCCTGATTTAGCGGCAGGTCGATCCGTTTTGCATCCATCATCGTCGTTCCCCCTATAGCACGGCGCTTGCGTGCCGCGCACAGTGGCACTGCACGTTCACCGCGACGGGCAGCCCCGCCAGGTGCGTGGGCAGCTCGCCGATGTGCACGGCCAGCGCGGTGGTTTTGCCGCCCAGCCCCATGGGCCCCAGCCCCAGCGCGTTGACGCGCGAGAGCGCTTCGCGCTCCATTTCCTGCAGCTGTTCGGATTCGGCGGCGGAGCCGATCTCCCGCAGCAGCTGCCGCTTGGAAAGCAGCGCCGCGGCTTCCATGGTGCCGCCCACGCCTACGCCGAGTATCACCGGCGGGCAGGCGTTCGCGGCGCCCAGTTTCGCCGTTTCCACTATAAACTCCAGCACGCCCGCGGCCCCCTGCGAGGGCTTGAGCATAATTAACCTGCTCATGTTCTCGCTGCCAAAGCCCTTGGGCGCGACCGTAACCAGCACCTTATCGCCCGGTACAAACCGCACGTGTAATATGGCGGGGGTATTGTCGCCGGTGTTCTCCCTTCCCAGCGCGGAGAGGGAGGATTTGCGCAAATACGCCTGCGTATACGCATTCGCTACGCCCGCGTTGACCGCGGCGTTTACGTCGCCTTCTATAAACACATCCTGCCCGATATCCAGGAACACCACCGCAAGCCCCGTATCCTGGCAGCACGGGCGGCGGGATGCCCGCGCCATCGCTTCGTTCTCTAATATTTGCGTGAGCACCGCGCGCCCGACGCCTTCCTCGCGCGCACAGGCGTCTTTGATCGTGCCCAGCACATCCTGCGGCAGGGCGCACGTTGCGTCCACACACAGGCCCGCCACCGCCGCTTCTATCGCGGCCGCCGACAGTATCCGCATTGCTTTACCTCCATAGGTTTTCATGGTGACAGTATAACATAAAAAGAGGAGTACGTCGGGAACCCTTTTTCGAAAAAAGGGTTCCCGATCCCTCCTAAAAACATAAATATAGGCTTAATTTGCTGTCAAAATACTTGGGGGATTGTTAAGGGGGCGTAGCCCCTTGACTTTATTTCCGGCTTCGGCGGCGTGTACGCCGAAACGGATGAAAGCCGTAGGCTTTCATACTTTTCACGCTTTGCCGCCCGGAAATGCGAAGCATTTTAGACAAAGCGTGTAATCTCAAAAAAGTGCTTCAGCACTTTTTTGACAGGCAGCGCCTGCTAGGAGTGATATCCCATTTCACCGAGTATGCGGGCGAGCGTGGCGAAGCGTTCGCCCAGCAATTCCCCATCCTTGCTGAGCGAATTGTGCAGCAGGGTGATGTCCTCATCGATATGGGGGTTCTCCGTGCAAATTGCGAGCGTCATGGCGTCGCCCTGCAGGCCGATGCGGTCGATGCGCGGGCGTTCGGGGTTGTACAGCCTGGGGTGACGGTAGCCTTCCTCCTGAAAATACTGCGCGCTGCGCGCAAGGAGTATGGCGAGGTCCAGCACGCGGTGCAGCGGCAGCTCCTCGCTCTGGCGGGACCATTTTTCGCCGGTGTAGCGCCATACCTTGGCGGAAGAATCCACGCGCCCGCGGTCGTTCCATTGCGCAAGGCCGATGGAAAGTCCCTTCGCTTCGGAGGAATAGGCGGTGCGGCCATCCACCTTTTCGTAATCCTCGCACACGATGACCGGCTTGTGCTTGAGCTGGGTAGGTATCTGCATATTTACGCCTTCTTTCACTAACTTACTAATTTACTGCGTTAGTATACATCCGGGAAGGCAGGCTGTCAAGCGAATACCCGATGCAAAATCGTGTTATACAAAAAAAGCACCCGCGCGTTTGCGGGTGCTTCATCGGATTCTGCTGACTTTATAGCAAATATTCTGTGGTGACTTGCTGTTTTTCCACTGCTTCGTCTCCCGGATTTTTCTTCGGCACGTTAATCGGATTTTCTTCCGGCGCGGCTTCCGGATTTTCTCCCGGTGCGCTTGGCGCTTCGCTTTCAAATGGATCCGGAGTTGGGGCATGGCGATGAAAAATAGAGGGTTCCACAAATGTATCCATCAGGCTGTCGATTTCGGCGGACGCCCGGTTGATGGCGTCCAAACGTTGTGTCTCGGTTTTGCCCGTGCCGTCCGCCAGCAGCTCTTCAAAGCGCTCGATTCCGATGAACGTCATGATGTCGCGCACATAATTTAAACCTTTGTTCAATGCCGGCCTTGCGATCCACGGAATGCGCGCGCCGGAGGATTGCACATATATGAACAGCCTGCACTTGTCGTCCAATAACCCGCGGGGCTTGCTTCCCGCAAAGGAGATCGTTTTGCCGGACTGTAAAATACAATCGATGTACTCCTTGACGGGCGCGGGGAAGGAAAGATTCCACATGGGCGCCGCAAGCACGTAAATATCCGCGGTAACAAACTGGTCGCACAGCTTTAGGATTTGCGCGATCTCCGCCTGTTCCTCCTGTGAGAGTTCCCCTCTTGCATCTTCCCGGATCACTGCGCTTCTGCTTTCAAAATAGCAGTGCTTCAGCTGCGGAATATGCTCCCGGTATAAATCCACCTCCTGCAACTCCGCGCCCGGATACTTCTGCAGCAGGCTGTTCAGCAGCCTCCTTGCCACGGTTTTGCTGGAGGAAAGCTCTTCGGGCTTGGTATTTGCGGAAATATACAATATCTTTTTCATGGCCGCTCCGTTACTCGATTCTTACTTGAACTTATTCTGAGCATGCCTTGCTTTTTTATGCGCCGAACGGATACGCTGCCATGCGTCCATGTCAAGCGCGCAGTATGCGAAAAAGCAAAAATGCGGCTTGCTCCGCGTATCGCCTAGGGGTATACTGGTCATATAATCAATTCCATACTTGATAATATATGGGCCGGTGCGCAGGCAGCAATCCAAACAAAATGGCGCGGCAGGGGTAAAGCAAGGGCTGCCAGCCATTCTTCCGCGTATCCGCCTGCCTTCACAGGAAACATATAGAAAAAAGCTCAAATGGAAGCGTGCAAAGCAGCATAATCAGAAAAAACTTCGAAACATAGTTGCGCTCGGCAATCATCTTCTCTGCATCCGGGCTGCTTTGTATGAGCGGACGCATGTAGTCGACGTCAATCATCCACCATTTCCGAATTGAGAACGTACCGAAATTGTAATCCTCAAATTTTTGCGTATTTTCCGGGAACATTTCCTTAAGCCGACCTACGATAACGCGGTTAGCCAGCACGGAGGCAGCACGCGCGCCCAAACAGGTCAAGGTGCCCGCACAAAAGAGCCATTCCAATGCATTTCTGGCAAGCAGGGACGTCACAAGCGCGGATAACCCTACAGCGCCGCCCGCGAATATCCAACATGCTTTTTTACTGAACAGTATGGATTCTTCCTGCATGGTATTCTCCTATTGTAGTGATATATAGAACAAATAGATGGTGGGTAAATACTCTACTTGCGAAAATACCCATTTCTTTTCCTTATGTCAAGTATATAGGAAGAACAGGTCATAATTGATTGGGTGGGTGAAGTGCAGGGAAGAGCAAAGGAGCATCCGGAATGGTTCCGGATACCCCACTTCGATTTGTTACACGCTCTCTTAGGCAAGTCACAAAGCATAGTTTCAAAAAGAATATATGCATTGAACATTCACATGAAGCCAGATCTTATATTCCCATCCTTAGGATTCAGTCCATCGTTGAAATAGTAATTGCTCATACTTCACATCGTTACCCATGGCAGTAGGACGCCATATTTGCGCGGTAACGACAATAGTATCTTCATCTACGTTATTGATATAAGTAGGTATCAAGTTGAGAAGATCAGAAATACCAGGCATTTCACTAAGAATAGAGAGGCCTTGATACGTACCGAGCAATGTGTCAATTCCTAATGTTGGTACGCCTTTAACAAGCATCATAGCAGTCATAGCTAGTTGCTCTTCTGCTTCTGCTTGCCAAGGATGCCTAACTGCGCTGATCTTCACTCTTTTGGGTAATTCCTTGCCAAGCGGAATCCTGTCCCTGAGTTTACCTTCATAATAGATATCCGTATAATACGAACCGTCGTCGTAGTAGTAATAGGAAAACAAAGTATTTGCATCAAAATTGTCCGGGTAGTCAATTTGCGGGTGAGCGGCCGCTTCTTCAGAGATAGAAGGCGTTTGCGCATACAATACAGGGGCGGTTCCGATTTTGCCGTCCAGAATGTATTGCATGGTTTTCTCCCAGTTTCTATTGGAGAATGGTTCATCGAGGCCGCGTATCGATGCGTAGCCGCACAATTTGTCCAATTGGTCGGCGGATGCGGTTGAAGCAAACGCCAATAATCGGTCCTTTTCATACTTGCCAAGGCCAGAATCAGCTGCCTTGTTTTCGAGCCAGAGTGTTTGCTGCTTTTGAAACAGTTTTGCACCAGTCACCGTCTGTGATACTGCTGCCTTCAACTCAGGAGCGCTTGGCGTAATTGGCTTATGAAAGGCAAGCTGTTCGACACCTTGTTTCAAAAGACCCTCTGCAACTTTTTCCGCAGCAGCCGGGTTGCGCTCGTTGAGTTGGGAAAGCATATTGAAAGATCTATAGGCATTCATCTTTTCAAGCGGCGTAAAGCCTGCCTGTTCAATTCCTCGTTCCAGTCGATCTAAATTTGTTTCGGCGGGGTTTGACCATCTGTCCCCGCGTCTCATCATCAACTCTATGGCACCGCTATCAATTGCATTGCCGGGAGTGATGCTGTATTCTTCATCCGCTTCCTGTTGCTGTGGCGCAGCAAACTTGGCGATCTGGCCTGGTCCGTATCCAGGGTTGCCAAATGTGGTGCCGTATTTTTTAGAAGCATTTGTCAGGGCGGTATTCGCAATCATTGGGCTGGGATGCTTGCGCTGGTAGCTTGCCACGGATGCACTGCGGGAAGTATTGTACGCATGTTGCGTCTCTGGCCCCCAAACGCCGTCGACTTCGATCCCCAGCGCGCGCTGTACTTCTTTTACCCGATTCGAATCGGAAATTCCCGGCGGCGGCGTATAGCCGGGCAGATAATATTTTTGAGCCATTTTTTATTCCTCCTAATCCATATTTCGCGCATAACAAAACCGGCCGGAATGTCCGGCCGGTCGGTTTGCCATGCAAACAATATATCACATTACTCCGGGATTTGGCTCTAAGAATACCCCTCAATATGAAATAGGCGGGACGAATCCCGCTACTTCCCCTCCGCGCGCGGCCTGCCTACGCCGTCGTCCACCGCCACGGTTTCGGGCGGGGTCAGCAGCAGTTCCGGGTTTAACAGCAATTTTCGCAGCAGCTTCATGGAGGCCGCATAATAATACCCGTCGCAAATGCGCTCGTCGGAGACGAACTTGAGCCCGATAAAGCGGCGGATCTGCCGTTCGCCGGTGTCGGATACGGTATGCGCGCGCGTTTTGTTGCCCATGGCCGCGAACACGCTGCAAGTGCCGAACTCATAAAGATGATGATAGATTGGCCCTATCCCGAGTGAGCCGAGGTTGGTCAAGAACATGCTGCAATGCCACGGGCTGGCGCTGTGGATGGCGCGGGGCAGCTTGCCGATATTGTCCAAATTTCGTAGCAACCCCACCACGAACCGCATCACGAACGCGGGCAGGTAGCCCATCACTTTGGCCAGCTTGTCCGAGCTGTTCGCCGCGCCCTCGAGCTTGTTATCCGCGATAACCTCCGACATGCGGCGCACCACATCCGCAAGCGTATCCGTCGGCTCAAACTCCGGCTTTACCAGCGTCTCTTCGCCGCGGTCGTCGAGCGAACGCTTGATGATCAGCGACAGGTTCAGGTGGTTGCGCGCGTAAATCTTGTTCCAGACGATAAAGCGGTTAAGGTACGGGCGCTGCGAATACATGCGCACCATCGCCGCGATGATCACATGCATAAAGGAAAGTTCGGGCATCGTTTCCCTCTGTTTGCGTACGAACGCTTCCAGGTTTTCGATGGGGATGTTCTCTTCAAAGAAAACCTGCGAATCGATGCGGGTGCGCAGTATGAAGGGGACAACGCTGAACACGGCGTCTACGTTGCGCACACGCCAGCCGTCGTAACGGTCAAAAAGACCCCTGCGGAATGTATGCTGCATAATTGTTCTCCTGTTCATGTAATAGGGGGACGGTTGGCCTTCAGGCGGCGTGAATACGGTTGCCTATACGAAAAAAACGGTTTTTTATTCGGCGCTCCAAAACAATAAAAAACGACAGAGATCGACGTGCTAAAAGCAGTATATCCGATTTGAGGGGATATGGGAACCTTTTTTCAAAGGTTCCCATGCATGCATATGGAAAGTCAGCGCTGGATGCTTGCTTGCCTGTGCCGGTATCTTCGCCACATCTTTACCAGTTCCACAATGACGAGCGGCGCGATGGAAAGCAGCGCCACATGCGCCCAGTGCGCGCCGGATAGCGTGGTGAGCCGGAACAGCTCGCGCAAAGGCGCGATCTCCAGTATGGCGAACGTCAGCAGTATCCCGCCGCCCGCCGCCGCGAAGAGCCACTTGTTGGTAAATAGATGGAGGCTGAAGAGCGACTGCCGCTCGGACCGCAGGTTAAACGCGTGGATAAGCTCCGAGAAGGAAAGCACCGAGAAAGCCATTGTGCGCGCGGTATCGATGCCCGCGTCCGCTCCCAGAAGGTACGCGGCGAATGTCAGCGCGCCGATCATGGCGCCCATCCAGCCGATGCGTATAAGCGCTGTACGGTCAAAGAGCGAGCTGCCGCGCACGGGCGGGCGCTGCATAATGCCCTGCTCCGCAGGGTCCAGCCCCAGCGCCAGCGCGGGCAGGCTGTCCGTGAGCAGATTGATCCACAGGATGTGTATGGCGAGCAGCGGTTCCGCAAGGTTCAAAAGCGTTGCGAAAAGCAGCACCAGTATTTCCGCGAGGTTGCTGGAAAGCAAAAACTGTATGGCTTTTTTGATGTTGTCGTATATGCGCCGGCCTTCCTCTACGGCGGAAACGACGGTCGCAAAGTTGTCGTCGGTGAGTATCACGTCGGCGGCTTCCTTGGCGACCTCCGTACCCACGCGGCCCATGGCGCAGCCGATATCCGCCTTTTTGAGCGCGGGCGCGTCGTTCACGCCGTCGCCCGTCATGGCGACGACCTCGCCGTGGCGCTGCCAGGCGTTGATGATGCGCATTTTGTGCGCAGGGGAAACGCGGGCGTAGACGCTGATCTCCCGCACGCGCTCGTACAACTCGTCGTCGGACATAGCTTCGAGCTCCACGCCGGATACCGCAACGTCGCACTCGCGGTAAATGCCGATCTCCCGCGCGATGGCGGTGGCGGTGATCTTATGGTCGCCCGTGATCATCACGGGACGTATGCCCGCCATGGCGCAAGTGGCGACGGCGGTGGCGGCTTCCTCCCGCGGGGGGTCGATCATGCCGGTGAGGCCCAGGAACGTAAGCCCCTTTTCCTCTTGGGATAAATCGGCCGGGCGGCTTTCAAAGCCCTTCCATGCATAGGCAAGCACGCGCTGTGCGCGCTCCGCCATGCCCTGGTTTACGCCCGCTGCCCATGCGCGGTCTTCTTCCGTGATGGGGCGGGCGGCATTGCTTTCAATGATATTGTCGCAGCGGGCGAGCAGTTCGTCCATTGCGCCCTTGGTATAGAGAACGTAGCTGTCCCCGTTGCCCGGCCGGCAGAGCACGCTCATCAGCTTCCGGTCGGAGTCAAAGGGCACTTCGTCCACCCGCGGGATGCGCGCGCGCCACTCTTCGGGGTTGAGGGAAAAACGCAGCGCCATATCCAGGAGAGCGGTCTCCGTCGGGTCGCCCAGCGCCGCGCCGTCCTCGCGCACGGTGGCGTCGTTGCACAGCATCGCGCAGGAAAGAAGGCCCATCAGCTGCTCATCCTGCTTGGGGCTGAGCCCCGGAAGCGGATGCACGGCGCCATTAAACGCGGCCTGCTGCACCGTCATTTTGTTCTGGGTGAGCGTGCCGGTTTTATCCGAGCAGATCACCGTAGCGGAGCCCAGCGTTTCCACAGCGGGCAGCGTGCGGACGATGGCGTTGCGCCCCACCATGCGCTTGACGCCCATGGCCTGCACCACGGTGGTGATGGCGGGGAGCCCTTCGGGTATGGCGGCGACGGCAAGGCTTACCGCCAGCAGGAACATATGCAGTATTTCGCGCCCGTACAGCACGCCTACGCCGAACATGGCCGCGCAGATCGCCAGGCAGGCGACGCCCAGCGTTTTACCCAGGGATTCCAGGCGCTTCTTGAGCGGTGTTTCGGTATCCTGTGTGGATTGCACCATATCCGCGATGCGGCCGACCTCCGTCTGCATGCCGGTCAAAACGCATACGCCCACGCCGCGCCCGTAGCTCACCAGGCTGGACGAGAACGCCATGGAGGTTCTGTCGCCAAGCGCCGCGTCCTCCGCGTTGGGGCGGGGGGTTTTATCGACGGGCGCGCTTTCGCCGGTGAGCGCGCTTTCCTGTATTTGCAGGCTGCCGCTCTCCAATATGCGGATATCCGCGGGCACAAGGTCGCCCGCCTCCAGCAGCACGATATCGCCCGGCACCACATTGGCGGAGGGGATCTTCTTTACGATGCCGCCGCGGCGGACGGTGGCGGCCGGCGCGCTCAAATCCCGCAAAGCGGCAAGCGCGTTTTCGGCGTTGCTTTCCTGCACCATGCCAAGCACCGCGTTTAACAAAACGATGGCCGCGATAATGGCGGCGTCCGCCCACTCGCCCAATATCCCGCTCACGATGGCGGCGGCGAGCAGCACATAAATCATAAAGCTCTTGAACTGGTCCAGCAGCATCTGCAGGCGCGTGCGCCGCTTTCCGCCGGAAAGGCGGTTTTCGCCGTACCGCACCAGCCGGTCCGTCGCCTGCTCTTCGGTCAGCCCCTGTGTGCTTGAATCAAGCGCGGCGAGCACATCCTCCGCCTCGCGCGCGTGATATGCGGTGTTCTGCATGCATATCCCTCCTGCTTTGTTCAACCTATTATACTATGCCTGCCTGCGCGTGTCTTGTGTTTGCAAAGTTTTTTCAGAGGCACTATACTAAAAGCATATTTCATACAATCAGAGGAGGATGAAAAGACCGCGCATGCTGATCGCCGATCTGCACACCCATACCAGGTACAGCCACGGGCAGGGCACCGTGGAACAGAACGTGCTTGCCGCCATCGAACGGGGGCTCAAGCGCGTCGCGATATCCGAGCATGGACCCAAGCATCTGTTTTTCCCTGTCAAGTGGGAAAAGCTTTTAAAGCTCCGTAAGGATATTGATCGCATGAATGCGCTCTACGGCGGGCAGATTGAGGTGCAGATGGGTCTGGAAGCAAACCTCCTGGGCGACGGGCTGACCGACGTGCCGGAGGATACCTCCCTGTTCGACTTCATACTGCTGGGCTACCACAAGGGCACGCTGCCCGCGGACAGCATCAGCCGCGGCTGGTGGCGCAGCTTTGTTTTCCGGCAAAACACCGCGCGCCACGCCGTCGCAAACGCGGAGGCATACGCGCATGCCATGGAAAACACGAAAAAGCTCCTGGCCATCACCCATCCGTGCACCTATATCCCCGTGGATATCCCAAGCCTTGCGCGCGCGGCGGCGGCGCACGGCGTTGCTCTTGAAATCAACGAAAGCCATAAGAATTTATCCGTAGAGAACATACTCGCCGCCAAAGCGGAGGGCGCGACGTTTTTGATAAGCTCGGACGCGCACCGGCCCGGCCGCGTGGGCGAAACGCCGCGCGGCATCATGCTCGGCATGGAGGCCGGGGTGCTTGACCGCGTGATCAACTATAGAATAGAGGAGGAACAGGCATGAATATCGGCATACTCGTCCACTCCCACACGGGCAACACGTTATCGGTAGCGGAAAAACTGGAACAGGCGCTGCTAAACGCCGGCCACACGGCGCGCATCGAACGGATAACGGCCGTAAACGAGGACCCTTCCGCAGCAAACGATATAACGCTCAAGGATATCCCGGATATCGCCGGTTACGACGCGCTGCTCTTGGGCGCGCCCGTGCGCGGCTTTTCGCTTTCCCCTGTGATGGGGAAATATCTGGCGCAGATCGGCCCGCTCAATGGCAGGAAGATTGGCTGCTTTGTGACGCAGAAATTCCCCAAGCCATGGATGGGCGGCAACCGTTCCGTCAGGCAAATGGCAGAGCTGTGCCGTGCGAAGGGCGCAGCCGTAACGAAAACCGGCGTTGTCAACTGGGACAATAAAGCGCGCGAAGCGCAGATTTCCTCCGTCGTCGAACAGCTGAGCAAGCTGTAATTTATCGCAAAAGTGGTATGCACCACTTTTGCGAGGGATTCTCATGCAGGTTCGCTCACCGCTCACCTGCATGCAAGGTGTCAAGCCTGACGCACATGTCGTCAGGCTTGACAGATTTAAATAGTTCCTATGCTGTTTGTCGCGTTAGCAGGCGACGACCAGCAAGGTACAGGTTGATCCTGTAATCCTCGAAAAAGTGTCGCATGGCACTTTTTCGACAAGCGGGGGCTGTCTTAGCTTTATGAGCTGAGGCAGCCCCTTCAAGTCCCGAATCAGCAAACACATCTATTAAGATTACAGAATATTCTAGCACATAAGCCTTATGAGAGGAGGGGAAAACCATGAATCATACTTACCGTTCGCATCCCTATCGGATGAATACGCCAATAGACGACGTGAATTTTAAAAAGCAGTTTACAAGGTTCGATGATTACGGACCCGGGCCGTTTGTGGTAAACATTGAGGCGGTTACGGAAAGAAATAATACGTTCCGCACCGCTTTGTGGACAGGCAAGCACCTGCAGCTTACACTGATGAGCATCGACGTCGGAGAAGACATCGGCTTGGAAATCCATCCCGACGTCGATCAATTCTTGCGCATTGAAGAAGGCCGGGGGCTTGTGAAAATGGGCTGCAGAAAAGACCAGCTGGATTTCCAGCAGGAAGTCTGTGACGGCTTTGCAATTCTCATACCCGCGGGCACATGGCACAACCTGATCAACACCGGGTACACACCGCTGAAATTGTACTCCATTTATGCCCCGCCGCAGCACAAGCCCGGTACCGTTCATGAAACAAAGGCGGTTGCCGAGGCGCAGGAGCATTACTAGGCGTATGCCGTTTGACAAACGCTTTTGGTTTGAAGGGCTTACCCGTGGGGAAAGCCCTTTTTTGATATCGTTTGAGATATCTTTGTGAAATTCCTCACAAAACGCGCTTGACAAGAAAAAAGCAAGCCCGTATACTTCAATTATGGCTGACCGGTCAGTCATAAACGGGCACAAAATAAAACTGCGCAGGAAAAAATATGAGTATAACGGATAAGCGTATTCAAATCATTACGTCCGCAATTGATCTGTTCGTGCAAAAGGGCTTCGACATCGTTTCCGTTCAGGAGATCGCCGAAGCGGCGGAAGTCGCAAAGGGAACCATCTATCTTTACTTCCCGTCAAAGGACGCGCTGATCGACGGGGTGTTCGACTATTGCCACGAACGCAACGTACAGGCTTGCGACGAAGGATTGGACGAAGAACCAACGGCCATCGGCAAGCTCCAGAAACGCATGAGAAACGCGCTTCTTTGGGGCTTTACGCACAGTAAGGAAGCAATTGTAGAGCAAATGTATCTGCGCACGCCCGGAAGGGGCCCGGGGACGCGGTATACGCAGCAGGCGAAGCACGTCGCATCGGTGGATAAAATCATACGCGCCGGCACCGCGGCGGGGGAGCTCAAGCAAGCGCCCAGCCCCTTGCTCGGCGAGGCGTTTTTCGGTATCGGCGGCGCGTATTACTACTTCTTTCGGGAACATCCCGAGGCGATCGACGACGAGAACATATGGAGGCTCTGCATGCAGATGGTGCGCGACTGTCTGCTCAGATAAAAGATGAGGGGGTAATTGTTGATGAAAAAGAATATTTGGATCAAATCGCTCACGCTGGCGCTGTGCGCAATGCTGCTGCTTTCCCTTGCGGCATGCTCGCAGCCGGCAGCGGCGGAGCCTACGCCTGTGCCAGCGCAGCCGGAACCGGCTGACGAGCCCGCGCTCTATACGCCGGGCACCTATACTGGAAAGGTGGAACACGCCTACCACGGGCCGCTCACCGTGGAAGTAACGGTCAGTGAAGACGCCATAACGGATATCCGGGTCGTCGAGCAAAGCGAAACGTACGGCATAGGCTCCAACGCGGTGGAGCAGATGCCCACCCGCATACTCGAAGCGCAGAGCCTTGGCGTGGATACCCTGTCCGGCTGTACCATCAGCAGCGCGTCCGTCGTGGCGGCGGTCAAAAACGCGCTCGAGCAGGCGGGAGCCGATCTCGCGGCGCTTTTGCAAAAGCCGGAAGCGGCCGCACCCGCGGATATTGAAAAAGAAACCGATGTGGTCGTGGTCGGCGGCGGCATGGCCGGCCTTGCCGCGGCGCTTGGCGCGGCGGAAAGCGGCGCGAAAGTCATTCTGCTGGAAAAAGCCGCGTTTACCGGCGGTGCGTCCGCCACGAGCGGCGGCGAAATACTCGCTGCGGGCACCTCCGTGCAGGAGGCCGCGGGCATTGCGGATACCGCGCAGTCCCTGGTGGATTACTGGCTGGAAAAAGGCGAGGGCGGCGTCAACGAGGAAATGGTGACCTATGTCGGCCTCACCGCGCCCGCGACCATCGATTGGCTGATGAGCATGGGTACAAAACTGGAAATGGAAACGCCCACTTCCATGCCGTGGCAGGATCCCATGCGCTGCCATAAGACGGCGGAAGGCGTCGCCTCCACCACCGGCACGGGCGGCGGCGTCGGCTTCACCATCCCCATGACGAAGGCTGCCGAAAAGCTGGGCGTGGAATTTCTGTATGAAACGCCCGCGCAGCAGCTCATTATGGACGGCGCGGCCGTCGTAGGCGTGGAGGCCATGACCAAGCAGGGCGGGAAAGTGACCATCAAGGCCAAGAACGTGATACTCGCTACCGGCGGCTTTGACGGCAACGATGAGATGATGAAGCAGTACGCCCCGCTCGTGATGGGACGCAGCGGCGTTATGCAGCAGCACAACGGCGACGGGCACCGCATGGCGGAAGAGGCGGGCGCCGAGATGGTATACCGTCCCTCCGGCGTGGTGGCGCTCGCGTTCGATTACGGCCCGACCGGACTTACGATGGCGGACGTTTTCGGGCAGTATCTGTATGTTCTGCCCAACGGCGAGCGCTTTATGGACGAGTCGGATTACTGGTTCATGCGCAGCGGCAACCTCATCAAGAACAACACGTCGTTCTACTGGACCGTCGTTCCCGCGGACTGCGGCATAGAAAACCTTGATGCGGCTGTCGAGGCCGGCAACGCCAAGAAGGGCGAGACCATCGCGGCGCTGGCGGAACAGGTGGGCGTGGATCCCGCGACGCTCCAGGCTACTGTGGACCGGTATAACGAACTGTGCAAGGCCGGAAAAGACTCCGATTTCGGCAAGACCGACGAGCACATGAAAAAGCTGGGCATAGAGGGCGGCAACCTCAACGCCATTGAAAACGGCCCGTTCTATGCCATCAACTGCGCGCTGGTGAGCATTTCGGGCACGCTGGGCGGCCCGAAGATCAATTTGGACGGGCAGGTCGTCGGAACGAACGGCGAAGCCATCAAGGGGCTTTACGCGGCGGGCGAGCTCGCCAACACGGAGTTCTATAACATCTACTATCCCTGCAGCGGCTCGTCGCTGGAGTATTGCGCGACGATGGGCAGGCGCACGGGCGAACACGCCGCGAAGAATTTTTAACCTTTTCGCAAAAGTGGTGTGCGCCACTTTTGCGAGATTCTCATACAGGTTCGCTCACCGCTCACCTGCATGCAAGGTGTCCACTCTGACGCACATGTCGTCAGAGTGGACGTACTTATATGGCTCCTACGTCGCTTATCGGTTAGCAGGGCGGCGGAGCGCCCTGCTATGAGGGCGCAATAGGTTAAGATGTAAGGGGCTGCCTCAGATATAATCCAGGCAGCCTACTTTTCGCTATGGATAATGAAGAGCTTCTCTATCCCACGCATCAACACCCAAAGGAGGGTGGCAACGCACAGGCTTGGGTATTACAGTTGATTACGCGCGTACTATAGGGGGTGCGGGGGGCGAAGCCCGCCCGCTAATAAATAAAATAATCTTTCGTCGCCGCCATAGGCGGCGATACCATAAGAATGTTAGCCAATAATTTGCCTGCCGATCTTATCATTATTAAATTGCGCTGTCCTTATAACCCTTTATACTTCAAAATCCAACAGGTCGCGGATATCCTCCTTCTCGCGGATGCCGGAGAATACCTCCTTGAGCCGGAGTCCCTTGGGCGTCAATTCGAACACGCACCGTTCGGTCACATACAGCACGGTTTGCCCGCGCGCGACGGCGTTCTCGGCGGAAAAGCTGATGGAGAGTATATCCCGCTTGAATTTTTTGAGCGAGCCTTCCCGTTCGATGCGTACCGTTTCCCCTTCCTGCTTTGCGATCAGGCCGCGCGTGGTGAAGGTGAGGCAGAACACCACCCGCTTTGTCGCGTTGGTGATGTTTGCAAAGCCGCCGATGCCCGCGAACTTATCCGGCAGGCGGTGGGCGTTGACATTGCCCAACCGGTCCACCTCCAGCCCGCCCATAAAACATACGTTTAGCCCGCCGCCGTCATAGAAATCGAACTGCGTGGCCATATAACAGATCATATCCGCGCCGATGGTCGCGCCGAAGGAGACCCCGGGCGCGGGCAGGCCGCCCGTGCCGCCTGCTTCCACCGTGAGCGCGATATCCTTCAATATCCCCGCGTGGGAAGCGTGCTTGCCCACCATTTCGGGTATGCCGATGCCGATGTTGACGATATCACCGCGGCGAAGCTCCCGCATGGCGCGCGCGCCGATGATGTCGGGCGAATCGTCTTCGCCGGAGCGGCCGCGCGTATTGGCGGAGCTTAGCTGCGCCATCCAGTAATCCATATGCGTGGAAGGGACATGCACGTCGCCGGACATCGTGTAGTTATAAGCGGCCTGCTTTTCGTCGGCGGGGCACACCACCACCGCGTCCACCAATATGCCGGGCACGATGACGTTCCACGGGCGGGAAAACATATGGCTGACCCGCTCCACCTGCACGATCACCTTGCCGCCGTTACTTTTGGTGGCCTGCGCCAGCGCCAGCGCGTCCACGGTGACAAACTCGTTCTCAAACGTAATGTTGCCGTTAGGGTCGACTGTTGACCCCCGTATAAAGGCGACGTCCACCTCCGGCGTGCGGTAGGCGAGATATTCCTCGCCGTCCACTTCCACAAGGCGCACCAGCTCTTCCCTAGATACTTCGTTGAGCGCGGGGCCGTCCAGCCGCGGGTCCACGAATATATTCAGCCCGATCTTGCTCAAATGCCATTTGCGCCCGCCCGCGGCGGCGCGTACGCAGTGGGACAATACGCCGAGCGGCATGTTATACGCTTCTATTTTATTCTCCCGCGCAAGCCGCATCACGGCCGGCATGCTCATGTAATGCCCGGCGATGACGCGGTCCACCGCGCCCGCGGCCACATACCGGTCGGCATAGCGGTTCTCGTCCCATACGCCGAAGCCCGCCGCACAAAAGAGCGTCAGGTTTTTCGGGTGGCCGGTACACAAAAAGCGTTCGGCTACCGCGTCATGCAGCGCGCCGGGGTTGGCCAGCGCCAAAAACGAATTGATGGCCAGGCAGTCTCCGTCGTGTATCAGTTCTGCGGCCTGTTCGCCCGTCATGATTTGAAACATTGGCATTCTCCCTTATTTAAGATTGCGCAAGTGCGGTCAGCGTATCCCCCTGCAAACGGTAAGTTGTCCATTCTTCCTGCGGCTGCGCGCCCAATGAAAGGTAAAACTCTATGCTGGGCTTGTTCCAGTCCAGGCATGCCCACTCCAGCCGCCCGCATCCCTCTTTTACAGCGATGCGCGCAAGTTCCTTGAGCAGCGCTTTGCCAAGGCCCAGCCCGCGCGCCGGCGGGCGTACGTACAGGTCCTCCAAATAAATACCCGCGCGGCCCAGGAAGGTGGAAAAGTTGTAGAAGTAAAGCGCGAAGCCCAGCGGCTCGCCGTCTCGTTCCGCGATGATGGCCTGCGCGCGGTGCTGTACGAACATCCAGTCCTGTAAAATTTCTTCGGTTGCGACGACATTGTCCAGCATTTGCTCATATTCGGCCAGCTCGCGGATAAAACAGAGCAGCAGGGGAACGTCGGCTTGCGTTGCGAAGCGGATACTGTAATTGGTCTGCGGCATAGGTACTCCTTGTATAAGGGGATATTCCCCGTAATATTCGAGAGGGAGAAGCAGAACGTTTTAATACAGCCAGCTCGTTGGCACGAAGAATATGTAGGGCGCCGTGAGCAGAGCGAGCAGCAGGGCGGCCTTTTTGCGCTGCACATCCTCCGTCGGCCATTTTTTCAGGGCGATTTTGTAGTTGAATATGTAGATCAAAAAGCCGGATAAAGCGACCGCCAGCAATACGAAGAGGAATGCGTAGATATTCTTAAACGGGTTATACGCGACGGCGCTTGCGATGTTTTCGTAAAACCAGCGACCCAATGCGGAAGATTCGTCAATCACATGGTGCGCAAATTGGGTGAACAGCAGCAGAACAGTGCCTATGATATCCGCCAGGAAACCAAAGCCCCATACCTTTAATATGCTCTGCTTATACAGTAATTTGCGGCTGCCTAATTTACATACCGCGAAGGCCAGCAAAAGCACCAACGAGTCGATAACGAAATTGGCGGGCAGTACGACGATCCATGCCGCCGGGAACAGCAGTAAAAACCAAACGGGAAAAATCACGTTGTACAGCGTTACAGTTTTATGCACGGGTATGCGAACCCCATTTCTATATTTGTGTATACAGTATAACACATATGTGGCCGCAGGTCAGGCATGGACGGCGGGCAACCCTCGGGGGCATGTTCATGCGATGCGCTTGCGCCGCCCGTACAGGAAAAGGCCCCCAATTTCTCTGCGTTTTGCGGTTTTTCCGCCGTAAAGGAATGAATATGCCGCATATATGGCGCAAACTGAAAATATTCCTTGAAACATGCGAAATATATAAGATATAATAGCAAAGTCATATCAATTTCATTTTATAAATTTTTATTATGGGGGGATGATTGGGTGAACTCGAATTCGATTCAGGTACTCATTACCATGGGCCTGTACATGCTCGTCGTGATCGGAATCGGCCTGTACTATGCCAAAAGGGCGAACCAGAGCTCGGAGCACTACTTTCTTGGCGGCAGAAGCCTGGGGCCGTGGGTAACGGCCATGAGCGCGGAGGCTTCGGATATGAGCGGCTGGCTGCTCATGGGCCTTCCCGGCGTAGCTTACTGGTGCGGCCTGGCCGACGCGTTTTGGACGGCGCTGGGCCTTGCCATCGGCACATACCTGAACTGGCTGCTCGTTGCCAAGCGTTTGCGCCGGTATTCGGAAATTTCGGGCAATGCCATTACCATACCGGAGTTTTTCAACAACCGCTTCCATGACAAGAAAAATGTCATCATGAGCATTGCGGCCCTGTTCATACTGGTGTTCTTTACCGTGTATGCTTCCAGCTGCTTCGTGACCTGCGGCAAGCTGTTCAGCACGTTGTTCGGGTTCTCTTATCAGAGCATGATGATCATAGGCGCGGTATTCGTGATCGTGTATACGTTCCTTGGCGGATTTCTGGCCGAGAGCGCCTCGGACTTTATGCAGGGCATCGTCATGATCATTGCCCTTGTGGTGGTGCTTAGCGTATCCACCGCTGCCGCGGGCGGCGTCGACGCCGTTGTGACCAACATCGGGAAAATCCCGGGCTTCCTCGAATTCTTCGGCATTGCCAGCCCCACCGTGGCGGATGGCGTGCAGCAGACCGTAAACGGCGCCGCCGCATTCGGCGAAGCCGGGTCGTACGGGTTCCTCACCGTCATATCCACCATGTCCTGGGGTCTTGGGTATTTTGGCATGCCGCAGGTGCTGCTGCGGTTTATGGCCATCCGCAAATCCAGCGAATTGAAGAAGTCCCGCCGTATCGGCACCGTCTGGGCAATTATCTCCATGGCGGCCGCAGTCATCATAGGCCTTGTCGGCAGGGCGCTGTATCCTACCGCGCTCATGACCGCCAGCCAGTCGGAAAGCGTGTTCATACTCATCTCCACCAACCTGCTGCCGCCGCTTGTCGCGGGCCTCGTGATGGCGGGCATACTCGCCGCCACCATCAGCTCCTCGGATTCGTATCTGCTCATCGCGTCCTCCGCATTCGCGAAGAACATTTATCAGGGGCTGCTGAAAAAGCAGGCGACGGAAAAACAGATTATGACCGTCTCGCGGCGCGCTTTGCTGGCTGTCGCATTGATTGGCATACTCATTGCGCTGGATGAAAACAGCGTTATATTCAAGGTCGTTTCCTTCGCCTGGGCGGGCTTTGGCGCAACCTTCGGGCCGCTCATGCTGTTCTCGCTGTTCTGGAAGCGGACAACGCGCGCGGGCGCCATTTCCGGCATGTGCGCGGGCGCCGCCATGGTATTTATCTGGAAGCTGCTGATCCGCCCGATGGGCGGCCTGCTGGGTATCTACGAGCTGATGCCCGCGTTCCTGTTCTCCTGCATCGTGATCGTGGTGGTGTCGCTCTTGACAGCGGAGCCTTCCGCGGAAATCCAGGCGGAGTTCGCAGAGGCGAAGGCCAGCGAAGCATAATACGTAAGCCAATATGCACAAAAAGGGGCTGTCTCAGATGCAAAAATCCGAGGCAGCCTTCTTTTTGCGATGGACAGTGTAAAATAGCAGTCTCTATACAGCTCATCAATTCCCAAAGGGCGGGTTTCCCCGCTGACTTTCACCGGCTTTCAGCCTGTGTTTTTTATCATCAACTACTTGGTAATATACATTTGCCAAGGATCAAAAGTATTTTATGAGCACAACGGGTTAACTCGTGTGAAAATAAAAACGATATTATATAAGTAATCAACTGCTTGGAGGCGTTATGAGACAACTTATATACTGTGATACCGGAAAATGTAAAGGCTGTAACCGGTGCATACGGGTTTGTCCGGTGAGTGAAGCAAACTACGCCTATCTGGATAACGGCAAAGCAAAAGTCAATATTGATCATAACAAGTGCATCGTATGCGGCGCATGCATAAAGATATGCATGCATAACGCACGGGAATATGCGGACGATACTTTAAAATTTATTGAGGACCTTCAAAAAGGCGAAGAAATATCCATGATTGTGGCCCCCGCCAACAGGGCAAATTTCGAAGACTGGAAAAAGGTGCTCGCGTGGCTCAGGGCTATGGGGGTGCACGCCATATTCGACGTATCGCTGGGCGCGGATATATGCACATGGGCGCATATACGCTTTATACAAACCAGAAATCCGCAGCCGCTGATTACGCAGCCCTGCCCTGTCATTGTCAATTACATTATAAAATACAGGCATGAGCTATTGAAAAATTTGTCCCCGGTACACAGCCCCATGCTGTGCACAGCCGTTTTCATGAAGAAGAAACTGAACATCAGCCACAAGATCGCGGCTTTATCCCCATGCATTGCAAAGGCGCATGAGTTCGAAGATACAGGCCATGTAAGTTATAACGTAACGTTCGCAAAACTGGCCGAGTATATACGCAATGAAAACATACGCCTGCCGGATGAAGATTTTCGTTTCAACAGTGTTGAATCCTCTCTCGGGAAAATTTATTCCATGCCGGGCGGGTTGAAAGAAAACATCGAATATTATCTGGGAAAAAATTTACGAATAGACAAATCCGAAGGACAAGGCACCGTTTACAGAGCTCTCGATGAATATGCGCAGGCTGACCCCGATTGCCTGCCTGCCGTGTTCGATGTATTAAACTGCCCCGAAGGGTGCAATATGGGAACAGCCTGCGTTCATGAGCATTCGCAATTTGAAGTGGGCAAGATCATGGACGATGCGCGCCAGGCTTCCATGCGGATGTATCCAAGAAAAGACCAGGACGATATGACGGCCTTGTTCGAAGCTTTTGACAGGCAGCTCGAGCTGAAAGATTACATGAGAAAGTATAAAAAGCAAGCCGTCATACCCAAAACGGTAACCGAAGAGGATATTGAAAACGCTTTTATAGAGCTGGAAAAATTCACACCGGAAGAAAGGCAGCATAACTGCTATGCATGCGGTTCTTTTACATGCCGCGAAATGGCCGAGCGGATTGCAAAAGGCATCAATATATCAGATAACTGTATAGAAAAGACCCGGCATAATATCACAAGACAACATGAAGCCTTTGCCATGGAAAAAAGCAATAACCTGAAGCAAATCCATGAAATCGCGCAGGAGGTTTCAGAGATCAAAAGGCTTTATGACGATGTGCTGGGAGGCATTAAAAACATCGACCACGCCATGGAGCAGTACGCGAAAATGGCCCGGGAAGTCAACTCCATGTCCATGCAGACGAATTTACTTTCTTTGAATGCATCCATAGAAGCAGCCCGCGCAGGGTCTGCCGGAAAAGGGTTTGCCGTTGTGGCGCAGGCGATACGCGATTTAGCGCAGGAATCACAAAAATCGGTAGATATTGCGACCAATACCAGCGCGTTTGCCAAACAATCGCTGGAGTATATCAATGAGGCCGGGAGCAAGGTGGATGAAACGGTAAAACGAATATCCGAATATGTCTCGAATGTTTCCAACTCCATACAAAACAACAGTTATTAAAACAACTGCAGGGAGAAGCCTTTACGCATTTGCTGCAGCCGTCGGCGCGGGTTCCGGCTCCCGCTCGGGCAGCGCGTCAAATACGACTTTGGGCAGGCGGGAAGAACTCACGTCCCGCTGCGTCAGCCCCACCTCCAGGCTCAATATCCGCATACAGTTGTAGAGCGAAGCCTGGCCGGAGCGTATGGCCGTGATATTAAGGGGAATGTCAAGGTCGGCATCCTGTGCGCGCGTGCAGCGAACGCGCAAAAACTCCATCTGCGCCTTGAGCGCAAGAAGCGCGGGGGAGGATGAAAGCATGTTGCCCTCGCTGTCTTCCGGGAAAGCGTCGCGCACCTTTTTGCGCGCAAGCAGGTATTCCGCGTCGCGGATATCGTCTTTTGCCTCCTCCGCGGCGATATCCGAGAGCACATAACGCATATCATACCGCGGGTTGGGGGAGATCGTGATTTTGAACACTTCCTGTATCAGCGCCACAAGCGCCTCATTGTCAATCAAATAGTAATTGGCGCTCGAATACGGCGTATCGCTGTTGTATTCCCCGACAAGGGTGTGGCGGTGAATGTCTTCCATAGAAAGCTGCATACCGAACGCCGCCATCGCCGCGATCTGCTCGGCGTTGAGGTTGGTGGTGACGTACTGCTTCATCGAGCGGTAAATTTTGGGGAAGTTCTTGAGCTGGTCCCTGGATTGGAGCTGCCCGAATATCGCAAACAGCATGCGCTGCTGGCGGTCGTTGCGGCCGGCATCGGTGCTGATGCCCTTGCGTGCGCGCACATAATCCAGCACCTGCTGGCCGTTCAAATGCTGGTAGCCGGTCTTGAGCCTGCGGCCGTTGAGGCGGATCTCCACATCCACATCGTAATAGACGCCGCCCATGGCGTTGACCACGCCCTTTAATCCGTCCATATCCACGCCCGCATAGTAATCGATGGGCACGCCCAAAAGCTTCCCTACCGTCTGCATGGCGTACTGGAAGCCCCGCTTGGTGGCGCTGCCGCCCTTTGCGAATGCGGCGTTGATCTTCCATTTGCCGCGCTTGCTGTACAGCTCGCCGTTTTCTTTATAGATGGGCGCGTAGCTGTCCCGCGGCACGGAAATGAGGTGGGCCTCTTTCCTGGCAAAATCCACCGTCAGCAGCATCAGCACATCCGAGCGAAAATCGTTGGTCTCGTCGCGGAATACGTCGTTTTCCTCCACCTCGCGTTCGGGGCTTTTGTCATAACCTACGAGCAGTATATTCACGCGGTTTTGCATGAACTCCGCGTACATGGGCGTGGGCGTGGGCGTAGGTTCCGGCGTGGGCGTGGGGGAAAGCGTGGGCGGGGTGTTAAACTGCGCGGTGGCCCTGGGTGTAGCGGCAGGCACGGGCGTAAAAGTGGCGGCGGGCGTTGCCGTTGCTGCCGGTGCAGGCGTTAAAAACGCCTGCATGGGGTCGGCGAACACCACGTACAGCGTGCGCGCCAACAGCAGCAGCCCCGCGATTACGAACGCAATAATACCAAGACGCAGATAGCGCCGGGCGCGCGTGGGCTGTTTGCCGTCTTTGCGCATATACCGTACCTCCCGAATATCCTGCATTTATCCTAATACGCCGCGCGGTGAATGTAAAGGTGGCAAAGAGTGACAGAAATTACGATGCCGGTACGGGTTTCCTTTGCGCGGCGCGCATGGTATGTTATAGTTATATCATAGTAAGCATGGCGCAGCCCGTATGTCTGTGCTATGATAGTTGCGCAACAAATAAATCCCGTGCAGGAAAGGAAATCCGCGGCGTGCGGACGGAAAAAAGTATGACGATACGGATATTGCGGCGTAAGGCCGTGCAAATGCAAATACTGGCTTCGGGGGCGGCGCTATGAAGGCAAGCAAGGTGGCGCGCTTCGGCCTCTTAACGGCCGTTGCCCTGATACTCGGCTGGCTGGAACAAATGGTGCCCATCGCGGCCACGCTGCCCGGTATTAAGCTGGGGCTTGCGAATACCGTGCTGCTCTACGCCATTTATTTGATGGATACAAAAAGCGCGGCGCTGCTGATGGTGTTGAAGGTGCTGCTTTCAGGCTTCCTGTTCGCAGGCCTTTCGGCCATGCTCTACAGCTTTGCGGGCGGCGTCGTGAGCCTGCTTGTCATGCTGCTTATGAAAAAAGTGCCGGGCATCAGTATCGTGGGCGTAAGCGTCTCCGGCGCGGTGGCGCACAACATGGCGCAGATCGCTACGGCTTCGCTGGTGGTACGCTCTATGGCGCTCGTAGGCTATTTGCCCGCATTGCTTATCGCCGCGGTCATTACCGGCGTACTCACCGGCGTCGCTGCGAAATATGCGCTGCCCGGCATGCGTATCGCGCAAAGCGGCGGGCAGCCCAGGAAAAATATCGAGGATAAACAATGAAACGAATTTTACTGCGCACGGCGGTACTGTGTATCTGTTCCGCACTGTGCCTGCTTGCAGGCTGTAAAAAGCCCGCGCCGGAGAAAGTCTCCGCGGTCGGGTTTTATCTGGATACCGTCATCAACATCTCGGTTTATGGCGTCGGGCAGGATGTCGCGGACGATGCGCTCTCGAAATGCGCGGAGTATGAACGGCTGCTGAGCAAGACCGTGGAAGGCAGCGATGTGTGGCGCATCAACCATGCGCAGGGCGCGCCGGTACGGGTGGACGAACATACCCGCGCCGTACTCGAAACAGCCCTTGCAGTAAGCGCGGCCTCGGGCGGCGCGTTCGACGCGACCATCGCGCCCGCGAGCGCGCTGTGGGATTTTCAGGTCGAGGCCCCCGCTCCGCCCGATGCAAAGGAGCTTGCGGAGGCCGCGGCACTTACCGACTATACAAAGCTAAAGCTTGACGGCGATACGGTCACGCTGCCCGCGGGCATGCAAATCGACCTGGGCGGCATCGCCAAGGGGTATATCGCGGACGAAATCGCGGAATACTGCCGCGCGAGGGGCGTGAAGAGCGGTATACTGAATTTCGGCGGCAACGTTGTGGTCATCGGTACAAAGCCGGACGGAAGCGACTGGCGGGTGGGCGTGCAGGACCCGGAGCAGCCGACGGGCGAGCCGCTCTTTGCGCTTGCCGCGGCGGACGGTTCGGTGGTCACCAGCGGCAACTACGAGCGCTATTTCATACTCGACGGCGTGCGCTACCACCACATACTCGACCCCGAAACCGGCTGGCCGGTGCAGAACGGCCTTAGCTCCGTTACGATATTGACGCATAGCTCAATGCTGGCCGACGCGTACTCTACCGCCTGTTATGTGCTGGGGCTGGAAAAGGGTATGGCGCTTATCGAGGCGACGCCGGATGTCGAGGCGGCATTTATCACCGCGGATAAAGAAATCATTCGCTCCGGCGGGCTTTCGGAATAACCGAAAACACGGATAAAAGGGGGAATGCAGTATGCCGCATCCATGGGAGGAAGTGCCGCTCGCCGTTTACGAAGGACATATGCAGCTTGCAGGCATCGAGCAGACGCAGGCGCTCAATACGCTGATGCGCAAGCGGATTGCCGCTTACCCGGCGGACTCCGTTGCCGTATGGGGCGTTGCGGGCGGAAACGGGCTGGAGCATATTGACCCGGAAACCGTACAAGCCGTTTACGGTGTGGATGTAAACGTCCAATACCTCGCGGCCTGCCGCGCGCGCCATCCGCAGCTTTCCAAAAAGCTTACGCTTTTGTGCGCGGACCTTTCCCGGCCTTGCGATACGCTTCCGCATGCCGAACTGGTGCTTGCGGATCTGTTGATCGAATATATCGGCATACCGGCGTTCGTTGAACGCGTGCGCGAATGCAATCCCAAACGCCTCTGCTGCGTCATACAAAAAAACGTCTCGGCGGCGTTCGTCTCCGTTTCGCCGTACAGGCAAGCGCTCTCCGGCATCGGCGCGCTGCATACGGATGTGGAAGAGGGCGCGCTGAGGGAGGCCATGGCCGCGTTGCCCTTCCGGCTGCTGTACCGGGAGGAAATTCCCCTGCCCAACGGCAAGCTGTTCATACGGCTGGATTTTGAACGGCGCAGCTAAGCGGGCGCTTAAAGCGCGCCCTCGGGCCGACACCTCTGCAATGCGTTTGCATTAAGAATATGTCATAATTATGATACATGCTTTTTTACCTGCAGGCTTTGCGCTTCCAGCAATTGTTGGGCCGCGCGGCCTTATTTTTTGCCGCCGCTGTTTACAGCATTCTACAGGAAATTCACATGCATTTCTTTTGGGGCGTGTTAAAATGGAGAAAGAATACAGACTAGTAAAGGAGAGGTCGCAATGCTTCGCATCGCGCAATGCAACGATACCTTTTTGCCTGTTGTAGACGGCGTGGGCCGCGTGACCTATGAATATGCGCGCGCATTGGGCGAGCGTGGGCACGATTGCTATGTTGTCACGCCGCTGCGCAACGGCGGCTGCCGCGGCAAATATCCGTTCGAGATTGTGGATTTTATCGGCGTGCCGCTAAAACGCCTGCCGCAGTACAGCGCGGGCGTCGCGGTGCTGGATTCCCACTATATGGCGCGCATGGAAGGCGTACAGCTTGACCTGGTGCACGCGCACAGCCCCGGTCCGTCGGGGCTGGAGGCGATACGCCTTGCGTCAAAGCTGAAGGTGCCGCTCATAGGCACCTTTCATTCCAAATATCATGATGATATACTGCGCGTTACGCGCAACGAAAGCCTCGCGGCGATCGGCGTAAAATATATTGTGGATTTTTTCGACCGCTGCGACGAGGTGTGGACGGTGAGCCGCGCCGCCGCCGAGACGCTGCGCTCCTACGGTTACCACGGGCGAATCGAGATCGTACAGCACGGCACCGATATGCCCAACATCCGGGCGGTGGATATACAGGCCGCGCGCGGGATGTTCGCGCTCTCCAATGGCCCGATACTGCTATATGTGGGTCAGCTGGACTGGAAAAAGAACCTGCGGCAGACGCTTAATGCCGCGGCCCTGCTGCAAAGCCGCGGTGTCTCGTTCCAGCTTGTACTGGCCGGGCAGGGCAAGGATGAGGCTGCCATCCGCAAACTTGCGCAGGAGCTGGGCGTCAACGCGTGTTTTACCGGGCATATCACCGATCCCCGCCTGTTGAACGGGTTATACGCGGCCGCTTCCCTGTTTGTGTTTCCCTCCGCGTACGATACGGCGGGGCTGGTGGTGCGCGAAGCCGCGGCGGCGGGCACGCCGTCGGTGGTGCTTGCAAACAGCGCGCCCGCGGAGGTGGTGCGAAACGGAGAAAACGGCTTTGTCTGCGGCGAAACGCCCGAAAGCCTGTGCGATGTCATGCAAAGGGCGCTTTCGGAACCCGGCCGCCTCGCGCGCATGGGCGAACAGGCGCGCATGCGCATACCTATACCTTGGGGGAATGTGATGAACGACGTAATCGACCGGTATCAGGCGCTTGTGGATCGTGAAAAGTCCGCGCTCAAACGCAAGCGCGGGCTGCTGCGCAAGGAGCTTGACGCCATGGACAGGACGCTGGAGAAACGCACGCTGGATCTGGTGTGGCGTTACATGAAGCAGGATATGCAGCATATCTATGCTTACGGTTATACGCCGCAAAAGCGCGCCGCTCTGAATACCCAGGCGGTGCTGCTGCCGCGCGCCACACCGGAATCAGAGGGCGTGCGCAGTTCGGATTTGCTGGAGCTATACCATACCATCGATGCGGACGCCGACGCCGCCATACAGGGCATGCTGGTGGTGCGCAACGGGCATGTCATTTGCGAAGGGTATTGGGCACCGTACGAAAAGGAGCTGCCGCACCAGCTGTATTCGCTCAGCAAGAGCATTACCGCCACCGCCATCGGCATGCTGGTGGATGAAGGCAGGCTTTCCCTGGACGAGCGCCTTGTGGAGCTGTTTGCGGATAAGGTGGTGGATCCCGCCACCCACCCGCAAAAAGAACTCAACGTATGGCATCTCTTAACCATGAGCACCGGCGTGCGCTTCAACGAGGTGGGTTCCGCGCTGGGCGCGGATTGGGAGCAGGAGTTTCTGGATTCTGGCGTCCGTTTTCCTGCGGGTACGCAGTTTTACTACAACTCCATGAATACCTACATGCTTGCGGCCATCGTCCGGCGCAAAACGGGCGGTTCCATGCTGGAATACCTGAAGCCGCGCCTGTTCGAGCCGTTGCAGATCCATTCCGTAAGCTGGGAGACCTGTCCCAGGGGTACGGAAAAAGGCGGCTGGGGGCTTTCGCTCACATTGGAGGACGTGGCCAAGGTGGGCCAGCTGTATCTGCAGATGGGCCGGTGGACGGTGGACGGCGAGGAGCGCCAGCTCATCAGCCGCAAATGGATTGAGGAAGCCACACGCGTGCAGATCGAAACGCCCAACGGCGAGTGCCGCGACGGCTATGGCTACCAGGTCTGGATTGCGCCCTACCCCGGCGGGTATCTTTTCAACGGTGCGTTCGGCCAATACATGCTGGCGCTGCCGGATAAAAACGCGCTGGTGGCAATATTCAGCGGCTCTTCGCGGCTGTTCGCGCAGGGCGGCACCATGTCTTATGTAAAGCGCTGCTTCCTGCGTGCCGAGCAAACGCCGCTGCCCCCGCAGCCGGAGGCGCAGCACGCGCTTTTGGATGCGCTGCAGGGGCTTACCTGCCGCAACAGGCAGGAAGTCGCGCCCGAGGGCATACTGCCCATGCCGTTCAATTGGCTGCGCGCGCAGCTTGACGGCAAAACCTATACGTTTGATACGAATGTGTCCGGCCTGTTCCCCATGGTGATACAGAGCGTTCACAACAACTATTCCACAGGCTTAACCAGCGTCGCCTTCTCCGCAAACGAGGACGGCGGGTTATCCGTTGCGTTTTACGAGGGAGAAACGCAAAACCTGCTGTATGTGCAGGGGGAGCTTTTCCGCCGTTCCACAGCTACCATCAGGCAGGAGACGCATGCGGTCAGCGTATCGGCGCGCTACGGCATGCAGAGCTCCGGCGAAACGCTGCTGCGGCTGTATGTGTACTTCCTCGAAACGCCCTGTACCCGTGTGCTGACATTCCGGTTTCATAAGGATGACGTTACACTGACATTCGACGAGCTGCCTTCCATACAGGACGCCACCACAATGCTCATGGAGCTGGCGGGGGTCACCAGGGCGGAGCTGTTCCGCAGCATGATGCCGTTATTGAAGAAAGAACGCCTGCAAAGCCGCCTGCGCTCGTTTACCACCGCCAATGTCCATGGCGCGCTAGCGCATGATTAGTCGAAAAAGTGGATACATCCACTTTTTCGAGGTTCACCGCGCAAGTTGCCGCTCGGTTTCCTGCTTACGCAGGAAACTTAGCTTTTCGAAAAAGTGCCTTGCGGCACTTTTTCGAGGATTACAGGAACAACCTGTGCCTACGGTGACGGCGACGGCCCGCAGGCCTAGTATCCGAGGCGTCTCCCGCCGAGGACCGGCTGTTCCTGCAAGGAAGGCCTTGCGCCGCAAGGCTTTCCGCCGCCACCGCACATGTCGCTGGCGGCGGTTGAAAGCCTCCGGGGACTGCGGTCCCCGAATCCCCAAGGGGTTTGTCGACAGCCTGGGTCTCCTGCTTACGCAGGAAACTGTCGCGCCAACTTACGCTACGAGGTGTCATTTTGCACCGTACATGTACCCGAATGGCACATTCGGGTATTCTTCAAGGAAAGATGTGCGGCAGTTCGCCGCACAACCAACCGCCAGCAAAATGACGTATTGAAAGCCGCTGTTACATAAATCAATTACTCGCCGTTTCTTCCGGAAGTTTTTTGTCGGAGAAAGCTTGGGGGATATACCCTAAAGGGGAGGGTTTGTCAGCAGCCTAGGGCATTGCACAGTATTTGCTTGCGCCCGGGGGCCGGGCGGGTTATGATAAGGTCATAAACGAAACAGGGGGAGCAGACATGGCAAAAACGCTTTACCGCAACAATACGGATAAAATACTCTTCGGCGTGTGCAGCGGCGTGGCGGAGTATTTCGATGTGGATGTTTCCATAGTACGCATACTCTGGGGCGTGCTGGCGTTTACGGTACTGGGTCTGATCGCGTATATCATCGCGGCATATGTATTGCCTGTAAAATAGATCATCCTCCAGGTCACTGCAAAATGACGGATTCAAAGCTTATTAAAAGCCGTAGGGCATCTTTGCATGCGTTTAGTGTCCCAACACAAAATGACTGATACAAAGAGAAGAAAAGTCCAGCGTTCTGGACTTTTCATGTTTTGAAGCTGATTGAATCCCGAAGCAGAGAACCGTGTCAGAACTGCGCAAGAGGCGGAGCACCCTCCGCGTCCGCTTTTTCAAAAAATGTACGCACCATAATATCCTGCGCATGATTCCCGAACTTTTTGCCAAACAACGTCAAGCCGCCTGCGTTTTTCGCATCTTCAGCCACTTCAAAACGAATGCTCCAATACAGCTTGTCATCCGCTAAAAGCTGCTCCAAAGTTACTTCCGAGACTTTTTGATCGTCCATGACAACGCCGTCGCGTGTGAGGTGCAACGTCTTTAATAACCCGTATTGGTTGGAAGGCCACCATTCAGGCGTAAGTTTTCCGCGTTTCACACCGTAATCACCGGGACTGGTCCATGTGAAAAGCTTTGTGCCGTTAAAACAAAACGTGATATCGGATGGCCAATCGTCCGCAAAATCCGGCGCCTCAGAAGCAATTTCAAAGGACAACTCAATTTCCACAATCTTTTGTTCGGGCGATAAATAATTCGGGCATCTGTATTCCACGTATCCTTGCGTAAACCACAAAAGCTGTGCGTTAACGCGCTCTGTTTCCCAAAAAACCCGCGGGTCGTCGCTGGAGCCGATAACGCCCTTCTCTGTTGCGAGACCGCATGTTGGCGTACCGTCAATTAAACAGTAACACCCAACAGGGATTGAGTAGGAATGGATCATCGGTAATCCACGCCTGCGATAATCTAACAAAAACCGATATTCCGCGAAAACCAGCGTGCAAATTTTGCACATGGAGCCGTTTCTTTTGACCATTCGGGTAGTTACAAGGCCGGCATCTTCAAGCTTTTTCACATGCTTTATCATAATCGGGCTGCTGATGCCGATTCTTTCGGCAAGCTGCTTGATATTTAGCTCCTCTTCCGCCAGCAGCTGGATGATTTCAAGGCGCACGTCGCTTGCGAGCGCTTCAAAAAAAGCTACGTTTTCCGGAATGGGGGAAATCAGCATACGGGTTCCTCGTTTCTTATCCTTTTACACCGCCGGCCGTCATACCGGCAATAAAGTGTTTTTGAAAAATCAGGAACAAAATAACAATAGGAATCACGGAAAACACGGCTCCCGCTATCAAAACGTCGTAATTATTCCCGTAAGGCGTAATCAATGTATTCAAACCTATTGTCAGCGTAAGTTTATCTTTCGAACTTAAAACAATCATCGGCCACAAAAAATTATTCCAACTGTTCATACCCACAAAAATGCCCATAGCCGCAAACGCGGGTTTCATCAGCGGGAATATAATCCGTGCGAATATACCATATTCACTGCAACCGTCTACCCGCGCCGCATCCAGAAAATCTTTGGGCATTCCGCTTAAATACTGACGAAAGAAAAATATCGGCAACGGACCTGCCACAAACGGCAAAATAATGCCCCATATACTGTCGATAAGCCCAAGCTTTATAATTAACTGGAAGAGCGGCAGCATGATGATTTCCATCGGTATCATCATAATAACCAAAACGCATATAAAAAGCAAATTTTTGAGCTTAAACTCATACATGGCAAAACCATAGCCAACAAAGGCGCTGACGATAAGCGTCAATGCGGTTTGTACCGCAGTAATGACTAAGCTGTTCTTAAACCAGGTAAAGTATGGCGTATCACCAGAAAACAAGAAGGAATAGTTTTTAAAGGACATGATCGACGTATCGATATTCAGGCCTATACCTTGTCGCATAATTTCTTGCCCGGGTCTAAGAGAAGCTAAGAATATGCTGATAAAAGGCGTGAGCGTCACAATTGCCATGACGGTAAACAGAATAAGCATGACGGCTGACTGTGATGTGAATTTGGAACGCCTTTTTGATTGCCCTTTCATATTATTCCCCCTTCTTAAACAAACCGGCAAATTTTAGCTGAATTGCATTGATGCCGAGCGTTATCGCCAACATGGTCAGCCCTATCGCGGAACCATACCCGATATTTGCCTGCTCCCAACCAAGGCGATACAGGTAACCGATAATTGTAAGTCCCGCACCGCCCGGCGAACGGTTGCCGTTAAAGAGCATAAAGCTTTCCAAAAACATCGCCATACCGCCGTAAATGCTGATCGTCAGAACATAAATTGTAACGGGTTTTAAAAGCGGAATCGTGATGTGCCTGAGCTTTTGCACCGGTCCGGCGCCGTCTATAGACGCCGATTCGTAGTATTCATTCGGGATGCCTTGCAAACCCGATAAGTAATACATGATATTCACGCCCGTCCAACGCCAGCAGCAAAGCATCAGCAACGCGAAAAAGGTGGTCCATTGTGCCGGACCACCCAACCATTTCGTGGCCGCAACTCCGAAATTTGCTAAAATATCGTTTAGCAGCGCAGTAGGCATCTCTCCGAAAATCAACCGAAAAGTGAAGCCCGCTACAACAATCGAAACCAGTGCCGGCAAAAAAAATACCGAGCGAAAAAAATTCTTTGCGACCATCTTCTTGCTATTCAAAAGAACCGCCAGTAATAATGGAACCGGTATGAGTATTGCAATCGTACTGACCGTATAGATCACACTGTTGGTTACAGCCCTTAAAAAGTCACTGTTCAGTAGATTTTTAAAATTATCAAATCCGACGAATGCCGTCTGACCGGGTACAACCTTTTGAAAACTCATGATAACCGTAGAAATAACCGGATAAACAAAAAACAATAGGAACACGATAATAAAAGGTGAAATAAAAACATAGGGCGCAAGTTTTTGTGAATATGGCAGGGACTTTACCCATTTTTTGAAGTTCATTTCTCGGCTACCCCCTGATTTCGAAAGTAACGCGCAGCGCGTTATGCAAAATATTGACCGAAAGCGCCGCAAGCGGCGCTTTCGTGTTGCCATAGCGATAAGAGGGGAATCTAGTATTGGATTTTGCCTTGTTCTTCCGCCAACATGCTGGGAATATCGATATTCTTATCCGTGTAAGCCCTGGTAAGCACCGAGTTCTTCATAGCGTCCAAAGTCGCGGGAAGCGCATCCGAGACATTGACTGCGAGAATTTCGTCTTTAATCGAGTTGAGCACTTCAAACGGATTGGTCACATAGTACTCGGTAAATTTGTTGACCGAATTCATCATCTCCGGCAAAGACCATACCTCGGTGCGGATAGGATCAAAGCCCAGCGTGTTCCAGATTTCGATGTTGCCCTCCTTGGAAAGCTTCGCAAACGCCAGGAATCTCTTAACAAGGTCGGGATTTTCGCACTGTGCAGTGACAGACGTGCCCGTGCCGCCCATACCAACGGAGCGCGGCTGGCCGGCTTCCCAAACAGGAAGCGGAGCGATCGCAATTTTATTGGCAAGATCCGGCATGTGGTCGGTAAAGCGGTCCATATACCACATGGGCATCACTATGGAACCAATAGCGCCGCTGTTCATCAGAGCGTAAAATTCTTCCGAGTGATGGAAGTTGCCCGGGGCGATTGTCGCGATTCCCTCGTTAAGCAGTTTGCGGTTGTATTCAAGCGCTTTTACCATTTGTGCGGAACTGATGCCCGGCTTGCCATCCTTGGTCAACATGTCGCCGCCCTGAGAGGAAAGCAGCGGCCACATATGCCAAATGTCGCCGGATTCCAACGATTCCCAATATTTATCCGGTAAAGCGGCTTTGAGTTTTTTGCCTGCCTGATAGTAATCGTCCCAAGTCCTGATGTTTTTCCAATCAATGCCGGATTTGTCGCAAAGCTCCGTATTGTAATAAATGACAGCCGCGCCGACATGGAAGCAAATGCCGTAGTAGTTTCCGTCTTTGGAATAGATGTCTACTCTGGCTTTCACGATGTTGTTCAGTTCCGGTTCAACGACTTCGTTAATCGGAAGCAATTGAATGTCGCCCTTGAGGAAGTTGGCGTATTTGCCTAACTCGATGTCTACGAGATCCGGCGCACCCACGCCCGATTGCAGAGCGATAAGCAGCTTGTTGTGCATATCGTCAAACGGATATACAGTCGGAATTAGGTTGATAGGTTCATTGGGATTCTCTTCATTCCATTTATCTGCCATCTTTTCATAGAACTCGACATGCAGGTCCTGGAATGTCCAGAACTCAATATCTACCGGCTGAGCCGCTGCCGGAGCCTCGGCCGGAGCTGCTGCCGGAGCAGCCGCAGAGGGCGGCGGCGCTTCTGTCGGCGCGGGAGCCGCACATGCCGCCAAGAAAACCGCCAGCATTACAATAGTTAACAACAAGGATAGCGCTTTTTTTGTTTTCATTTCCAGCAACCTCTCATTAATACTTTATTTATATTAAGCGGAATATTCAATACTTGTCAGCAAAATATCCCGTCTAATATATGCTTTAACGAATGGTTTTTTTAAATCGAACGACATTCCATGAGGCTTTTCCAAGCTCGATGAAAAATTCACCTTCTCCCAGATCCATAATGGAATCCTGGCGCACACAAGGAACCACGGCATCCGGATTGGAGACAGTATTGATCGCTTTAAGGTCTCCGCTCTCCAAGGCAATATGCTCCGTGAGTATATAATTCTCAAAATCTCTGAGAAAGCAAGTGAGGTTCATAGGTTCGCCAAGGTTGCGATTCACCGCGAACAACGTCATTTCCTCGGCTTCCTCATCCAAAACGGCGACAGTCTCCAGGTATGGGACATCGGTATAATCTTTGGAATCGTACTTAGGCGAAACAACAATTGGTCTAAGCGCCGTACCCCTGCCAAACTTTGATGCATGTAAGAACGGATAGAATATCGTCTGGCGGCATATGCCTCCGCCGGGTTGCGTCATAATCGGCGCGATGACGTTGACAAGCTGCGCCATACAAGCCATTTTTAGTCTGTCCGCGTGCTTTAAAAACGTGATAAGCATGCAACCGACAACGAGTGCATCCTCAAAAGTGTAAATATCCTCAAGCAGCGCTGGCGAGGTTTGCCATGGGCGATCTTTCATTTCACCATCGTCGTGCTGTTTTGAATGATACCATACGTTCCATTCGTCGAAGCTCAGCATAATATCTTTCTTGCCGCGCTTTTTGGCTTTCACATAATCGCATACAGCAATCACGGTTTTTATAAAATGCTCAGTTTCCAGAGGCCGGGCAAGATAATTCGCAGTGTCGCCGTCCTCATTGCCAAAGTATTGATGAAGCGAAACATAATCTACCACATCATAGGTGTGCGTTAATGTCTCAGCTTCCCATTCGGGGAACGTATCCATAAAAGTGTGCGAGCTTCCGCAGGAAACAAGCTTAATGTCAGGGTCGAAAAGTTTCATGGTACGCGCGGTTTCCATGGCAAGCCGTCCGTATTCCGTTGGTGTTTTGTGTCCCACCTGCCATGGGCCGTCCATTTCATTGCCCAAACACCATAGCTTGATGTTGTGCGGCTGAGGATATCCATGCTCAATCCGCAAATCGCTCCAATAGGTCCCCGCGGGGTGGTTGCAATATTCCAAAAGGTCAAGCGCAGCCTCTGTTCCTCTTGTGCCCAAATTGACGGCAAGCATAGGCTCCGCCTCTATTCGCTTGCACCATGAGGCAAATTCATTTATTCCCACCTCGTTTGTTTCCAGTGTCCGCCACGCGAGGTCAAGCCGTCTTGGACGGGATTTTACGGGGCCAATGCCGTTTTCCCAACGGTAACCTGATACAAAGTTGCCGCCCGGATAACGAATAATCGGTACCTTCAACTCACGAACGAGTTCCGCAACGTCTTTTCGAAAACCATACTTGTCAGCTTCCTTATGCGTCGGTTCATAAATCCCGCTATAAATGGATCTGCCCACATGCTCCACAAAAGAGCCAAATACATTTTTATCGACTTCGCCGATGGTATAAGTTTTTTCTATTGTAACCCTCGCTTTTAGTGCCATAAGCTCCATCTTCCTGTTTTGATTTAATAATGCGAAATAGATCTGCATAGCTTCGGTTGTCGATTAAACTTTTGGGTTTACTGCCTTGGTCACGATCGAGCTGTGATTTACTTGTAGATTAATAATTCGATATTGTCTTAGCTTTGTTACTCGTTTTATGGGTTAACTATATACTTGTTCATCGTTTGTGTCAATGAAAATGCGCGATATTATCAGCGTAAAATGCAATATTGTTCGGTCGGTTAATACTAATGTTAATCGATAGCATATCGAAAGAAAATGAATAAATGAATGAGTTAATATGTAAACCACTTGCCTGCGAATCCAGTTATATTTCATTATCGATGACAATAAAATGAATACAGTTGTAACTTGTCTTGTAGCCGAGCGGGTCAAAAAGGATGAAAATGAAGTATGAATCACTGAATTATTAGGTAAACTGAGAAAAAGCCCGTTTACGGAAACTTCCGTAAAGGAGCTTTTTGCATTCAAAACGTATTTGTCCGCGTTCTCGCTATGGATTTATCAACGTATATGTCGTGCTGATCTCAACATTGCCCTTGAGCATTGCCCAGACGGGGCATATCTTCTCTGCGGCAGATAGCATCGCCTGCACATCCGCGTCGGTTGTGTCCGGGGATTTTATGGTCAATTCCAGCCGGATTTGTGTAAGCGCCTTCGGGTGCTGCTCGCGCATGGTTCCCTTTGCCGTTGCCTTTAGGGAAGTGACGGTCTTTTGCAGCTTTCCTCTTAATAAAGTCAATAAACCCGTGCCGACACAGGAGGAAAAGCTCAGCAGCAGCAATTCCAAAGAAGTATATCCCTCGCCGTCGCCATAAGGCGGAAAATAATCGATGACCACCTCGGGGTTGGAACGGGAGTTTCCTGCGAATTTGACCTTTTCGTTTACCAACTGCAGCTGCACTTCCAGCTCGATGCCCGGCATAAAACCCACTCCTCTCAAATTTCATCCTGATTTTTTAAAGCTGGCACGGGACGCGCGGTCGGGGAAAATTCCCTTACTGCAAACAGAATACGGTATTGTTAATGTTTTGTCAATCGTGTGTATTGCTGTATCATTGCTGATTTTTGCTGCCCTTGCAGTAAGGGCACAGGCTGTTTGAGTAATCCGCGAAAAAGGGCTGCACATTTTTGGCAAAAGAAGGCGGGAACGCTTGTTCCCGCCTTTGCTGTCGCCCGGACTGAATACCGCCTGATTGTATTCAAGTTTTTTTCGGTCCGTTATGACCCATAAGGTTGTCACGGCACTCTTCAGCACTGTTACCACCTCGCTAAGTAGTATACCCGGACGCATTCAATATACTCTGGTATTTATATCCAATTCTGAGCATGCCGTATACTGCTCAATCTGCCTGCCGCACAGAAAATGCGGGAGTTTTTTCAAGCTGCCGCCGATAGGACGCTTTCTTAGGTTATAACCTTTTTTACATTGGAAACACTCATAACGCGCAACCTTTTTAGTGCGTACAACGTTATAAAGGAGGATACCTATATGGAACACAAAGGAACACGCGCCGCTGCGCTTCGCGCGTCTGCGTCGGCGTTTCTCAAAAAGCAGGGGTTTTATGTGGTGCTGGGCCTGTGCATACTGTGCATCGGCATCGCGGCGGCCGTGGCGCTCTTGCCAAAGGGCGCGCCTGAGCAGGCGGAGCCCACTCCCATGGCGCAGGCCGCGGGTGTGAACGAAGGCGAACGACTCGAAGAGGCCATACGGCCCACGCCAACCGCATCCCCGACGCCGAGCGCCACGCCTGCGCCGAGCGCAGCGCCCGCCGCTACAAAAGCGCCTGCGAAAAAAACGCAGAGCAAGGCGGCTGCGCCCGTGGAGGGCGAGATCATCTGGGGCTATGCCGTGGACGCGCTGCTTTACTCGGAGACGCTGGAACAGTGGACCACGCATGACGGTGTGGATATCGCCGCCCGCAAAGGCAGCGAGGTCAACGCCATCAAGGGCGGTACCGTGCAGAACGTGTATGAAGACGGCCTGCTGGGCGTAACGGTGGAAATCGCGCACGACGGCGATCTTGTCAGCGTTTATGCAAACCTTGCAAAGAACCCGCCGGTGGAGAAAGGGCAGCGTGTGGACGCGGGAACGGTCGTGGGAACCATTGGCGATACCGCTGTGAGCGAGTGCGCAATGGATCCGCACCTGCACTTTGCGCTTTATAAGGACGGAAAGCCGGTGGACCCTGCGGCGTATGTCCTTTTGGGGGCCTGATTCAAATGGTACGCCGGTGGAAAGCTTATTCGGTATTATAAATATTGTATGAACTTTCCATCATTCGGTTTCTTTTAGAAAGGGAGGGTTGTATAATCAGTTTAGGAAACAAATATCCCGGCGACGGGGTAGTATAAAATCTGGTATCCGATCAATAAAAAGGAGGCAACGAACATGAACCGAAAGATACCGCGCCGCTTGCTCGCAGCCATATTGGTGATGCTGACGGTGCTGGCAGTCGCCGCGCCGGCCATGGCGGCCACACGGATTTATGCGACCACCAAAACCAACGTCCGCTCCGGACCCAGCTCAAGCTACAGTGTAATCGGCGTTTTGGAAAAGGGCGAGGTTGCCACAAAGCTGGGCACCTCCGGCAGCTGGACGAAAATTGAATACGGTAGCAAGACAGGCTATGTCAATTCATCCTATGTGAAGACCTATACCGGCGATGACGATGAAATCATCATCATCGGCGACGAAGACAGCACGACCATGTACGCCACCGGCGCGGTCAACGTGCGCACCGGCCCCGGCACCAATTATTCCAAGATTGGCGAACTGAGTAAGGGCGATACGGTTCGCAAGGTCGGCGTTACCGGCAGCTGGACCATTATCGATTGGGGTTCCGGCACCGCATATGTCAGTTCTTCGTATCTTTCGAGTTCAGGCGGCTCCTCCTCGGGCGGCACTTCCTCCAATACCATGGTGGCAACCGCCAATGTGAATGTGCGCTCCGGCCCAAGTACGAGCTACTCCATCGTGGGCTCTCTTGCAAAAGGGGCGACAATCACGCGCACCGGCACCTCCGGCAGTTGGACGAAGGTCAGCTACAGCGGCAGAACGGCGTATGTGCACAGCGCATACCTTGCGGTGTATTCCGGCGGTTCCGGCTCCGGCAAGACGCTTGTTTATGCGAAGGTGGATACCGAAGTCCGTACCGGACCGGGCACCTCCTACCGCATTATGGGCTATCTCGATCCGGGCCAAAGCCTGGAATACGTGGGTCTCTCCGGCTCGTACTGGTATAAGGTAAAGTACAGCTCCGGTTACGGTTATGTATACGGGCCGGATATGTGGTTTGAATCCGACAATTCGGATGTGAATGCCTCCGGCGGCCTGGTATTTGCCAAGAGCTCTTCGCGCGTATACAAAGGCCCCGGCACAAGCTATGGTTCCTTGGGGTATCTCTATGCCGGCGAAAGCGCCAGGCGCACCGGTACCGTAAGCAGCTGGACCCAGATCAGTTTCGAGGGCAATACCGGCTACGTACAGACCTCCCGCCTTACGCTGGTGACGGGCACCGGCTCGTATTCCATGAGCACCCTCAACCGGTATATGTTCAGCATCTCCAGCAGGGTATATGCCTATTCCGTACCTGTCGCGCTGAGCACATATCGCCTGGGTACGTTGAGTAAAAACGAGGCCGTATGGTGCATGGCCGGCAACAGCTACTGGACGAAGGTGCTCATAGACGAAACCATTATGTACGTGCAGACGGATGAGCTCTCAAAGACCTATTCCGGCAGCAGCAGCGGCGGCTCCGGTTCTTCCAATCCCAACTATTACTCGGGCGGCACGCGGCTGTATGTCGCCAAGTGGGGCGGCGCGGATACCTATGCCTCCACCCTGCGCGATCCGTACTATGTTAAAACCAGCAGCAATCCCGTAACCTACGAAAGCGATCCTTACGGGGAGATCTCGCGCGGCACGCGCCTGACGGTGCAGTACCAGATCGGGTCCCTGGTTCTGGTCAACTGGGAAGACGACCGTGAGGGAAAGAGCGGCACACGCACCGCGTTTGTGGATGTCGACCGCGTCTCCACAACCAGGCCGTAATCCGAATACCATTCAAGACGATAGTGGCCCGCAGGCAACTGCGGGCCGCTTTATGCAAACGATCCTGCTTAATTAGGCTTGTAAAACCTGCATACGTAACATATGATAGGCTAAGTAAGCGCCGGTGGAATGAGGGATGATGCCCAATTCATCCGCGTTTACCCAAGTAAACCCGGGAGGAAATACGTTTATGACGATATGGATCGCGCTGCTGCTGGGTCTGGTACAGGGGCTATGCGAGTTCTTGCCGGTGTCCAGCTCCGGGCATCTGGTGCTGCTGCACAACCTGTTTGGCATAGAGGAGGGCGCGCTGTTTTTTGCCGTGATGCTGCACATGGGCACGCTGCTTTCCGTGTTCGTGGTTTACTATCAGCAAATTTGGGCCATGCTGCGCCGCCCGTTCCAAAAGAAGGTCGGCATGCTGCTCCTGGCGCTTATACCCACGGTAGTATTTACGCTGCTGCTCAAGGATTTCTTCGAAGATTCATATACCGGCCGGTATCTGGGCATGGGCTTTCTGATCACGGCGGGCATACTGTTCCTGGCTGCGCGCATGCGCACCGGCAAAAAGACGGCGGAGACTATGGGCGCGATGGATGCAATATGCATCGGGTTCATGCAGAGCGTGGCGATACTGCCCGGCGTCTCCAGAAGCGGCGCCACCATCGCAGGCGGCCTTTTCTGCGGGCTGGACAGAAAAGAAGCGGCGGATTTTTCCTTCCTGCTTTCCATTCCGTCAATACTCGGCTCTGTCGTGTTCGAGGTGCCGGATCTGATCTCGGGCGGCATAGGGGAAGTCAATTGGGGGTTCGTGCTCGCGGGCGTGGCGGCTGCCGCGGTCTCCGGCTATTTTGCCATCCGGCTGATGCTGCGCATCGTCACCGGCAAAAAGCTTGCGCCGTTTGCCGTATATGTGTCGGTGCTCGGACTGCTCGTACTGCTCGACCAGTTTGTGACCAACCTGTTCTTTGTGCGTCCGTTTTGATTTGGGTAAAAGTGCGCGGGGCGGCGGATATGCGGTGCTTGCCGCCCCAAGCGCAATTGACAATGCGGCGGTGCGGGTTGTATAATAGGTTCGCTGTGCAGGAAACTGCCGCAATACGTTGTAATGTCAAAAATTGAATAATCCGCCATGCGCCCGTAGCTCAGCAGGATAGAGCGTCCGCCTCCTAAGCGGAAGGTCGCGCGTTCGAATCGCGCCGGGCGTGCCAGGAAAAACCCCCTAACCGTCTAGGTTTGCGGGGTTTCGTTTTTGCTTGAGGGTTTATTCCATTTCGGCTCTGGCAACTTTTCGGCAACTTTCTTTTCTTTACTGAATGCAACGCGTGCTTTCCCTGCGTTGATGTCCTCTTTTCCCTTGAATAAATGCCCCTTGCGACAAACCGAACTTGCAAAAATATGGGAAATGATTTACATCATTCACGCCTCGTGTGAGTGCATAATACACAAACTGCGAAGTTTAGATACCGCCTGAGTTTTGGATAATGAGAAACCCCTGTGACAATAACAAATCGTTTGAAATCACACCATTTCTAAACATGTATAAAAAAGATCAACCGTAGAAATCCTCTGGAGTACCTACCTACGGTTATTCAAACTGTTCTAAATTATGGTGGTTCCTTTCCACGCAAATGGTAGATAACGGTGTTTTCCTGATGGTTTACCACCACCACCGTCACATAGCATTTCATAACGATGCAAGCCTTGAGGCCGCAAGGGAGATGGTTCTTTCCCTTCCTCACCTTCAGCCAAATAACAGATGCTGTGAAGCGTCAAGACGTCTGTTCATACTAAATTCACCGAATATTAACACAATCACGGCGCTCAAAAGCCGGTTTTGCCGGCGCTCCCAATTGACCGCTTCTTTAGAAACGGCTATCATAAATATATATATTTATGTCGAAATCACTCGGTTTTCAATGAGGCGAAACATGAGTAAAAACAGGTACATTGTGGCTCTATGCCTTGCGCTGCTGCTTGTGTGCGCGGCCATGCCCGCGCGGGCGGCGGTGTTTTCTACGGATGTGCGCGTACGCATCTCGCTTGGAAATCAGCAGACCATTTCATTTACGCCCATAGGTGAATTTACCTTAAAAGAAGAGCCCGACCTTGTCGTTGGCAATGACGAGCTTCAGGTCTCGGCCGCGGGTGGTCGCATTTCTCTGCGGATTGGCGGCAAAACCGTCACCGCCGCTTCGCTTACGCTTTTAAGCGGCAACTATGGCGAACGGACGAATTATATCCGCCTGAAAAACTCCGAGTACGGTACCTGCACCTACCTTGGCAATATGACATTCGACGTATATGAGGGTGCGGTGCGTGCCATCAATACGCTGCCGATCGAGCAATATCTATATGGCGTCGTACCCCATGAAATGAGCAACCTCTTCCCCGTTGACGCATTGAAGTCACAGGCGGTCTGCGCGCGCGGGTATGCTGTGGCGAGGTGCTCCAGATACGCAAGCCGCGCGTATGATTTACTGGATACCTCGCAGGATCAGGTATACCGGGGCTATGCCAGCAAAAATACCCGGGCGATTGCTGCGGTAGACGCAACGCGCGGTGAAGTGCTCACCTATAACGGGGAGATCATTGAGGCGTATTATTCCGCCTCAAACGGCGGGCAAACCGAAAAAACGGGCAACGTATGGGAAAACGACCTGCCCTATTATGCCCATGCGGATGATCCGTTCGACCTGCTCAACGCCTCAAGCATAGAGGAAAAATCCTTTATTCCCGAGACGTTTACCGAGAAGACGATAAAGCTTATGGACCCTTTTGTGCTGCTTGCGCTGGAACGCGCGGCATATGATGCGGCGGGACGGGAGGTATCCCTGCTTTCCACGGTGGAGGTCACGCCCAAAGCCCCCGTTTACAGTGCGCCGAACCGCTGCTATGCCGAGGCGGATGTGACGCTTATGGTAGGCTATGAAGAGGCCGGGCGGCAGCAAACCGGACAGCTTACCGTGACCCTCACCCTTGAAGAACTGAAATTCGGCAGCTTTGAAAACGCCTTGGGCCGTATCGGGGCAAAAAAGACTTCCCTCAGGATGCGTGGTGCGGAACGGGGAACCTATCGCGCAGGTGGTACGGAATACGCCGGCTGGTATTTGACCCAGCGGCGCTACGGCCACGGTGTGGGCCTTTCACAGCGCGGGGCGCAGGAGCGGGCGCGGGCGGGCCAGCCATATACCGATATTCTTTCGTTTTATTATAGAGATACGGCGTTAATCACCGTCGGCACGTATGAGAGCGCGCCAAAAGTAAGCAGCAATTCCTGCAAGGTAACAAAATGGGGTATAAGCGGAATTCCTGTTGGAACATCAGCGGAAGCTTTGCTTCAAAAACTCTCCTCGGATGGGAAGCTCAGCGTGGTCAACCTAAAAGGCGCAAAGGCAACCGGAAATGTGTGCACGGGTTTCTTCGTACGCGTTACCTATGATGAAGGCACGGCGTTTTTTGACCTGCCCATCGTACTGTTCGGCGACCTTGACGGCAACGGCGAAATAGGCGAAAACGATGTTTTTGCGCTGCAAAACCATCTGCTGCACAAAACGCCGCTCACCGGCGCGCGTCTTAGCGCGGCGGATGTCGACCATGACGGTAATGTGAGCGTTTCGGATCTTTTCCTGCTCATTCAATCTATAAATGGCGATGCAAAACTGTCGCAGGGAGGCGAAGCGAGATGAAAGAGTTCATCAGATATAAAAGGATTTTTGTGCTGGCGCTGGCGCTGTTGCTTTTGCTGCTGCCCGCTGTGGCGTCCGCATCGGTAACTATCAGCGCGGCGGCGGATTACACCGATGTGCAACCGGGTGATACCGTGGAAGTTACCATCACCGTGAACGGCAAGGGCATGGCGATCGCGGAAGGTTTTTTTACTTATGATCCTGCCGTGCTGACCTATGCCGAAAGCGAGGGAGGCGCGTCCGATGGGCTTTTGAACCTGGTATCCGCCCAAAAGGGCGGTGCCGATACCCTGACCGCGCGCATACGCTTCACGGCGGCGGGCGCAGGCAGCACACAAATAGAAGCTTCCATTGAAAAGATGCTGGGTTATGACGGCAAGGAACAAGAAGGTGCGTCTGCCAGCGTATCCATTTCGGTATCCGCGCCTGCGCCCACGCCCGTGCCCACGCCGCTGAACTATGCCGCCACGGGCGTCCTTGCAGAAAACGTGAAGAATGCTTCCGAAAGCATGTATATCTGGCGCTCTCTTGAGAACGTGACGGTACCTTCGGGCTATTCCGTAACCACACTTGCATACCATGGGGAAACGGTGGCCGTGGCTAAAGTGGAAGACAGCAACGCACCAACCTTACTATATCTTTCAAATGCTGTGGGCGATGTAGGCAGCTACTATATTTTTGATGCGGCGAGAAATGCATTGTACCCTTATCAGACGGTATCCTCTGTGTCCAAATCCTACATCCTGCTTGAGCCGGACGGCAGTGTGGCGCTGCCGGAAGGGTTCTCGGAAACGACTCTGATGATCGGCGAAAAAGAGTACGCGGCGTGGAAATCCCAGGATGCGCAGGGCGAAGTTTACCTGCTCTACGCGCGCAATCCTGACGGCGAAGCAGGCTATTATATATACAACGCCGAGGATGAATCCCTTCAGCGCTACGCTGTGATGCCGGCGCGCCCCGTACGGCCTTCGCTGCCTCCCGAGGTACAAATAACCGCCGCGCCGGAGCAGGCTGAGGCCAGCCCCATATCGGAGCCGACGAATGAAATCACCCTTAGCCGCACGGCATTTTACTTGTTATGCGGCGGCGGGGCGTTGCTGTTGATCGCCGTCGTAGCGCTGCTAACCGCCCGCATTTACGAAAAGAAACGTCGCAGGGCTGGGCGGGGACATACCTATAATCAAGGTGCTGGGCAATAACATCTCTGCATTTTGAACGAACGACCGGTCGTCATGGCTGCCAGACCGGTACTTTTGACGCGTTAATTTCCACAAACATTTAGTATGGATAATGCGCATTCGAGTATAGACAAACGGCGAAGTTTGTTTCTGGAAGTGCTTTACCCAGTATGGCTAATGCGTAGTTGACGGCATCGTGCTTGCTAAGAGCCAAGAGGCCAAGCCCGCAAATGGTTCACGCGACCGCATAAAAGCTAGATGTTTTGGGCCTTTTAACCTGTTACAACAATTTCTTTTTTATGCATGTATGTTTGTGACTCGGCAGAAAGAGGCCTCAAAGCAGTGGCAAAAGTCGGGAACAAGGCAAAAGTAGATTAAATAATACCTTGAGGCATTTCTGATGACGTTCTATAAACGCAAAGCAGCAATCCGATAGGAGATGGAGAATGACATCCTAAAACAAATTCGTTCCCTAAGCAACAAAGGCCAGGGTGAAGTATCAGCTGGTCTTCGTGCGGCCTCCTTTCGAAAATCCCGTCGCTTATATCGCGCAGGGTTATTTTTTACTTTTCTGCAAAAACTTATAGTGCAAACAAAACCAAGATGTGGTATGCTTGACAAGCTAGGCAATGAATGCTTGGTAAAAACGGAGGTATATTTAATTGGCAGACAAAATACTTACTTGCAGGGACTGTGGGGCGAACTTTACGTTCACGCAGAGTGAACAAAACTTTTATGCCGAAAAGGGCTTTACTAACGAACCCCAGCGCTGCCCCGAATGCAGGGCCGCAAGGAAGAATCAGCAACGTGGCGGTGGTAATAGGGAAATGTACCCCGCTATATGCGCACGGTGCGGCAAAGAAACGATGGTTCCTTTCCAGCCATCAAACGACAAACCGGTATATTGTAGTGATTGTTTCCAGCCTAAGGGCCGGGGGCGGTCGAATAGCAGATACTAAGCATTAACCTAAAGTTAGGCCCCGTCACCTGTATGTGGCGGGGCCTAACTTTAGGTTAATGCTTAAATTTACGGCGCCCATGGCCTTTTACATACTCCCAACTGGGCCAAGATACTCGCTTGCTATTTGAGCTATTCTCTCATCTGAACAGCGTGGAGTTTGCCATAACCTTTTCATAAAAATGCGATACGGCCTCCGAACAATCAACATGACTGCTGTAAACACTTACGGTATCGATAAGGATTACGGCGTTTGTCTATTGCTTTGAACGCCCAATCGGGGCAGTAAGGGCATGGCATTGTGGAGCGCCTTTTACGGGCGTTTGTACCCGGGCGGCGCTTGACGTGCATTTTACAAAGGAAGAGGTTCGGTTTTGATTTGGATATCCCGATGTATGAACTTGAATGAGAAGACGAGGTATCCAGATGAAAAAAACCACCTTCAAAATCCTGCTGCGCAGATTGTACATCCGAATCCCTCTGCAATTGATACTGTTGCTTACATCCATTATTGCCGCAGTGGCGGTTATTGCCGTATGCATTCTGAACAACTCCACGCTCAACCGCGCCAGGGACACGCTATCCGGAATTACCAAGAGCAACGCGACGCTGGCGAGCGAATTCTTTCTGGGTGTGGATACCAAAGCAAAAACGCTGGCGCAGACATTCAACATACTGCGCACGGATGCAAGAAGCGCATGGCAGGCCGAGGATTCCATAGAAAAGCTGCTGCGTGAAACGCTCAAAGAAGAACGCGTATTTTCCGCTTATGCCGCGTTTGAGCCTGATTTGTTTTTACCGGCTACGCCCAAGGGGCTATCCATCTGCGTTTCCCGCAATGCGGACCGCGAGATGACCGAGGTGTTCAACAATTTTGCGGTCTACGGCGTTGCAGAGGGGTATTTGGCATGTCAGGCGGCAAAAGCGCCGCATATCACGGAGCCATACGAGTATCAGGGCAAAAACGACGAAACGGCGCTGCTGGTGAGCGTGTATGCGCCGATACTGGACGCGGACGGCAACTTCCTGGGCGTTGTGGCACTGGACGTACTTGCAGGCTCCATCGACGCGCTGCATTACGATGACGGCGGTTATACTTCCTCATACGGCTACTTGCTCACAAGCAAGGGGGCTTATCTTGCGCACACAAAGGATAAGGCGCTCCCGGGCGTATCCCTTTTAGAAAGCGGGGATACAGGCGCACAGGAAATTGCCGACGCCGCGCTGAGCGGCAAAGAGGTTCTCTTTGACCAATATACGGACGCGGGCGGGGAACCCCTGTATATCTTTGTGCATTCCATGGAAATTCCGGGTGTGGGGGAAAATATCGCAAGCGTGCTGGTTGTGCAGCAAAAGGAACCGGCGGCGCAAATACTGCGCGAATTCAGAAGCATGCCGTGGCTGCTTCTCGGGGTGGTGATTTGTTTTGGCGTCGGCGTTTCACTTCTGTTAAAACGCGCGCTAAGTCCTATTGGGAAAATCGTTCGCTTTTCCGGGCAACTGATGGAAGGAGAACTTGACGGGGAACTTTCCGTCCGCACCAACGATGAACTGACGGATCTTTGCACGGCTGTGGTCGGCATACGGGATACGGTACGGGTATTGCTGGAAGAAACGGGCGCGCTGACACAGGCGGCGGCGGAAGGAATGCTTTTAGTACGAGCGGACGCCACACGGCATAAGGGCGCATATCGGGCGCTTGTCGAAGGGACCAACAATACGCTCCAGGCCCTTACCGAGCCGGTGATGCAGGTGAACCGCATTCTATATGCGTTGTCGCTGGGAAATATAAGCGAACGGCTTACCGGGAAGTACGACGGAGAATTTGCCTCCATACAGCAATCCCTCAACGGCGCTATGGAAACCATCGGGGGTTATATTGAGGAAATCTCACGCACGCTGCAATCTGTTTCAGAGGGCGACCTCACACGGAAGATCACACGGGAGTATGCCGGGGAATTTGCGGCGCTCAGGCAATCCATCAACCAGATTACATATTCCATGAGCGATGTCGTCAGCCGCATCAGTATCGCCGCGGAGCAGGTGGCGGAGGGTACCCGGCAGGTTTCCCAGGGCAGCCAGAGCGTTTCAGAGGGCGCCGCCGAGCAGGCGGGCGCGATCAGCGAGCTTATTGCCGTTATGGCGCAGATTGCCGCACAGACCGGCGAAAATGCGGTACGCGCAGGCAGCGCCGACGCGCTTTCGCTTGCCGCGATAAAAAGCGCTGAAAAAGGCGACGGGAAAATGAAAAGCACACAGGCCGCCATGCAGGAAATTTCGGAAGCGTGCGGGGAAATATCCCGCATCATAAAAGCGGTGGACGAAATTGCATTCCAGACAAATTTATTGGCTCTCAACGCCGCCGTGGAGGCCGCGCACGCGGGCCGGTACGGGCGCGGTTTTGCCGTGGTGGCGGAGGAGGTGCGAAATCTTTCCGCCCGCAGCGCGCAGGCGGCGCAGGAAACCGCGGATAGAATCGAAAAGGCGGTGCAAAAAGCGCAAGCCGGCAGCAATAGCCTGTGCAGCACCGCGGAGGCGCTTTCTGAAATCGTACGGAACATTCAACAGGAGGGCGAACTGATTGGACGGATCTCGCAAGCCTCCGGCGAACAGGCGGCGGGCATAGCGCAGGTGGAACGGAGCATAGAACAACTCTCCCATGTGGTGCAGGCAAACTCCGCTACGGCGGTGGAGGCCGCGGCCGCAAGCGAGGAGCTTTCCGGGCAGGCGGAGCTGCTCAGGGAACTCGTTGGCCAATTCCGGCTCAATGCGGAGGAGATGGACGCTAAGGCTGGGAATATGGATGCTAAGTCGGGGGAAATGGACGCTGAAGCGGAGGACTTGGACACTGAGGCTGAGGAGCAATGCGCTGGAGAAGAGCCGGAAATTGCCTCCTAGGCGAAAGGCCGCGCGTTCGAATCGCGCCGGGCGTGCCAGAAAGACATGCCTTTGCGCCAAGGGGAAGGTGTGTCTTTTTCTATGCGAAAAAGTGTGGTATGATATTGCATCATAGAACTGTATCGGGGAGTTGTCATCCAAGAAATTATGAATGATATGATCCAAGGCACCATTCACAATTTAAACAGAAATAATATGGCCGGGTATTATGCACATTCGATTGCACAGCTGCACACAATCGTTCGGTCGTTAATCCAGAGGGGCGAAACGGTTGGTTGCGGGGATTCCGTCACACTTGAGCAGACCGGTATATTTAATTTTATGCGAAGTCGGGATTACAAATTTTTAGATAAACACAAGCCTGGATTGGACCACGAAGAAAAACGGGAAATATATCTTCAGAATTTCCGGGCCGATACTTTTTTGACAGGAATCAATGCGGTGACAACGGATGGAAGCCTATTTAACATCGACGGAAACGGAAGCCGTGTTGCCCCGATTTTATATGGGCCAAAACAAGTAATTGCTGTGGTCGGAACCAACAAGATTGTGAACTCCGTTGATGAGGCCCTCCTCCGCGCACGCCAGATCGCCGCTCCTTTGGACGCAAAACGTCTCGGGAAAGAAACGCCCTGCACCAAGCTGAATAAATGCATAGATTGTCATCATACACAGCGAATATGTAACGACTTTGTGTTAATAACGGGACAATTTGAAAAGGATAGAATCAAAGTCATTTTTATCGAAGGAAATTATGGATTCTAGGCCTGTTTTATCTTCAGCAGGATCATGAGCGCCCGCTCTTAAGCCTGAAATCTTTTTTTGCATATCATTTCCAAAAAGAAAGAACAGGCCTTGGCCTGTTCTTTCATTTTGAGTCCGGCGGCTCTGCCGCTGGATTCCGTTTGATTTAACATCCTCGAAGGAAATGAATTCCGCTTGCGATAGGGTTTTGGCCTTCAGCCAAAACGCGCTTCCCTTCGGGAAGCCCCCCACATTTAATCAAATCTGGCGACATGCGTGTCAGATTTGCTGAAAAAAGTGCGCGAAAGCGCACTTTTAACCCACAGAAAACCCGCTGATAAAGTCCGCAGGACTTTATCAGCGGCCTGAGGAAGTTATTTCGCAGCCGCGTTCCTGCCCGCGATACGGCCGAATACCAAAATATCCGCAAGCGCGTTGCCGCCCAGACGGTTGGCGCCATGTATGCCGCCGGTGACCTCGCCCGCCGCGTACAGGCCTTCGATAATCTCGCCGTTGGTGTTAATGACCTGCGCGTTCGTGTTGATTTTCACACCGCCCATGCAGTGGTGGACGGTAGGAACGCGTGCCGCCGCATAGAATGGCCCCTTATCGATGGGGTCGGAATACAGCGTACGGCCGAACTCGTCCTTTTCCTTGGTGGCTGCGTGCGCATTGAAATCATCCAGCGATTTCTGCAGGTTTTCAGCAGGCACGCCGATGGCCGCGGCAAGCTCCGCCACCGTTTCGCCCTTGTAGGCGCGGCCTTCCGCGATTAGCTGGTTGACGGATTCATTGAAGTTGTTCTTCTCGTCGCCGGTGGGGTAGCAGTGAGAATCGACGATGATCCACATCCAGCCGTCTTCCTGCTCGAAGAGCGCCTTTGTCATGGCGTCGCGGCGGCCGCCTTCATCCACGAAACGCTCACCGTTCTTGTTTACGAATATACGGCGTTCGACATCCAGTTCGATATTGCCCGAAAGGCTGCCTGTTACGGGGTCGCCCAGCGGCAGCAGCTGGATATTGCCCATCTGTACCAGCTCCGCACCCACTTCCTGCGCGAGGTAAATGCCGTCGCCCGTGGCGCCGGAATGGTTGGTGCTGGGTACGCTCTCGTCCAGCACGCCCCAGATGGTGTCGTACTCCATGCGCATTTCGACGTTCTTCGAGAAACCGCCCGTCGCAAGTATGACCGCCTTATTGGCGTTACATGTGATGGTATTGCCAGTCTCGCCTGTTGCGGTCACGCCGGTCACTTTGCCGTTTCCGTCGACGATGAGCTGTTCCGCCTTGGTGTTGAGCAGTATGTCGATGTTCTCATGCTCGTCGACATAACGCTGATAGGTGATAAAGAAGCCGGTGCCTACGGGATCGGCGGGCTTATGCGCGCGGGGCCACAGGCCGCCTGTTACGGTGAACACGCCTTCTTTAAACTCCATGCCCAGCGCCTTGAGCCAATCCAGACCGTCGTATGCGTTTTCGACCAGCGTCCGCACCAACTCCGGGTCGCCCTGGTTGTCGCCGCCGTTGATGGTCTGTTCATAGTGTAACTGCACGGAGTCCTTGTTGGCGATGGCTTCTTCGGAGCCGTCGCGCACGGCGTTAAACGCGCCGCCCGAAAGTATGGTGTTGCCGCCGATGCTGGATTGTTTCTCCAGCACGATGACCGAGGCGCCGTCCTGGTTGGCCTGTACCGCGGCGGCCATACCCGCGCCGCCCGCGCCGATGATGATTACGTCGGCCGAAAGTGTCTGGTCCTCCGCCTGCGCCGCAGCGTCACCGCCGATTCTTTTCAGCGCTTCTACATCCGCGCCCGCCTGTTCCATGCAGGCGGCGACCGCTTCGAGTATCGCCTTGCTGGTGAACGTCGCGCCGGAAACCGTTTCCACGCCCAAGCCCTGCACGTCCACGATGGCCGCCGGAATATCGGCAATCGCCTTATCGCTGATCGTGGGGGTCTCCTGATGTTCAAGTACCTTTACGGATACGATTTCGTTGGCGGAGACTTCGACTTCCACCTTTACATCGCCGTTGTTGCCTTTTGCCGATGCGGTATAGACGCCCGGTTTATAGGCGCCTGCTTCTTCCTGCGCCGGTTCCTGCGGCGCTTCGGTCGCTCCGGGAGCGGCAGCCGGAGCGCAGGCGGCTGTCAGCAGCAGCACCAGCACGAGAAACAGGGATACAACACTCTTTTTCATACTTGATTCATCCTCCTTACGATGTTTGGCAACATAGTACAAACGCATCATAAGTTGCCTGTAAATCAAGTATAAAGTATATAGTAACTATGGACTCAAGAAGAGATTGACAAGTTTTTCACTTAACGGGCGCCCAAAGCTCCAGATAGGGCCTTAGGCCGCCGTCGGGCTTGATTTCCACAAGCAGAATAGTCCCCCAGGGCATGCCGTTTTGCGTAAACCCGCGCCGCTTTACTTCCTGCAGCAAGGCGGTGAATAGACAAGCGGGGTCGTCGAGGAAGGCTTCATCGGTATGCACGACGGTATGCAGGCACAGGGAGGCGGGCAAGTGCGTAACCTGCAGCGCAAGCGGCAGATGCAATACGCGCGCGTGCTCGGCAGCTACGGAATAGCAGAGTATACCGGCGGGAGGCTGCCCGGTATCCTCCCGCACGGGCAGCAGTACGGACAGCCGTGTGAGCGGCATGGCCTTAACCCATTGCTGCGCGACGTACTGCGCCTGCTTGTTTTTGGATATCCAGCCGCATTCTTCGTCATGCAGCAGCAGGGTGTCTGCGGTTTGCGTGAGCTCGTAGCGGCCGAGGAGGGAATCGATACGGAGGTTGCCTTCCAAATGCTCGCCAATGGCGGATGCCAGCTGCCGATAGTATTCCGCCTGCGCGAGCGCTTCCTCGTAGCGAAGCCGCACCCGCTCTATAATGGACTCGCGGTTGTCGGTTTCATACGCAAACTGCTGCAGGACCGTTTTGACGGGGTACCCCATGGAACGGTACTTTTCGTAAGAGAGTAAGCGGAATATATCATCTATATCATAGTACCGGTACCCGTTCGCTTCTTTTTTAACGGTAACGATTTTTTCCCGCTCAAAATAATGCAGCGCGCCCGGCGTGAGGCCAAGTACGCGGGCTACATCGCTGATACGATATTTCACTTTTTTCTCTCCCTTTGTCATAAACCGAATTGTTGCACGATGGCTTCTTTGCACGAGCAGGCGGCGGAAAGGAATATTCCAGCTTTTATCTATATCATATGTTGCGTGGTGTACCGTGTCAAGGAATATCCCGTGAAAACGGGCGAGCCTGGCCATAGCAAGGCTCTATTTTACACGATACGATATCCACACAGCCAGCCGCCCAAACGCGCGCATGGGGATAACCCGTGACAATACCGCGGTGAATTTTCCGAACTTTCGGTAGAGCAGATTAAACAGAATGTATGATTTCCGCTGCGCCTTATTTAGGGGCATACGGCGCAGTATGTTGCGAAACGAATAAAAATGCATGTACATCCACAGGTAGCCTTTATACAATTCCTCCGCCGTCATGCCCTTTGGCGTAAACACCACATGCGCCGTGTTGTAGTTTGAAAGGTCATAGTCGGTGATACGCCCGGCCTCCTGCATGCGGCGGTACAGCGCCGTACCGGGGTAGGGCGTCAGGATATGGGAAGTCAGGGTCTCAATTCGGTTTTTTACCCAGCCAGTCCAGCGTTTTTGAAAAAACGTCCGGGCCGTCTCCGTCCAAACCGAACACCATACTGGCGTTGATCATAATGCCCCGGCTGTGGATAGCCGAAGCAAGCCTTTCGTATTTCTCAAATTGATTGTCCTTGTTCACGCCGCGCAGCGCTGAGTTGTTGATGGATTCAAACCCGATAAACAGGCTCTGGCAGCCTGTCTCCGCCATCAGGTCCAATATATCCGGATAATCGAGTATCCTTGTCGTTACGGCGGCGTTCCACTTTAAGCGAAGCCCCCGTATTGCGTCAAGCAATTCGCGGGTATAGGGCGGCGTGCCGATAAAGTTGTCGTCCACGAACAGCACATGCTGCGTGTTCAGCGCCTGGATGTCGCGAAGCACATCCGCGACAGGACGCCGGACGTATCCCCTGTTTTGGCAGCTGTTGTAACAAAAGTCGCAGCGGTTGGGGCAGCCGCGGCTGGTGGTGACCACGTTGGTGTAAAGATACCTGCCGGTGTCGATTTTGTCGTATAGGGGGGACGCGATCTCATCGCCGCGGAAGTTCTCCATGTCGTGGTACACCTTTTGCAGCCGGCCCTTTGAAGCATCCTCCACCATGCGCGCCCATACCCGCTCGGCGGCGCCGATACAGATGGCATCAAAGTAGGGGAGACAGTCGGCAGGGCTGCAGGTGACGTGAATGCCCCCAGCCACGACTTTCACGCCCCGCTTGCGGAATTCCCCGGCGATACGGCAGGCATTTGGCATCACATCCAGCGTAACCGTTATGCCTACCATATCGGCCTGGCAATGACAGTCAACGGCTTCCGCATTTTCGTTGACGATTACCACCTCATGTGCTTCCGGTGTAAGCCGCGCCAGAGTCAGCAGCGCAAGCGAAGGCGACATCCGGCTCTTAAGATGGGTATCCATGGGCCGCTTGTTCATCTTCGGCTGTATCAGTATGATTTTCACGGCCTACTTCCACCTGCACAGGAGCACGTAGGCAAGGTCGGCCAATACTACTACCGCCCAGTGTATGACAATGAAGAGCGTAAACTTTTCAACGATCCCGTTGGGATCGCTTAATATCATCAGATAAAAAATGCCTATGGCGATGAGCGTGAGCGCAACGGCCACAGCGGGGCACTCACCCAGAATGGGGCATGGTACTCGTCGTAAGGGCGGCGGCGCAGCAGCAGCAGGGCTACGACCAGTATAGTAACCGCAATGAGTGCGCAGGCAATATAGGCGTGATGCCCGGCCGAGAGAAAATCGCTCCAGTCTGCCCAGAAGGAAGGAACGCCTTGCCTTGCGCTGCCGTAATAGAGTGCGTTCTTAAACTCTCTGTGCCCGGAGGTCGTGATAAATATCAACCCATAAATGGCTGTAAACAAGCTGATACACGCTGCGTTAACCGCGGGATGCCTGAGTATACGCTTCATTTTCTGTCCTCCTCCTTGAAGAGAAATAGAGCTTCAATGGATACGCCAAAGAGACACGCCAGATCATACGCAAGCCATACGGAAGGGTCAAACTTACCCGTTTCAATTGCATTGATGGCCTGGTGGGAGACACCGACACATTCGCCCAGCTCTTTTTGCGTGAGGCCGCGATCCTCCCGAAGCTTCCGGACATTGTTTTGCAAAGGAACACCCCCATGGATGTGTCATGTTACATGCAGTATAACGAAAACGCCTTGGCATGTCAGTATACCTGACACGGCGGATAGTAAAAATCGCTGCCGGCGAATAAAATTCGCAAACCGCGAATATATATTGGTATCGAAAGGAAGTGAGGAAAATGAACTGTTTGCAGCAGGGGTATGGGAGGTATGCGGAAAGGGGTGTGTAAAATGAGATCCTTTGGCAGGAGGAACAGCAGGAAAAAGAAGCTTAAACTGTGGGAAAGGATCGTAAAGTTTGTAAAATGGGCCGACTCGAATGCGGTTTGGAAACCTGTCATTGAATTTGTGCTGTTCGCGGTAAAGTACATTTTTTTCAGATAGAGCTGTAAGCCATGCTCACCTTAATACCGGAGTAAAGCATAAGGTGAGTATGGCGGTACTACGGTAGTACACTGCAATTATAAAAGAGGCACTTTGAAAACTGAAATCATGATACACAATATCCGGGATAATAAAGCATCGCCGCCCAATGAAAGGAGAATAACGCCAATGTTAAAACAAATATGCAATAAGCGATTGAAAGCAGGCCATTTCACCGGCCGGACTGTATCTTTTATCAAGTTTGAGATGGAGAACGACGGCATACCAAAGAAAACAGGCAGTACGTTACCGTTTGCCATATAAATAATAAGGGGGGGCAAAACAATGCTGAGTGACGTATTGCGGCTGTTAAGAATCGCCAATGATCTATCAATTAAGGAACTATCTGAGAAGATGAATGTTTCCTCTTCATATATTTGTGAAATCGAAAAAGGAGGGAAAAAACCCTCGTTAGCTATCATCGAAAAATACAGCGAGGCCCTCAGTATTAGCAAAGCCGCAATCATGTATTTTGAAGAAAATGCCACAAAAAACACCTATAATTACCAGAAGATGCTTCTGGAGATGCTCGAAACAATTACGGCCTGAACAATTTGCCTTATGGTATGGGTCTGTTGCCCCCCGGCAACTTTCCGGTGCGGCGCAAAAGAGGGGCGGTATAGCAGGGGATATACCGCCCCTCTTTTGCATTATAGTAAGAAGTTTTCGAGTGTTTTCCAACAAAAATTTCATACGTCCAGCACCTTGCGCACATCGTACATGGAGGCAAGAGTCTGGTAACAGGCTACTGCAAAGTCGTTGATTGCCCAGAAGCTTACGCCGCCCAGGTTATAGGTCTCTATAAACTCCAGGCGCACACGGACGCTGGCCTCGTTGTCAAACCAAACCACATGACGCTCGCCCGTATCGTCCACGTAATTAAAATAGGAAGACTGTGCGCTGGCGTCGAACCTTATTTCCGCGCCCATGCGCATGGCGAGGTCCTCCGCCTGCGCAAACGAGATAGGGACTGCGGCCGTGTACGTTTGGGACGGCAGCGTCCAGTCATAGCCGTAATTGGGCATTCCCATCAGTATATTCTGGCTGGGGATGGCCGAAGTGGCGTAGCCGAGCGCCTGCCGCACCAGCTCGATGGGCGCGACCGCCAGGGGCGGCCCGAAGGTAAATCCCCATTCGTAGGTCATGATGATGACGCTGTCGGCGGTTCTGCCAATGGCAGGGAAATTGTACGCCTCGTATTGCAGCCCGCGCTGGTCCGCACTTGTCTTGGGGGCCACCGTTACGGCAACAATGTAGCCAAGCGGATGCAGCCGTTCGGCAACTTGCTGCAGGAACCGGGAGCATGCCAGGTAATCGGCCGGATAAATGTACTGAAAATCGATATTCAGGCCGTAGTAGTTTTTTGATTTGAGTATGCTGATCACGTTGTTGATAAGCGTTTGCTGCACTTGCTCATCACTGAGTACGGTATGTGCCAGGTCGCTTGAATAGCCTCCGCCCTCTTCTATGTTGGTGATCACCATGATGGGCGCCACCCTTGCCTGGCGGGCGGTTTGTATCAGCGGCGCATCGTCGATGCCGGTCAGTGCGCCGTCGTGCAGAACCTGATAGCTGAATATACTCAAATAGGTAAGGTGGGGCAGCGTATTTACAAGCACCTGGCTATCAATATTCGTAAATGCATAGCCGTTTGTCAAAATAATACGGCGCATTTGATAGGTTTCAGGGATTTCGATCGTCTGTCCCACAGTGATAAAGTTCACGTCGAGTATTTCCGGGTTTGCAATGCGCAACTGCTCCGGTGCGATGCCAAACGCCTGCGCAATGGAAAGGAAGGTATCGCCGGGCCGCACGATATAATCCATCAAATCCGCCACATCCTTTTAATGGGAATTTACAGACCATACCATACTGTATGAGCGAAATAGCTGAAAGGGAACCGATGCGCGGCATACAGGCATGCGTCCGCCGCGTTACCCTAAAAATTGCACCAGTTCGTAATTGAACCGCTCCATCTCGTCATAAAACGCCCCGTGGCCGCCGTTCTCAAGAGGCACCAGCTTGGATCCTTCAATTCCCTGATTTTGTACGATGGCCAGCGGGAAGGGCACCACCTGGTCATGTACGCCATGCAAAATCAATGTGGGCGCCTTAATTTTAGGTAGGTCGCTGAATAGCACTTCGTTGAGCCAGGCGTTGGAAACCGCTATGGTGGACCAGCTTGCGGCCTGTAAACCCAGTTGGAAAAACCAATCCGAAAAAGCGGGCGATACCGGCTTATAAAAGAACATGTCGCCGAAATTGCACAGCATTTGCGGGCGGTCGGCGTATGTTTGCGCAATGATCGCGCAGACTGCCTCAGCTGTGAGCCCATAGGGAAAATCGGGGCGCTGAATCAGGCTGGGCGCCGCGGCGGCAAACAGCGCAAGCTTGCATACCCGGCAGCCGCAATGGCGCGCCATATATCGTATGGCGACCGCGCCGCCCGTGGAGTGGCCTGCCAGCGTGATATCCTGCAGTTTTAAGGCGTTGATCACGCATCGCACATCGTCCGCGAGCCGGTTATAATCGTAGCCCCGTAACGGTTTATCCGAACTGCCGAACCCCCGCATATCCATGCCGATGCAGCGATATCCCAGCTGGAGCAGATGGTTATATTGGTATTCGAACATTTTGTGGTTTGCGGGCCAGCCGTGAAGGAACAATATCGGCTTGCGCCCCATCGGGTTGATGTCGTTCACATAGACGTTTACATTGGGTTCGACGGTTACCATGTATTCCATTTTGCTACCCCCATTAAAATCCGTTTTGCCTTACCATGCTATTCAACAGCTGCGAATAGATACCCGCGTGGCATGCTTTGCCAGTACAAAAACTTGCAGCGAACATGCATGCTTGCGGGCGTATCGCTTCTTGCGGCGATCATATCCGGTTATGTATGCCTGCGGGGTTGGTGGGGCGGCGCAAGGGTCCTGCGCGTACCTGCACGGCAGCACACGCGTTGATTGGATTGATATAATTTTTTATTATATGTACCGATATGGGTGGCGGGAGAGTATTTCCTAAAAACCTACCGTTTGTAGATATTTCCACTGTGAAAACTTCCACTATTTTATTGTAGACATTTGCAGGGCTATATGTTAATTTAATATCTGCTATTCAAAGGCAATATTGCCGCCGCACAAATATACGCGAATGCTGCTTGAAGAGCTGCATGCGCGGGTATATACAGCCGGGGTACGCGGATACGCAGAATATATTTATTTTCATGTGCGTCTTCTGTTAATGCGGAAAGGTTTTGCTGTATATATAACTAATCCCATATGTTTAGTACATTTTGGGGCGCCTCACGCCTGCGCGGCGCGGCAGCGAATTGTGCGGCTGGCAATTGAAGGATGCGGCGCGGATGCGTGTTTTGCCGGATAACCGGAGAAACTAAGGGTACAACTGTCCGCACTGCAACGGTTCCCGTATTATTTGCAGGCTTAAAACGGCCGGCGGATATAATAAAACACTTATTCAGGAGGAAAGTCATATGAAAAAAATCATTGCATTGGCGTTGGTGCTTATCATGGCGCTCTTTGCCCTTGCCGGCTGCAGCGGCAAAGCCGCCAGCGCCAAGACCGGCCTGGCCGTGATTTCGTCTATCTCTAAATCGACCGATGCCGGTGATGCAGACGGCAGAGCCCAGGTCGATTCCATTGTGGCCGCCGTAACGGTAGGCGGGGATGGCAAAATCATCGCCTGTTCCATCGACACCGCCCAGACCAGGATTCCCTTTACCGTTGACGGAAAGATCGCAGCGCCGCTGGATACCGTGTATAAATCCAAGCAGGAACTCGGCGATGAATATGGCATGAAAGCGGCTTCGGGCATCGGCAAGGAATGGTACGAGCAGGCCAACGCCCTTGCGGCCTATGCGGTTGGCAAGACCATTGACCAGGTCAAAGGCATCGCCGTCAATGAAGAAGGCGCTCCCACCGACGCGGAACTCGCCAGTTCCGTGACGGTCGGCGTTACCGATTATATCGCCGCCATCGAGAAGGCGGTCGCAAATGCGCAGGATCTGGGCGCCGCCGCGGGCGACAAGCTGGGCCTTGGCGTAACCACCTCCATCGCCAAATCCACCGACGCGACTGCGGATGCCGAGGGCACCGCGCAGGCGTATTCCCACTACACCGCCGTTACCTTTGACACCAACGGCAAAATCACCAGCTGCGTTATCGACGCCTCGCAGACCAATGTGAACTTCACAGTGGAAGGCAAGATCTCGACCGACCTCGCAAGCGCGTTCAAAACCAAGAACGAGCTGGGCGCCAATTACGGCATGAAGGCCGCTTCGGGCATCGGCAAGGAATGGAACGAGCAGGCCGCGTCCTTCGCACAGTATGCGACCGGCAAGAAGCTCGACGAAGTCAAGGGCATTTCCCTGAACGCGGGCGTTCCCGCGGAAGCGGACCTTGCCAGTTCCGTTACCGTACATGTGACCGACTTTATCTCGGTTATCGAAAAGGCCGCCGCGAGAGCGAAATAAACCATAAGAAAAAACATGCGTGGGCTGCAATTGCGAAAAACGCGTTTGCAGCCCACAATCGTATGCAAAAGGTCCAAGGGTGATTGCAATGAAACGACGCATATTGGCGCTGCTGCTTATACTGCTGTTGCTGACTGCCCTGACCTCCTGCACGCGGGAGCTGCACCGGTATGAAGCGCAGTTTTTACTGCTTTTTGATACGGTGACCAAAATGGTCGCCTATTCGCCAAGCAAGGAACTTTTCTCCGATTACGCCCAACAGCTTTACGACCGGGTGGAAGTGTATCATCAACTGTACGATATCTACAACGACTATGCGGGAATCAACAATATTAAGACCATCAACGACAACGCGGGCGTTATGCCCGTAATGGTCGATCAGAAAATCATAGATCTGCTGCTGTTTTCAAAAGAAGAATATGAAAAAACAAACGGCAGGGTGAACGTCGCTTTCGGCGCGGTGTTAAAGATATGGCACGATTACAGGACAGCCGGCCTTGAGGACCCGGAAAACGCGTCGCTCCCGCCGATGGAGGACTTGCTTGCGGCAAACGCCTATACGGACATCGACGACGTGGTCATCGATACCGAGGCGTCCACCGTATATTTGAAGTATCCGGGAATGTCGCTGGATGTCGGTGCAATCGCCAAAGGGTATGCGCTTGAGCAGGTTGCCCGGAGCCTTGCGGCGGACGGATTAACCAACGCGATGATCAGCCTCGGCGGCAACGTACGCGCCATCGGCGGCAAAAACGCGGAGGGCGGTCCGTTCCAGGCGGGCATACAGAACCCCGACGATACGGCGGAGAATGTTTATCTGCATATCATGGACCTGAAGGATATGTCGCTGGTCACCAGCGGGAATTACGAACGCTACTATACGGTGGACGGTCGGCGCTACCACCATATTATCGACCCGCAAACGCTGTACCCTTCCGTGTATTTTACAGCCGTGACAATACTCACCGCGGATTCCGGCGTTGCGGATGCGCTTTCCACCGCCGTATACAATATGCCGCTGGAAGAGGGTTTGGCTTATGTCAACGCCCTTGACGGAGCGGAGGCGCTGTGGATGCTTCCCTCGGGAGAGCTTCGTTGCAGCGACGGGTTCGAGTCGTACATCACGGAAAAATAAACGGCAGCGGGTGTTGTGTCCGCCGCCGTTATTTCTGCGCAGCCTCGTATCTTATTGATTCTTTTGCGTAACGCTTACATTGCCGGATGTGGTTTGCACCGTAAGCTCCGCGTAAGGGCCGCTGCCGGTGGAAGCCGTCGCCGACTTGCCGCCTTTTGCGTAGCTTAGGGCAAGGTTGCTGTTTATATCGCCTGACGTGCAGGCGGCATAAAGCGAAACGCTTGCGTTTTGCGGCAGGTATACTTTGATGTCCCCGGATGTTGCGCCAATGCGCGTATTCCCCGTGATATCCGCGAAGTCCACCGCGATGGACCCGGAACCGGTATGGATGCTGCCCGAACCTGTACAGCTGCCTATCCCGATATTACCGGAGGTTGCGTTCACTTCAAAGCTTGCGCCGCTGAGCGTATCCAGGCGGACATTGCCGGAGGTCGACCATACCTTGCCCGCGCCCTCTATGGATGCGATGTCGACATCGCCGGAGGTAGAACCCACCGAGTACTCGTCGCACACGACCGCATCCAGATAGATATTGCCGGAGGTCACGTTGATATCCACGGCTTTGCCGCTGACCGGATAATCGCCCGTGAGGTTGCCTGAGGTAAGGTCAAGCCGGATATCCGCCGCGGCAAGCGCTGTCAGCAGGGTCACATTGCCCGAGCTTGTTTTTAATGTGAGGTTCTGCACGTAGCTTTTGGGTATGAAAAGCTGGATCTGCTGATTGACGGCGATTTGGAAAATGTTCAGCCCGCAAAATCTGCGTATATCCGGTTGCTTTACGAGTATGCGCCCGTTCGCGTTCTCCAGCGTAAAGTATTCCGCCGGGTCCAATTCCGAGGCGGATAACTGCACGATGCGGATATCCTGTTCGTCCGTAACCGAAACCAAGAGATCCATGCTGCGCAAATCAAGCTTTAACTCGCCAATTCCCTCTGGGGAAACGGTCTCTTCATGCACAACCTTTAATTCCCCGAAAATGAACGGACGGAAACGCGCGCCTGCAAAATTTCCGAATAAGCCCACAACAAGCACCCCCAATAAAAAGAGTCCGATAACCGACCAGATGATGATTTGCGTAATGACAAGCTTCTTATTCATGCTTCTCCTCCTTGAGCTGGTAGGACAGTTTCAGTATCCTGTCCGCGACGGCTGCCAAAAGGAATACGATCCAGGAAAACGCCCAGATGTGGAACAGGAAGCTGATCAAAAAATAAACCGCAACTGCCGAGGTCCACAGTATGGAGGATATGGACTTTCGGACCTTTTCGGTACGGGCGGACTCGGATTTCCACTGCTTGAATTCTTCCACAAGGGTATCGTCCGCTTTTACGTATTTTGGCCGGGACATGAAGTGATACACGAGAATACAGGTGGCGGCCAGGCTGATGAGCAGCATGGTGCCTACCATAATGACCGCGTTGAACCGGAATGCCGCTATGCCGACGATCATCAGTATGATGCTAAACGCATACATCCCGACGGCCAGGGTAACGATGAGCGCCGTTTTTTTGCGCTCTTTTTGCATTTGGCTGTAATCCATAACGTCTGTCTCCCTTAAACTTCTAATCAATTCATCAACATCACCGATGCTGTTGATCACCGTTTTGAATGCTTCCTCCTCGCTGCGCCCCTGCGAAAGAAGATCATTGAATCTGTCCATTAAGTTCGAGAGCAGTTCTTCCTTCAGTTCGATGGCCCGTTTTGTCTTGGGTGCGTCCGTGAAAAGCCTTTCTACATGCGCGCGTAATTTTTCATTCATTTTATGCAACCCCCCTATAGCAAACTATCGATTAATGTTTTGGCCAGAAGCCAGTCTTCTTTGTTCTTCTCATAAGCTGACCGCCCCAGATTCGTGATGGAATAGTACCTGCGCCGCGCGCCCGTCGCCTCATCCCCCCAGTAGGAGGTGATCATGCCGGCCGCCTCAAGGCGCCGGAAGGCGGAGTACAGCGTGGCTTCCTTGGCTTCATAGCTTCCCCCTGTTCTTTCCTGGATCGTTTTGTTGATTTCATATCCATAACTGTCCTTTGTCAGAAGCTGCGCAAGAATAATCGTATCGGTATGTCCGCGAATCAAATCGGATGTAATGGACAACGCATACCACTCCTTTCGGCTTATCTTTAAAACGCATGTATATCCTATACGAATATACTGTGTCTGTCAAGGTATATTCAAAAATAAAATATGTTCATTTTGGGGTTAAAATGTTAGCGGCGGTACTGCCGATAAAAAAATATAGGCCAAAAGGAAGCGCTTGCACATCGCAAAGCGAATCTGAGTCTATATTGAGCATTATTTTGTCTTTTCGGATATGGTATAATTAGGCGTAGATGCCGATGAAATATTGGTTGGTATTGGCCGGCGCGGCTGTCGGCATCGGGGGCATGTTCGGCGCAAAGCCGAATGCATATAATATGATAAGGGGGCAATCATCATGCAGGCACCAGGTAAAACACTTCTCAAAGTAGTAAGCATTCTCTTCATCGTGTTCGGCGCCATCGCCACAATCTTTTCCATCATCGCAATTGCCGGCGCGGCGATGCTCGCAAGCGTCGCGGAAGAGATGGGCGGCGCGGCGGTCGGCGGACTTCTGATCGTGGCTGCAATCTATGCAGTGGTGTTAAGCGTACTGGATATCGTGATTGGCATACTGGGCGTATCGCGTAGCGGCAAAGTTGAAAAGGCGAAGTTCTTTATCAACATGGGCGTCTTGCTGTGCGCACTGGCCGCTGTGAGCCTGGTGCTAGGCATTGTCAACGGCGGCTTCCAGGTTATCAGCCTCATCGGCTTTGTGCTCCCGGTTCTCTTTATCATCGGCGGGTTGCAGAATAAAAAGGCCATGGAGACTCCGGCCTCATAAAAGCGTCGCGCGGAATGCGCATGCCGGACGGGGAGAGCAGAGCGATTTTTGTTTTAGCAAAGCCATATACGCAGGCTGCGATGGCCGCAGCCTGCGTATTTTACCGCACGGGCATATGCCGTTTCTTCTATAGATCATTCGATGCAAGCAAATCATGTGCGGGACGAATAATTTTGTTTCCGTGCTATAATCGGTTTGGGATTCCGCGTATTCTTCATAAGACGCAATTTTCGGATGGCGGCGCCAACAATCTTTGGCGTTAAGGGGGAAGTGTCCGGCGAAGCCGGAGGCAATCATCATTTGGGGGGTATGAATATGGAGGCACCGGCCAGAAAACTTCTGAAAGTAGTAAGTATCATCTATATCGTAATCGGGTATACCAGCTTGCTTATTTCCATCGTATCGATTGGCGGTGCGAATTTTTGGGCAGGGGGGATGAGAGGATTAAGGGGCGAACTGGTCGTAATATTTATTGCGGTAGTATGCCTTGCGTTGGGTGCAAGTATAACGGTGATTATCATTGGCAAAATGGGGCTGTCGCGCTGCGGCAATGTGGAAAAGGCGGATTTCTTTATTACGACGGGTACCGTACTGATGGTGCTTATCGGTTTGGGAGTGGTGGCCTCCATTATCAAGGGCAATTTCAATGGGTTGCCCCTGTTTGGGAGTATACTGCCGCTTCTCTACATCAGCGGTGGCCAGAAAAACAGAGATGCCGCTAATGAAGCCCCTCCGCCCGAACCCCAGGAAGCGGACGCTTCGCAATTGCAGCAGGAAGCGGACGCTTCACAATTGCAGCCAGAAACGGATGCTTCGCAATTGCAGCAGCAGTCGGATGATACGCCGTTGCAGTAGGCGTTTTTCTAAGAATGTACCCGAAGACGCTGCGCCTATAGTCTGCGGGATATGCTTGTGAAAAGCAGTCGTATCTGGTTGGAGAGAGCCGCATATGAGGAATGACTTTTGGGAATCCTATCGTTTGTTTAGGCATGGCCTGCTTCTAATTATGCTGGTGGTCCTCGTACCCGTACTAGTACGAATCGAAATGGGGCGCATAAACAAACCGGAAATCCCCGTTACAACGCCCGCAGTCACGCCGGAGCCGCCCGCAGTGCTCTCCATGGAAGCGGTCGCCGACCCTTCCATGGCGGCGGCGGATATTGCCGACCCCTATGCGGCGCTCAACAAGTACACGAAAGCGATCTACCAGCCGGATCCCGCGCTTTACAACGCGCTCTACCGCGCCGTGGACGCCATGCAGGAAAGCTTTGACCTGACCCCGTACAAACATCTCGTGATGAAGGAGAAGGTTGCCGCGTGCGAAAGCCTGTATGCCGAGGCGGGGTACCGCTTCTTTTATATGCGGTTTGCAAAGGTGAGCAAAAACGGGAAGGAAGCCCGGTTTACCTATATCGGCGACCCGGAAGAGATCCGGCGGGATAAGGAAACGCTCACGGCCCGCCTGTCGCACCTGTGCTACAATGTCGCCCCGCAAAACGGCAGCGATCTGCAAAAAAACGCTGCAGTGTACCAGTTTTTATGCGAGCACGCAAACTATTCTGCCGATAGTTCGGATGAGACCACATTTTCCCCCGCCGGCATACTGCTCAAGGGGCAGGGCATCTGCGGCGGGTACGCCGACCTTGCGTACTACACGCTGACCCGCTTGGGAGTCAACGCCGAATACATCTCCAACATGGCGCATGCCTGGAACATTGTACAGGTGGACGGCAAGTGGTACCACATGGACGTTACATTCGGCGCAGGCATGGCGGGCAGCACGCAGAATTCGATCCATTACCTGTTTATGGACGATGAAACGCGGATGGAAAGCCTCGCCAATAACTTGGTGAACACCTCGGAGCCTATTCAACTGGGTTACCCTGCCGAAGCACCCGTCCCGCCTCCCGCTTGCACGGACGAGTCGATGCGTCCGTACAGCGCCCTCTGGAATTATGCGCTGGATATTGACGCGGGCAAGGTCTATTTCTCAGACGCCGATGGCATACACAGCATGAACCTGGATTGTACCGGCACGGAGAAAATCGCCAATGTACCGGCGTATCAAATGGCGGTGTGGAATGGTGAAATTTATTACATCAGCGCGGAGGACGGGTTCCTGTACCGGCTTATCCCGTATGGCGAATCCAGGTGTTTATTCCACGGCGCACAGCTGGGGTATCTCGCGATAAAGGGCGGCATGCTCTATTACGGTGAGAGTTTCGACGGCAGCGGCTGCAAAACTATCCCGCTCATACGAGCCGAGGAGTGGAACACGGAATCCTTCTTCTCTGTGAATGACCGGGTGCCGCGTGAGCGTTCCTTCCGCATAGATGTTCACTTTTCCCTGCCCATGGATACTTCGGCATATTCGCGCAGGTTTGTGCTGCTGACGGATGAAACGGGTGCTGTGCTGGATGCGCGCCTAAGCTGGAGTGCGGACGGCAAAACGCTCAGCGTGCGTCCCGCGGACTATGTGGATGGCCTTTCCGGCGTGACTTTGTACCTGCGGGATGGCGCGGCGGCGGCTGACGGCGGCATGCTCCCGCAAGGACATAAACTGCGGGTAGATATCGTTGCAGGGCAGTGAGCACAATGCACGCAAAAGATTCCCGTGCTGCCGTATTCCAATTTGTACACAAGTAAATTATAATGAAGGCAGAACCGTATTCAGTACATTTTAAGCCATCGATTACGTTATTTTGCAATTTGCTGATCAGGCGCGTACCGGCTTTTTCGCTTAAGCCCAGGCCGGTACGGTATATTCGTTTTCGCACCATCGGTACACGCCGGTTTCTTTTTGATACCAGACTAATATTTAAAGGGGTTGTTTAATCAATGGATGGGGTACGGCGATACTGGAAAATGGCATGCCTGCTCATGGCGTTGCTGCTGCTCACAGGCTGCGGCAACAAAGCCAATGGCGGCATGGCCGAAAAGCTCACGCAAATGCAGCAAAACCTGCTCCTGACCGAGCCTGTCTCTGAAAAACTTGTAGAGATCGCCAACTTGCAGATCGACTCGGCAAAAGCCTACTGGGAAGAGTATGACAATGCGCTTGCAAGCGGGACCGGGATGGAAGAATACGAGGACAATTACGATGAGGTGAAGGCGCAATACGACGAACTGCTGCTGCAGATCGATACGCTTGCGTCGCTGGAGTCATCGTACCGGCGCGGTAAGCCGACGGAAGCACCTTCTTTTGACAGGACCGAGGAAGCATACGCTACCTGCCTGGCCGAGATCCGGCAGTCCGCGGACGATATGAAGACCGTGTTCGATTATTATTTCGATGTCCGCGAAGCCCTCAAGCCTATGGAAGAATTCACATTCGCGGAAAACACCACGGGGTATACGGATTACGCGCTGATGGCGGGCCAGCTTTCGCAGGTCGTGTCGCAGACGCAGCGCGCGCTCAAAGACATACAGTGCCCCGCCTATATGCAGAACAGCCATGATGCGCTTTGTGTGCGCATCGAAGAATTTCAGGGGTTCAGCCAGGACTTTTCCATCGCCGTTCAGTTGGGCGATCCGCTGCGCATCGCCTCGTGCGGTTACCGCAGCGAGCGCATCGACATATTGCTTACGCAGGGCGACAGGAATTTGGACGACGATTTCACGCTGCAGTTTGAGCAGGCCGCAAGCCGTTTGAACGGCCGCGTCGCCACGCTGCGCAGCGAGCTATTGACCAATATCGAGATACTGCTCGACGCCGTCGGCTGATATGGAGGGAATGCATATGAACTGCACAAATTGCGGAACCCAGATAACCGAGCCTGCAAGATTCTGCCCGCGCTGCGGCGCGCCCGTACAGGCTGCGCCAAGCACTGAGCCTGCCGCGCAGAGCGCCGCTCCAACGCAGCAGGGTACGTATTCCGCGCAGCCCCAGCAGGGGGTGCCCCAGTACCAGGCGGCGTCCAATATACCGGTAAACATACAGCCGCCCAAAAAACGCAGCGCGCTGCCCTTTATCATCATAGGCGCGGTGCTGCTCGTGGCTGTGGTGCTGGTGGTGGTGCTTTCGGGCACGCCTGCCGCGCTGCCTGAAGTGACCTACACTTATCTGGAAGAGACGGCCGAACCGGTGCTCTCGTACAAGGCGGAGGAGATCATATTCCCTTCGCTGTACCGCTCGCTCAATTCGATCGTCACATTCACCGGTACCAGTGAGGGCGAGGAACTCGATGTGCTGATCAGCGTCGAGATTCCCGGCTTTACACAACCCTATGAGCAGAAAACAAAGCTGAACAGGCAGATCACGAAAATCAACATTCATCCGCCGCTGCTTACCGGCGATATCGATCTTTCCTCCGAAAAGGATGCGCAGCTTGTAATCTCCGTAAAGGATATGGATAGCGGCAAGCTGCTCCTGCAGGACAGCAAGACCATACGCATAATGAGCAAGTACGACGTCGTCTGGTGGTCGGAGGAGCTCAGGGACAGCAACAACGACAACATACTTGCCTATATGACGCCGGAATCCGAGGGCGTGCTGGAACTCAAGCGCGAGGCGGTGGATTACCTTTCCTATATTACCGACGGCGCCGCCAATTCCATCGTCGGTTATCAGGATTACGGCATTTGGAGCGACCCCACCAACAATACCTGGGTGCAGGCGGTCGCGCTGCAGGGCGCGATGAGCGACATCGCCAAGATCCGTTACAACAACGCCGCGTTCTCCATCAGCAGCGAATCGCAGCAGCGGGTCATGCTGCCGGACGACGTCATGAAAAGCCAGAGCGGCATTTGCATAGAGACCTCGCTTTTGATGGCGTCCGCGCTGCAGTCGGCCGGCATGCACTGCATGCTGATATTCCCGCCGGGGCATGCGCAGGTGGCGGTGGAATGCTTGCCGGGTACGGGCGAGTATTTCCTCATTGAAACGACGGTGCTTCCCTTGCCGATGGATGAGGAGTGGTACAACTACGTCGTCATGTATCTGACGCCGGACGAATGGCAGGGGTATATCGACGGCACCGGCGGTTATACGCTGGGCGAATGCTATGTGCTCGACTGCGATCTGGGCAAAAAGCTCAACATACTGCCCATGAGCAATTAGTAGCTCTTATACGAAACGTGCGGCGGCGAAGCAATGCGCTTCGCCGCTTTTTTGTATGCGTTCTCCTATAAAACGCCTGACCGCTGCGGATACTAGCATCAAATATTGAACGGAAGGAGGGGGAGACTCCCTTGCCGAAGGACAGCCAGATAGATAACAAGCGCGCGCGGGCACAAAAGGCGAAGGGCCAGACGCCGCTTACGCGTGAAAATCAGAATCAGGGCAAAAACGATAAAAAGCAATCCGCCGAACACAACGACGTATAAGGAGAAACGGAGCAATGGCAAAGGCAGGCATGCGCCGTCCGGATCCGAGCGAGCCGCACGGTACAGAAAGCAACACAAAGCAAAACTTTCCGAAAAACGATGTGGAACCGGTGCCTGAAATACAGGGCAAGGCCAAGTCGGGCAATAAAAAGGCCGGGAATACCCTAGACCCCGGCGAGCGGCGTTAAGCGGCAAAGGACCATCCGCCCAACGCGGGAGCGCCATAAACGGTAATGCCGCCGGAGACGGTTGTTTCCGGCGGCATGTTATTTATGGTTTATGCCCGCCGGTATAGTGGGTATGCGCGTTTCCAACCGGTATTGGGTTGCGCAGCGGCGCGGCGAAAAGGCATAGGCGGCGGCAAACGCGTAATCTGTCAGGACGGCGTCGGATTGCCACCATTCCCCTTGGGGCGGCGGCGCCGCCGGTGTGGTATACTGGATGCATACGCCTGCCGCGGCGGGCAGGCAGCCGAGGAAAGGGGTGCGCCTATGCGCTTGCCGGATAATATCGATATTGAAACCACGCTGTTCTCGGGCCAGACATTCATGTGGAAGCGCGTACCGGAGGGCTATTTGGGCTGCGTGGACGGCAATGCCGCGCTGCTGCGGACGGATAGCCGTACACTCTTTTGGGAAGGCCCGGCGGATGCGGCATTTTGGGCGCGCTATTTCGACCTCGGCCGCGATTATTTGGCGGTCGCCGCACGGTTTTCTTGCGACGCGTATGTCGCAAAGGCGTTTGCATACTATGGCGGCATGCGCATATTGCGCCAGCCGGTGTGGGAGACGCTGTGCGCCTTCATCATTTCCGCCAACAACAACATCAAGCGTATTTGCGGTATCATGTCCGGGTTGTGCGAAGGGCTGGGGCCGGCGCGCAGCATAGGCTCCCACACCGTATACGCTTTTCCCGATGCGCAGGCGATTTTACGGGCGGGTGAGGATAGCCTGCGGAAACACGGGCTGGGGTACCGCGCGCCTTACCTGTATGCGACCGCCAAGCGGGTGGAAGAAGGCTTTGACCTTGCCGCGCTCCCGTCGATGGGCTATGACCGTGCGGTTAAGGAGCTTACCGCGCTGATGGGCGTGGGCGAAAAGGTAGCGGATTGCATCCTGCTGTTTTCCTGCGGGTATTCCCGCGCGTTCCCTGTGGATGTATGGGTCAGGCGCGTGATGCGCGTGCTCTACGGCGCAGAGGGCACGAATGCGAAAATAAAGGTGCAGGGATACCGCCTTTTTGGCGAGGATGCGGGCATCGTGCAGCAGGTGCTGTTCCACGGCGCGCGCATGGGGCTTTTTCCGGAGCTTTGTGAAAAGGACGCCGCAGTCTGCGTGCCGCGGCAGGGCTGCGCCGCCGGGATCTAATATACAAAAAAAAGACCCGCGCCATGCTCGGCGCGGGCCTTTTCTCTCAACCGGACTTATTTCTGTTTCACTTTGCGGGATACCGTCGCTGCACCCGCGGCGAGAAGAATACCGCTAAAAATTACGAACAAACCGTACAGGGAATTGGCGTCGCCGGTCTGGGGAAGGCCCAGCGGGATGGCGTCAAACTCTTCTTCGGTGCCCGCGCCAAGAGGGATGCTCGGCCTGCGGGGATTCCGAGGACGGACGGGGTTGTCGTCGCCGGGGTTGTCGTCGCCGGGATTATCGTCGCCGGGATCGTCGTCGCCGGGATCGTCGTCGCCGGGATCGTCGTCGCCGGGTACGACTTTTAACGTATTTACAATTTCATAACCGGAAAGCTCCATTACATAGGTGCCGTATGCAAATTGCGAGCGAACGCTAGGATGCGTAAACTCCAATGTGCCTTCATCAACATCTATTATAACTTTACGGTCGGGGTGATTTGAGTTAAGTGCATATTCAGCGTTGCCAAATAGCCACGCGAGCACGCTGTTTAGACTAAGCTGTCCAAACGAAGCGTTGTCGGTGGCACCATTGAAGGATACAATAAACCCTTCGCGGTAGCCTTCACCCAACTCCGTCTGAGTCCATACCACGAACTCGCTCCCCTTCTTTACAACAATAAAATTGGGGTTGGGGTTGGGATCCAAATCGGCCAGCTCGAACTCATCGGTATTCTGCGGATTAACTATGGCAACGCTGCCTTCGACCTCCGCGGTGTAGCCCCCTTGGGTTACGCTGGAATCATACCCTTCGACCTCTTCTTCCTCCAGGGTATAGTTTATGAGATTACCGTCGTCGTCGTATTTTTGCAGGCCGCTGACAATAAACGTCCATTTATTGTCATCGTCGTTTTTGGTCCATTCCGGCGTAACGCCTTCCACTTCGTTGCCATCCCCGTCTTTAACGACAATGACAATACTTTCCGGCCTATCATCCGGCTTATCACCCTCCCAGGTTTTTGTTCCGGACATATCCACCGTTTCAGGCACTTCCTCCGCAAACGCAACGCCGGCAGTCAGGAGCATTACGGCTGCCACGAGTAGCGCGGTGATTGTTTTGCATCTTTTTAAGGACACCCATTTTCGCATACTATTCTCCTCCTTTCATTTGAATTATCTCTCTTTTTTTAGCAGTTATTAATATGATCTTTCTTCCAATTTTTCCTTTCTCTCGTGATTTCTTTAGGATGACCATTCTTTCGTTGCATTATTATAACAAGGAATGATCTTACAATAGCACACAAGGCGGTCTCATGTCGGTCCCGTTTCGGTTTCATTTTGATGCATGCACGTGATAATCGGGACTAATCCCATACTATTTTACTTATTTCAGCCGCCGATTCGTTCGGATGCACACAAGACGCTCTCAAAATCCACTCTGCCCATGCAATGTGATAGACAAGCGCGAAGGCCCGCTCTGTTTTGCACGGGCCTTCAGAGTATAGGCAAACCCTCCCTGGAGGTGTGGGGAATTCGGACCCCCTCCCACTTTTAATCCAATTTGACGACATGTGCGTCAAATTGGCGGAAAAAATGCCGCAATGAGCGGCATTTTAACCCACAGAAAACCCATCGGCAAAGTTCATAGACTTTGCCGACGGTCTGAAGGCCCACTCTGTTTTGCGCGGGCCTTCTACAACTGCTTCATGGGAAAACATTCCTTTCCTAATCAATGCGATTGCACGTTACTCCTGCTAATTCCGCTTTACTCTGCGCCGCAGCGTCATCGCGCCGCCCACGAACAGGATACTGCCCAGTATCAGAAAAAGTCCTGTAATGCTCCTGCCGTCACCCGTCCGGGGTACTGCAAGCGGGATGGCAACTGCATCAACGTCGCCGCCCGGGCCAAGCGGGATGGTATTGCCGGGGCCCAGGGGAATGTTGCCGTCATCGTCGTCGTCATCCTCGGGTTCCGGCGTTGCCGAAGGATTGGGCGTTGCCGAGGGTCCCGGCGTTGCCGAAGGATTGGGCGTTGCCGATGGTTCCGGCGTTGCCGAAGGTTCCGGCGTTTGCACCGGGTCGCCGCTTCCGAAGAAGCTGACGTGGCTGATATCCGGCTGTTGCCCGCCGTCGTTCACAAGATGCTGCGAGGTAACCGCATACGTTGTGCCCGCATAGAGCGTTCCGCCGGGGATGTTATACAGAGCATAGCGGTTGCTGGCTTTTACAGAAAACTGTGCAAGAAGTATGCTCGTAGTCACATCAAACACCGCGTTTTGCCCTCCGTTTTGAATCTCCACATTTTCAACGCCGTCCACCGAATCGCCATCCCAGTTTCCGTTATCGTCGAATTTCCCAAGGAACCCATCCACGCCGCTGTCGTTCCCGCTGTATACGCCAACCAGATTTTCATCCGTCGTCAAAAGTACGGTATCCGCCATAGCGACGCTGCTGGAAAATATCATCGCGGCCGCTACAAAAATTGCGGTCAGCACTCTGCGTTTTTGAAGGTTTTTTTTCGTCTTCATATTGCTTCCTCCTTTCTGCAATACGGTTTGTGTATTGCGCTCATCGCTCGTTTTTTCTGATGGCTTATTATAATGAACGGTTAGGGAACTCAAACTGGCAAAACGTCCTCACGACGGTCCCATTTCGGTCTCATTTCATACTAATATAATAGGCTTAGTAATGATTGGCGAAAGCAGACAAAAATACCCTCCGGAACGTACCGGAGGGTGCGCAGGAGCTATATTTAAATCTTTCTATGCCTGCCCAGGAAGCCGCGAAGCAGGAAGGGGACTACTCCTATATTGCGGCGGCGCGCCTCTTTTCCGCCGAAGTAGGTGTATTTTGCTTGCAGCTCCAGCAGGTTTTCGGGCGGTATCGCAAAGGGGTCCTGCTCCATCACAACAAAATCCGCCCGCTTGCCCGTTGTGAGCGTACCGCGCGTATCTTCGTCAAACGTCGCGTACGCGCCGTTATAGGTGTAGGCGCGCAGCGCCTGGTAGACGGAAAGCCGCTCGTGCCCGAGGGGGAAGTTGACCATGCCGTGTATTTGCAGGAAAGGGTTCATATCCTGTACCGGGCTGTCGGAGGAGCCGCAGAGTATGCCGCCCATGTCGGCGATGGTGCGAAGGGGGATCTGGCGGTCGAACTGCTCAGGACGCAGATATTTACGGTAGGCTTTTTGGTACGCTTCATCCATCCACGCGTAGCCCGGCTGCGCGGTGATGACAAGGCCCATATCCCTTACCGCGCGTTTTACCTGGTCCGCGGAGGGGAACTCAAAATGCTCGATACGGTGGCGAAGCCTTTTGGTTGCGCCGATGTTTTCGTAAGCGGATAGCAGCCGCTCGATAGCGGCGGTGCCGATGGCGTGCGCTGCGACCTGGTAGCCCGCCTCATCGGCGTTGCCTGCAAAGCGCTCTATCTGTTGCTGCGTGTAATAGCATTTGCCGAAATTTTCTTCGTCGTTCGCATAGGATTCCGGGAACGCCGCCGTGCCGGAGCCTATGGAGCCGTCCATTTCCCATGCGCCGCACCCGCCCAAACGCGGGCGGGAAAGAAATTTGGCGTATGGGCGCACGCGGTCCGCATCCGTATACTGCGCATACAGCCGCAGGTGGAGGGGCAGCGTGCCGCCAATGCGGCTTAAAAACCACAAACCGGAGTCGCTCTTCAAATCCTCAAAGCCGTCCAGCGCATGTAAGCAGGTGATACCGTAGCTTAGCGCGGCGTTGACGGTATTCTGTATGCCGCGCGCCAGGCGGGGGAGGGTCAGCGAGCCGCCCACAAGGGAATTGATTTTGCCGATGTTGTGGTCGTGCGCCTCGCCGGTGAGCAGGCCGGAATGATCCTCCTCCATCAGCCCCATGCGCATAAGCGCGTGCGTGGAATAGGCGCTGCTGTGGCCGTCCATGCTGATGAGCGCCACGGCGCGGCCGGGCAGCCAGGCGTCCAGCTCCTGCCGGGTGGGCAGGCGGTCTTCCCGTATGGAGGCGATGACGTATTGGAAGCCGATTACCAGCGACTTTTTGGGCAGGTCTTTCGCAAAGGCAATGAGCTTTTGTTTTACGCCCTCCAAGTCGCACGGCTCCAGCCTGCCGTTTTTGGGTTCGGATACGCAAAGCGCCATCTCGGAAAGCGCCGCCGTGGGCAGAAAGTGCATGTGGCTGTCCGTCAGCCCCGGCAATATGGCGCGGCCGCCCGCGTCCAGCGTCTGTTTTGCCATAGACTCGGGATTCTGCGGGTTGTTTTCAAACAGCGCCGCTATTTTGCCGCGGCGGATGCCCATGGCTGCGTAAATCTCGCCCTCACGTTCCATAGTGTAGATGCGGGCGTTGTATACGATCAAATCGAAAGCTTTCATGCGCTCCTCCTACTCTATGGGGATCACGGAACCCACCGCCATCAAAATGTATCCCGCCGCCACAGCGATCTGAAATGCGGTGCCACCCCATAAGCCGATGTTCCAGGAAGCGGTGTCGCCCGCCAGCTGCCGCGCTTTGCGGGCGCTGCGGAACGCGGGCACCATCAGCACCGCCACCAGCACCGCGATGCCGCCGCCCGCCAGCCGCATAAAGCCTAAAAAATCAGAAAAGCCGATGATGGCGATCAGGAAGGAAGGCAGCGTTGCCATCAGCCACGCGGGCCGGTCGCCCCAGCGAAGGCGCTCGCGTACGATGGTGGAAAACGCGAAGGAGATGGACCAGTAGGTGGTCACCATCGCAAGCAGCACGAAGAGCGAGCCCAATATCGTCGCCCAGCCGCCGATCGCAGCTGACCAGCCGATGATGGCGACCTCGGTAACTTCTTTGGAAACCAGCAGCGCGCACAAAGCGATGACCAGTATGAATACGAAGTTCATCCCCATGCCCAGCACCACCGCGCGGGGCACCAGCTTCTTATTGTGCGAAAGCCCCTCCACCGCCTGCGGCACGGAAAAGAACGCGCCGAAGCAGAACATCATCATGCCGAAAAACGCAAGCGCCGCGTTCGCGCCACCCCCTGCGGCAGGCAGCATCCGCGAAGGCGTAAGCGCCGAGGCCGCGGCAAGCACAGCCAGTATCGCCACAATACCGAGTATGGCGTATTTTTCGCACACCCCCAGCACCTTGAGCCCGAAGAACACCACGCCCGCAGCGAACAGGTAAAACAGCGCCTCCCCCGCCCACAGCGGCAGACCGGTGAGCGATTGGAGTATCTCGCCCGCGCCCGCGATATAGGCCGCGAGGTTTGCAAGGAACACCAGCCCCATCAGCACAAAAAACACCCAGGTCAGCACGGCGCCGGATTTCCCGCGGAACAGGTGCTTGTGGAAAAACTCCACCACCTGCTTGGGTTCGCCGTCGCCGGAGAACATCTCCGCGATCATCAAATGCAGCAGCAGGCTTATGCACAGCGCCGCCGCCATAATGAGCAAAGCCGGCACAAGTCCGTTTTTCTCGGCGAGATAGGGAACCGTCATAACGCCGCCGCCGATGCCGTAACCCGCCACGATGCTTGCGGCCTCGAACAGCGTGAGCCGCCTGGTGCTGCTGTTTGCTGGCATATTGTGCTCCTTTTTCATGTATTTATGGATTTTTGTACACATGTGATACTTCAATATACCTCTATACAACATATTTTTCAATAGCGCCCGCGTCGGGTTGTGCATCACGCTATTTCGGTGTATAAATAAAGAAGAAATATGCCTTACCCTGCAAATACAGGGCATAGCGTATCGGCAAAGCGCCAAGGGCGCTTTGCCGAT
>JAVBWI010000018.1:0-24906 GCA_036677445.1 Clostridia bacterium
AGAAGTATTTAAACATGAAGCACCTGGAGTATCAGGTAGAACCCGATTTTGCCGCCAGCTGAAGTGGCAGACGCACGGCCTCGTTCCTTTTTGCGCATAATTCTTGACAGTACCCCGTTAAATTTTCGAAGCGGGATCGCCAAAGGAGGAAAACATATGCGTTCCTATGTGCTCGGTTTTCAGGATGTTGATAAAACAAAACGCATGGTTGTCGGGGGCAAAGGCGCGAACCTGGGAGAACTTTTCAAGATAGAAGGAATCTGCGTACCGGATGGCTTTTGTATTTCTACGGAAGCCTTTCAAAGAATCATTCGGGAAACGCCGCCGATGAACGGATTGCTTGATCGGTTATCGCATCTTATGGTGAAAGACCGGGATAGAATCAGTGAACTCAGCGGCGAGATTCGCTTACGTCTCGAAGGGGCCGCCATCCCGGAAGATATTCGGGAAGAGATCACCCGCTTCCTCGCCAGGCTTGGTAAAGAAGAGGCCTATGCAATACGGTCCAGCGCAACTGCGGAGGATTTGCCTACGGCCTCTTTTGCAGGCCAGCAGGATACGTATTTGAACATTATCGGAAACGAGGCAATCCTAAAGCACATCAGCAAGTGCTGGGCGTCGCTGTTTACCGAGCGGGCGGTCACTTACCGCATTCAAAACGGCTTCGACCACCGCAAAGTCCACCTGTCTGTGGTTGTTCAGAAGATGGTCTTCCCGCAGGCGGCCGGAATTCTGTTTACCGCCGATCCTATCACATTTAATAGGAAGGTGTTATCCATTGACGCCGGTTTCGGGCTTGGCGAGGCCTTGGTCTCCGGCCTGGTGAATGCCGATATCTATAAAGTACGTAACGGCAAGGTGATTTATAAGAAGATATTCGCCAAGAAGCGCGCTGTTTATGCCTTAAAAGACGGCGGGACGCAAGCACGGGGGATTGCGCCTGAGCGGCAGAACAGGCAAGCGCTGACGGATGAGCAGATTGTAGAGCTTGCGCATATGGGCAGAAAGATCGAAGCACATTTCGGCTGCCCTCAGGACATCGAATGGTGTTTGGCTGACGATACATTTTACATTGTACAGAGCCGGCCAATCACAACGTTATACCCCATCCCTGAAGCGGGTGATCAAGAAAATCACGTCTATGTATCTGTCGGTCATCAACAAATGATGACTGACCCCATAAAACCATTGGGATTGTCTTTTTTCCTGTTAACGACTCCTGCACCCATGCGTAAGGCTGGTGGAAGGCTGTTTGTTGATGTCACGCCTATGCTGGCTTCACCTGACAGCAGAGAAAATTTATTAGGCGCCATGGGGCAGCACGACCCGCTCATGAAAGACGCGCTCATGACCATAATAGAGCGGGGAGATTTCATAAAATCCTTACCAGAACCGGGTCCCGGTAACAGCAATAAACCCGTGTCGTCTGCGGGTTTTCATACGCAAATCGAAAACGATCCGGAAATCGTTTCCGGTTTGATCAAAGCCAGCCAAACATTGATAGAAGAGCTAAAGCATAATATCCGGACGAAATCAGGAGTGGATTTGTTTGATTTTATACTGGAAGACATCCAGATATTAAAGAAGATTTTGTTTGACCCGCAAAGTTCGGCTGTATTTATGGCTGCTATGGACGCTTCATCATGGCTCAATCAAAAAATGATGGAGTGGCTGGGTGAAAAAAACGCAGCGGATACGCTTTCTCAATCTGTGTTAAACAATATCACTTCGGAAATGGGTCTGGCGCTGCTGGATGTCGCAGATGTGATTCGTCCTTATCCGGAAGTTATTGCGTATTTACAGCATGTAAAAGGTGATGACTTTTTGGATGGATTGGTCAAGCTGGACGGCGGGCAGGAAACCCGGGACGCTATCCATGTTTTTCTTAACAAATATGGAATGCGGTGTGCCGGAGAAATCGATATTACGAAAACTCGCTGGAGCGAAAAACCAATTACACTTGTTCCCGTGATTCTCGGCAACATCAAAAACTTTGCGCCTGGCGCCGCCAATCGGAAGTTTGAGCAGGGGTTACAGGAAGCTCTGAAAAAAGAACAGGAGCTATTGGGTCGATTGAAGCAATTGCCGGATGGTGAGCAAAAAGCCGAAGAAACAAAACGAATGATCGACCTGGTCCGCAATTTCATCGGGTATCGTGAATATCCCAAATATGGCATGATCAACCGTTACTTCGTTTATAAGCAGGCTTTGCTCAAAGAAGCCGAACAGCTCGTACAAACAGGCGTTATTCATGAAAAGGAAGATATATACTATCTCACTTTTGAAGAACTTCGCGAAGCCGTGCGCACAAATAAACTGGATTATAAGATCGTAAGCATTCGAAAAGACGAGTACAAATACTATGAAAAACTGACTCCCCCGCGTGTTATTACGTCCGACGGTGAAATCGTTGCAGGTGCGTACAAACGGGAAAATCTCCCGGCTGGAGCCATTGCGGGTCTGCCTGTTTCCTCGGGAGTTATAGAGGGACGGGCGCGTGTCGTCTTAAACATGGAAGATGCCGATCTGGAAGAGGGAGACATCCTAGTCACCGCCTTTACCGACCCCAGCTGGACGCCATTGTTTGTATCCATAAAAGGTCTGGTCGCCGAAGTTGGCGGGCTGATGACCCATGGGGCGGTGATCGCGCGCGAATATGGCTTGCCGGCAGTTATCGGGGTGGAGAATGCTACCAAACTGATAAAAGACGGGCAACGAATTCGTGTAAATGGAACGGAAGGATATGTAGAAATCCTATAATAGGCAAATGAACGTAAGGGTCAAAAATCATCCCGAGACATCAGCGCTATACTCTCGAACCTGTGCCGGGAGTATTGTTTTGATGCCGATTGGCGGCCTGAAGGGCATTTGGCATTTTTGAAGACGGGTTCCCAAAACGCAAATTTCATAGATGAAGGCCAAAGGGATCGCCTCAAAATAACACTTTGAGGCGATCCCTTCCATAATCAAGGCTGGGCTTTCCAACAGTCCCCATATTATTCTAGCAATCGATGAACGGAGCAATCTCTATTGAAAAAACAGAAAACTCATATTGACCTATTAGGTAAATAGGCATATAATCATGGTGTTGACCTAACAGATAAATGAATTCGTTACGGAAATTATAAAGTGTGAAGAAGGTGTACCATGTTTTCGAAATTTCTGAGTTTAGAATCTCAGAGGCAAAGTGCTATTTTGAATGCTGCACTCAAGGAATTTGCAAAAAAAGGCTTTGATGATGCGTCAACCAATGTGATCGCCAAGGAGTCCGGCATTTCAAAGCCATTGATGTTTCATTATGTCAACAGCAAAAAGGATTTTTTTCTTTTCCTTTACGATTATTGCCTGGACATTTTAGGAAGAGAGTATTTCGACCGGATCGACCTAAATGAAAAGGATATTGTTGAGCGTTTGCGGCAGACTTGTCTTTTGAAAATTCAGCTAATACAAAAATATCCTTGGATTTTTGATTTTATAAGGGTGGCGGTCTTTACCGATTCCGAAGTGGTGAAGGATGACCTGGTAAAAAGGCGTAAAATGGTGGAAGCCAGCATTTTTGAACGGTTTTATGGAGACATAGATACATCATGCTTCCGAAGCGAGCTGGATACGGAAAAAGCAAAACAATTGATTTTCTGGGCGGTAGGCGGATACGCGGATCAAATACTGGAGCAATTTAAGAGCTCCGATGTCTCGGAATTTGATTTTGAAAAAATCCGTACTGAGTTTGACGGTTATCTGAACGAGCTCAGAAAAACCTATTATAAATGATTGGAGGGTATTATGATGCATGTAATTGAAACAAGAAAACTTACGAAGTCCTACGGCAGGCAGGAGGCTTTACGCGGAGTTGATTTAACCGTAAAACAAGGCGAGGTGTATGGCTTTATCGGCCCCAATGGAGCGGGAAAATCTACAACCATCCGAATTCTCTTGGGGATGCTGCGTAAAAGTGGCGGAGAGGCAAAACTGCTGGGCGGCGACCCATGGCAGGATGCCGTCGCTCTTCATCAGCGGCTTGTCTATGTGCCGGGAGATGTGACCTTGTGGCCCAACTTAACCGGCGGCGAGGTGATAGACTTCTTGGGCCGCTTGCACGGCAAAATCAATGTCTCCCGCCGCAAGGAACTGCTGGACAGGTTTCAGCTTGACCCAAAGAAAAAATGCCGCAGCTATTCCAAAGGAAACCGTCAGAAGGTGGCGCTGGTCTCGGCCTTTGCTTCCGATGCGGAGCTGTTGATTTTAGATGAGCCTTCCAGCGGCCTTGACCCGTTAATGGAGCAGGTTTTTCAGGAGTGTATCTCCGAAATAAAGAAACAGGGGAAAACCGTCTTTCTATCCAGCCATATTCTTGCGGAAGTAGAAGCGCTTTGCGATCGGGTCGGTATAATTCGGCAGGGGAAAATTGTTGAAACCGGCACCCTTGAAGAACTGCGGCATCTAACACGTACAACCGTCACCGTGGAGTTTGCCAAGCCCATAAACCTGAATCAGATCCAAGGGGTTCACGATGTATCGAGAAAGGACGAAAAGTGGCGATTTTCGGTGGACGCCAATGCCATGGACGTGGTTATGAATGCGCTTGCGCCAATGGGTATTAAGTCCCTTATAGCGGAACCGCCCACGCTTGAAGAACTGTTCATACGTCACTACGGAGATAAGTTTGAGGGAAAGGAGACGGACTGATATGAAGGGAAATCATTTTGCCGGTACAGGCAAGCTGCTTAAGCTTTATCTGCGAAGAGACCGGATAGTGTCTCCTATATGGATATTGCTTCCCATATTTCTTATTATGTCGCAGATGTCCTTCGTGAAAGCGATGCCGGATTGGCGGGTGTTTATTGCCGAGCTGTCCCAAAGTCCCGTTACCTCGGCTATCCTCGGGCCTATTGTACCGTTAAGCATAGAAGGCGCCATACTGTGGCGGGGCGTGCTGCAAGCTTCCATAGCGGTTATGTTCGGAGCGGCGCTTATTATGATTCGGCATACCCGTACGGAGGAAGCATCCGGAAGAATTGAATTGATACTTGGAAGACCGGTGGGAAGATACGCGAATCTTACGGCAGCTCTGATTCTTTCCTGTGGGGGAAGCCTGCTGGCTGGCTTATTGACTGCTGCGGTCTTGATAGGCAACGGTCTCGCAGGGAGCGGCTCCCTGCTGGCCGGGCTGACGCTTGCCGCCTCCGGATGTATGTTTGCCGGGGTAGGCGGATTATGCGCGCAGGTTTTTGAGCATAGCGGCAGCGCAAGAGGGTGCGTATTTGGCGTATATATGTTAACCATGATTGCCATGGCTGTGAACAATATGGGCGGTGGCGCTACCTTCTGGGCCTGGCTTGCCCCCGAAGCGTGGTTCCGTCTCACCGTTCCCTTTGGGGAAAATCATGCGTGGAAATTGTTGGTTTTTATCGTGATCTCCGCCCTGCCGATGATGCTTTCCTATATGCTGCTTGTCCGCCGTGATATGGGCGCCGGGCTTATCGCACAGAAAGAAGGTTCGGCTGACGCATCCCCCCGTTTCAACTCTCCCATAGCCTTGGCCTGGCGGCAGAATAAAGGCAGTATTCTGGTATGGGCAATCGGCATGGCTTACCTTGGAGGGATTATGGGTGTGGGTACGCCCAATGTATCCGAAGCTATCAGCTCCACGTTCACCAATATGAATACTTCTTGGGCATCTATTATAGTAAAGTTAGGCAATCAGGAAGCTTTCATTGCCATTTTAATCTACATGATGGGACTGATGGCTGGTTTATCTGTCTTTGCCATCACAATGGAACAACGTCTGCGGAAGGAAGAAAAGGAGCATTATGCCGAGATGGTATTGTCAAGACCCGTGAGCCGGGTCAAATGGATGGGAAGCCATTTGGCGGTTGCCTTCGCGGGCAGCGCGCTGATACTTCTTGCCCTCGGTTTGGCTTCCGGCCTGGGCTGGAGCATTGCGGCGGGAGAATTTAGTCACTTCCCCCGCGTGTTAGGCATGAGCCTTTCAAAAATCCCTTCCGTCTGGACAATTATCGGCATTGCCGCCCTGCTGTACGGTTGGTTGCCCCGTATCGCCTCCGTTCTCAATTGGATTATATTGGGCGCGTGGATCTTTATTGAGATGCTTTGGGAGGTCGGGATCGTCGGGTGGCCCGCAATGCAATGGACGCCCTTTGCATATGCCCATTATAGTATTCCAATCCATGAGCTTTCAATTGTGCCGCTGATTGTGCTGACAGGTATTGCGGCGGTATTTACATGGTTAGGGTTCATTGGATTCAGGCGTCGAAGCATTTGTTAGAGCTATTACAACTTTGATATATCATCCAAAGCGATCACACGGGCCCTTGGACTTATTAGGATTATTGTAGGACTGCAATACATGATGGGGTAGGGGGAACCCAAAAAGAGGTGAGAGATGAAGGCCAAAAGGTTATTGTTGAGCTGCCAGGCTTAACAGGCCGAAAGGAGCACTTCATCTCTCATGGCGGCTGTAACACAACAAGACATGCGTACAGACAATTCCTGACCCGCTGCGCAAGGAAATATGGCGTAGCGAGAGCGGCACGCAAATATTACCGGCCACCATCAAGCGTCTATTTCAGGGTCTGCCTACCCGGCTGTTTTTATTTCTTGCGTCAAAAGATTGTCCTGCAAAAAAACATCCGGCGTTGATCCACTGCGTTGTGTACTGTGGCTTCGCGTACGGCAGCTTCGGCGAACCCGCTTCTTTTGCTTCTTTCTTTCGCTTATTTCGACATAAAAACGCTTGACACAAATCATAACAATGTATATAATGGCATCAGCTAATATATTATCGATTATATATCAAATGTTGGTCTTGACAGCATATACATTATTTAAAGCCGGTTACAGCGTAGTTTCATACAGGTCGTTTGAATATCTAAAGGAGCTATTGGCATGGAAGAAAAGCTTAACATAGAAGGCATGCGGCGCATGGGCGCGGATATACGCATAGAGACAATCAAAGCGTTGGCGCATGCGGGCTTTGGGCATATCGGCGGTGCGATTTCCATTGCGGATGTGCTGGGGGTACTCTATGGCGGCATTATGAACATCAGGCCGGAAGATCCGAATTGGGATGGCAGGGACTATCTGGTGGTATCCAAAGGGCATGCGGGTCCCGGCGTATATGCCGCGCTGGCGCTCAAAGGATACTTCCCTATGGATTGGCTTACAACCATCAATCAGCCGGGTACGCGCCTGCCCAGTCATTGCGACAAAAAGAAAACGCCCGGCATCGATATGACAACAGGCTCCCTTGGGCAGGGGGTGTCCGCGGCTGTGGGCATAGCGCTGGGCAACCGTCTGCTGGGGAAGGGCAGTTATACATACTGCATCGTGGGAGATGGCGAGATACAGGAGGGGCAGGTGTGGGAGGCCGCCGAAGCGGCAGCACATCATACGCTATCGCATCTGATACTCTTTGTAGATTATAATAAGAAGCAACTCGACGGAAGAGTAAACGCAATATGTGATCCCATCGATATTGTTGAAAAATTCCATGCGTTCGGATGGAATGCGAAACGGGTAAAGGGCTATGACGCCGAAGAAATATATAAAGGAATACTATGGGCGAAAGAGCAGGCGAAAGGACCCTCTGTCGTTGTGCTGGATACGTATAAGGGGTTGGGCTGCAATTTTGCGGAGCGTCAGGAGTTCAATCATTATATGAATATCGATGCGGAAATGGCGGCGGATGCAATTGCGGAGATCGAGCGCCGCTATGCGGCAGGCACATTCCCCGGAGGTGAGTATCAATGGCAGTAGTTATAAAAGAACGGCATATGCAGGAAACGCAGGAACTGCGCGAGGTATATTGCAACGCATTGATAGATGTTGCGGAGAAAAATGAGAAGATACTCATACTTAACTGCGATATGAGCGCATCCATGGGCACCAATCCTTTCGTCAAACGGTTTCCCGAGCGTTCCTTCAACATGGGGATTCAGGAGGCAAACGCCTGCGGCACTGCCGCTGGTCTCTCCGCTACCGGCTTCATACCGTTTCTGCATACTTTCTCCGTTTTCGTGACCAGAAGAATATACGATCAGATATTTTTATCCTGCGCTTACGCTGGGCAGAATGTAAAGCTCGTGGGCGGGGACGCCGGCGTAAGCACCGGACTCAACGGCGGAACGCACATGCCGTTTGAGGATGTGGGCATACTGCGCTTGGTGCCGGGTATCACCATCGTGGAACCGGCCGACGGTACCGCGATGCGGGCGCTTGTTGCGCAGCTTGCCGGGCTGTACGGCGTATGCTATCTGCGAATGCCGCGCAGGAAGGCGATGGGCATATATGAAACCGGTTCTGAATTTACAATAGGGAAAGCCAATATCATTCGCGAGGGTACGGATGTGACCATCATCGCAAGCGGCATGCTGGTGCATCAGGCGGTCATTGCGGCGGAAATGCTGCAGGAACGGGGAATGAGCGCCCGGGTTGTGGATATGTTCACCATAAAGCCCGTAGACGCCGAATGTATTATCGAATCCGCAAAAAAAACGGGTGCGGTCGTAACGGCGGAAAATCATAATTATCTCAACGGGCTTGGCTCCGCAGTAGCGGAGGTGCTGGTGGAGAATATGCCTGTTCCCATGGAACGCGTAGGCGTGCGCGACACGTTTGGCGAGGTGGGGACGGTAGAATATCTGATGGAGCATTTTGAGCTGACGGCGCCTTTTATTTTTCAAAAAGCGCTTACCTGTATCGCACGTAAAGTATAATAGGATATAGTACAAGTATCACATGCATACAAACCGGGGGACGGCTGGTACGGCAAAGCACGGTAAGCATGGATGGGAGGCAGACAATGCAGCAGAATGACCCCATAGGCGTCTCATTGCCGCGTGCCGACGGCAGGGATAAAGTAACGGGAAGAACGATATATGGCGATGATGTTAGCCTTCCCGGGCAACTGTATGGGGCATTGTGCCGGAGCCAATATCCGCATGCCCGCATACTTTCGGTGGATGTTACAAAGGCTGCTGCGATGCCCGGCGTTCGTGCCGTTATCACCGGGACGGAGTATGCGAAGCTGTACGGTCAGTTCATTGCGGATCAACCCATTCTGGCCATAGACAGGGTACGGTATTGGGGCGAACCGGTGGCTGCGGTGGCTGCGGACGATCCCCATACAGCCCATGAGGCGGCGCGGCTGATTGCCGTGCAATACGAGCCTCTGCCGGTTGTGGATACGATAGAGAAAGCGCTCCAAGGGGATACGCTGCTCCACGATTGGAAGGAGTATACAATATACGGGGCGACCCATCCGATGCCGGGTACCAATATTGTGGATAGATTTGTGCTTTCCTCCGGCGATATCGAGCAGGGTTTTGCGCAAGCGGATGTCATTGTAGAGAACGAGTTCTATTGCAGCATGCTGCAGCACGCCGTTATGGAGACACATTGCGCAACGGCTGTGGCGGACAAAGAGAAAATACAGGTATATACCCCCGCACAATCTCCCTTTGCCATACGGACTGTGCTGGCCAACGCATTCGGCTATAGCCTGGACCGCGTACGTGTTATTTGTACGGAAATAGGCGGTGGGTTCGGCTGCAAGGCAGAGACGAAGGTGGAGCCTGTCGCAATTTTACTGGCGCTTGTTACCAAGCGGCCGGTTAAGGTCCTCTACAGCCGTCATGAGGAATTTGCCGCGACATTGGTGCGCGCGCCGGTGCTGTTCAAAATCAAAACGGGCGCAAAGAAAGATGGGGCGCTTACGGCGCAGCAGATCAAGATTTACTGGGACACCGGCGCCTATGCCACCTTTGGCCCGCGTGTGAACTATAATGCCGGCTATGCGGCGAACGGGCCGTATAAAATACCCAATACCCATGTGGACGGGTATTGTATTGTGACGAACAAATCATTGGGGACCGCATACCGCGGGTTCGGCATCACGGAAGTGGCCTGCGCGCACGAGATGCAAATGGATCAGCTATCAGCGCGGCTCGGCATGGGCCCGTTGGAACTGCGTTTAAAGAATGTGCTGCGGGACGGAGATGTTTCCGTGACCGGAGAAAGCATGGTAAGCGTCGGCGTGGCGGAATGCCTGGAAAAGGCGGCGGAAGCTATCGATTGGCAAAACATGCCGCTGCATTGGAAAACGGAGGATGGAAAGCTCAGAGGCAAGGGAATAGCGTGCTTCATCAAGCTTTCCGGCACGCCTTCCACCACTTCCTGTATGCTGCGCATGAACGATGACGGAACGCTGACGCTGCTTTCGGCAAGCCGGGAAATGGGGCAGGGCGTCATGACGGTATTGCCTCAGATCGCGGCTGCGGCGCTTTCCATGGATGTTGAGAAAATCCATATGGCGCCGGTGGACACTGCCTTTACCCCTTATGACAAAACCACTACCTCCAGCCGCTCCACCTTCCACGGCGGCAACGCGGTGCTGGCCGCAGCGGAAGACATTAAGCGCCAGCTCTGCATTCTGGCGGCGAAAAAATGGGGCGTATCCGTGGAGGAGGTCGAGTTTGCGGATGGCTTCATACGGCATAAAACGGACCTTACGCGCAGCATCAATATCAACGCCGTGAAAAGCAGCGGCATACTTAAGGAGCAGCCGCCGGTCGTGGCGACCGGGTCCTACGGTACTTCCGATATATTTGATCCCCCGGATCCGGATACCCACGCTTCCAAGCGGCCCACTGTCATGTGGATGATGGGTGCGCAGGCGGCGGAGGTGGAGGTAGACCCCAAGACCGGCCGCACGAAGATCATCAAAATCGGAGCTGCCCATGATGTGGGTAAAGCGATCAATCCCTTGGGCTGCCTCCAGCAGATTGAAGGCGCTTTGGTAATGGGCGCGGGGCATGCGCTGACGGAAGAAATGATCTATGAGGACGGAATCCTGAAGAACGGGAACCTGGTGGATTATAAGGTGCCGACATTTATGGACGCGGATTTTGAAACCGAGGTCGTGCTGGTGGAACAAGCACACCCCGAAGGCCCGTATGGGGTAAAAGGTATTGGCGAGCCGGGCGTCGCCCCCACTGCGCCGGCCATTGCGAGCGCCATAGGCGCCGCCTGTGGGAAGACATTCCATTCCATCCCGATAAAACCCGAACATATTCTGCTGGCAAAGGAGGCGGAATAGCCATGCTGCCCGAATTTGAATGGATGGTGCCGCAAACGCTGGACGAAGCCTGCACGCTCAAGCAGCAGGGCGGGCAGATACTGGCGGGCGGCACGGATGTACTGGTCTCCATGCATGGCGGCGCACTCTTTCCTAAAATGCTGGTGGATATCAAAGGATTATCCGAACTGCAGGGCGCGTTTTGTACGGAACAGGGGCTGGATCTCGGAGCGCTGACCACCCATAGGGAGATTGAGGTTTGGGATATCGTTCGCAACAGTTATACCGCGCTGTACGAAGGCTGCTCGCAGGTCGGTTCCATGCAGATCCGCTATCGCGGCACGCTGGGCGGGAACATTTGCAACGCGGTCCCTTCGGCGGACAGCATCGGGCCGCTGCTGGTGTTTGACGCGCGCTGCGTCACATTTGGGCCGGAAGGGGAACGCACCCTACCGCTCGCGGAATTCTTTACCGGTGCAAAGCGCACCGTTCTCAAGCAAAACGAACTGCTAAAACGCATATTGGTTCCCGCGCCAGCGGCAAATTCCGGGAGTTGCTACACAAAGTTTACGAGACGCAACGCAATGGATCTGGCGTTATACGGCGTATCCTGTTATGTCGAGCTTGCAGGGGAACATATCGCGAATGCACGTATTGCGCTGACGACCGCCGCCCCCACGCCTATCCGTGCGTACGAGACGGAGGCGCTGCTGATTGGGCGTGTACCGGATGAGACACTGATGGCTGAGGCGGGCAAATGCGCACGGAGTGAGGCGCGGCCCAGAAGCAGCTGGCGTTCCTCCGCGGAATTTCGTCTGGCGCTCACGGAAGAACTGACCGCCCGTACAGTATCAACGGCGGTGCGGCGCGCAAAGGGGGCCTCTCTATGATTTCAAAAAAAATTGATATCCGCATAAACGGCCAGCATTATCTCAGAACGGTGAACGTCAACACAACACTGGCGGAATTTCTCCGCAACGATTTGTGCATGACGGGTACAAAGATCGGCTGCAATGAAGGAGAATGCGGCGCGTGTACCGTTCTTGTCAACGGCAGGCCGCTCAATTCCTGCCTTGTGCTTGCGGCAGAACTGGACGGCGCGGACGTGCTTACGGTGGAGGGGCTTGCGCAGGAAGAACTGCATCCGCTGCAGCAGGCTTTTTTGGATGTGGGCGCCGTGCAATGCGGCTTTTGTACGCCAGGCATGCTGCTTACGGCAAAGGCGATATTGGATCAAAACCCGAATCCCACCAAAGAGCAGATACGCAAGGACATGGAAGGCAACATCTGCCGCTGCACCGGTTACAACCGGATACTCGAGGCTGTTTTGCTTGCGGCGCGGCGTATGAACGGCAACCAGTAGAAAAACCATTTCCAGGCCTGTCTGCCTGAGGGTCAAAGTCAAAGTCCCGGTACTCTTCGTTTCATACCAGCGATCATATCCTCCGGTTCCCCTGCAGGATTCCCGTATTTCGTATTTACTCTCGGATAATCGTTAATGCACGTTATAGAATCGAGTTAGTGTCGGCATACAATCAGGGACATATCCATCTGAAACAGTACGAACTTGCTTTCATGAGGCATCATGAAAAAATGAATATACAGGAGGCAGATTATGAAAGAAGAGAAAATCTACGCAACTTATTTCGGCGACGCAGAGCTTCCCGTAGAATGGAAAGACGAAGAAGAAAAGGGCCTGATGTGGTTTTATGACGACCTGCATTGCCCCAATCCCATCTCACCGCTATACTTTGACGTAGGCGGCTGGTGGGGTCCGACCTGCGAGTACATGTACCGCCGGTTCGGCGCGCCGATTGGCTCCGCATGGCTGGCCAAGAAGATTGGCGGCTATGTGTACAGCGCGGTCGTGCCGCCCAAGACGGACCCGGACAAGGTGGGAGGTCTCTTCAGCTATTATTCTGCCGTAATGCCCATTTACGCGGACCAGTTCCTCGACAGATGGAAGAATTCTTATATTAAGGAACTGCAGGACGCGGGCAATTACATGCTCAATTTCGATTTTGAGAACAAGAGCATTCCCGAGATACTGATCCATATGGAGGATTGCCTGGATCTGCAGGAGCGCGCATTCCGCATCCACTGGATTATCAATCTGGCGCAGGTGCAGGCCTCTACGGATTTCGCGAACGTCTATGCCGAGGCTGTGGGCGCAGTGGATGACGATCTTTCCAAAATCACGATTTCGCGCGACGACAGGAACTGGGATTCCCTCAAAGCGCTCTGGAGCATGAAAGAATATATCTATACCGTGCCCGCGTTAAAAGATCTTTTTGGCAAGAGCATCGAAAAGATTCTGGCAGATGTAGGTTCCGTGGAGGGCGGCGCGAAGCTGCAGGAGATGGTGAAGGCCTACCAGCAGGAATATGGCTACAAGGCCATCTATTCGCATGAGTATATCTATAAAACCTGGATAGAGGATCCCACGCCGATCTATGAGGCCATAAAGGGCTATGTGGAGACGGATTACAATTTCTTTGACCACTACAACAGCTGCATGCAGACGCAGAAGGACGCGATCGACAGGGCGCTTGCCAAAATCAAAGACCCGGCGATGCTGGAGAAGTTCAATAAATCTCTCGAGTTGTGCCTCAAGATGATGCCGCTCACGCCTGACCATCACTTCTATATCGATCAGGCGATCTACGCGCATATGCGCCTGATGTTCCTTTCTGTCGCAAAGGCATTTGTCAAGGCCGGGAAGCTTGCCGATCCGGAAGACATCTTCATGCTGGAGTATGAGGAGATTCGCTGCCTGGGCGTATCCGATTACCCCGTTGCCGAGAAGATTGCCAGGCGCCGCGCGGATATGGCGGCGGCCGCCAAGCGGAACCCACGTTACTGGTATGGCACGGCCACCCACTGGCAGCTGTATGAGGAACCGTATAAGCATGCGTTGTGGGGGTATCCCGAGATATTTGAAAGGGAGATGCAGGAGAAGAAGGAGAACAAACCGCTGAGCACTACGGTGATAAAAGGCATCCCCGGCTCTGCGGGCGTTGTGGAGGGCGTTTGCCGCTTTGTCAGCACACCCAAGGATTTTGACAAGCTGCAAAAAGGCGAGATCATGGTCTGCAAAATGACCAATCCGGGGTGGATCGTCAGCTTCTCCAAGATCGCGGGCCTTGTGACGGATACCGGCGGCGCGCTTTCACACCCTGCGGTCGTGTCCCGTGAATTCGGCATCCCTTGCGTCGTAGGCACTACGCGCGCCACGCAGGTCATAAAGACCGGCATGCGCCTGCGCGTGGACGGCAACACCGGCGTTGTGGAAGTTTTAGACTGACGGAGAGATAAAGAAGACGATGCCGTCCGGGGATGACGCGCTCCCCGGGCGGCAGTCCCAGATCAACCACAGGAGGGGAATTACATTGCGTTTAGTTGCCTGGTTTAACGAAATCCCGGAGCACGAGCTGGCGATAAAGGCCGGCGGTAAAGGCGCGAGCCTTTGCCGTATGCACAGAAATGGGTATCCTGTGCCGGAGGGCTTCATAGTATGCTCGGATATGTTCGACATTTTCCTTGCCGGAAACAGCCTCAAATCAAGGATTAATGAGAAACTGGCGCTGATTGATTGCGACGATTCCGACGGCTTAAGCAATATTTCGCAGGAAATTCGCGACATGATCGTTTCCGCGCCTATGCCCGCGGATTTGCGCGGGCTGCTGCTGGAGCATTATTGCCTGCTCGGTGATCGTGTGCCGGTGGCGGTGCGTTCAAGCGGCACGGCGGAGGATCTGGCCGACGCAAGCTTTGCCGGCCAGCAGGAAACTTTCCTGTATGTGATAGGAGAAGACGAGGTCATCCAATACGTCAAGGAGTGCTGGGCCTCTTTATATAATGACAGGGCTATATTCTATCGCCGCTGCAAGCACTTTGATGAAGATTCCATATCCATAGCGGTGGTCGTACAGCGCATGGTGAATTCTGAAAAGGCTGGCGTGCTCTTCTCCGCCAATCCCATCACCAATGACCGGAGCAATGTTATGATCGAGGCTGCATGGGGTTTGGGCGAAGGGGTAGTACAAGGTATCGTTACTCCCGATAACTATGTCATTATGAAGGATACATATGCGGTTACAATGGAGTGCGTATCCGAGAAAGAGGTTATGGTTGTGCGCCTGTGCGAAAAGGGGGGCGTGAAGGAAGCGGAGGTGCCGGAGCATTTGCGTTTGGCACCGGTGCTTACACAAAGCGAGCGCAAGGCGCTGGTGGATATGGCGGTGAAAGTCGAGAGCTTCTACAAGGCGCCGCAGGATCTGGAATGGGCGATAGAGGACGGCAGGCTGTACCTGCTGCAATCACGGCCAATCACGACCATAAAAATGTAGGAGGCGGGTTGGTTATGGAACAGTTGACGAAAAACGTATATGCGGAAACGAAAATTCGCGGGTGTAACCCGGGCATTGTCCTTACCGATGAAGGAGCGGTATTCATCGATACCGCCCAATGGATCACAAAACTGCTGGAGATGATCGAATTTGCAAAGAAGAGAGGGCCAATACGGTATCTTATCAATACCGAATCACATATCGATCATATTTTCGGCAACCATTGGTTTGTGAATGAGTGCCCTGTAATAGGCCACGAGAAACTGAAAAATACATTCTGGAAGATACCGCCTTCCTTCAACAAAACAACCTATGATTACAGCGTGGATGTGATTAAGAGGCAGGACCCCGGCGCGCTGCGCCTGATGCCCAGGGAAGACGAATATATCTTGAATCCGCCGTCCATCACGTTCAACGACCGTATGACCATCCGGCTTGGGCGGCATACGTTCGAATTGTACTATACGCCGGGGCATTCCGACGCGAACATCTGTGTATTTATTCCGGAAGAGCGCGTGGTGTTCGTAGGTGATACCGTATTTGCGGGCTGCCAGATCTGGCTGCATACCGTGGAACCCGACAGCCTGTTCAAGTCCCTCAACTTCATAGACTCTTTGGACGTGGATTATATCGTGCCCGGGCATGGTCCGGTAGTGGGTAAAGCGTGTATCTATGAACAAAAACAATTCCTGTATGATTGGCTTTCGGCGGTATCGGACGGCATCCGCCAGGGCTGGAGCAAGGAGGAGTGCGTAAAACGCATCAGTTTTGCGCAGCGCTGCCCGGTGGATATCGGCCAGCCGGAGGAAATGGAGTATATCCAGACCTGCAATGTCCGGGTACTGTACGATTATCTTACGAAGAAAGCATAAGGAGACGAAAGTTATGCAGCAAAAGGATGCGGTACGGATCGGAATCGTCGGCACCGGCATGATCGGGGCAAGCCTGGCTGCCCTGTTCACAGGCAACGGGTATTACGTTTCCATGTATGCCGTGAGCGAGCAGGAGAAGGAAGCCTGTATTTCAAAATACAGAACATGCTTTGTTGATCTGATAAACGAGGGCCTTGTGACAAAGAGGCAAGCGGAAGCGTGCGAAAGGCGCCTGACCATCGCGCTTGATTACGCTGCGCTCGCCGATGCGACATTTATCTATGAATGCGTAGTTGAACGCGCAGAGGTGAAGTTCGAGGTCTACCGCCAGATCGAGCAGCATTGCCCAAATGTGAAGGCCATCGCTTCAAGCACGTCGGCAATGCCGGTGGAGCGCCTGGCAGAGGGCTTTACTCTGTATAAGGATAGATTCATGGTGGCGCATCCGTGGAATCCTCCGCATATGGTTCCCTGCGTTGAAGTGGTCCCCAGCAGCTATACCGGCAAAGAGGCGCTTGCACTGACTCTTGCTATATTGAAATCCGTTGGCAGGGCGCCGGTCGTGTTGCAAAAAAGCGCTCCGGGCTTTGTTGCGAACCGCCTGCAGCATGCGCTATACCGGGAAGCGGTATATATGGTGGAGCAGGGAATCGCTACGCCGGAGGATATCGATATCTCTTTACGCACAAGCTTTGTACCCCGCTATACATCCATCGGCATATTCGAGCATTTCGATTATGCCGGCCTGGACATGATCTACAGCATACAGGAATCTCTGCTGCACAGCCTGTGCAACGACGTTAAGCCGCAGGAACTTGTCAAGTGCCATTGCGAGGCCAATGAACTTGGCGCAAAGACGGGGCACGGCATACTGGATTGGAGCAATGTGGATATGGACGCTTTCCGCAAGCGGGCCAGCAAGCCGTATTTGCAATTTTTCAACTGGGACCTTCCCGAAGAGTAAAGCGATTCGAAAAGCATCCTTTCGATATGAAAAATGATGTTCTATCGTACCTGTCGGGTACGGTTATTGACTCTGCAGGAAAGGAGGGTAGCGGTTAGCCGTAATGCGCTTTCAACAAATAAGAATAATGGAGGGTAGTATGACAAATAAGAAGCTGATCGTTTATGCCGTTCTTACGGCAGTCCTTGCAGGCATCGTAACGCTGGTAACCTGGCAGATGAATGGCTGGCCCATTCCCATAGGAAAGCCGCTGACTTATGTTTCTTTCATATCCTGGGCGGGGTATTTCCTTTTCGGCGCCAGCCCCAAAGGCGCGCTCAAAGCGTTTACATCCATTATCGCAGGTATTGTGGCGGCGGTCCTGATGTTTGTTCTTTCCATCGCGTTCGGTTTTGCGCCGTGGTGGGCGGTACCCCTGGCTGTAACGATCATGGTAATTCCCATGATGCTGTGTGAAAAGGTAAAGCCGTTTAACAACGTTGCTGCGGTATTTGTCGGCACAGGTATGTATTTTTCGCTTTCCGCCGCCGGCGCATTCGCGGATTTCAGTTTGATGAGCTATGTCATGGTAGGGCTTACGGAATTGGTCTATGTACTCATCGGCTTTGTGGCCGGCTGGCTGACGATCCAGTTCAACATTTGGGTATCCAAACCCAAGAACTTGCAGGCGTGACAGCAGAGAACGGCGCAGGCGGAGGCTGATCTCTGCTTGCGCCGTTCGGGATGCAGCCAGGCTCACGATGCATGAAAGATAATAGATAATTGATAATTTTGGGGAATTGGCTCGGCCATATTCTTGTGGATAAAAATAAACTATGATAAAATAACTTCACAATATTGAATGTCGTGGTATGAGGTATGCTGTGTTGAGTGACGATGACATGATGACCGGCTCGGAGCGAATCAAAAAAACAGTTTTAAGCGAGCACGTAAAAGGGATTCTCATTGAAAACATACTCAGCGGAAAATATAAGCCCGGGGACAGGCTTGTGGAAAGTACGCTTGCGCATACATTCGGCGTTAGTCAGTCCCCCGTACGTGAGGCAATTAAAAGCCTTGCGGAAATGGGCTTTGTTACCGTAGAACCGTATAAGGGCACTACCATTCGCGAAATCAGCAACCGCGATATTTGGGAAGTGTTTACCGTACGCGCGGCGTTGGAATCCATGGCGGCCGGGATTGCCGCGAAAAAGGCTACGCCGGAGGAGATCGATCGTCTGGAAAGCATACTGCAGCGTATGATTGCCACCGCGGAGGATAACGACGACGTGCAGCGTATGCGCATCAATGACGAATTTCATGATGAGATCATGCGTATTTCCGGCCATCAGTACATCATCAAGCTCTCACAGAACCTTCGCTTTGCCAGCTGGTCGCATTTGAAGGGCAGCTTTTATGTAACGGACTCCATGCATATCGCAAAACGCCATAAAAAGATAGTTGATGCCATCAAAGCGCATGATTCCGCGCTGGCCGAAAAATTGATGCGAGAACATATTGAAGAAAATATACCCGATATTATAAACGAACGGTAAATTGCATGTCATTTTTTGAATCTGCTTGACAGTAGATATAGGTGTGGTATGATTATTTTAAACAACATAATCGATTATCGATATAATTATTTCTCGGCCCATATCCTGCAATGCTCGTGCCAAGCGGAGGGACTCTATGAAAGCGATACATGAGAGCGAAGTATACGAAAAAGCGGTCCCGGGCAGGTTTCTGCGCTGGATTGTGGACTCCAAGGACGGTTTGGAAGCGGATTGCTGCTCGTGCTGCGTCATGCGCGTGCTGCCGGGAAAGACCGTGCAGCCGGCCCACTGCCATCCGCAAGGGGAAGAGTTGATCTATATTATCCGGGGCGAGGGCAAGGTATATGTCGACGGCGTGATAAAGCCTGTACGCGAGGGCAGTGCGGTATTGTTCGAACGAAACGCTATCCATATGGTGCGAAACTCCGGCAGCGAGGAAATGAAAGTGATTTGTTTCTTTGCGCCTGCCTCCAGTTTGGAGGAGTATGAGTTTCATCCGGAAATTGAATTTGATGGAGGCAAGGAATGAAAAAGAACAATCCCCTATACGGCTTTGAGATCGACCCGTCTTCGGTAAGTTTTATCGGTGAGAAGCTGCAGCGGCCGGAGTGTATATTGGCTGAACCCGATGGCAGCCTTTGGGCTGCGGACGCGCGCGGCGGCGTAGTGCATATCCGTCCGGATGGGTCGCAGAGCATCATTACGCAAAAGCGTACAAACGGCATAGATGTTTCATCATCGGATGTAAGCCGGTTTTTTGAAGGGACGTTGCCTAACGGGCTGGCGTTTGCCCAAAACGGCGACATCTACATATCCAATTTCGGAACGGATTGCCTGGAGCTGATGAAGCGAACAGGGGAAACCACAGTGCTTTTTGATACGATAGACGGTAAAGAGATCGGCAAGGTGAATTTTGTGCTGCGGGATACCAAAGACAGGCTTTGGATCACGATCACGACCATGAAAAAGAACTGGATTGACGCGCTGGTGCCGGACCTGGCGGACGGCTACATTGCGCGCTATGATAAAAGGGGCATCCATATCGTGGCGGATGGGCTGCACTTTACAAACGAGGTGCGCTTTGACGCGAAAGAAGAGTATCTATATGTGGTGGAAACCACAGGGGGAAGGGTGATACGCTTCCGCTGCGACACAGAAGGCAACCTTTCCGGCAGGGAAACCTATGGGCCGACGCACATGGGCCAGGGCGCATACCCGGATGGCATTGCGTTTGACAGCTATGGCAATCTGTGGGGGACTATGGTGTATTCCGATAAGCTGTTCGTTATTACGCCCGACGGCGAAATGCATATTCTTTTGGACGAGGGCGATCACGGGAAAGTGCAGCGTCTGGACGACGCCTTCTATAACCGCTGTGTCACCAATGAAATACTGTTCCAAACCGGCCGGGGTATCGCGCCGTGGATGGCCAGCGTTACCTTCGGCGGGCCGGATCTGAAAAACGTATACATCGGTTCTTTGCGCGCAACGAACATCCCATGGTTCAGGTCGCCTGTGGCGGGCCTGCCCATGGTGCATTGGAAATAACTTTTCAGTAAGCGGGAGGAAAACGTGTTGGAACAAATGTACGCTATCCGGCTTAACGCCCCCAACGATCTGGAATATGTGCAAATACCCAAGCCAAAGGCAGGCCTTTTCGAGGTGCTCTGTCGCATAGAATCCGTGTCCATTTGCGGAACGGACCCCCATATTATCAATGGAGACCATAAGGGTTTTTGGCCGCAATCCTTCCCCTTGATACCCGGCCATGAATGGTCCGGTGTGATTACGGAGTTGGGGGAAAAGAGCGAAAATTTCGGCTGGAAAGCAGGGGACCGGGTTTGCGGCATCGCGAACGTCGGCTGCGGTCACTGCAAAAACTGTATGGAGGGCAGGTTTACGATCTGCCTGAATTACGGGAAACAGGCGGTGCACAAAATGTACGGGCATATCACGCAGGGCGCGTATGCGCAATATATGGCCGCTTCCATACGTTCCATAGCCAAAATACCCGACGACATGGATTTTAATATCGCAGCGTGCATGGATCCGCTGAGCATCGCGCTGCATGTGGTCATGCACAGCCGCATAGAACCCGGAGATTCCGTTTTGGTAATCGGCGCAGGCGCGCAGGGGCTCATGTCCATTATTTGCGCGAAAAGCATGGGCGCAGGCCTTATTTTATGCGCCGGCAGCGGCAGCCGGCTGAAGGAAGCGGAGAGGCTTGGCGCAGTTCCCATCGATTACAGATCGGAGGATGTCGTGGAGCGCGTTATGAAACTTACCGGCGGTTTGGGAGCAAAAAGGGTGATGGAATGCTCCGGAACCGCACAGGGCGTTAGAAACGCTTGTTTTTGTGCGGCCAGAGGCGGCGTCATATCTGTAATCGGGTTCCCCAAGGAAGACGTGCCTATCCCTGTCAAACGTCTGGTGCTCGACGAGATTGAATTCGTCGGCAACCGCGCCAACCCCAATACGCTCGAGAAGGCGATCTCCATAGCGTATCAGCACAGGGAGGAACTGCAGCGCTTTATTACGGATGTCTATCCGCTTTCGCGGTATGCCGAGGCGTTGGATAAATTTATAAAGAGGCCGGAAGGCACTTTAAAAGTCGTTTTAAAGCCGCAGCAGTAGAAAGGAGCAATACATTGAACACATTTTCAGCACAGATCAGCAGCGACAGAGCGGTGGTGCGCATAGACGTATTGAACAGCCCCAACCGTACCGAGATTGTAGAGGACGACACGTTCTTAAACTACCGGCTCGGTTCTGTCAACGTTTCCACAACGCTTACAAAGCCGGTTGCGGATATCCTGTGGGATTGCGGCATAAACACCAAGAGCATTTTTTACATGAACGGCCAGCTCAGGCTGACGGGCTTCTGGGAGGAAGGCGAGCTGAACAAGATCATGGTGACGATGCTGGCGAACGAAATGGATAAATGCGGCTTGCATCCGTTCCATTCCTCCAGCGTGGTATACCGGGGCAAAATGATACTTCTTGTGGGCGGCGAAAACAATCACGGGAAGTCCATGAGCCAGCTGGAAGGCTGCCGCCGCGGCGCAAGGATATTTTCTACAGAGACGACGGTTACCGATGATGACGGGCTGGCGCTGTACGGGTCCAAGAACCTGTATATCCGCAAGCGCGCAAAAGGCACCGAGCGTAGCGACCTGCCCGATCAGGATCAGGGCGTAGCCAAGTTTTTTGACAAAGAGCCGGAGATGCAGATGTGCTACGAGCCGTGCCATATCGATCTTGCCATCATGCCGGGGATAGACGGGCATTTCGATACGCAGGTAACTCCCATGAACCAATTTGAAGCATCTTACCAGAGTTACCATTCTTTGATGAATTTCTTTGGTTTAAACCAGCTTTTATGCGGGAAGGTTGGCCTTGCCATGCCCATTGTGGATACCGATATGCGCCGTCAGGAACGGGCGGCGTTTTGCGCGCGGTTCGCCGCCGGAAGGCCGTATTATATGATCCGCGCAAAAACGCCGCAGATCGTGTTTGATGAAATTGATAAAATTCTGGATACGCTCTGATATATGCACCGGTATCCGGCTTTAGAGCGCCGCAGGAGTAGGGGGCGATTGCATTTTGTGGCAAATGGCGCATGCGATTGAGTTGGATACTCATGTACATACAATAGCTTCCGGCCATAGCTGGAGCTCGTTTGGCGAATGTGTGGAGCAGGCAAAAAGCCTGGGGCACAGGGGCATCTGTATTACGGAGCATAGCGCACTGGTGAAGAATGCGCCGCCGGAATGGCTGCCCGAAAGCCAGGTCATGCTTCCCAAGTTCTACAAGGGTATACGTGTCTACCGCGGCCTGGAAGCCGATATTCTTGCAACGGATGGTACGCTTACCCCGCCGGAGAAATATCTGCGGTATCTTGAATTCTGCATAGCCAGTATTCACGGCAATGAGCCTGGAAAAGCAGGTTCGGCGGACGAGCGGACATCTTCCTATATTCATGCCCTGCGAAATCCTTATGTGGATGTGCTTGGCCATATCGACAGGACGGCCTGTGATATGGAAGCGGTGGTAAGTGCGGCCAGGCAGAACGGCAAAATGATTGAGCTGAACAACCAAACCATGAAGCGCTATTTACACGGATATCAGGAAACGACTGTCCGGCTGCTTTCGCTGTGTAAAGAGCAGGAGGTTTTTGTCTGCGTGGGCAGCGACGCACATGTCCATACGATGATCGGGGATTTCGAAATGGCGGAGGAAGTTCTCAAGCGGGTAGAGTTTCCGCTGGAATTGGTGCTCAATTATAACTTTAATGATTTTGACTCCTATATCGAAAAAAAGCGCGAACGCTTACAGATTCTTGACTAGCAGAAAACGGTTTGCAATGTTATGCAAAAGGCTATCTAACTAAAGGAGGAATGAAAGCATGGATATTCTGAAACCGTTCATAAACGGCAAATTTGTTGAGAGCGCGGCCAAACGGTATATGGACATATACGATCCGAGTACGGGCGAGGTAATTGCGAAAACGCCTTGCTGCACGTCCGAAGAGGTGGAAGCCGCGATTCAAGCTGCGAAGGCTGCGTTCCCGGCATGGTCCAATACACCCTGTTCCAAGCGCGTAGAGGTGTTGTACCGGTTTCGCGACCTGCTGAATGCACACATGGACGAGTTGATATATATATTGTGCCGTGAAAACGGGAAGAACTGGGAAGAAGCGCACGGAGACCTTCTGAAAGTAAAAGAGCCCGTGGAGGTAGCCTGCGGCGCGCCAAGCATTATGATGGGCGAGAGCCTGATGAACGTGACGCAGGGCTTTGACAGCGTACTCTACCGCGAGCCGCTCGGCGTATTTGCGGGGATCGCGCCTTTCAACTTCCCGGCAATGATTCCCATGGGCTGGATGATGCCCATGTGCATTGCGACAGGCAACACGCTCGTGCTCAAGGCGGCGTCTATGACGCCGATGACAAGCTTCCGGCTCGTGGAGCTTTTGCAGGAAGCCGGTCTGCCTGACGGCGTCGTGAATATTGTGACCTGCTCGCGCAATGAAGCAGAGCTGTTTTTAACGCATCCGGATGTCAAGGGCGTCACGTTCGTGGGCTCCACGGAAATCGGCAAGCATGTTTACGCGACGGCCGCCGCGCACGGCAAGCGGGTGCAGGCGCTGTGCGAAGCCAAGAATCACGCGCTGGTGCTGGAGGATGCGCCCATAGAGCGCACAGCCGCAGGCATACTGAATTCTTCCTTCGGCTGCGCGGGCGAGCGATGCATGGCGTTACCGGTGGTCGTCGTGCAGCAGAGCATTGCGGACCGGCTCGTGGCGGAGATACACAGGCAGATCAAGAGCAAGAAGGTCGGACCTGCATATGACAAGCAGACCGATCTCGGGCCTGTCGTTACCGCGGCGCATAAAAAGTTCGTGACAGACTGGATCGCTAAAGGCGAATCGGAAGGCGCGCAGCTGGTGCTGGACGGGCGGGATATCGTGGTCCCCGGTTACGAGAACGGCTTTTATGTAGGGCATACGATATTCGATCATGTCACGCCGGAGATGACCGTCGGCCAAAGCGAGATATTCGGGCCGGTGTTGTGCATCAAGCGTGTGGAAGATTTTGAAGAGGGTTTGCGGGTAATGAATGCCAACCCGTTTGCCAACGGTTCCGTGATATTCACGCAGAACGGATATTATGCGCGTGAGTTCGCCAAAAGAACGCACGGCGGCATGGTAGGCGTGAATGTTGGCATCCCCGTACCTGCGGGCATATTTCCCTTTGCTGGGCACAAGAATTCCTTCTTCGGGGATTTGCATGCGCTGGGTAAGGACGGCATGCGTTTTTACACGGAAACAAAGGTGGTTACAACCCGCTGGTTCCATGAAGAGGAAACGAAGGTAACGAAGGTCAGCACATGGGACGGCGCAATGTAATTCGCGCAGGCTGTCGATAAACCCCTTGGGGATTCGGGGGCCGCAGCCCCCGGAGGTTTTCAGCCGCCAGCGACATGTGCGGTGGCGGCGGAAAGCCTTGCGGCGCAAGGCTTTCCTTGCAGGAACAACCGGTCCTCGGCGGGAGACGCCTCGGACACTAGGCCTGCGGGCCGTCGCCGTCAC